>DATNCY010000228.1:0-3588 GCA_035553375.1 Gemmataceae bacterium
CGCGACAAATCGTAAGTTCCCTGCTTCAGCGCCCATTGCCGAAACGAGTCGCCGCCAGTGAACAGCGGATCCCAGCCGTAGTTCGTCTGTCCCTGGCCGACGACGACGAACAGCACGTCCGGCCGTTGGCGAGCGATACGCTGAGCCACACGCAGAAAAAGATCGAAGCCGCGCATCGACTCCAGACCGCGCGCCACGAACGTCACGATCTGTTTGCCCGCAGGCAGCGCATGTCCAGCCACGACACGCGGCCCCGGATGCGGTCGATACAGTTCGGTATCGATGCCATCGAAATGCACTTCGATCTTGTTGGCGAAGCGCGCGGGGAACGAATCGCGCTGCCAGCGCGTCGGCGCGTAAGCGGAATCGCAGGCGCACAGATTCACGAGTGTCGCCGCGTTGATGCAGCGCGGGTAAAACCCGGCTGGCTCGACAGCCGGCAGATCGAGGCGATAACTGAGATCGCGATGCTCCGCGGCGAAGTAATACTCGCAGTAATCCACGAAGGGGCACGGCAGCAGATCGCGCAGCAACAGCGTCGGCAGCAGTCCGCCGTGTCCAACGACAAGGTCCGGCCGCAGCGCCGGTTGAGCGCGGACCGTCTCGAAGAGCGCCTGCGCACGCTCCATTACTTGCCCATAGCGTTGCGGCCACGGCGAAGGGCCGGTGGCGGACGCCAGGTGCGGCAGGTAGTGCAGATCGAGATGGCGCAGCATCTCCGGCGACGGTTCGGGACAGCGCGATAGATGTTCGATGACGAAGCTGCATTTCCAGCCGTAGCGGCGGGTGAGTTCGAGCGCCAGCCGGCCAAACTGCGCCGGAAAGGCGCGATGAACGAACAGGACGTGCATGACGTGTTCAGCCTCCTCGTTCCGCGAGATGCTGCAAATGTTCGGCCAACTTCGGCAGCGTGACATCGTGGGCGTGGCGCTGGCACACCAATGCCGCAGCTGCCGTGCCCAGCGGCGCATGCTCTGCCGGCTCGCGCAGCACGGCGCGGGCCTGCTGGAATTGTGCCTCGGCATCGTCGGACGGCACGATCAGCCCCGTTTGTCCCGGCGTGAGGATTTCGCGGATTGGCTCGCTGTCCCAGGCCAGCACAACGCGGCCGCACGCCATCGCTTCGAGCAGCGATTGCGCCAGCGGATAAGGCCGGCTCGGATAGACGTGCAGATCGCTGGCGGCCAGCAACTCGGCGACCACGGCGGGACGAATGTCACCGAGCAGCCAAAAGCGGGCCGGATCGTGCGGCGGCGTCTGACTCAAGACATGAGCGGCGTAATCCTTGCCGAAAAATTCGACATCGAGACCGCGCTCAACGGGCGCGGCGCCGGCAGAGATGCACAAGACATCGGGATCCTCGGCCATCAAGCGATTGGCCAGCGCCACGAAGCGATCGAAGCCGCGTAGCCGGTCGAGACGGCTGGCGACGAAGCTGACCACGCGCTGGCCGGACGGGATCGAGCGGCCGCTGACGAGACGCGAACTTCCGGTACGGTCGGTGAAGAGCCGGGTATCGACGCCGGGATGCAGGACGAGGAAATCGTTGCGATATTCGCGTGGGAAGAGATCGCGTTGCCAGGCGGTGGCCGTCCAGGGGTAGATGCCGTTTTCCAGGTCGAGCAAGTCCATGGCGTTGGTCGTGCGCCGCCAGTGGAAATACTCCGGCGGTATGAGCGCTCCCAGGTCGGCGGTCACGTCGTGGGCGTGGGGGTGATAATAGTAATCGAAAAAATGGACGATGGGCAAACGCGGCTGAAACACGGGCGTGAACAGGGTTGAGCCGAGGTGGGCGGAGCGTCCGAGAACGACATCGATGCCGCGTGGCCGGCGGGCGTGGAGGACTTCCCAGCAGCCGTAGGCGTAGCACAATCCGCGTTCGAGATCGCGCGTCCACGCCACGGAAGGTTGGCGGGCCACGCCGCCGACGTTGAACTGAATGACCTCCATACCGCGTCCGGTTGAGGCGGGCCAGTGGCCGCGATCGCGGATGGCGCTGGTGCAATAGAACTGGCAGCGATAGTCGCGTTTGCGGACGAGCCAATCAGCGACGGCACCGAGTCGTCCGGGAAAGCGCGGCTCGATGCACAACAGCGACAGCGGATCTTGCGACATGGGCTGCGTCCGTGGCTACGGCTTGTTGGCCCGACGTTCGAGACGTTGCAGAGCGAGTTTGGCATCGCGCGTCAAGGCAGCGCCGGGGGCACCGGAGGCGAGTTTCTTGAGCAAATCGCGGGCGGCGGGCGAGCCGATGAGTTCGAGGGCGTGCAGGGTACGCAATTGACGAAGTTCTCCCTCTGGTATGGGCCGTTCTGCGAGTTCCGCAAGCAAGCGTTCCAGGCGTTTTCGGGCTTCGAGTGTAGGCTTCGCTTGCAGCGCTTGATGCATCGCCGGTTCAACGACCTCTCGCAGCTTCGTCAGTTGTGCGGTTGCGGCCTCACGCTTCTCGAAATTGTCATTGTCTAGATCAGCGATTAATTGCTGGATGGACTTCGTATCCGGCACCGGAATAGGGGAGAGTTGTTGACGGAGGAAGGTGACGGCGTTATCACCAGCACCTACCAAACCCCACAGTGCCTGATAAGCCTTGGACGCTTCCTTCGCTCGCATTTCGGTCCAGAGACTTGTCAGCACCTTTGGGTTGGACTTTGTGGAGGGCAGCTTGACCTGTAACCCGCTAACGTCCCACAAGAGGATTGTGGTGTCCGCACTGCCGGAGGCCAGGGTTTTTCCGTCGGGGGAAAAGGCGACGCAGAAAACAGGGCCGCGATGTCCGGCGAAGTGAGCTACTTGTTTGCCACTGAATACATCCCAGATGCGTAGAGTCCAGCCATTCTCGCCTGCGGAAGCGAGCAAACGACCATCCGGGGAAAAGGCGACACAGCCAATACCACTGCTAAGTCCATCAAGAGAACGAATGCAAGTACCGGTGGCCGTTTCCCATACGTTAATGGTATCATCCGGTCTCGGATAAGCACCCCCGCACGAAGCGAGCATATGGCCGCTGGGAGAGAGAGCTATTGAGACAACAGGGTTGATTTGAGCCGAAAAATTAAGCAATTGCTGCCTTCTGCTCCAGTCGTAAAGGCGAATCCCGTCCCCACCCCCTGCCAGGGTGTGCCCATCTGAGGAGAATGTGAGGCTGAGGAATCCAGGACTCTCTAGGTGGATGGGAGTCTTGACCAATGCCCGGCCTTCCTTGCCCGGGGCGATGGTCCACAGCTGGATTTCGCTCAATGCTGTGCAAATCGCTAATGTTCGTCCATCGGGCGAGAAGGCAATGGCGGATGGTTGAAATGGAAATGTGTGCTTCGTAACTTTGCTCCGCTTCAAAGTTAAATCCCAAAGGTAGATAGTCTTATCCGCGATACCTTTCGGACCGACTCCTCCAATCGCCGCGAGAGTTTTACCATCGGGAGCATACGCGAGCGAACATGGAAGGTCAGCCCGTAACCGTTCAGACCTCGGACAGAAGGGACGGTGTTGATTGACCGGCAAAGTGAGCTTGAACAGTAGTTGTCATCCAAGCGAAGACATCGCGGTTCTGGCGACGGCAGGTTTCGATCACCGTCAGCAGACGCTCCACGA
>DATNCY010000229.1:0-8246 GCA_035553375.1 Gemmataceae bacterium
TGTATTACGAACTGGTTTCCGCGACGTTCGAGGAACTACTCGGTCTGGAGCGAGCGCGCTATCGTCTTCTCCGCCGCGCCGCCGACTTCCAACCGATTGAGGATAGCGACGTTGCGCCCGCCTGAGCCGCGTAATCATGTCTGATCTTGCCGTTCACGTAGGCGTCCCTTCAGCCATTTCGCCTCCTCGGCATTTAGCGGCGGAGTCAACGGTTTGCGGTAATCGATGCTTTGTGCATACCGGGATCTCTTGTAAATCGCTTCGATCATCGGCTGGAGTTGCAGCGGAATATCGGCATCGGGTTCCACCAGCGGCACAAAAATCGCGGGCAACGGTTGCTGGAAATAGGCTGGCCAAACGTGACAGCGCTGATCGCGGAACGCCCGGGCCACCGATAAAGTGTACGGCGATTCTGGCCACGCATCGAGCATTGGCGGGCGCTGACCGCCGCGCAGCAGGTCGATCTCCACGAGATTGACACCCCCCAGCAACGCGCTTCGACGCTTGCTTTGATATTGATCCCATCCTTCCGTACCCGGACGCTTGTTTGAAGGCGACAAGACTTCGATCGTTGTCACCAAGCGTTGCTCGGGATCGGCATCATAAATATCGATGAAATTCTCGCGTTGCTTGTCGGCGACGAAGGCACGCAGGATCATCGGCCCCTCGTGAGCGGATGGCTCAACTACAGCCAAGCCGCCGGGTTTCTTCCGGGGCTTCTTATCTCTTGTGCCTGTGGTAACTTTCACATCAGGAACAAAGTGACGCTCGATTTTTTCATCCGACTCGATCACCACATGATACGAACGCTCCCCGGTGCGAACGAAATATCGTTGTGGAGCCGCATCCGCGAGCCGCTCGTAGATTCGTTCGATCAAATGACTATGGAAATCCCCCCATAGCCCGAAACTCTCGATATACGGGTCCATGCCCGGAAACGGCGATTTCATCGTCAAACCCTCGACGCACCAGCGAAATCCCTGCCGCATGGCCTCATTCTATCTTCTCCTGCCGCGCTCTGTCAGCCCATATAGCCCTTCCGCCTGCGCGGTCTTCTCTGGTATCAATAGGCCCACGGAGCGAAGGGATTTCGCAGCCGGCGTCCGAGCAGCGGACGGGTTCAAGGAGGAACGCCATGATCGAGACCGGATCGGAGCCGCGCTACGCCACGGCTCTGGGAGAATGCCACGAAGCGGACGCCCTGGACGTGCTGCGAAAACTGCCGAGCGACTCGGTCGCCCTGGTGCTTACGTCGCCGCCCTTCGCGCTGCGGCGACGCAAAGCCTACGGCAATGTCGATGCGGCGGATTACGTCGAATGGTTTTGGCCGTTCGCCGTCGAGATTCATCGCGTCCTCGACGCGGGCGGCAGTTTTGTACTCGATCTCGGCGGTTCCTGGAACCGCGGCAGCGGCACCCGTTCGCTCTATCAATACGAATTGATCTTACGCCTCTCGAAGATCTTTCATCTCGCTCAAGAGTTCTACTGGTACAACCCCAGCAAACTGCCGACACCGGCCGAGTGGGTGACGATCCGCCGCACGCGCGTCAAGGACGCCGTCAATACGCTATGGTGGTTGTCGAAGACGGAGACGCCGCGCGCCGATAATCGCCGGGTGCTGCGGCCGTACAGTCCCTCGATGCGCCGGCTCTTGCGCGACGGCTATCAGACGGCCAAGCGTCCCTCGCAGCACGACATCGGGCCGCACTTCCGTCGCGATAACGGCGGCGCCATCCCGCCGAACATGCTACAAGTGCCGAACACTCGTTCGAGCGATGCGTATTTTCGTCGCTGCCGCGCCGCCGGTCTGCCGATTCATCCAGCGCGGTTTCCCGCTCCGGTGCCGGAGTTTTTCATTCGCTTTTTGACCGAACCAGGCGATCTGGTACTCGATCCCTTCGCCGGCAGCAACGTGACCGGCCACGTCGCCGAGCGTCTGGAGCGACGCTGGCTGAGCATCGAAATCAACGCCGACTACGTGGCCGGCTCGCGGCTGCGCTTCGACTCTAATGCAGAAGTCATCCCCAATGCAGAATGCAGAATGCAGAATGCAGAATGAAAAACGCATCTGGTTTTCATTCTGCATTCTGCATTCTGCATTCTGCATTAAGTGGGACGGGTTGCCCGGTTGCGCAACAAAGTGAGGTGCCGGCTGAAGCGCTGAAGCAAATGGCTGTGAATACCGCTTATCTGCCCGATGTCATCACAGGTGATATTGTGTCCATCGCCGAGGTTGGTACTGCCGAGACCGACTTGCCGTTCGATTTCGGCGAGGGCGACGCGCAAATGATCGAGACGGCCATCGAGCGCATCGCCGGATAGGTTTTCGGTGATGCTCCAAAAGCGACACGCATCGGCGAAGGTCAATTCTTGCTGCCGGCCCTCGCGGAACTTCTCGTAGGCGGAGGCAACAAACAGTCCTTGCAATAGCTTATCGTGATCGCGCGATAACTTAACGGGCCGATCGCTCTTCGTGACCGGCTGATCGTCGCCTTGCAGAAGGCGGCGCACGACGCGGCGGCCATCGTGGGTCAGGGTGTAGAGTTTTTGGCCGGGCTTGCTGAGCCAGCCGCGGCGCGTCAGCCCCTTCTCGCCCATGATGCTGGCCAGCACCTTGTTCGAGTCGGGATAGTGTTCGTCATAGCCCTTCAAACCGAAGGTGCGCGGATACTCCTGCCAGGCGCTGACGATGAGCGCCTCGGCACTAAAGGGCGACTGGCCTTGCTCTTCGAGTTGGAAGGCGGCCAGGAGTATTTTTTCGGGCACGGTGCATTCCGCGATCGTGTTCACACTTCCCCCCATGCGAGGCGACAGCCGATGGCGCTGGACTACCTCGATTGTGCCGTGGCGATGGCGAAGGTCGCAATGCGATTTGTGCGGGAACGAGAGAGAGGGGCAGGACAGCGCGTGGCACACTTGCTACAACCGGCGTGTGTGGCCGTCGCGCCGAAAGCTCAAGGCGCAAAATTTGCGGTAATGCTGTAGGATGGAGGAAGGAGAGATTCCGCCCGAATTGTGCCGGGAGTTTCGTGATGTCTGAGTCAACCGTTCTTCCAGTCGCCGACCCTGTTGCCGAATTGCCGCCGGTTGATGCGCCCTCCGGGAAGCTTTCGCTAACCTTATGGGTGGCCAACTTGCTCGCGGTCATTTTGCCGTTTCTCGGCCTGGGAGCCGCCATCTTCTTTTTGTGGGGACGAGGCTTCAGCTGGGTCGAGTTGGGAATCCTGTCGGGCATGTACCTGATGACCGCGTTGGGGATCACCGTTGGCTTCCACCGTCTGTTCACGCATCATTCCTTTGAAACCTATCGCGTCGTCCAATTTATTTTCGGCATCCTCGGCTCAATGGCCTTGCAGGGTTCGCTCTTGAAATGGGTGGCGCTGCACCGCCGGCACCATGCGCACAGCGATCGTCCGGGCGATCCGCATTCGCCTCACCTGCACGGTCACGGCATCCTCGGCCTGTTACATGGTCTGTGGCATGCTCATGTCGGTTGGATATTCCAGGCCGACCCACCCGACCTGGCTCGCTACGTGAAGGATCTCCGCCGGAGCAAGGCTTTGCGCGTGGTGAGCGCATTGTTTCCCGTTTGGGTGTTGGTCGGCTTGTTGATCCCGGCCATTCTGGGTGGCCTGCTGACACTGTCCTGGGCGGGCGTTTGGTTTGGTTTGGTGTGGGGCGGCCTGGCGCGCATCTTTTTGGTCCACCACATTACCTGGAGCGTCAACTCGGTCTGTCATTTTTGGGGCATGCGGCCCTACCGCAGCGACGACCATAGCCGGAACAATTTCCTCTTTGGCGTCCTCGCTCTCGGCGAAGGTTGGCACAACACCCATCACGCTTTCCCGACCTCGGCTCGGCACGGTTTGCGTTGGTGGCAAATCGATGTCAGCTATGTCGTTATTCGCACCCTGGCCTGGCTACACCTGGCCTGGAACGTCAAAGTGCCCTCGAAGCAAGCGCAAGTACAGATAGGAAAATCTTGAAATGAGATCCATGAAATGGCTGGCGTGTAGCTTGTTCGTCGGTTCGCTTCTGTTCGTCCTCGCCGCCAACCTGCCGGCGCAAGATCCCTCGAAGTTGACGCGGACGCCGTATTATCCGCTGCAAGTGGGCACGATCTGGCACTACAAGTCCGGTGATGCCAAGTTCACCATCCGCGTTGTGCGGCATGAAAAAGTTGGCGAGGTGCTTTGCGCTCGTCTCGAAGTGAATCGAGACGGCAAGGTTGTCGCCTCGCAACATCTCACCGTCACCGCCGACGGGGTCTATAGCCATGACCTGACTGAGCAATCTTCCGGCAAAGTCGTTACCCAAACGCCGAAACCGCCCCTATGTGTGCTGAAACTGCCGCCCAAGAAGGGAGATACCTGGAAAGTGGATTCCAAGGGAGACGGCAAGATCTTTCGCGGCGCGTTCACGATCGGCGAGCAAAAAATCAAGGTGGCCGCCGGCGACTACGAGACGGTTCGCGTCACCAGTCAGGATCTGGAAGTCAACGCCCTCAAGCCAACGATCACGACGTATTACGCGCGCGGCGTCGGCATGGTTAAGCAGGTAATTCAGGTAGGCGATGCCACAACCGAGATCGAACTGGAAAAGTTCGAGTCGGGGAAGTGAAAACAATACATTTCACCACGGAAAACACGGAAAACACGGAAAAAATCAAAAACGACACCACAAGCAAAATAGATCTGTCACTTCGGGGGCGTTTTTGTATCTGTGCATTTTTTTCGTGTTTTCCGTGTTTTCCGTGGTGAAATTTGAATTTTGTATTCATCGCGTGACCTTCAGCCGCACCGTCACCGGCAGATGATCGCTGACACCTCGTGCGTTCAGTGGTACTTTTTCTTTCTCGTTGCCGAATGCCAGCGGGTGGCCTTTATTGCGGCCGCGCGGCACAACAAAGCGGTCCTTGTGGGTGATGATCTGAGCCGTTTCGACCTGGCACTGCCAACCGCCCTTGCCGTTGACCATGCCCGGCGACACGACAAGGTGATCGAAGATAAACGGTTTGCCGCGATAAAAGTGCGTGCCTACCCTGTCCTTCTCTTCCTTGTTTTTGTTCTTCGCCCAAAGATCGGCGAATACATCATACAGGATCGGCGGATCGCCACCCGCCTTGACCTGAGCGAGATCGCCCGTGGCGTGCAAATGATCCTTGACGCTGGGATCGTCGGGATTGTCGTTGAAATCGCCGCACACCAGCAGCGACACGTCAGGGTTGGCCTTGTAGATGCCGCGAAAGCGGCCGTAAATTTGATCGGCATATTTATCGCGGCCCTCGCCAACCTTGTCGGAGACGCGCGAGGTCCAGTGGGTTGCCAGGACCGTCAGATCCTGGCCATCCACCTTGATATGGCCTTCGAGCATGCGCTGCCGTTTGCCGAGCAGTTGCGTCCGATCCGCGACGACGGGCAAGCGGGTGATGATCGCCGTGATGATGTCGCGGCCGCCGTGCGGGTTCTTTTTCAGGATGTGCGTGTAAGGCGGCGTCCCTTCCTTGATCTTCTTGTTCAACGATTCAACGAGCGCCTCGGCCGCCCTCGATTCGGCCTCGACCTCAGCCAAAGCAAGAATATCCGGCCCTTTACCATCATTGAGCGGTGCCAGCACCTCGGTTAAGTTCTTCACTTTCTGCTCGAACACTCCTTGATCTTCGGCGAACCAGCGATCAAAACCCTTGTCCGGCTCGCGGTGCCAACCGTTCAGCTTGTTGTCGAAAAAGTTCTCGGTGTTCCAGAAGCAAAAGAGATAATCGCCGGAACCGGCTTCCGGCGTCCGCACCGGCGGCACGCAGCCGAGGGCGATGACGAGCAACAGCAACGGCGGCAATCCGAGAAGACAGCGGCATCCACGCAATTTTGGAAGCATGGCAAACCTCGCTTTCTGGCGATTTCCGAAGAAATGGCGAGAGGAGAAATTTTCACGGCACGGAGATTGTACGGTAGCGGGGCGGTTGGCGTGGGGCAAGTCCACTGCGTGCCCACGGTATTCGAGAAACTGTTGTTGAAGCGAATCCGCGGGTTGCTATAGTGCGCGGCCGAGATGGGAGAGGACGGTGGATGGCCGAGGCCACGGAGGAGACAGGACCATGAACGATGTCCGACGATTGTTATGGCTTACCGTGGGTCTACTCCTGGGTGTGTTGGCGACCGCCCTGCTCATCGGGCATCAGCCGCGCGCCGGGGCCGCCAACAGCGACCGCTATGACGATTACATCCTCTGCACCGGCTCGGTAGCCACCAGTGTGAAATCGCCGCTGGACGGCGTTTGGCTGCTCGATTATCGCGCCGGCAAATTGCTGGGCACGGTCATTGATCGCACCGGCGGCAAGATCGTCGGTTGGGCCGAGTTAGATTTAGTCACCGAATTTGGTTTGCCGCCGCGCCAGAATGTGCATTTCCTTATGACCACGGGGCAGATCAGCCACGGCCAGGCGGCGCTGTACATCGCCGAGACGACCTCCGGCAAATTCGGCGTCTACACGATGGGCATGCGCAACGACGCCCAGCCCGGCGTCATCATCCGCCGCCACGATCTCGTCCTGTTCCGCCAAGGCGCGGCCAAACCGTAATAAACTAACCACAGAGACACAGAGGCACAGAGAAGAAAAACATTTTTTCTGTTTTCTTCTCTGTGCCTCTGTGCCTCTGTGTCTCTGTGGTTAGAGCTTTTCTTTCGCCAACGGCACCAGCCCCTTCGCCACCAGCACCCAGCGGCTGATGGCCAAGATCAGCAGTGTGGCCACGCACGTTATCACGAAGATCGTCATGACCAGGCTCAGCGCACCCGTCAGCACCTGTCCCTGTCGTATCAGGTCGATGAACTTACCACTGCACATTTGCACGCTCGCCGTCATTGTCGTGGCAATAACGAACAACATCGGCAGGATTGTCACCGGCGCGTACTTGCCGCGACCGGAATTGACTAGCAGCGTCGTCACCAGCGTCAGAGCGATCACCGCCAATAACTGATTGGCGATGCCGAACATGGGCCAAATCGTCGCCACCGATCCCGTCGCCACCAATACGCCCCAACCGGCCGTCACAAGGAACGTGGCGAGGAGCGCGCTGGGCCACCAGTCGGTTTGGGCGAATTTTGGATGCACACGCCCGAGCGCTTCCTGCACGAGAAAGCGGCCGATGCGCGTGCCGGCGTCGATGGTCGTGAGGATGAACAACGCCTCGAACATGATGGCGAAGTGATACCAGTATTTCAGCAGCGTATCGAACGGCAGGCCCAGTTCCGACAGCGGTTTCGTCAGAATGTGCGACATGCCGACGGCCAGCGTCACCGCGCCGCCGGTGCGGCCGCGCAGCGATTCACCGCCGACGGTCTTTTCCCAGTCCGCCAAATTCATGTGGTCAATGCTGTCCACGTTGCCCAGTTCGGCGTACATCTTATCGAGCGGTTGCTGCCATTGCTGCACCTTGTCGAGCGGAACATTGATGTCGTAATAAAGTTGCGGATCGAGCGACGCCGCCGCGATCAAGGCCATGATGCCGACCAATCCTTCCATGAGCATCGCGCCGTAGCCGATGGGCCGAACGTGGCTTTCCTTGTCGATCATCTTCGGCGTGGTGCCGGACGATACGAGGGCATGAAAACCGGAGATCGCTCCGCACATGATGCAGATGAAGACGAAGGGGAACAAATGGCCCTGGAAAGTCGGCCCGCCATTGACGAAGATCGGATTGTATGCCGGACTCGGCAGTTTGGGATTGGCCCAGAAAACGCCGATGACCAGCAGAGCGATGGTGCCGAGTTTCAGGAAGCTCGATAGGTAGTCGCGCGGCGTCAGCAGCAACCAGACCGGCAGCACCGAGGCGACAAAACCATAGGCGCACAGGGCGAAAACGGTTTGCCCCTTGCCGAGTGCGAAATAGCTCTCCCACGGTGAGCCGGGTATCCAGTTGCCGACGACGACCGCGGCCAGGGTCAGCGATGCCCCGATCAGCGACGCTTCGACGGTCTTCCCTGGACGGAGCCGATACATGTACCAACCGACGAACAGGGCGATGGGGATGGTGCAGGCAATGGTGAACGTCCCCCAGGAGCTGCCCGGGACGAGCTGCAAAGCCCCTTTCGGGAGGGTGACCGTCCCGTTTTCGGCCCTCAGCTGGTTCCCGCCCAGAACTTCCACCAGGAAGGATTCGGACCGGGGGGTTAGCGGCGCGCCGGCGTGGTAGCGGATCCCGCAGTTCTCCGGGAACTGGTAAACGGTCCTCTCCCCACCGCCCTTC
>DATNCY010000230.1:0-14719 GCA_035553375.1 Gemmataceae bacterium
GCCGCTTGCGGCTTAGCGCTAAGCCGCAAGCGGCTGACCGATGCTCACTGCAAGGCCGGATGATGGGGCAACATCTGGGGCGTCGGTAGTTGCTCGTGCGGATTCGCGCCGCAACCCGGCGGCACCATCACGGAGGTCGGCGGTACCGGGCAGTGCGAATAGTTCGGCGGGAACGGCCAGGGATGCCAGCAGGTCGGATAATAGCCGAAGTTTTCCAGGTCACAGCCATTGCAGATCGGCTTGGGGCAGACACACTTGTACTTGATGCACGGTGCCTTGGGCCGGCAGAACGTGGTCTTCGGACAGTGTAGACACACTTGAGCCGATGCGGGTCGGCCCAGAAGCATCAGCACGAAACAGGGAGCCAGTAACAGAGCCAGCGAACTGGCTGCGGATCTCAGCGTCATGGAAGTCCCTCCTTGAACATCACAGGTGCGGCGCCCTACTATGCCATCCATGTCAATCAGGCGCTGCATGAGCAATAAGTTAAACACAAGGGCCATTCCAGCCGCGAAGGCGGCGGCGAGAATGGCCCGCGATCTCGTTCGTCGATACCTGGGTTGCGCTTAACGCCGCCCAAACGTGGCGGACAGTGTGCCGGCCGCCGGTGGAGCGCCACCGGCCGCTGCACTCCCTCCGTACGGATTGCCCGCTCCACGCCCCGTCGGCAGCGTGAAGTAATACTGCTGATATTGCATGAAGCGAGCGGGCGCATAGCCCGTATCCGCCACGCCACTGTTGCGCGGCGGCGCTATCGTGGGGTACATCTGGCGGTTGGTGGTGATCTCGTTCTGCAATTGGCCGAATCGCGTCTGGGCTTGCAGCTGGGGCTGCACGATGCCTTGGTATTGAATCGCCGGGTTCACGTTACGCTGGAGCAGGTTTATATAGGGAGTAGTTGCCGTGTTTCCGTAGGGAGAAACCTGCGGCTGCATGTACTGGGCATGCACGGTCTGCGCGGCCCCGAACACGACCAATCCTCCCACCATCAGCAAAGCTCGATTCATGAGTTGTCTCCTTCTCAATTGATAATTGAAGAAGCCTCTTGGATTCGTCAATTATCTATTCTTTTCCTCGGCGACACCGCGTGTCGCGAGTTTTCGCACAACCTTAACCTGTCGGAAGCGGAAGTCAAATCCGCCTCAAAACCCATGAATCGCGTGCGGCGTGTTTGTCCAAGTGCAGTATCGGCTGTTTAAGGACGGTAAGCTCAGGAAATCACACGATTCGGGACGATTAGCGCAACGAGAGAAGGCAACTTCTAAGCAGCACGAACATTTTGGCCAGCCGGCAGCGCCAGCAAGGGAACTCCCCTTGCTGGTGCTGCCGGCTGGCAAAGTCACCCTTGCTGGCCAAAATGTTCGTGCCTCTTAGAAGCCGTTGTTGCCGTTGTTACCGCCGCCGTTGAAGTTCCTGCTGCCGGCAAGACGGAAGAGATTGTAAGTGCCGACGCCAAGTAACGTGGAGCCGAGCATGTTGTTGACCGGCATGAGGAACTGCGTCAGACGGTTGTTGAAGTGCAGCAGGCAGTTCGCCCTCACATAGACGCGGTCGCCGGGGAACAATTGGTAATTCGTTGAGGTATCGCCGGCCTGCGTAATTACCTGCCAGTTAACCGGCAGAATCTCATAGCAATTCGCCTTGGCGGGCGTCGGCCGAGCCACCCAGATTTTGCGCGTCGAGGAAATGGGCGGCAAACCGTTAATCATGCTGATGGCGTCGAGTACGGTTTCGTTGCCGGTGATCGGCAGACGGAACACTTGTTGGCCGTAACCGCCGCCGTCGATGATGACGTAATACACCTTACTGTTGAAGCTGGCTACGCTCAGCGAAATTTCCGGGTTGAGCAACCAGCGCGACAGGTGTTTCTCGATCATGCACTTGGCCTGCGACAGCGTCAGGCCGGTGACAGGAATGCAACCGTAGCTGCCCAGCGTGATGGTGCCATCCATCTGAACCAGGTGGTCGCCGCGTGTCTGCTGCACGCCGCGGAACTGAGCCAGGGCGACGGCCACCTGCGGATTGTTCAGCGTTCGCCGCAGATGCTGCTGGACATTCTGCGCCGCCTGCTCCAGAGTCAGACCGGCCACGCGAACCGCGCCGTAGGAATAGCCCAGGTTGACCGTGCCGTCCGGCGAAACCGGGAAGGGACCGCCGATCGGCTGATTGGGCAGCGTTTCGGCCACCTGGATCAGCAGCACATCGAGCGGCTCGATGTGATACGGCGGTTTGGGGATAATACGGATCGCGTCAATAAACAATACATCCGGCGGCTCGATGACGTAGGACGGCAACGTGGTCTTAGCCTTTTCGGTCGGCAGCGGCGGAGGCGGCGGAGGGTCAGGAGGACCCTCTCCACCCATAGTTGGCGGCAACGCGATAGCGGCTGGAGGCCCATTGCCGTTCATGGGCCGCGGCGTTGAAGACGGTTGATAGCTCGTCCGAATGAGATCGCTCCCGGACGAGAGCTTGTTGCTCTGGCTGGCGGCCTTGCCGGCCCCGGCGGGCGAATCCGGCCCATCCAGGTAATTGAGCTGCGCCGAACAGCCGAGGCCCCCCACCCCAAGAATCAATGCGAGCCAGCCCACCAAAGCCAGCGCGCCCCCCCTATTCCTTGCCATCTCCCCACTCCTTGGTTTTGTGGATGCTCCAGCGTGTGGGCCTGGAGACCAACATTGTCCCAAGCAACGCCGTCCCCAAGCGCCGCGGCCGGCCACGACCGGCAGAGTTTCCCGCCTCTCCCCGTGCCGCACCGGTTCGGTACCGTTGTACTGAACCGCCCGCGGCCGTGACGGGATCCCTCCGTCCCCTCGGTCGTCCTCTCCGGCTCGTCACGAGAACCACGGCCACGCCCCCAACGGGGCGGTCATGAAACCGTGATCCGTGCATGGAATGTCCGTCCGGAGATGCCGGATCGACCTTCCGAGCGCCTATTTCATCCGCACTGTGAGGGGGGCTATAATCAGACCTTCCGAAAAAAGCAAGATCATTTTTCGCGTCCTTCGCCGATTTGGGTGTTCCTGTGGATTTTGGCGAACGGCCGGCGTCAGCCGGCTGGTGAGAAGCCCCTACCAGCCGGCTAACGCCGGCCGTTCGCCAAAGCATCCGAGCCAGCAACCGATGTGGTGCGTCCTCGGCCCTTACCTTATAATCCTAACGGCGAAAAACGATGAGGTGAGTCGTGCCCGAATTGCCGGAAGTCGAAACCGTGGTCCGCGATCTGCGGCCCTTGCTGGTCGGCCATCACCTGACGGCCGTGAAGCAGGCCAGCCGGCAAGCATTGCGCACGCGCTGGCGTCCGGCCTGGAACGCCGAGATTGCCGGTCAGCGCGTCGGCAGCGTCGAACGGCGCGGCAAGTGGATCCTCATCGGACTCGAAGCCGAAAAAACGCTCGTCGTCCACCTGGGCATGACGGGACAACTGACCGTCACGCCGTCCACACAACCCGTCGCCACGCATACGCATTTGATTTTCCCGCTCGATGAGGGCGAACAACACTTGCGTTTCCGCGACATTCGGCGTTTCGGCAGCGTCAGCCTGTACCCCAGCCGGCAAGAGTTGGAGGATTATTTCGTCGCGTCCGGCCTGGGACCGGAGCCGTTCGATCTGCCGGCGAAATACTGGCGCGACTGTTTGCGAGCGACGAAGCGCTGCCTGAAGGCGGTGCTACTCGATCAGGGCGTGGTGGCCGGCGTCGGCAACATCTACGCTGACGAATCGCTGTTTCAGGCGCGTTTGCACCCGGCTCGCTTGGCGTGCGATCTCGATAACGCCGAGGCCGATCGCCTGCGCCGCGCCGTCGCCGTGGTGCTGCGCCGCGCCATCGAGCGGCGCGGATCGAGTATCCGCGATTACGTGGGCGGTTCCGGTCTTCAGGGCGAATATCAGAACGAGTTCCGCGTTTACGGTCGAACCGGCGATCCCTGCCCGCGCTGCGATGCCGCCATCGTCTGCCAGCGTCTGGCGGGACGATCGTCGCACTTTTGTCCGACATGCCAGAAGATTCCAACCACGAAACACACGAAACACACGAAAAAAATCAAAACCAATTTGAAAACGACACGGTGAGCGTCAGGACGCAATGAAATGATTTTTGATTTTTTTCGTGTGTTTCGTGTGTTTCGTGGTTGGAAACTTTAGTGGAAAGCCGAGAGTCGTATGTCGTATCGCGCTTTCAAACGTCTGCTTGGCGAGTACCGTCTGGAGCGCAAGTTTCGCTACCTGTTCGGCGCTTTCATCGCCATTCTTTTGACCAGCAGTTTCTACCTGTATCACCAACAGACCGAATCGCTGGCCTACGATCAAATCAAGACCACCTGCCGCGTCCTCGTGGACAAGATCGTCGAGAACAAGCTCGCCACCGTTTGCCGGCCGGATGAGGATGGCCAACCCGTGCGCGACGACGACAAGAGACAACTCACCCAGGCGATGGCCGAGTTTGACCGTAGTTGGAACCACGGCTTCTCGTACATGCACTATGTTTTCAAGCCCAACGCGACGCGGCAACAAGACATTCCCGATCCCGCCACCCTGGAACGCATCAAGGCGTTTCAGAACGATGTCAACAAAACGGAGGATAATTATCTCGATTTGACGGCCGGCCACAACACCTACTATGCCGCCGTCCGCGCCACCGATTCCTGTCTGGGTTGTCATCGGCAAACGATGGCGAACGCCGATCTGCAAGCAGGCGATTTGTTGGCCGTCGTCAAAATCGAGGTGAAGACCGGCCCCATCGAGGCGGGCTTTCACACCAACCGAGCCATCCTCATTTCCATCGCCTTCAGCACGGCCGTCCTCATCATGGCTGGCAGTTACCTCATCATTCGTTATGTCATCGTCAAGCCGGTCAAGCATCTCAAAGAGGTCAGCGACGCCATCAGCGCCGGCGAACTGAATGTGCGCAGCGAGATTCAAACCGGCGATGAATTCGAGGATCTCAGCCATGCCTTCAACCGCATGTTGCGCAATCTCGTCAGCATGCAGGATCGTCTGCGCAAAGTGAACGCCGATCTCGATCGCAAGGTCGATGAATTGGCTCAGGCGAACATGGCGCTGTACGAATCGAACCGCCTCAAAAGCGATTTCCTGGCCACCATGAGCCATGAACTGCGCACGCCGCTTAACTCGATTCTCGGCTTCAGCGAAGTATTGTTGTCGAGCAATGGACTGAGCGAAAAACAGACGCGCTGGGTCGCTAATATCCAGTCGAGCGGCCAGCAGTTGTTGAACCTCATCAACGACATTCTCGATTTGGCCAAGATCGAGGCGGGCAAGATGCAGGTGCGCGTCGTCGAGTTCAACGTCGCCGACGTGTCCGAAGGCATGTTGGCGATGTTTCGACCGATGGCCGAGAAGAAGAACATCGACTTGCGCGGGGTGTTCGCGGCGGACATTCCGCTGCTGCGCCAGGATGTGGTCAAGTTCCAGCAGATTCTGTCGAACCTGCTGTCCAACGCCATCAAGTTCACGCCGGAGGGCGGCCGGGTGCAACTCAAGGCCGAGGTCGATCCGTTGGGCGGCGGTTCGTCCGGCCGCTGGAATGGCGGCGGCGATCTCGTGCTGACCGTCAGCGATACCGGCGTCGGTATCGCCCCGGAGGAACAAGAACTGATCTTCGAGAAGTTTCGGCAGGCCGGCAATCCGCTGACGCGCCAGCACGCCGGCACCGGCTTGGGGTTGTCTATCGTCCGCGAGTTGTCGAAACTGCTGGGCGGCGAGGTGGCCTTGCAAAGCGAACTGGGCCGCGGCAGCACGTTCACGGTGCGTCTGCCGTTATACTTGAGCGAGGAGCCGCGCCTGGAATTCGATCTGGCGCACGAGGGTATCGATCTGTCCAAGGCCCAGCGCGTGGACGTGCGTTTGTACGCCGGCGGTCCCGCTCTGCCCACGTCTACCCCTTCTTCCTAAGCTGCTGGCCCGCAGCGCCGGTAAGGGACGTTCCCTTGCTGGCGCTGCGGGCTGGCAAGAAGGGATTGCCAGCCCGCAGCGCCAGCAAGGGATTTCCTTTGCCGGCGCTGCGGGTCGGCAACGACTCCCCTATAATAAGAAAAGTTCACGGGTCGGCTGGACGGTCGTTGTTCGGAAAGTCGTCGAGACGCCTTGGCGTTCTCGACGAGGGACCGTGCAGAGGAAAGTCCGGGCTCCATAGGACGCGGTGGTGGGTAACGCCCACCGTCCGAAGTTTCTCCCTCCTTCGGGAACGGAGCAAACGAAGGGCCGGGAAAGTGCAACAGAAAGATACCGCCTCGAAATAGTGGTTAGTGGTTAGTGGTTAGTGGCTAGTGGTTAGTGAAAGAACTATCCCCTTATTTTCACGACCGAATCCCGCATCGAGAAAGCCACTGGCGAACGGATGTTAGCCCCCTATTAGCTCTGAAAATAGAGGCTAACACCCCATTCCCCAGGAAGTGACCTTACGAAAGCGGCGACCACTAACCACTAACCACTAACCACTAACCACTATTTCGAGGTAAGGGTGAAATGGTGGGGGGATTTCGGTCCCTTAATGTAAGAGCCCACCAGCAGCCTGGTGACAGGCTGGCTCGGCAAACCCCACCGGGAGCAAGACCAAATATGGGGGCAGGGCTGGTCCGGCCCGTTACGACCCTCGGGTAGGTCGCTTGAGCTGCCGGGCAACCGGCAGAGAAGAGAAATGACCGTCGCCGCGCTCGACGCGGGACAGAACCCGGCTTATAGGCCGGCCCGTGGACTTCTTTTTCAACTCCCTCACCACTCGTTATTTTCGGATTAAACGATAGATTCGGACTCTCTTCTCCCGCTCTTCCTGATGTGTACACAAGCGGCGCTTGGGGCGAACCGGCTGGCGCGTTTATAATTGGGTACGGAGTAAGGTCCGTGTGTTGGCACCAATGCTCCTTTCTCTGCCCCGCCAACCAAGAGAAGGGGTCCACTCATGAGCCAGACCAACGCTGAGCGTCCGGACATTCCGCGCCTGCCCAGTCAAATCAGCGCTCGCGAATGCCCACTCGAAAAAAAACGCCAGCTGCCGCGCTACAAGGTTATCCTGAACCAGAGCGCCATCGATGACCTGATGTTCGTCGTTCGCAGCGTCATGGAACTGACGCGCTTTCCGCGCGCCGAAGCGACTCACAAGATGTGGGAGGCATATCACTGTGGCCGCTCTATCCTTCTAACAACCTATCTCGAACGCGCCGAATTGTACGTGGAACAGTTCGCCAGCAAAGGCTTGCTGGTGACGATTGAACCAACATGAGGGAAATCCGAAATCCGAAATCCGAAAGAAACCCAAAACTCGAAATTCCAAAATCAAAACCAAAGCAACGAGATGTTTTGAGTTTGAGTATTTTGATTTTGGGTTTCTTTCGGATTTCGGATTTCGGATTTCGGATTTCGGATTTCGGATTTCGGATTTCGGATTTTCCCTAAACGTCGGTTTTCAGTAAACATTGCAGCAGACAATCGATGGCCTGGGGAAGATAGTTTTCCTCGGTGAAGAGAGGAATGCCAAGCGGCAAGGTGAGGGTGTAGCCCAGGGCGGCACGGATCATTTCCCAGGCACCGACGCGCGGATCGAGCGAACGGCGGAAGACGCCTGCTTGCTGCCCCTCGGCGATGATTCGCGTCAACAGCGTCTCGCTATCGAGATAGAAGGAACGCAGTAAGGCGACGATCTCTTCGTCGTCGGTTTCGACGAGTGTACGGTGCATGATGCGAAACTCGACGGCGTGGGCGCGCGTCGAGCCGAGATACATGTCGGCGATGGCGTGCAGCTTGGCGAGCGGGTCGGTCACGCTGGACGTTTCCGCGTGCCAGCGTTCGAGGGTGGCCGCCCGCACTTCTTCCAGCACTTCCAGA
The DNA here is from genome assembly GCA_035553375.1 of Gemmataceae bacterium. Classification (GTDB taxonomy): domain Bacteria; phylum Planctomycetota; class Planctomycetia; order Gemmatales; family Gemmataceae; genus JAJPHU01. The sequence continues at coordinate 7,841 of DATNCY010000230.1, forward strand.
AACAGCGCTTTCTTGTTGGCGAAATGGCGATAGAGTACCGGCTCGGTGACGCTGGCCGCCTGAGCGATCTTCTCGGTGGTCGTGGCGTGATAGCCCTGGGTGACGAACAGATGCTTGGCGTGGGCGAGAAGTTGGCGCTTGCGCTCGGCCTTGGTCATGCGCGCGGCAGGCCGAGAGCCGTCGGATCGGCGACGTTGCGGTGAGGTCATCGTGTCCACCTGAGAAACCATCCGCGATTGGGCGGGGGATCGTCGAGGTATCTTATCGGCGAAGAGGAAGACCTCCCAGAGCAAGTTTCGCGGGTCGAAGTCTCAATACCGCCGGAAGCGCGGGCCGAGTTTCGGGAACGTCTGCCAGTCAATGCGATTGTTTTCATCGGCAATGTATACCTTTGCGCGAAGATTACTCAAACAGCATCAACTGCTTGCCGCCTGGCCGGCGAAACGCGGTCGTGGACAACTTCGGAAACGGCTCGGTGAGACCGGCGCGACGGCAGCCCAGCGCAAACAAAGCGGCAATCTGCTCCGCCATCTGGCCCTGCCCCGTCATACGGCTGCCGAATTGGTTATCGTAGATCGCTCCGCCGCGCATGTCGCGCAGCCGGGACAACACCTTGTCACGGCGAGCCGGATAATGCTGTTGCAGCCATTCATCGAACAATGGCCCCAAGCCGTGCGGCAAACGCAGCAGCACATATCCCGCCCAGCGCGCCCCCGCCTTCGCCGCCGCTTCGAGAATGGCCGGCAATTCGTGATCGGTCAGTCCCGGAATGACTGGTGCCACCATAACGCCGACCGGCACCCCCGCCTTCGTCAATTCCTCGATGGCCGCCAGCCGGCCCGATGGCTGACTGGCGCGCGGCTCCATGCGCCGCGCCAGTTCGCTATCGAGTGTCGTGATCGACAGGAACGCCGCGGTGGCCCGGTGATGGGCTAGTTCCGCCAGCAGATCGCTATCGCGGGTGATAAGGTGATTTTTGGTGACGACGCCCACTGGATTGCGGAACTCAGCGAACACTTCCAGACAGCGCCGCGTCAGAGCCATCTTTCGCTCAATGGGTTGATACGGATCGGTTACGCCGCTGATGGACACGACCCTCGGCCGCCATTTCGGCGAGGCCAACTCCTTGCGTAACAGTGCCGGCGCATCCTCTTTGATGAGAATCTTCGTCTCGAAATCAAGACCGGCCGAGAAACCGAGATATTCGTGTGTGGGACGAGCGTAGCAATTATGACTGACGACCCCATTCGCAATGAAATCGCCTGTCTCCGTTGTTATATCGAAGAGAAGGGAGCAGCCGCCCAACGGTTCTAGCGACTCGACGCGCAGATCCGCGCTGCTTTTGACCGCCTGGCCTTCGATGTCGCGTTTGCGGTTGATAGCGGCATGGATAGTGTGAAAAAAACGCAAATGTTCGCGTAATCCTCCACAAATCCGCACCACCTTTACGGGCCGTAAACGTTCTCCCGCGGGCGGCAATTCAATGACGAACGAGAAACCGAATCGCGCCAAGCAACGAATGATAGCGTCAATGATGAGGGGGTCGGTGTTGCTCATCCGCACAGTGCCATCGCGGTAGCTCCCCTCCGCATCAAAGATGCCGGCCAGAAATCCTTTGCACCAGTTGAGAGTTGAAAAGAACGGCCAAGCGATGATGTCTTCAATCTGTTTCACGCATTGGCGTGCATGGGTCCGAATGGCGAGCATTCGCTTTCGGTTGACAGAGGCTTCTTGAAAGATAAACGCACGAGTGGGGATTCCAAAGTCCCCTAGATAGCGGGCGGTTTGTTCGAGGGCGCTTTCGTCGATCAGCGCCAAACGAAACTGATAGACGTTGCCGTTGGTGCGTCTGGGGCGATCGTAATGGTACGAAGCGAGAAGTCCATCGCCACGCACCATTCCGCACAGATAGCCTTTTTTGTAGTAGTCGTCTTGATTTGGCGAAGCTGCGAACCTACCTATTCCCATCAGTTTGTTGTTAGTCGTCAAGTGGGGTCTTTGCCCACGCCCTTGGACGTTCTCCGTCACAAACTTCCACCCCCGTTCGGTCAAGAAACGATGATCCCCACCGGCGGTTAGGCAAGTCCCATCGCGCAACCGAATACGATAAGCGGGCTTCCACACTTTCCAGTGAGCCAACACGCGCGTTTTGACATAGCGACGATACCAGCCCTTTCGGACCGTGCCGTAGATCGCGTCACCAACACGCACTTCTTCGAGGCGTCGAGTGGTTCCATCGGCCATCAGGATGGGCGTATCTCCGGCTAGGCAATACACGCAACCATGTTCACATCCGCGATAGGGGTTGATGCTGGTCTCGAAACCAACATCGGGACTATCGTTGTGCGTCAGGATGGAGCGGGCATGATCGCGGAAAAAGCGTGTAGCGGGGGCCGGTGCCTCGTCCTCCGGCGTGTCGGCGTCGCGCTCGTAGTGGATCAACTCAAAACGGTTGGCCGGATTGCTCGCCGTGCCGCGTCCGCGAATCGGTCCTTGCTCATTTTCCATGCCATTCCCTCTTTTGCTCATCTGGTGTGCGAAATCGATGCAAAACTTTCATCCCGCAACCTCGAAAAACTCCTGAAACTCATCTAGGGGTGGCGCGGCATCATAGTTGCTTCTTATCCGCTGTCTTCTCATGCGAAGACGGCGGAATGGAATCGCCGCCACCATCGAGAATGATTCCAGGACACATTTTCAGGGAGAAGGATCACCCATGCTCGTTCTCACACGTCGTATCGGCGAACGAATCGTAATCGACAACGACATCGTGGTTGAGGTTCTGGAAGTAAAAGGCAACCGCATCCGCCTGGGCATCCAGGCTCCGGCGGGCGTGGCCATCTTGCGTCAAGAGTTGGTCCCTCATGAAGTTGAAAGGGAAGGGAAGACGGAGAATTTCCCCATTCCCCACTATGAAGGAAGCGAATGCCGAACGCTTGACAGTTCCTTGCGTCACTCTTTACATTCATAGCTGTCGCCGCATCAACCGTTGCTTTCCAGAAGGTTTCTTCCATGAGGCGATCCCTTCGGAAACGATTCGTCCTCGCGATGGCCGCCCTCTGTCTTTCGTCCTCCGCTTATGGTGTCGAGAAAGATACGCCCAAGGTGCGCACCTTCCAGTTCACCTATGCTGCCACCGTCATCGGCCTGAAACCAGGTCAGATGGCGCGCATTTGGCTGCCGGTGCCCTCTTCCGGTCCCGCTCAGGACCTCGAGATGGTGTCAAAAGATCTACCCGTCGCGGGGCGCATCGAGAAAGAAAAGCAGTACGGCAATCGCATCCTCTATCTAGAGGCGAAGGCTAACGACAAGGGCGCGATCCCCGTTTGTGTGGTCTATCGGATCAAGCGACGCGAGGTGAAGGGCACCACGAACCACGCGACGAAGGATGATGCCCAGCAATTGAAACGATTTCTCCAACCCAACCGCCGGGTGCCGATTGAGGGCAAGCCGCTCGATCTGCTCAAGGGCAAGACCTTGCCCAGCGATGAGATGGCATTAGCGCGGGTTTGCTACGATGTGGTGAAAAATCACATGCGCTACAGCAAACACGGCATCGGCTGGGGCAACGGCGATTCCGTGTGGGCTTGTGAGCAAGGGTACGGCAATTGTAGCGACTTCCATAGTCTGTTCATTTCGCTGGCGCGCTCGCGGCATATTCCCGCCAAGTTCGAGATTGGTTTTCCGCTGCCGGCGAAGCACGGTTCCGGCGCGATTGCCGGCTATCACTGCTGGGCGGAGTTTCACCTCAAAGACAAAGGTTGGCTGCCGGTAGACATCTCGGAGGCGAGCAAGAATCCCCAACAGAGCGACTATTATTTCGGCAATTTGACCGAAAATCGCGTCGCCTTCAGCACCGGCCGCGACCTCGAATTGGTTCCGAAGCAAGCCGGCCCACCGCTCAATTTTTTCATCTATCCCTACGTGGAAGTGGACGGCAAGGTCTATTCACAAACAAAAATCGAACGGCGTTTTTCCTTCCGCGACGAACGCTGAAACACAAAAAGCCGTAGGCAGTCGATTGTTGACTGCCTACGGCTTTTTTGCTTACTGCTTCCAGATATTAGCGGCTGGGAAGATCGATTTCGATTTCGGAAAGGTCCACTTCGCGTTGATCTTCAAGGGACGTAGCGGCGTCGTAGACTTTCTCCCAGCTGCCGGACGATCGGCGATCGGCCCAATCGGGATACTTCTCCAGCTCGCGCTGGCAGGCGATGCACAGCGTCGAATACGGCAGGGCATTGAGCCGGCCGATGGGGATTTTGCCATTGCAGGCTTCGCACAAACCATAGGTGCCTTGCTTCAGACGAAGCAGGGCGCGATCGATCTGGTGTAGTTCGCGCGCGTCCAGTTCGGCCAGCTGCGAGGCCATTTCTTCACTCCCCGACTCGAAGGCCACGTCCGCCGTGTCTCCCGTCGCGTCGGCCCCCTTGAGGTTACGTAAGCCATCCAACTCATCGGACAGTTTCTTGCGGATGTCCGTGCGGCGGCTCAAGAGGGATTTATGCAGTCGCAGTAGTGCGTCTCGTCGTGCCATGATTGACCACCTCATATCAAAGGGTGATACTTCGCTTGCTGGGTCAGACCAACGGCCCGACCTTCTCAGATACCGTCCGCTCGCCCGGACAACCCGCTCGTTCGAGCCGATCTCTGAGTCGCGTTCACTCCATTCCGTTCCGGTTGAAAAGATGAGGAAAAGATCCTATCTCCCCCAAGAGAAGCAATCTCCGTGCCATTATCCTCTCTTTGCGATCTTCTGCGGCATTATTTATAACCTCCTGCAAATAAAGCCTTTTTGTCGATACCCCATCCTAGTGGTATTCGGACGTTCCCTGTCAAGTTGGATCATTATTGAACACTTCGCTGTCGGATTAACAGCCAACGGAAGCGCGGTTAACAGAGAGCTGCCGAATCTTCTTAGCCAGCCCGCAGCGCAAATAAGGGAATGAGGAACTCTTGCTTGTGCCGCGGGTTAGCAGGATCACTCCCGGCAGTTTGTGGGAGCGAGCGATCCAAGTATATCCGACAAAAAGATAAGCAGGTCTTTTTACGCGGTCAACTTGACCTCTTTTCGTTGGCTCGGTTGGATTATTTGTCGGAAAAGGCGACTCTATCTGTTTTCCGCTTTACAGGGCGAACGCGGTCCTTGTGTCCTGTGCCGACACTTGGGGAGCGAGACGACACGCCGCCAGTCTGTTTCATTGGAGAAGTCAGCGGTGTCTCGCTCCCCGTTCGCGCTCGCCTTTCTCCACGGGAAAGGTCTGTTTCCAGACGAGTTGCGGCATCTGTCCTCGCGGACAATCGAACTGGATGCGGGCGGGGAAAGGGGAATCGTAGATCCACTGCTCCAGATGGCGATGATAAAGAATCTGCCGGGCGATTCGCCGGGGTTCTCCAACCCGTTCTCGAACTTGCTCCGGCGTCATGCCGCGTTCCAACTTGGCGAACGCTTGCCCTCGGGTCTCCTCAGCAGCAAATCCGCGATCGGTAATGGGTAGTCGCCAAATGAATAGGAAGGCGATCCCTGCCATCAGCAGAAGAGCGGAGCGAAGCGCGCGTTTCACGGCTTTTCGTCTCCCATCCGAGCGGCCGCGAGGAATCCAGCCGCCTCGGCTCCGGGAGCCAGATACCACAGGCGCGGCATGAAGCCGGCTTCGAGACGGGCCGGATCGAGGACGGAGGCGCCTGGATTCGCCTGAGCTTGGCCGCCGACGCCGAGAAAGTGCAAGAGGGTAAGGGGGCGTTCGTACTGGATGGCCTGGTACTTCTCTCCGAGGCCGGCGGCATCGTGAGCCGCCTGGACCGCGTCGTCGAGACTGCCGATTTTATCGATGAGCCGAAACTCAAGCGCCTTGTCGGCGGTCCAGATGCCGCCATCGGCCAGGTAGCGCGTGTACGGTTCGTGCTTATCCTCTTTTTTGAGGAAGTCCGGTTCCGCCTGGAGAGGGGTTATCTTCACGGGACTGAGAAGCTTGCCGTCGGCCAGGGCGGGCCGGCCTTTCTCGACGACTTGCACGAAATGCTGATAGGCGGTATCGATCATGTCCTGCCAGACTTGCCGTTCGTGCGGCGTCATGGTGGCGAACGGCGAACCGCTGGCCTTGATCTCGCCTTGCTTGATCGTATTCATCGAGACACCGTATGTATCGGCCAGTTTCTTGACGTTGGGAAAAGAACTGTAGACGCCGATGGAGCCGGTGAGAGTGGTCGGCTGGGCGAAAATCGTCTGTCCGGGCATGGCGACGTAGTAGCCGCCGGACGCGGCCATGCCGCCCATGGAAACGAAGAGCGGCTTACCATCGCGGCCCTTTTTGGCGTTGCCGTCGCGCAGTTCGGTGAGACGACGATGAAGGTCGTCGCTGGCGGTGACGCTGCCGCCGGGACTATTGATGCGGAGAACGACGACCTTGACGTGTTTGTCCGCAGCCGCCTGATCGATCTGCTTGTGAACGTAGCCCAGCAATCCTTCGAGGATGACGCCGTCGAGCGTGATGATGGCGACCTTGTCGCTGGCCCCTTTTTTGCCGGCGTAGTGCTGTTCGGTCAAAGGAATGTCGGCCGAACTTTCCTTGTTGTAGATGAACCAGACGAAACAGCCGAGCAACAAGGCGAGTCCACCCAGCAGATTAAGAGCGAACGACAAGGCGAAGGCACAGCCGAGCCGAGAGGAATGACTCGGCGGCGGCAGCGGATGAAACGCCCCCGCTTCGGGCGGCGGTGATGGGGGCGCAGCGGAAACGGGAGGCGGTACGGTGGGTGGAGTGCCGGCCGATTCGGACGCATCGTTCATGTCCAATTCCCTTGCTGGCGCCGCGGGCTGGCAAAGACACCCTTGCTGGCGCTGCGGGCTGGCAAAGACTCCCTTGCCGGCGCTGCGGG
>DATNCY010000231.1:0-6784 GCA_035553375.1 Gemmataceae bacterium
AAGCAAGGAAACGAATTACCCTTGCTTGTGCCGCGGGCTGGCGGAATAGCGAAAGGCACTCTCATGACCTGGTTGATCGAACTCGCGCTGAATAACCCCCGAGCTGTCACGGTGGCCATGCTCTCTCTCGTGCTGCTCGGCGTGCTTTGCGGCGCGCTGATTCCCAGGGATATTTTGCCGGTTTACGATCGACCCGGCGTTCAGGTACTCACCTTCTATTCCGGCATGCCGGCCGAGAATATCGCCCATGCCATCACCAATCGCATGGAGCGCTGGACGGGAACCGCCGGCGGCCTCCGCCGTCAAGAATCGCGTTCCATCCTCGGCGCTAGTATCGTCCGCAACTATTTCCACAGCAACACCGACCCCAACGGCGCTCTGACTCAGGTTCAGTCGCTTGCCCTGGCGGAAATCCCCAATCTTCCGCCCGGCACACTGCCCCCTATCGTGTTGCCTTATGATCCGACCGACACGGTGCCCTCCTGCATCATCGCCGTGGACAGCGATTCGCAAGGCGAATCGGCGCTCTACGACGTGGCACGCTACGAGGTGCGCAACATGATTATGAGTTCGCCCGGAGCAAACGCCCCCGTCGTGTACGGCGGCAAGGTCCGCGCCATTTTGGCCTATCTTGATCCCACCAAGCTACAGGCGCGCGGCCTGTCGCCGCTGGACGTGATGAATGCGATTGACCGCTACAACATCTTCCTGCCCACCGGCGACGCCAAGTTCGGCGACACCGATTACGCCCTCTCCTCGAACTCCATGTTTCGAGCGGTGGACCGCATGAAGGACATTCCCTTGCGCGTCAAGCCGGGCAAGGTGGACTTCCTCGGCGACGTGGCCACGCCCACCGATTCGCACTTCATTCAGACGAACGTGGTGCGCATCAACGGCAAGCGCGAGGTCTACATTCCGGTGTATCGCCAGCACGGCGCGAGTACGCTCGACGTGGTCGATCACTTGCGCGATGCCTTGCCGAATTGGTCGCCGCGCTTGAGCCGGCCGGACGTTAATCTCAAGCTGGTCATGGATCAATCGGTTTACGTGCGTCAGTCCATCAAGAGCCTGGAGATTGAGGGGCTTCTAGGAGCGGTGCTATGTTCGTTGGTGATTCTGCTCTTCCTTGGGCAATGGCGCATGACGGTCATGGCGGTGCTGACCATTCCCATCGCGGTGCTGGCGTCCATTTTCCTGCTCTACGTGACCAAGCAAACGATCAACATTATGACCTTGGGTGGGCTGGCCTTGGCCATTGGTCCCATGGTGGACAGTGCCATTATTTGTTTGGAGAACACGGAACGTCATTTATCCGAAGGCGCTTCGGTCCGCGATGCCGCCAAGAAGGGAGCCAGCGAAGTGGCTCTGCCCGAGTTGGTGGCCAGTTGCAGCACTCTGCTTGTGCTGGCGCCTCTGGCCCTGATGCCTAGCTCCGGGCAGTTCCTCTTCAAACCGATGGCGATCGCCGTCGCCTTCGCCATGACGATAGCCTACATCCTGTCGCGCTCCTTCATCCCCTCGCGCTGCGCCACCTGGCTGAAGGAGCAGGCTCATCCCCAGGGTGAGCGGGAGCAAGGCGAACGGAATGCGCAGGAACACAGAGAGGGCCCCCATGCGGAAGACGATGCAGCCCGAAGCGAGCAGGTGCAGAGCGAACCTCCTCCGCGCACGCAACAGCGGGCTAACGCCCCCCGCTCGCCGGGAGAGGGCGAGGAGCGATCCGGCGAACATCGGCCGGGGCTGCTCGCGCGCGGCTTCGCCCGTTGGCAAGCCGGCATCGATGCCGCCATCGCCTGGTATACCCGTCGCCTTGACTGGGTGATGAATCATCGGCTGCTGACCGTGCTGACCGCCCTGGTGTTGCTCATCGTCATGGTGGTCGGACTCGGACCCTTTCTGCGGCGCGAGTATTTCCCCGAAGTCGATGCCGGCGCTTTCGAGATGTACGTCCGCGCTCCCAGCGGCACACGCATCGAGCGAACCGAGGAACGTATCGCCGAGGTTGAGAAAGTCGTGCAGCAAACCATCGGCGACGATCTGGAACTGGTCATCAGCGAAACGGGCGTCTGGGCCGACTGGTCCTCCGCTTACACGCCCAATTCCGGGCCGATGGATACTGTCATGCGCGTCCAGCTCAAAAAGGAGCGTGAGGGCAGTTCTCAGGATTACGCCCAGAAACTCCGCACGCAACTCGCTCAGGATAAGCGCTTCGCGGAGTTGGAGTTTTCCTTCAACACCGGCGGCACGATTCGCGGCGCGCTCAACGAGGGCCGGGCCACGCCCATCAACATCCGCATCGAAGGCAAGCACGTCCAGAAGTCGCGCAAGGTGGCCGAGAACCTTCTCCGCGAAGTGAAGAAGATCAACGGCGTCGTCGATGCCCGCATTCTTCAACGCCTGGATTATCCGGAGTACACCATCGAGGTCAATCGGGCCAAGGCGCGCGAACTGGGCTTGAGCCAGGAAGACATCATGAAAAGCGTTATTTCCGCTCTCAATTCGAGCATTCAGTTCAACAAGAAGAACTTCTGGATCGACCCCAAGAGCAAGAACCAGTATTTCGTCGGCGTCCAGTATCACGAGACCGACATCAAATCGCTGGAGACGGTGCTAAATGTGTCCATCACCAGCCCCATGCAGAAACAGCCTATCCCCCTCAGCAACTTCGTGAAACTGACGGCCGGCAGCATCGCCTCAGAAGTCACGCACGACAATCTCCAAACAGCCATCGACCTCCAGATGGATGTCCACGGCCGCGACCTCGGCCATGTCGCCTCCGACATTACCCGCGTCGTCGATCAGTTCGGCCAGGCACAGAAAAAATCCAGTTGGTCTCTCAGCGAGTCTGGGAAGGGCGAAGCTACCTGGATCCCTTACGAGCCGGACGACCCCAGCCAGAAAAAACCGCTGGCGGCCACCACGCTGAAACTCAGCGGTGAGTATGGACATATGAACGATACGTTCTACCATTTCGCCATCGGCCTGACGCTGGCTGTCATCTTCGTGTACTTCCTCATGGTGACACTGCTGGATTCGTATCTGATTCCGCTGGTGATTCTGTCGGCGGTGCCGGTCGGTCTGGTCGGCGTGATCCCCATGCTGTTCCTGACAGGTACGGCCATTAACGTGCAATCGCTGCTGGGCGTTATCTTCATGGTCGGCATTGTTGTATCGAATACGGTGCTGCTGACCGACTTCGCCGAAGTGACGCGGAAGGAGGAGAAACTTGGTGCGACCGAGGCCATCGTCAAGGCGGCCAAGATCCGGGCCAGGCCGGTGGTCATGACGGCCATCGCGGCGTTGTTCGCCTTGCTCCCGATGGCCCTGGCCCTGGAAAAAGGCAGTGAGGCGAACGCTCCGCTGGGTCGCGCCGTCATCGGCGGTCTGCTGGCCGGCCTCGTCACCACCCTCGTTGTTGTCCCCGCGCTGTACTCGTTGGTTGTGCGGGACAAGCCAGAAGACCATCGAAACACGACGAACATGGAGGCAGAGGAGGCTCGATCAGAGCCGGAAGCGTAAGGACGAATGGACAAGCTCGGCCAGCCCGCAGCGCCAGCAAGGGTAAATCCTTCCCTGGCTGGCGCTGCGGGCTGGCCGAGCTTGTCCATTCGTCCTTATTCTCTGGTTCCTCATTTGGCGCACGCCTTGCCAGGTGGTACCATCATGCGAAGAGGTCCACGGTGTCCTCCTGCCAGCGTGAGAGGACCGCGCCGCGGACTGTTCCGGCGCGTGGCAACCCGTATCCCTCGGTCCCCGGGCGGCATTTGGTGCCAGGAGGTTTGTGCGTGATCCGTATCAAGAAGATCCTGTACCCGACCGATTTCTCGTCTTACTCCAATCAGGCGTATTTCCACGCCATCGCATTGGCCGAGAATCACGGCGCGAGCGTGACGGTCCTGTTCGTCTACAACCCGGACAGCATTACCACGCCCGGTTCGCAGGGTGATGAACTGATCGACCGTCAATACTGGCAGGGCCAACTCGAACAGATTCGCCCGATCGACACCAACATCGCCGTCACGCATATTTTGCTGGAAGGCGACCCGGCCAGCGAGATTGTCCGTTATGGCCGTGACGCCGGCGTCGATTTGATCGTTATGGGGACGCATGGCCGCACCGGCGTCGAGCGTCTGGTGCTGGGCAGCGTCGCCGAGAAGGTATTACGCGACGCTTCCTGTTCCGTCCTGGTGGTCAAACTGCCGCGCGGTCAACCGGCTACCGCACACGGCGACATTGCCGTCGCGGTGACACCATAAAAACAACTCTGGTCCGTTCGGATGGGCGAACGGCCAGCGTAAGCTGGCTGGTAAGGCATGCCTTACCAGCCAGCTTACGCTGGCCGTTCGCCATTTGTTTTACTCTTCTTTCGGAGTGGGACTGGCGTCGCTGGGGCCGAGTACCGTATCCTCGCGTGACTTGCCGGCGAGGACTTTATTGTCGCCGTTGAGGAAAATGTCGTCGCCTCCGATGCCGGCGTTGCGGTTAGTGTGCCATTGCACATTCCCACCCAGATAGAGGACGTTCTGGCCGGTCCCGCCGTGGTTGGCGCTGTTGAGTTGAGGAAGCGATTCCAGCCGGCTATCGGGGCGATCGGCCATAATCGGCAGTGCATCCCCCGAATCGCAGCGTAAGCCATGATATTGGCCCCTCTCATCGCGATAGCCGAGTGTGTAGGCATAACCGCTCGCCAACTTCCGAGCTTCCAAGAGGAATTCACCGGGATTTTTCTCGTACAGTTCCTCAAGCTCGCGGATGGGACGACATTTTGCCGCGCTGTGTCCCTGTGCCGGGCACATCATGTTTGCATCGGGACTGAGCAAGCCATTTTCACAAAGAATGGGTACGAAGATACCGGCGACACCGTGTGGTCCCTTCTCTTCGACGCGGGGAAAATCGCCTTGGTGGGCGTCGCAATACTGTTGCAGGCCGGTTCGCCACACCAAAGCCAGGTTATTCTGGCACGCGGCGCGATTGTGGTAATCGCGCCAGACACGGACGAGCGCGGAGGTGCCCAGCCCGCCGAGCGTGATGAGCAGCAGCGCGGCCACCAGCACGTCAGGCCGCCGCAACAAAGGCCGGTTGGCTATCGCCGTCTGATTGCGCGGCGGCGGCGGCGCGGAGGGCAATTTAAGGCATTGATGCTCGGCAACAAGGGCCAGGGTTGAAAGGATCAGACCGGGTCGGGGTTCGGGCGTGCCGGCGTCCGCGGCGAGCGGTGCCAGCGCGCGTTCCAGCAACTCCAGACGTGTCCGCAACTGCGGCGAGGTCTGCAAGGACGCTTCGACCTGCTGTTCCGTCTCCGCGTCAAGCGACTTGAGCAGATAACCAACCAGATTCTCTTCCATTCTGTCACACTTCAAAAAAAGAGGGCGATTCGCTCCACGCTTCCTGGAGTTTGCCCAGGGCGGCGTGCAGCCGGGATTTCACCGTGCCGACCGGAATGTCCAGGATCTCGGCGATTTCGCGATACTTCAGCCCCTGGTAGTAGGCCAGGAGTACCACATCGCGCAGAAAGTCCGGCAAACGATCGACGCTGGCGCGGACCTTGTCTTTGCGTTCCTGCGCGGAGAGGGTGTCCATCGGAGCGGGGCCGCGACTTTCCAGGGCGTCCAGCAAGCTGCGTACTTCACCGTCGGCACCGTGGTCGCGCTTCTGCTCCAGACTGAGAATCTGATGGCGAGCGTTTCGGCGGAGAGCGTCGATGGCCTGATGCGTGGCAATCGTGTACAGCCAAGGCCGCACGGGTCGGCCGGTTTCGTACTGGCCGCTCTTGAGGTACAGCTGCAAGAACGTGTTTTGAAACACGTCCTCAGCTAAACTGCTGTCACCCAGGTAGCGCCGCAGGTAGCCATACAGTTCGCGCTCATAGCGATGAACCAACACACCGAACGCATCCGCTTGTCCGCGACAGAAGCGGCCCAGCAGATCCTCGTCCGAGCAAGTATTAAGGGGGTCTGGTAGCTCCACGTTCTCCCTGTTGTTGTTACGAGCCTGCGGACATCGTGGTTCGCCGTAATCTTATCCAGCAGTTTATTTATGTGAACGCAAAAGCGAAGGACTGTCAAGCGGGCAATGTGGATTGTGGAGGGGGGGGCCTGTCGATTTTGGCGAACAGCCAGCTGGTACAGGCTCCCACCAGTCGGCTGACGCCGGCCGTTCGCCTGGAGTGGACGAAGGCTGGCTGACAACTTCAACTACATGCTTCCGTTGACATCTCCGCGATGGTAGAATGTCCGAATTGTGGTGCCCGACCTTCGGGGCGGGCGTGAATTGAAACGACGCCGAATGACAAACTATGAATTTTCAAATTGACGCTTCTCCCGCACTCCCCTGCTCACCCGCCGACCTGCCCGCGACGCCTCTGGCGGTGCCGGAAACCGTGGACCTGCTTCGGCAGATTCTGGAGGTGCAGCGCGAGCAATTGGCCTACCAGCGCGCCGCCGCCGCGGCGCACGACATGACCGCCCGCTGGCGCGCCTTTCTGTCGCGTTGGCAGCACGACTTCCCCGATCTCGCCGAGAACTGTCACAAGGCCTTGCCACAGCTCGAACGCTGCTACGGTCAGCTCATCCACGATCTGACGGAAAAGTTGACTGACGAAGAGCATAACCTGGACAACGAATTCGCCCTGCAAGAATTCCTCGACCGCTTCGGCATGCGTCTGGCCCAACTCGGCACCATTCTTAACTTGGTCGCTCCGCTTGCCGAAGCCGCCAATACGTCTCAGGGAGAATCCGCGTGAGATGACAAACGGACCAGCCCGCAGCGCCGGCAAGGGAGTTCC
>DATNCY010000232.1:0-4459 GCA_035553375.1 Gemmataceae bacterium
TAGTCGTGGACTTGGCGTGAGGTGATGGTATAGTGGTGGTTGCGCATGCTTCCCTCCAGGAATGAAATCGTGACAGAAGTTATTCTCTGGAGGGAACATGCGTTTGTCTTGTCTCATCAGCTGCAACTTGGATCTACTGGAATCCCTTGCTGGCGCTAGGGGCTGGCAGGACAAGCTACTTCGTTTGCCGTTTACGGTGTCGCCCCGTATGGACCGGCCGCGGTTCCACAAAAGGGATGGGCGGCGGTTGGCTCTCCGTTAGATGGCGCAAAGCGTTCTGAGCCGCGATTTCCAGAAAACGCTCCTGACTACGAATGCGCAGCTGCGTCTCCGCCGGCTTGATACGTTGATAACGGCCGTCGGGCAACAGCAGGCGAGCCTTGGCGTTGTCGGCCAGCGAGGTGCCCAGGATGTCGCGGATCAATCGCTGCTTCAGCTCCGGCGGCTCAATCGGAAACACCACCTCGACGCGCCGGCTCAAATTGCGATCCATCCAGTCGGCCGAACCGATGTACACCTGTGGATCGTTGTCGTTGCCGAAGTAGAAAATACGGCTGTGTTCCAGAAAGCGATCCACAATGGAGATGACACGGATGTTGTCGCTGATGCCCGGCACTCCAGGCCGAAGAGAGCAGATGCCCCGGCAAATCAAGTCGATGCGCACGCCTGCTTGACTGGCCCTGTACAAAGCCTGCACGATGGCCGGTTCGAGAATGCCGTTGATCTTGGCGAGGATACGGCCTTCCTTACCACTTTGCTGCAAGGCTGTCTCGCGGCTGATCTTCTCGATCATAAACGGTTGCAGCCGGCTCGGCGCCACGATGAGCTTGCGCCACTGCGGCAGCTCGCAATAGCCGGTCAGGTAGTTGAACAGCGCCGATGCGTCCTCGCAGAAATCCGCATTGCAGGTGAAATAGCCCAGGTCGGTGTAGATACGCGCGGTCTGCGGATTGTAATTGCCGGTCGCCAGGTGGACGTAGCGACGAATGCCGTCATCCTCGCGGCGCACCACCAAAGCGACCTTGCAATGCGTCTTCAAGCCGATGAAGCCGAAAACCACATGAACGCCGGCCTTTTCCAGTTCGCGCGCCCAGACGATGTTGCGTTCCTCATCGAGCCGAGCTTTTAGTTCGATAACGGCCGTCACTTGCTTGCCGTTGTCGGCGGCGCGCTGCAACGCACGCACGACCGGCGAATCGCTGCTGGTGCGATACAGCGTCAGCTTGACGGCCAGCACGCGCTCATCGTTGGCGGCCGCGTCGATGAAATCGACGACGTGGGTGAACGATTCATAAGGGTGATGCACGAGAATGTCACGATTGCGAATGGCGGCCCATTGATTCGTCGCTTGCGTGAACTCCGGCAGCGGTTGCGGCACGAATTGCGGATCGCGCAGGTGCGGATAACCCGGCAGCCCGTGAATCTGGAACAACCCGGTCAGATCGAGCAGACCGGGATGGCGAAACACATCGGTCGGATCGAGATCCAGCGCGGTCATGAGAAACTGCTCAACCTCGATGGGTGCGTCGGCCTCAATGCCCAGCCGCACGGCCGCCCCACGCCGGCGTTTCCGTACTTCCTCCTCAATGGTCTTGAGCAGATCCTCGACTTCATCGTCATCAATCTCGAAATCGCTGTTGCGCGTCACGCGGAAGACGGTGTCATGGTCGATCCGCATACCGGGAAACAGTTCCGCCAGATGCATGCGAATGACCGTTTCTAACGGCGTGAACACATGGCGCGGCGTCGGTCCCGGTTCGGCCGGCAGCGGCACGAAACGCGGCAAGACGCTTGGCACCTGCACGACCGCGAACAAATTCTCCTCGCTGCCCGGCCGTTGGAGGACGACGGCGAGATTGAGCGATTTGTTAAGCAGATGCGGAAATGGATGTCCTGGATCGATGGCCAGCGGCGTCAGGACGGGGAAAACCTCGCGGCGGAACATCTCAGCCAAATGCTTGCGGTGCGCCTCGGTCAAATCCTTCGGACCGCGCAGAATGATGCCCTCGCGTTCCAGACTCGGCAGCACCTCGTCCATGAAGCAGCGATAGCTCTGGTCGGTCATCTCGCGCACGATCGAGCCGATGCGCTCAAGTTGGTCCTTGACCGGCATGCGGTCGGCACCGGAACCGTAGGCGATGCCGGATTGCACTTTTTGTTGCAATCCGCCGACGCGGACCATGAAAAATTCGTCGAGATTCGACTCGAAGATGGCCAGGAACTTGAGGCGTTCCAGCAAGGGCACGCTGGGATCTTGCGCTTCTTCCAAGACGCGGCGATTGAATTCCAGCCAACTCAACTCGCGGTTGAAATAGAGCGAAGGGTCATCCAGGGCCATCGCGGCCGGCACTCCAGGCCGTTGCATACCACACCTCCACATGGGGAGTCCGTATTATAACGATTCCGAGCCACGACTGTCAGGGAACGTAGACGCCTCCGCTCCCTGACGGTCGCGGCTCGGACTGAGGACGACTGAACATTGGAACAGGAGCGAAAGGGATGCGCGAGAGCATTTTGGCCGAGCAAACACACGCTTTCATTCGCGAGCAGCGCTGGGAGGCGGCAGTGCTGCCTTTCGGCGCGACCGAACCGCACAACTTGCACATGCCCTACGGTACCGACACGTTACAAGTCGAGGCACTGGCGCAACGCGCCTGCGAACGGGCGTACCAGGCCGGGGCGCGGGTGGTAGTGCTGCCGGCCATCCCTTTTGGAGTCAACACCAATCATTTGCAGATTCCCGGCGCGTTGGCGTGCAGCGTCACGCCGACGACGTTGTTGCATCTGCTGACGGACCTCGTCGATTCACTCCAGCGGCAGGGCGTGCGCAAGCTCGTGTTGCTCAACGGTCACGGCGGCAACGAACTGAAACCGTTGACGCGCGAGTTGCACCATCGTAGCGGAGTGTTTCTGTGCGTCTGCGATTGGTTTCGCATGGCGCGCGATGTCTATCCGGGGCTGTTCGAGAATCCCGGCGAACATGCCGACGAGGTGGAAACGAGCTTGGGTTTAGCTTTCTTTCCCGAACTTCTTCATCCGGAATTGGCGGACGATGGCGCGGCGCGTCCGTCGCGTTTGCAGGCGATCAATCGTGGCTGGATCAGCATCACAAGGCCGTGGCACCTCGTCAGCGCCAACACCGGCCTAGGCGATCCGAAGGCCGCTTCCGCCGAGAAAGGCCGGCGTCTGATGGATATACTCGTCGAACGCCTGGGCGATTTCCTCATTGAGTTGGCCACCACACCGATGGACGAGACGTTTCCTTATTAAGCGGCTCTCATTATCTGTCCACTAGCCCGGAGCGCCGGCGACGGGAGAACCCGTCGCGGGCGCTCCGGGCTAGTAATTCTGTCTGTTGCAGTCACGAACGGATCCTTGCCATGCCTCATGAACCTGCTCACTCTTTGCCGCGTGTCCTCGCGGATGTTCCGCTTTCACCCGTCGTTTTGCGGATGCTGGAAAACGATGTTGAAGTGGTTCCCTGGTCCTCCGCACACGAGGCGGGGGCGAAACACATCGAGGCGATCTATACCTACGGCCATCCCACGGTAGACAAGACGCTCCTCGATCGGCTGCCGGCGGTTCGCGTTATCAGCAACTTCGGCGTGGGCGTCGATCACATCGACCTGCCGGCGGCGGCGGCGCGAGACATTCCGGTCGGCAACACACCCGGCATCCTCGATGGCGCAACCGCTGATATGGCCTTCGCCTTACTTCTGGCCGCCGGAAGGCGACTCGTTGAGGGCGACCGTTATGCACGCGGTCCCAACTTTTTGCGTTACGATCCGTCTTACATGCTCGGCCGCGAGGTACATGGCAGCACGCTCGGCATCCTCGGCATGGGGCGCATCGGTGAACAGGTCGCGCGGCGTGCGCGCGCCTTCGATATGCGGGTGCTGTATCACAACCGCCAACGGCGGCCCGATGCGGAAGCCACGTTGGGAGCCGAACACGTTTCGCGCGATGAACTGTTGGCCGCCTCGGATTACGTCATGCTCACCTTGCCCCTCACCGCGGAGACGCATCGCCTGATCGGGCGGGCGGAACTGGCACGCATGAAACCGACGGCCATCCTCATCAACGTCGCGCGCGGTGCCGTAGTGGACACGGACGCCCTCACGGAGGCTCTGACCAACCACACCATCTACGCCGCGGCATTGGATGTGACCGACCCGGAACCTTTGCCGCGCGATCACCCGCTGCTGCGGCTTGACAATGTCATCATCGCGCCGCATCTGGGCAGCGCCACCGAACAAACTCGCCAGCGCATGGCGGAAATTTCGGTCGAGAATCTGCTGGCTGGGCTGTTGAGACGTCCGTTATCGTTTCGGGTGGGTCGCCCCGGATTCTAAGGATTTCCTGCCAGCCCGCAGTGCCAGCAAGGGACAACCCTTCCCTTGCTGGCGCTGCGGGCTGGCAATCGAGGGTTTTTCGCGGAGGCGGATATGGATCTTGGTCT
>DATNCY010000233.1:0-14609 GCA_035553375.1 Gemmataceae bacterium
GCACATGGGCGCCCCGTTGACGGATGGCCGCGATCAGACGGAAGCCGAAGAAGAGGCGGTCGGCCAAGACCAGACTATCGGGTGGGATGTGTCCGATCAGACGGCGTGCCAGCGGCACCTCGCTGGTGTGGCCGCGTCCGAGGCTGGCCTCCAGCAGCCGATGCGTGCCCACTTCCACCAGACCGACCAGGCGGGATGAGCTTGGGAGCAGTAGGTTGAACCGACATCAAGACCTCGGAGATAAGGGGAAGGCTGTGATAACCTTCCCCTTATCAACGAGGTCTTGATTTTACGCCCTGTCTTAACTGAATGGCATTAGGCTCACGCCGGCCGTTCGCCGTCTTTCTTCCGTTCTTCGATGGCCTTCTTTTTCGCCTTCAACAACCGGCTGGCATAATCGCCCGCTTCCGGCTCCGGCTGTGCCGCACCCAGAGAGGGCGCGGCGGGTTGCGCTGCCGGCGGAGTCGGCGGCGGCGGAATGCTGGTCGCATCCGCGCCCAACGGCAGACCGCCAGGCGGGACGATGTCGCTCTCGAAGCGTTGCGTCGCTTGTGGCGACGGGGCATGGCGCATCTGCAAGCGCTCGACGGTTTCCGCTTGTCTCGGCTCCGGCACCGGCTGGCCACGCAATCGCGCCCATACATAACGTCCTCGATCCGCGATGCGTTGCGGATCGATCGCCAGGCGGCGCACGGCCACATCCGCCACCAACAGCACCGCCGATAGGTACACCAGCCAGTACCAAAGCGGCAGCAGACTTTTGACGCGTTCCGGCGCTGGCCGAAACACCGCGCCCGACTTCGCGGCGTCAGCCAACAGAATTTCGTCTTCCTCATAGCGCCGGCCGCCTGTCAACTCGCGCAAGCGTTCCAACAGCGGTGTATTGCTCGCCAGCTCCGCGAATTCCGGCGAATACGGCAGCGTCACGCCGGCGCGCACACTATCGACGCCCTCCTCGATCTCGTGCTCCTTGCCATCGCGGCCCTTGATTTTCTTCGTCCGCACCGCCTGGGCATTGAGGAAATACGAGCCGGCTTCCTCGGCCTTGACCTCGGCCT
Source organism: Gemmataceae bacterium (assembly GCA_035553375.1). Classification (GTDB taxonomy): domain Bacteria; phylum Planctomycetota; class Planctomycetia; order Gemmatales; family Gemmataceae; genus JAJPHU01. The sequence continues at coordinate 1,059 of DATNCY010000233.1, forward strand.
CGTATTGCCCGCTGTTGGTCTGAGTGAACTGCAGCTCGCGTTTCGGACCGCCTTCATCGGCACGCTGGCTCGGCGGTGTAATGCCGCCACGCAATTTCAAATGAACATCCGGTTGATTGTCGTCGCCGCGTGCATCCACGAGAATGCGAATTTTGCCGTCGCGATACTCCGTTGTCATGTTCAAGCGCCGACTCTCGGTTGGCCGCAGCGACCAATCGATGACCTGCTCCCAGAATTTGCCGTACAACCCGCCCTGCCCGCCGCCGGCTTGCGTCCAATCGCGCGACCAAAACTTCGGTTCGCCGGCATCGCTGGTGAACGCCACCGCCTTGCCCAAACCATAATGCCAATAGGCCAAGAGCGGAAAATCCTGATCGGCAAAACGCGGCGTCTGCATCGACACCTCCACGAGCGGCGATGCCTTCGGCGTGGTGCGCACGAAGCCGCCCAGCTGCGGCACCGGATCGGGCAAGCGATCCGTCGGCCCACTGCGGAACAAAACCTGTGGCGTAAAGCGCTTCTCGTGGACGAACGATTGACTAACCAGCCGCGATTCCTTGATGTAAATGGCCGGCAGCTGGCGCGGATCCTTGACCGAGTACGAGCGGCCTTTGGTCGCCTTGGCGATCGCCGCCATCTTTTGATCCTCATTCAGACCGTGACAGGCGACGCCAACGGTTGTCACCGTCACCTTGTCCTTCTTCATGGGTGCCAGCAGAGCCTGCGTGCAGTTGGGATCGCCGTCGCTGATGATGATGATGTGCTTGGTCGCCAATTCTTTCTTCGGATCGATGAGGGCTTGATGGGCCATTTGCAAGGCGGGATCGAAGTCCGGCATGTCGCCGGGCGTCATCTTGTCGATCTGCGCCAGGATCGACGCCTTGTTGCCGGCAATTTGCTGGAGCTTGATATGCCATTTCGTGACGAAATCATAGTAAAGGACGCCGACCTCGTCGGCGGGTCCAAGTCGTTCAACAGCGAGTTTAGCGATCTTTTTTTGCCATAAATTGCCGTCCGCCATCTCGGAAGCGTGCATGATGAGAACAAGTCCGCCCTTGCCCAGCACTTGCAACGACTTGATTTCCGAGTCTACCGGTAGCGCTTTCTCGACCGGCGTATTCTGCCAGCCGCCGGCCCCGAAACTGTCCGGCCCACCGATCATGACGAGGCCGCAACCCTGTTCATGCGTGTTACCGCGGATGACTTCTTGTTGCTCTTCGCTGACTTGATCGGCCGCGACGTTGGCGAGAATGACACAATCGAAGTTGCTGAGAAAAACGCTTAGTTTGTCGCGGTCCTTGTAGCGATCGAGCAGCGCGATCGGCTCGGCGACGATCTTGAACTTGGCTCGTCCCGCCTCGCGCAGTTTCTCGACCAGGAAGCGATGCTCGCCGGCCTTGCCCTCCAACAGCAGAATGCGCCGCTGACCGCGTGCCACCACATGCGTCGCCGCACGATTGTTCTGCACCCGATCACCGGGCAATTCACGCTTGAGAATCTCGCCCTTCTCGTCCTCGACGCGCTCGGGCAAAAACTCGGCTTCGTAACTGTAGGAGCGCTGTTCGTCGGTCAGCTTGCGCGTGAAGGTGACGACGTTCAAACCGCGGCGCAGGGCGACTGTCTTCACTTCCGCCGCTGGCGCTTTTTGCCCTTCAATGATTTGCTTGAGGATCACACGGCCGATAACGCGATTGGGGTTGTGACTGCGTATCAGCACGCGCACCGGCACGCGCGCACCCTGTTCGATGACAGGCGGCGCCTCGACACGCTCGACCAGCACTTCGTCCTCGTTGGTTTGTCCAGCGGCGAGCGGCAGGACATCGATTTCGATGCCGAGCGTATGAGCGAGACGCGCCTGTTCTTCGGCGTTGCCGAGGTTCTCGTTGCCGTCGCTGATGAGAACGATGCGTTTGCCGGTATCGTCGGCAAAGGAGGCCATTGCCAGTTTCAGGGCGGCGGCGATGTCGGTGTAATTGCCGTCCGGCGTGTTTGGCAGTTCCTTCAAGTTGAAGCGCGGCGCATCGCTGGGCGGCAGTTCCAAACGCGGTCGGCGTCCAAAGACGATCAGCCCCGCGCGATCGCGTTGGTGCTGAGCGCCGCGCTGGGCCACGGCGCGATTGATGAAGTCGCGGATACGGCGTTCGCGTTGATCCGTCTTGCCGCCGCCGGGATCATCGACCAGTTCTTCGGGAATACTCTGCGAGCGATCGACGACGAACAGAACGGTGACGTGATCGTTGGGCTGGCGCAGCTGCGGTTCGGCGAGGGCCAGTGACAAGCAGATGACACCGGCGCTGCGCAGTCCGACGGCGACCCACGGCCGCGGTTCCGAGCGATTCAATCGGGGAGCGCTGAGCAAAAAGAACAGCGGCACCAGCAACAACAGCAACAGCCACCACGGATGCAGAAACGTCAACCCACGCAGATCGCGATACATTTCCAGGAAACTCGCGCTGAGCGCATTCAGCCACAACCCGCCCGCGCCCAGCAGCGCCAGCACAGCAACACCGTAGCCAAGCGAGCGCCACCACGCGCCGCTGAAGGCGAGGAGGAGAAATAGACCCACGAAGAGCGCGGCGGCAGTGATGAGCAGCCAGCCACCCCAGCGCGGTGGCAGAATCAGTCCGCCGATGCTCGCCACGGCCATGACGACACTCAGCATCCGCAGCGGCGTGAACCAGCGAATCCGGCGATGGCGCAGTAACCGGAGCGCGGCCAGCATCGCCAGGACGATGCCCAGCAGCACGGCCGGGAGCCAGTGCGCGGTCAGGAAATCGAGGAGTACACCCATCCGCAGTCGATCCTTCGCCGATGTTCGATGCTTGGATTTCCCCGTCTCATTGTGGAGGCGATACGGACCTCTCGCAAGAACAAATTCGCTGTGTAGCTCTCCTTGCCACGGAGCCGGTACCCTTGCAGCATCGCAGGCGTGGTGCTTACAATCCTTGGTGGAGTTATTCGCTGGGAGGATTGCGCGATGCAGATTACCATTCTCATCGAACCCATTGAAGAGGGACGCTTCCGCGCCAAGGCCGGTGAACTATTCGGCGTGAGTGCGGAGGGGGAGACAGCGGAAGAGGCGGCCCACCAGTTGGAAACCATTCTTCAGGACCACCTGCACAGCGGAACCCGCCTTGCCTTACTTGAGTTGGGGAATGGGTCGTCGCCGCCCATCTCGGCCCCGCTGCACCTGGAGCCATTGCGCGATGATGATTGGTTCTTCCAAACCATGCGGGAAGTTATCGCGGAGAATCGTCAGCGAGAAGATAAGGCCCATTGAACGCATAAGTATCGGATGAACGTGTCTTTCATCACCTGTACCCTCGTTGTGTCGAGAGAACATGGCCGAAGTTATTCATTGTCCGCACTGCCAGCGGAAGTTGACCATGCAAAAGATCCTGGCGGGACAGAAGGTTAAGTGCCCTGCCTGTGGCGAACAATTTGCCACCGGAGAGATGAAAGTCACTCTGTTTCCTCGGCCTATTCGGTCCGCCGAATCCTCTGATCCCGCCGTGGGCATTCGGCCCTATCCTGGCGCTGCCAGTGACGAGGCGATTTGGGCGGAGGAACGGGCGAGAGCCTGTTTGCGCTGCGCCCGCTTCATTGCCATCCTCGGCTACTGTAGCGTGTTCATCTCGATTGTCCTCTGGTCGCCAGTGATGAGTGAATGGAAAAAGCGGGGCAAGAGTATGTCTCTGGAGCATCTCAAGGAAATAAGTATTATCGCGGCACCCTGCCTATTTGTCGGAGCCTTCACGCTGTGGAAGCGACGATCTCTGTTACGCGAAAAAGACCTGTTGCGGATTGAGGTCGAGATGCATTCCTTACTCCGTTTTGGACGGATTGGAGGATATATAGCAATCGTTTCGGGGACTCTCTTCCTTATTCTGGACGGCTTGAGATTACTTCAAGAGATAATGTAAGACAATATTCCCGCAAATCTGAGCGAACAATGGCATTGAAGGAAAACCGAGCCGCCAAACCATTCGCCGGCCAGCCCAGGCGAGTCATCGCTTCGATGGTCATCAACCGATGCGCGACATCGCCCAGTGCATGGGCGGAAGTGAAGCCGCGAATCTCCAGTTGCTCGATCCGCTCCGCCAACCGCGTGCAAGCCGCACCATAGCGAGCATGGGCCGTGAAGTGATAAATCAAGGTGTTGGCATCCAGGAACACCGATTCATTGGCTGGGATGGCGTCAAATCAAGGCCCTTGCGGGCGGACGTAGTTGCGGCGGATGTCCACCTCTGTTTCGTCCGTGGCCGAATGCATTCGCTTCATGTGTGGGGCCAGCGGCATCGGTTCCTTGATCCGCGCGCGGACGCGCTTGGACGTGTATTGGCTGGCGAGCATTTTCGATCCCTCATTGCGCCAGGCGTGGAAGTTTTGGAGACTGATGGCCATTTGCAAGCTGAAGTCGGTGGGCAGTGCATCGTCGTCGAAGCGCTGGCCGCACTTCGGATTTTGGAACCAGCGCATCCAGGCGACGGAGCCGGGTTGCGGTGGGATCGCCTCAAACAGTGGGCTGATTTCCGAGCGCTGCGGCGTCTCGGCCGCCATGTGACAACTCATGCAGGAACTCATCGCGTTATCGACCGGGCCGTTCAGTCTTCCATTCCAACCCAGGTGCGTTGGCGGCAGTTCGCGGGTGTCGGGATTGATGATCGTTTCCTTCAGCTTGTTGTTGATGATCGTCTTCACCGGCTGCGGATTCGATACATTGTCGCGAATGTCCGGATCGTTCCCCCATTGCAATCCGACCGGCACCAGATTGGCCCAAAGATTTTTGGGGTCCGCGTCCTTCCTCGCGCCGTTGTATTGGAAGTTGCCGAACAGCCAGCCCGACGGGGCGTTCTTGTGGCGGACCATGATGTCCATCTGGATCAGCGACAGATTGCGAATCGAGCGATTGGTGGACTCGTAGTTATTGGTAATGTATCCCTGCCAGGTCAACGGCGGATTCAGAAAGGGAACCTGCGCGGGCGGAACATCGACAAACAAGAGTTTCCCAATGACGGCACCGATGGGAAACTCGATCTTCTTCAAGCCCGCTGCGGGATGGTTGGGATCCTTCCACACCTGGCCGATGGTGTAGCCGCCGAATTCGTTATAGAAAGCGATCGCGCAGGTTTGGCCACCCGAATAGGTTTGGTCCCAGGCAAGTTGCCGCGGTTGCACCGGTGCCTCCTTGGTTAGCCCGTGAATGCCCTCGCGGCCGTTAGGCCCATAATGTTGCCAGGGCATGTGATACCACTTGCGGACATTATTATCCTGCACACGCCAGTCATCTTCGACCTCGCCGCCCAGGATATTACCCTCAAAGCAATAGGCGCGAACTTCCAGCAAGAATTGTCGCCAATTTTTGGTGACTTCGTCGAAGTTGTTGGTGCAGAAAGCGGGGGTCTTTGCCGGATCGGGGGCCGCCGTTGGATAATCCTGGCTGAGTTGAAAAACCCTCCCTTCATACTGATGGGCCGTCGGCATGAAGCCGAAGTCTGGGAAGCGGTGGCGAGTGGGAGAAGGCGTTTTCTGCGGGGCCGCTGGTCCGGTAGTGGTAATAACAATGAGAATTGCAATCAGTACGAACAACGAGGAAGAGGCGAGATAGCGCATAGGTTGTCCTTTGATGAAATACGGCAAGCCTCCGAAGTATTACTTCACCAGAGCGCAAGTCAAACGATTCGCCGCAGATTCGCGCAGCGCGCTAACCGGCAAAACGATCTTCAAAAGGCGATTCGTTGTATCCGATGATTTTCCGTGTCAATGACGTGAACGCGGCCGCGGCTGTCGATGGCCAAGGCCCACGGATTATGCAATTGTCCGGGAGCGTGGCCGGGACCGCCCCAGCAGCCGAGCGATTCGCCGTTGGACGTAAACTTCTGCACGCGATTGTTGCCGTTCTCGACGACGTAGAGGACACCGTCCTTGTTGAAGGCCAGATCATACGGATATTTAAGTTGGCCCGGCTCCGAACCGGAGACGCCCCAGCAACGGATAAACCGGCCATCGCGTGTGAATACCTGGATGCGATCATTGCAGGCGTCGGCGACGTAGAGATTACCGTCCGGTCCCAGGGCGAGGGCGCGAGCGCGCGAGAATTGGCCAGGGTCGGTGCCCTTGCTGCCCCAGCAATGTAAAAACTTGCCATCGCGGTCGAACTTGCTGATACGCTGATTCTCGCCAAACTCGGCGACGTAGTAGTTGCCGTCGTCATCCTCAACGACATCGCTGACGTAGCCGAGTTGGCCGGGCGCGGTGCCGGCCTCGCCGCCGAACTTACGCAGCTCAATGCCGTCGGGCGAGTAAATGCGGAAACAATGATAGTGCGAATCGCTGACGATCAAGTTGCCGTCGCGGGCCATGCTCAAACCGCTGGGTCGGCCGTTGCGATAGTCCGGCGTTGTCCAGGTTGGACCAAGATAATTGCCCTCACAGTCATAGACCTGAATGCGAGCAGTGAAATCGACGATGTAGAGATGATCGTGGGCGTCGAGAGCGACGGCACGCGGACGAACCATGTCGCCATTCTGCACGCCGCGCCGCCCCCAGGTGCATTCCGGCCGCGACGAATCGCCCGCGCAGCCGAAGGACGCGAGCAAGCACAGCGCCAGGAACGATGGGGAGACGCGCCCCGTTCCTCGAAGCAACACGATAGGAAGCCTCCGTAAAATGGTGTTTGTAGGCTATCAGGCCATCCTCGCCCACGCCAGAGGTACAAGCCGATGATGAAGCGGATGCGCGGATTCGGCTGGCAAATTGGATCGCACGATTGCACCACGCACAACCGGCGATAGAATGAGAACACTGCCTGCCTTACCCGCCGGACCTCCACGAGAGCGCATTCATGGTCAACCCCGCCGCCAACGAAGCCGACATCGTACGTGATTTGGCCGCCGCCTATCAACAAATGACCGAACAAATCGGCAAGGTCATCGTCGGACAAAATGAAGTCGTTGAACAACTACTCATGGCCCTGTTCAGCCGCGGTCATTGTCTGTTGGTCGGTGTGCCTGGCCTGGCCAAGACGCTGCTGGTCAGTACGGTGTCGAAGATTTTGCATTTGTCGTTCAAGCGCATTCAGTTCACGCCGGACCTGATGCCGGCCGACATCACCGGCACCGACATTTTGCAGGACGATCCCGAAACCGGACGGCGTAAATTCATCTTCTTGCCAGGCCCGATCTTCGCCAACATGGTTCTCGCCGACGAGATTAATCGCACGCCGCCCAAGACGCAGGCGGCGCTGCTCGAAGCGATGCAGGAACATCATGTCACGGCCGGATCGCAAACGTATCATCTGCCCGAACCGTTCTTCGTCTTGGCCACGCAGAATCCCATCGAGCAGGAAGGCACGTATCCACTGCCGGAAGCCCAACTCGATCGTTTCATGTTCAACATCAAGGTCGGCTATCCCAGCCGAACCGAGGAGATGGAGATCATGAAACGGACGACGAGTACGCAGCATGTCGAGTTGCAGGCGCAGCTCGACGGCGAGCAGATTCAGCGTTTGCAGGAAGTGGTACGGCAGGTGGTAGTGGCCGATCACGTCTTCGAGTACGTCGCCGACTTGGTGCGGGCGACGCGGCCGCGCGAGGCGGGGGTGCCGAAGTTCGTGCCGGAGTTATTAAGCTGGGGCGCGGGGCCGCGTGCCTGTCAGTATCTGATTCTCGGCGGCAAAGCTCGCGCCATCCTGCATGGCCGCCTGCACGTCAGCACCGACGACATTCGCGCCGTGGCCTATCCGGTGCTGCGCCATCGCCTGGTGACGACGTTCAATGCCGATGCTGAGGGTATCACGACAGATCATATTATTCAGCGGTTAATCGAAGCGGTGCCGCTACCACAAGATCAAGCGGCGGCAAAGGTCAAACGCGCGTGACGTGGAAAAACATTTCACCACGAAACACACGAAACACACGAAACAAGGACAAAACCAAAGAAAATTATGAACTAAACATGGTGAGAGCCTACGGTTGATTCTTTACGTATTTTGATTTTGTCTTTTTTTCGTGTATTTCGTGTGTTTCGTGGTGAATTCTTTTAGGTGAGGCTCATGCCGGATTCGGTGGTCTCCTTTGATCCCACGTCCCTGGCCAAGTATGGCCATCTATCGCTGGTGGCGCGCAACCTCGTCGAGGGCTTCCTCACGGGCATGCACAAGAGTCCCTACAAGGGTTTCTCGGTCGAATTCGCCGAGCATCGCCAGTATTATCCCGGTGATGAGATTCGCCACATCGACTGGCGCGCCTACGGCAAGACGGATCGCTACTACATAAAAGAGTATGAAGAAGAAACAAATCTTAAATGCCATCTGCTCGTCGATGCCAGCGGCAGCATGGCCTACAAGGGCAAGCACGCCAGTAAATTTCAATATGCCCAGTACATCGCGGCCTCGCTGGCCTACTTGATGTTGCATCAACACGACGCCGTCGGCCTAACGACGCACGATACACGCATCCGCCGCATGATCGCGCCGCGGGCTAACTCGAAACATCTGTTGCAAGTATTGCAAGCGCTGGAACAAACACAGCCCGGCGGCGAGACGGCGCTGGCCCCGTTGTGGCATCAGGTGGCCGATCAAATCAAACAACGCGGTTTGGTTGTCATCGTGTCGGACTGTTTCGAGCAAGTCGAGCCATTGCTGCGCGCCCTGCAACACTTCCGCCATCGCCGCCATGAGGTGTTGCTGTTCCACATTCTCGCGCCGGAGGAGATCGAGTTTCCGTTCAAGAAATGGACGCAGTTTCGCAATCTGGAGGTGGCGGGCGATAAGCGTTTGGTCGATCCGCAGCGGCTGCGCAAGGAATATCTGCACAACTTCCAGCGTTTTTGCAAAGAGTTGCGCGACGCGGCCGGCCGCGCTCAGGTCGATTACCATTTGCTGCGCACGGATGAACCCGTGGACAAGGCGTTGGGGGTTTATCTCACGAGACGGCAGAGGCAACGCTAAATCGGGTTTCCTACCAGCCCGCAGCGCCAGCAAGGGATTCCCTTGCTGGCGCTGCGGGCTGGCAAAGAGGCGGATATGCTCAGTTCGTTCTTTCTTAATCCGTGGATGCTGATTGGCCTCTCGGCCATCCTCATTCCGCCCATTATCCATCTGCTGAATCGGCGGCGCTACGATGTCGTGGACTGGGGTGCCATGCAGTTTTTGCAGGTGAGCGAAGTGACGCGCCGCCGGCTATTCATCGAAGAATTGCTGCTCATGCTGCTGCGCATGGGGTTGATCGCGCTTTTGGTGCTGGCGCTGGCTGGCCCCTTCATTACGAGTTCGGTCATCGCCCGCATGGGACCGCGCGGCAACCGCGACGTCGTCCTCGTCTTCGATGGTTCGTACAGCATGGGTTCGATCGGTAAGGAGGGCGTGCCGCAGGAGAAGGCCAAGGAATGGGCCAAGGCGTTCGTCGCGGATCTGACGCCAGGCGATAGCGTGGCCATTCTGCAAGCGAAGGAGCAGGTGGTACCGGTGCTTGCCGAGCCGAGCCATGACCTTGAGCGCGTCAAGGACCGCATCGACAAGTTGCCACCGCCGAGCGGCGGTTGCGATTGGCGGCCGGCCTTGCAAGCGGCGGCCGGCATCCTCTCGCGCAGTCAACGCGCGGAACGCGAGATCATCCTTCTAGGCGATGGGCAGCGCTTCGGTTGGGCCGACCGCGATAGTCAATTTCACTGGTCGCTGTTGGCGAGCGAATTGGGACTGAATCAAACCGAGCCGGCAGAGGGGCAGATTCGGCCGCGTTTCTGGGTGGTCAATGTCACGCCGGAGCGCAACGTCGATCCGCCGAATTGGTCGCTGACACCGCTGCAAAGCGATCGCCTCGTCCTGCCGATCAAGAAAGAAGTCGTGTTCCGCACGGCGATGGATCTGCACGGACAAAAGGCATATAAGCCGCCGCATCGGGCGCGGTTGGAGATCGATGGCAAATGGGTGCGCGATCTGACGGTCCCGAGCGCGGCGGAAATTCAAAACGGCAAGGTGCCGTTCTCGTTCGCGCATGGCTTCGCCACCACGGGATCGCATCTGGTCAGCGTCGTCCTCGAAGTCGATCCGCCGCCGGAAGAGCGGCCGGCGGGATATACGGTTCGCGATGAATTGCCGGGCGACAATCGGCAGGACTTCGCCATTGAGGTGGTGCAGGCGTTGCCGGTTTTGATCGTCGATGGCGAGACAATGGCGAAACCGAAGCCAGGCCGCGATTTTCTGCGTGATGCGCTGGCGCCGGCGCGCGACCCAATGCCCGTCGTGCGAACGCGCATTGTACCCATCAGCGAGTTCGATCCCGCTCTGCTGGCCGCGCCGGAAGCGAGCAAGGACAACGACGGAAGCCCACGGCCGCGCGTTCTGATCCTGCGCAATGTTGCTCGCTTGACGGCGGAGCAGCAAGAGGCGGTCGGCCATTTCCTCGCCGATGGCGGCGGCGTACTCGTGACGCTTGGCGAGCGTGCCCTGGCGGATTACTACAACGGGCAACTGTACCGTGGTGGCAAGGGCTGGCTGCCGGCTCACCTGGATGCGATGGAAGGCGATGTCAGCAAGCCGGAGAATGGCGTGCGTCCGATTCCGGGAGGAAGCGATCATCCGGCCCTGCGGCTGTTTTTGGAGAAACCGAAAGACGGTCAGGGACCAGCACGTTTTCCGCAGTTGGGCAAAGTTCGCTTCCCGCGCTGGTGGAAGCTGAGTACGCCGGGTCGCCATTCCACCGGCGTGCAAGTCGCCGCGCTGCGCTCCGAGACGGACGAATATCCCTGGTTGATCGAGTGGATCGATCCCAATCGCGCCGGTCGCCTGCTCGTGTGCGCGGTCCCGCTCGATGATTCGTGGGGCGGCGATCTCATTCGTTCGCTGGCCTTCGTGCCGCTCAGCCATGAACTTGTTTACTACCTCGCGGGTGCGCGTTCGGCGGAGTTCAATCTCGAACCGGGTCAGCCATTGCGTTATCGACCCGATAGCCTGGGGACCATCGAGCAGTACACCCTACAAACACCGCTGGGCGACAAGAAACCGCTCAGCACCGATCCCGCGAACAAGAACGCATTCCTCGCCGCCGTGGATCGTCTACCGCAAGGGTCCGTATTGCGGATCGAGGGTACACGCGAAACCGGCGTTTATCGTCTCAAACCTGCCGAGAGCGAAACCATCTATTACGTGGTCCGGCCAAAGCACGCGCAAGAATCCGACCTGACGCCGTGCAGCGACGAGGACCGCGCGGCGGTAGCGAAACTCATTCCCGGCATGAAGTATCAAAATGACCGCGAGCAATTGGCGGTGGAGTGGATCAGCGAGAATCATCGCCAGGAATTGTGGTGGTGGCTGCTGATTGGACTGGTCGCGCTGTTGTGCGGCGAAGTGTGGATGACGCGGCGCATCGTCAAGAATCGCGTTTGAGTTGACTTCCAGGCCAAGCACCTGCCTGGACGGAAACACCAGTCGCTGGATCGTGGAATCGTGGTGGAGTTGAGGAGTCGTTGGGATAGAAAGTCTCTAACAGCCGTATGGTACGGGCGAGGAACAGGTGGTTCCGTCCAACAGCGTTCTCTCCGCCGTGCCGGTTGTCGGCTTGGACACGATTTCTGCCGGACGGCACGGTGGCGCGCACGATAGACTGTGCGCGAGGGTCGATGAATTGACACGCACGCAAGTCGCCGAACGTATTCTGAATGCCGTTGGCCTCGAACCTGCACTTCCTGCTATGGGGCGAAGGAAACATTCCGTGAATGGTCCACGCCCTCATTCGCAAGACCGAAGCGGAGGCCGCGCGCCGGCCGCGCGTCGTGATCGGATAAGCATTTGAAAACAGGATACACCGGCGATCAGAAGCACGATGCCGAAGCCGATCCGCGAGAGGAGACGCCCGTAAAGGACGCTCGGTGGGCGGAAGACGAAGCGAACGTCGTGTTCGCCCGCTTCGACGACGCAACCTAAAAAATCGCCGTTGACACGCTCCACGGTCATCGGCTTGTCATCGACGGTTAGCCGCCAATTGGGATCGTAACTCTCGGCGATTACCAAGAGACGGCGGCCGGGCGCTTCAACGCGCAGCCGTAACTCGCCGGGTTGCTCGTGCAACAGCGCGGCGCTGCCCACTTCGCCCGCCTCCACTTCTATCGGATGCGTCACCAGCGCCGTCGTCTTCAAGTCGATGCGTTGAATATCCGCCGCCGGGTTCTCGCTCACCTGCGCCCGGCTCACCAGATACAAACGCGGCAAAGGATCAGGCACTTCATACCACAATTCGTCCACGCGCCGCAGGCCGAGGACCGGGTTCGGTTTGTCGAAGCGTGACAGGTGTTGCCAGGCGGTGTGCGAGACGCGAAGCGCGGCCAGCGTGCGATAATTGAGCCGTTTCATCGGCTCCAAACCGCCGTGATAACCTTGCAGAACCGGCTGACCGAAAAACGCCGGATGCGGCATCTCGAAGGCGTCGTCGAGCCATCGCCCCTCACGCGGTCGTGGCGGCGACTCGGCCCGTTCCGCGAACTCCGTCAGGGTGGGCAGACCGCGCCATAAACTCTCGCGCCAGAACGGGGCTTGCACACTGAATACCTCAAGGTCCACGACGGTCAGCGCCAGCAGAGCGAACAAGCCCACCATGCGCCCCCGCGCCGCCAAGGTCAACGCGGCCGCCGCTCCGCATAAAAACAACGGACCCGCGAAGTAATTGCGATGGATGCTGCTGCCGTTCTCCTTGGGATACGCGAACCGGAAGGCGATCGCCAACGCCAGGGCGACACCGACGACAGCCCACGGCAAAGCGAGTTGTCGCCACGATGCCTTCCATCCCGCCCTGATGCCGGTGAGCAGATGATCGAAGGCGATGGCCGTCAGGATGGATGCCGCGAACGCGACCAGCGTGAAATAGCGTCCTGGCAGACGAAATTGACCGACAAGCGGCAAACGAGTTTGTAGACAATACAGATAGCCATTATCACCAAGCGCCAACCAGCCGGCCAGCACGCCCAGGATTATCGCGAATAACCCGAGCCGCTTTCCGCTATCCGCTATCCGCAATCCGCCGTCTGTCCGATAGCGGATAGCGGATAGCGGATAGCGGATAGTCAGCCACCACAGACCGAGAATCAGCGGAACTGCCCCGAAATACAACGGTTCCGAACAGGCGAAACGGGGCAAGTGCCGCGAGAGCAAGTTGGGAGCGAGGAGTTGCAGCAGCTGCGACGGCATCAGAGAGCCGATCATTGGATCGAAGTGGTCGCGCGTCGAATTGGCGAGCAGCGCGCGCGTGGCCAGGAGTTGCACCGCGCCGATCAGCACGCCGAGCAAGTTCGCAGCGATCCAGGACGCCCAGAAGGTCCAGCGCGGACGGCGATGCCACACGAGGAACACCGCGAATAACGCCTCGGCGAACAGAGAGAAGGACAGCGCTTGCGGCGCGCCGAGCAATAATTGCGATCCGGTCAGCAAGGCCAGGATCGACAGAGCCAATCGCCGCCGCGGCGCGGAGTTCGTCGCGCTCGCTAGGTCCATCAGCCAGAGCAGCCAGGGGAGATGCGCGATTACTCCCTGATAATTCGGATAGATATTGTGCAATATAC
>DATNCY010000234.1:0-5581 GCA_035553375.1 Gemmataceae bacterium
CCCTTGAGCGAAAACCCGTCCGCCACAAGATGAGCCGAATCGCTCACTACTCCGCTCACAATCATGGTCGGCAGGGTCGGGTGCATCTGCTTTGCCCGCCGGCACAACTCGTTCCCATCCATGTCAGCCATCAGCAGGTCCGTCAAGAGCAGGTCCAGAGACCCCGGCCTTCTCGAATCCAACACGGTCAGCGCCTGGTACCCACTGGTCGCTTGAATCACCGCGTACCCCTTGATGTGCAGCAGGTAGCCGCGCGTACTCAGCACCCGCTCGTCGTCGTCCACTAAGAGGATTACCTTGCGCGGTCGCATCAGTTTTTCCTCGACCGACTCAACTTCACCATCCACTCATCCAAGAGGCTGCGCTTAAACCTCCAGCGATTGCCCAGACGAAACGCCGGCACCAAACCCTCGGCCGCATAGCGGTACATCGTGTCCGTATTGATCCGCAGGTATTCCGAAGCCTCCTTGATATCCATGACCTCGCGCGGCTGTTGCTGCTCGAACATCAGCGCCCTATCTTCGCCCATCCGTAGTACGGTATCCCCAACTCCTCCGCCACCGCCTTCATGTCCTCGCCAAGAACAAGAAGACAGATCCCCCCGCCTGTGCTCACCGAAACTACCACCTGCCCTCCAGTAGTCTTCCCGCTTTCCAGCAAGACGACCGCCTCCGCATCTACACACGCAGGCGCCACTATCCTGTCATGCCAATCCGTCACCCGCTCAAACCATACCCATCGAGCCACAAGACCTCCTTGAAAACCAACTTTTTACTTCAACCCTCTCGCTTCGCAGTACGTTTCGATCCACGCCTGCGCCTGGCTGACAACGATTGCATCGCCCGCGAGACGAAGGATGCCCACTCGATTGGGATAGCCATGAGCCAGAGGGAATGTTCCGGGTTGAGCTGGCCGCCACTCAACGCCTCCGGGTACCTTTGGATTGCGGCATGGAATCCAGTCGGCATCAGCCCAAAATCCACGGAGCGGGCCACATTCTCCAGATTCGGAGTGAAGCCGCCGCGCTGCTGTGGGCTGTTCTTGTTCGCCATCGGCGTCGGCCAGTAGGCTAGCGCTTGAGCCACTGTGGCTAGGTTCTGGCTGGCACCTTCTCTTGACATATTGCGCTCCGAATACTCCTGCGGGTCTGGCGTCCGCGATAGGTTGTCGTCCGCCTTCTGCGGCGTCGGCCACGATGCGAGGCGCACCTGATCCTGAAGGTTCACCGAATGCCCTCCCGCTATCCTCACCTCCGGCTCCTGCCCGTTTCCCCTCAGACTGTTCGGTGTGCAAGCCGTCGGCGTCGCCCATCCGCAGAGCGAGGTCTGCGCCGTCAGCGTGTCCGCCACGCCCCGGCTCACCCGCATCCCAGCCGACTCCGCATCCTCTCCGCGCGGCGTGCTCCAGCTTGCCAGCATCGCGTGGTCGTTCAGATTGGCTTGTCCGTGGCCCTGCGCTTTCTTCTCCGCCGTGTAGTCCTCGCTGTGCGCTGGGAAGTGATCCCGCTGCTGCGGTGTCGGCCACGAAGTACAGCCGCTGCCGGATGTGCGGCGCCCCGACGCTGTGTGCTCCAAATACAACCTTCCCAAAGGCGTACGCCTGCGCTTCCAGGTCTGTCTGAACAAGGTCGGCCCATCCGTATCCAACCGCGTCATCAGCCTGTTCTCCAAAGACGACTGGAGGCTTGCACTCGCCGACGAGTCGCGCCCAATGAGGCCAGAGGTGACGAGGGTCATCAAACCCGCCGCCTTTCCCTGCGCACGAGAAGCTGGGGCAGGGGCAGCTTCCGGTCCACGCAGGTCTGCTGTCGGGCCATCCTGCCCATCGCAGCGCGAGACTCCAGAAGCCGCCGCCGGCGAAGAAGTGGCACTGCGTGTATCCGGCGAGGTCGCTTCCTCGAACATCGGCAATTGACCGCTCATCCACATCTCCCGGCGCAATCGCGCCCGCCTTGATCGCCTCGCGCAACACCTCGGCCTTCAGCGCATCGTGCTCGTTGTAATACGCCGTCATCAACCATCCGATCTAGGATCTACTATTCCAGATTAGGAATAGGCGGTCAAGAGAAAAATGCTTGGATTGGAATAATTATGAGACCCGAAAGGTTGGGAAATGTGAGGGAAGAGTCATCCGCGCGAAGCGCGGGGTCCACCGGCACCCCCACCCCTTGTCCGCGGCTGCGGGGGCGGGCTGGACTTGGCCAGGCGGATGAGTCGGGCGGGCGGTCGGGGGAGGGGGCTGGCTGGGGTCCGGGGTCGGGGGAGGGCGAGCGGCGGCGGCGCTAGGGGGCCGGGGAGCGGAGCAGACGACGAAGGCCAGCGAGTTAGGCTGGCCAAGCATCGCATCGGTGGGCGCTCCGGGCTTAGCTCGAGACAGTTTCCGGCGCGTCTCTCAGTGTCGGCCCGGTGCCATGGGTTTGGGTTTGTCCGCTCACCTGCCGATAGCCAGATGATATCAGACGCACAAAGGCCCAATCCCCACTCTAATAAGGATCGGGCCAGTGTGCAGATTACCAGGCGCGCTTCGCAGCGCACCTAAACAATACCACAGGCCAGCGCAGACGCAAGGGCAAAATAAACCGGAGCTAACGCCGCACAACCGCCTGCGACCGTGGCAGACTTGTCCCCAAGATCACCAAGGCAGCTTCGGCTCATCCCCGCGAATTTCTGCCACTCTAAAAGCCGTCCGGTCGAGCAATCGACAACTCGGGGAAAACCCCGACAACAGGGACCAGGCAGCCAACAGACTGTAGACCCAGACAGTTGGCATAGCGGGGAAAGCAACCAAAGCGAACATAAACCCTTTATTCACAGAGTGCTACGTGTCTCCACAGGTGCATCAACACCTTCCGGGGCTATTGCCTCCCACGGCAAGCAGATTGCCATCCGCGACAAGTGGGTAACCACCATTCCGGTTACTAAAGTCGTAACACTTTCGTTGTATTGCCTGCGGAGGGCGGCTCTGGCACCATGGGAAACGTCTCGGCGTTTCACCGGCAGGGCGCAGGGTAGGGCGAAGTGGCTCGAGGGTGTTGGTTTCTCGTGAGTGAATGAGACGGAAAGGGGAAAATCGCAATGATCCATGTACACGAAGAGGGGCCGCTGGCGATTGTGACGGATGGCGGCGAACGGGTAGCGATTGACCGCGAGACTGCTCCGCATGTGTATACGGCTTGGGAGTGGTGGCTTGCGGCGGGTGAGGGTAGCAGCGTCGAGGCTCACCGATGGAATCTGGTACTCGAGGCTGCTCAGGACCACCTGAACGCCGAGGGCCGCCAGGACTCAGACGCTATGGATGTGGAGCGAGGGGTTACGGTTGAGGATTTCACCCAGACCGAAGCCAAGACTTTACAACTTATTGCGGACTTGGACGGCGATACTAGGCGCCGAGAGTTGGCACGTGAGGAGATCGACCGGAGGGCCGGACGATGAAGGCACACGCGATTGCCGTTGTACTTGTGGCCTTGGCGCTGGCGGATTTGGTGTACCGGCTGGTAGGGTCGGTTTCGGCTGGACTGGCTGTACTTCGATAGGAGCACGCTATGTACACGTTTGATCCGGATGGAAGGATTCTCAGGCTGAGGCAGGAGCGGGATCGGCGGGAGATTCGCAGGGCGATATTGTTTGCCGTTGCTTGGGTTGCCGGGCTGGTTGGGCTCGCGGTCATCACGCTTGGATTGATGCAGTAGGACGACACAGAAAGGAACGACCATGGACAGCTTTGGACAGCGCGACAATAACGACCGGGCCGACGCCGCAGCAAAGGCGCTGGATGCCTACACCGCCACCAACACAGCCGAGTACAGTCAAGAGTTGATAGAGACGCGCGCGGGCGATCTCATCTGCGACCTGCTGCACTTGGTTCGCAGGGACGGCAACGAAGAGGGTTCTAACCCATTCCTACTGCCTACCGACCTGCTAGACCGCGCCCGGGATACCTTCGAGGAAGAGGAAGAGGAAGAGTCCGGCGGCGAGGAAGGCACCTTCGAGGACGAAGAACCGCACGAGGACACGCCCAGCTTGGAAGATCGCGGCATCACGCTGGGGAGCTACGAATCGTGACGCGCAACCCCGTCCGCCCGGAAGACTCTCTCTCCTTCGCCGGCATGGAGAATGCCGACACCGACCGCGCCCAAGCTGCGGCAGAGCAGCTAGGCGCCGAACTCACCGAGGAGTTGCGCCGGCCGAAGGCGGACATTTCCGCATCGGCTGGACAGATCGAACGCGATGCGCCGCTGTTCTTTGGCAGTGGTACCAACCCAACGCTGTTTTAGCCGAAAGGAAAGACCCAATGGGAATGGATGTTTCAGGCAAGAACCCGACAACCGAGGCGGGAGCGTACTTCCGCAATAGCGTCTGGTGGTGGCGGCCACTCGCGGAATACTGCTGCGAGATCGCGCCGGAGATCACGGCGAACTGTGAATACTGGCAGTCAAACGATGGAGACGGGCTGGAAGACGACGACGCGAAGCAACTCGCCGCCATACTCCGCGCCGAGGTTGCCTCTGGGCGTTGCAAGACCTACGCCGACGCCTACGAGGCCAGGCGCAAGGCCCTGCCGCGCGAGACGTGCGACCTGTGCAACGGCACCGGCATACGTAGCGATGCGCTAGGCGTGGAGCACGGACAGACTACCAAGGTTATCCCAGCGACCACCAAAGACAGCGACGGCACCGAGACGCCCCACCCACGCGCCGGTCAGGTGGGCTGGTGCAACGGCTGCGACGGCATCGGCACACGCCAAGCCAGCAGCAGCCACTATCCGTTTACCGTCGAAAACGTTGAAGAGTTCGCCACGTTCCTTGAAGGTTCAGGCGGATTTGAAATCTGGTAACGCTAACCCGCAGCCCTCCCCAGAACTGCACAACACCGCACCGCGAAAGGAAAGATCATGGCCGCTGGAACTTGGGAAGACTTCACCGACAAATACGGATTCAACGACGGCGCACAGGTTGAGGAACGCGACTTCGACGCGCGCAAGAGGCTGGTTGCGCTTCTCAACGACCGCCCAGAGATGCAGGCCGCAAAGGTTCGCGCATTGGAGTTTGACCGCGATGGATTCCACAACTCCTGCCTGATCGTGCTGCTTCCGGCTGTTGACGGCAAGACCGACGCCGAGCTGATGGCCGATTGGATGGCCGGACCAGGCGAAGAGGCCAAGTTGCCCGAGCTGACCGACCACGACGACGACACGATAGACCCATTGGGCGAGATGATCCAGACGGCGTACGACGAGGCCGATACGCCAGAAGCCCGCCCATTCACCGCCCGCGAACTCGCTACGGTCCTAGCCGCTCTCCGCTACTGGCAGGCCAACGTGACCAACGGGCCAACACTCAACGCCTCGTATATCGTCGAAGGCTGCGAACACTTTGAATGCGTTGAACCGCTCGAAGACCTCGACATTGACGCGCTCTGCGAGTCCATCAATCTGCGAACACCGGCCTGCGTGGGATGCGGACGCGGTGAAGATGCGTGCGACGCCGATCCTTCAACTGACCGATGCGCCAAACCGCGAAAGGATTCCACCCGGTAACTATCGGGTGGTTACTTTCGTGGGATAGACGGGAACGCCGGAAGGG
>DATNCY010000235.1:0-29955 GCA_035553375.1 Gemmataceae bacterium
AGGAGTCAGGAATCAGGAGTCAGGAGTCAGGAGTCAGATTCGGATCTCCTGATTCCTGATTCCTGACTCCTGATTCCTGATTCCTGATTCCTGACTCCTAATGGACCGCCGGAGACTCGAACTCCGATTTCCGCGGTGCGAAGGCGGTGTCTTCCCCTTGGACGAGCAGCCCAAACCACGCAAGCTGAATCGAGCGGGGCATCAGTCGGCGGCAGGCGACAATCGGCACGGGCGTCCGGCCTGTCTTTACTGCCAACCGCTGACATCTCGCTGTCATCAGTAGCCGAGGTGGGAGTCGAACCCACAAACTTCACCAGGCTCTCGACCTGGCCGCTTTGCCGAATTTGCGTACTCGGCCGGCAATGCCGGGTTCAGGAGTCGCACCTGACACGCCGTGGGTATGAACCACAGCCGGACACTCGTCCACCCGGTCCCAGTCAGCGTGGCTGGATTTGAACCAGCGTTCTCCACCATCCCAGGGTGGCGGGCACTCCAAGCTACCCCACACGCTGAGAAAACAATTTCACCAACCGGCAGTAGGGGCAGTTGGAATCGAACCAACTCCAATCAGTTTAAGAGACTGACGTGCCGCCTTTACACCATACCCCTATTGAGCGATGCAGTGGGGTCGGTGGGAGTCGAACCCACGCCTTCGCGCTTAAAAGGCGCGTGCGCTGCCATTACGCCACAACCCCATCCAGCTGCGCCGGGAAATCCGATTTCGTCTTTCTGATTTTTTTCGGGTTTCGGATTTCGAGTTTCGGATTTCCCGCGCAGCGGGAGAGTGGGCCGGGAGGCGCTCGAATCCTCGTCTGCGGTTCTTCAGACCGCCGCTAAAACCATCTCAGCTACCAGCCCAAAACAAAAAGGCCAGGCATCGTATTGTGACACCGGGCCTCGCAAGCAACCTGATAAAAGGTTCGCTCGGTGTCACAAGCGCAGCAGATGAGCGGGGAGGCCCTTCGCCCCCATCGCGGCCAGATGCCCGGCCGATTTGTGTTTCAGCAAAAACCCGCCGTCCTTGTTCATCGTTCTCTCAGGATCAAAGTTTGCGATCCTTGTTGGGATCGTTCGTCCTCATACTTGGATAGACGCTTCTGGCGATGGATGGTTCACGGAAAAATCTACGATTGTTTTTGGCGTGAGAAAGTCACTTGCGCTGCAATTTATCCGCAGCCCCGGCCAGGCGATAAATCTCGGCGGTGCGGTCGAACGCCTTGTCCTTCGCGTTTATCAGAGTCAACGGCCGCGGCGCGAGTAGGCCGAGCGCGTCGGGGATGTCTAGTACGCGCAGGACGTTGAGGAAGATCGGGCCGTCACGATGCGATATCGGCGGATCGACGATGACGATTTCCTTGATGGATGGCTCGAACAGGGCGGCGTAGGCGGCGAGAATGCCGGCCGTTCCGACGCCAATCACCCGTCGGGGAGCCTTCTTTTCTTTTTGCAGGTGCTTGATTGCGGCGATGATATCCCAGACGCGGCCTTCATCGACGGTCCTCCCCAGCAAGGCATGAGACCGTTCCACGTAATTGGGCGGGGATTTTCGCGTCCATTCGCCTCCCTTGACGCCGCGTGGGAACAGCATCCACTGATTCTCCTCGCCGAAAACCATTTTTAAGGTCTTCATTTTCTCCAATAGCCCCTTTTCAACGACAAGGAGGCCTTTAGGTTCGGGAGACACCGCGATCGAAGTGAGGTCCACTTCCATCTCTCCTTCCGAAACAAAGCGCCCGGCCTTCTCCTGAAGCGGCGGGATTTCTTTCGGAAGCGCTCGGAACGATTTCTCCCGTAATTCCTTCAACAAACCATTTTTCCACTCCGCAAATTCCCCTTTCTTCGGCAGTTTCACCACCGCGCGCGGCACGAATGTCTCATCGATCTTGCCGTTGAGCGCATCCTTTGGAATGTCCTTGTCCTCCGGGAATGCCCGCAGTTCCTTGCCCTCTAGCGGTTTGAAATCGGCATCCTTCACCGCGCCACTATCGTGCTTGAGGTGCTTGTTGAACCACTTGAAAACGGCGATGCGCAGATCCGGGCGATAGTCGTGGCCGCCCTTGCTCACATAATCATCGACCAGTTCCGGCTTATCGTACATCTTGTACGCCTGGCGCAGCTGGGCGATGATGCGGCGATTGCCGTCCATCGGAAAAATACGATCGTTATCCGAGTTGGCGAATAGCAGCGGACGCGGCGCGATCAGCGCGGCGATGGTCGTCCATTCCCATTGATACGTATTCACCATGAACATGCAGTCGCAGTGACCGTTGATGACTTTATGGGAAACATAACTTTCCAGATCGCTCATGCCGCTGACCGGCACGGCCACCTTGACGCGCTCGTCGGCGGCGGAAATCCACATGGTTGCCGCTCCGCCGCCGGAAATGCCGGTGACACCGAGGCGATCCGCGTCCACGTCTGGCCGGCTAACGAGATAATCGAGCGCCCGCACACCGTTCCAACACTCGACACCGGCCGGCGTGTAGCCGCGCGCCTGCCACCACCAACGGCCGAGGTTGTAGGTACCATGATGTTTGCCGGCGATCTCGCCGAGTTGCAGCGTGTCGATGAGGAGGCAGATATAGCCGTTGCTGGCGAACCACATGCCATGATCTTGAAACGCGGTCTTGTTGCCATCGCGGCCGCGGCCGGAGTGACCGCACAAGTACAGGATGGCCGGCAGCTTGCCGTTGTTTTTCTTGGGTCGATACAGATTGCCGGTGACGTACAACCCCGGCCGGCTCTGGAAGTGCAATTTCTCGATGACTACATCGCCCCGATCGACCGTGCCCGTGGTCGTGGCGTGTAGCGGCGTCTTCTCCGGCAGCGGCCATAGACCGAGCATGTCGAAATACTCGCGGCGCAGACGCGGTTTGCGTGCCTCCCATTCGGTGCGCGTGGTCGCTCCGTCGAGGAAACGCTGACTAATTCGCCGCGTTTCCTGTTGCAAATAGCGTTCAATGGCGGCATCGCCGGGCAGCAGTTTGGGAGGGTCGGCGCTCCAAGCGTTCATGGCGAACACAAGCAGCACAATAGCTACTAAGGAGACCCGGTTTCTAGCCATAGTGATCATTCCTTGGAATCAGGCGTCTCATGGGCGGGTTCGCCAATGACGCCGTTGGGGTTGAGCGGCAGCCAACAGAGGAGCGCGACGACGTGCATCCCCGCGAAGACGAGCAATGCGGTATCCCAACCGCCCCATTTGGCGATGCGTGGAATAAACGTGGTGAAGGCCGCCGATCCCAGGTTGCCGGCCATGTTCATGGTGGCGAAGATCACTGCGAGATTGCGCCCGCCCATGTCCATCGTGAGGGCGTAGGCGCAGGGCGAGGAAAAGGTCATGACGCAAATTCCCAGCCCAGCCATCAGCATGGCCCAGCGCACCTCGGCAAACTGATAAGCGGCCGTGTAGCACAGCAAACACAAGAGCAGACTGCCAATGGCCACGCCCTGCCGAGCGGCACGGCGACTGCCGGTGCGCGTCAGGATGAAATCGGACAGGGTGCCGCCGAACATGCCGCCGATTACCCCAGCCCACATGGGCAAGCTCGTCCATAAGTTGGCATCCTGGATGTCTTGTCCCCGCGCTCTCTGCAAGTACGTCGGCAAGGATTGATCGAAAAAGCGCAAGGCTCCCGAGCGACAAAACTGCTGGAGGCAGATTAACCACAACGCCGAACTACCCATGATTTTGAGCCAGGGGATCGACGAATGCGCCGGCGATTTGGCGGAGGTGGTCGAACGCGAAGCGCCGATGATGGATAGCTCTTCCGCGTTGACGCTGGCATGATTGCGCGGATCGTTGCGGAACCACAGGGCGAAGCACAAGGCCCACAGCAATCCCGGTAGTGCGTAGACCGCGAACAAGCCGCGCCAACTCAGCACACCAATCAAGAGGCCGGTCAACACCGAGGCGACCGCGCCGCCGATCAGCATGAAGCTGTTGAGTACGGCCGAGGCGAAACCCCGCCTCGCGGTCGGATACCAGACCGCCAGGATCATTGTGCAGCAAGGGAAAATGCCGGCTTGCAGCGCGCCCATCGCGCCGCGCGCGCCCAGCAGTACCGCTAAATTCGGCGCGATGGCTGTCAAGCCCATGACGATCGACCAACCCGCCGCGAACAGCGCTAATGCCCGCCGTCCTCCCCAGCGTTGCGCCAGCCATCCACTGGGGATCTGGCACAGGGCGTAGGCAAAGAAAAAGACACCTTTGGCATCGCCGATGTCGATGTCGCTGACCTGGAGATCGACGCTCACGCGCGTCTGCACCGCGGCGAGACTATTGCGCTGCATGTAGTTGATGGTCGTGATGACGCACAGCGCGGCCAGAACCAGATGACGGATATACGTCGGCCGACGCGCGAGAGACAGAGCAGGATCAGGAGTGTCATTCACAAGGAGCCTCGATTGGCTGGAGGGAAGGCGCGCGTAGGGGCGGGATTACCCCGCCCCTACCCTACCGGACGCAGAGACACAGAACAAGAACCTAGATTGCCGTAGAGTCTATATCCGTGGCCGCACGTAGTGCGCTGTAACTCATGAAAATCAAAAAACGCGGGCGGCCTGGCGAGATCGCCAGGCCGCCCGCGGCGCGGAAGGACGCGATCGGTTTACTTCAACAGTTTCTTGATCTCATCCTCCAAATTGGCGATCTGGCCGTTGCGACTGACGACCTTGCCATCCTTGCCGACGAGGAAGATCGTCGGCAGGACTTGAATGCCGTAGTCGGTGGCCATCTTGCCTTCCAGACCGCCATCTTGATGGAGATGCGTGCCCGGAGCCGGCGAACTGCTCAGATACTTACGTGCTTCCTCCGTGCTGTTATCGAGGTTCACGCACACCAGATCGAGCTTGCCGGAGTGGGCATCCAGCATCTGCTTCAGTTTGGTGAATTCGCCGGCGCACTGGTTGTTCCAGCTCGCCCAGTAGTAAACGATCGCGATCTTGCCACGCACCTGATCGATGTCGAAGGCGACGTTGGCATCGTTCAGCATCGGGCCGGCCAACTTCAGCACTTTGCCTTCCAGTTCAAGGCGAGCGATGGA
Source organism: Gemmataceae bacterium (assembly GCA_035553375.1). Classification (GTDB taxonomy): domain Bacteria; phylum Planctomycetota; class Planctomycetia; order Gemmatales; family Gemmataceae; genus JAJPHU01. The sequence goes on from DATNCY010000235.1 coordinate 5,046, forward strand.
ACCTTCGGCCTTGCGGGCCTGCGGCTTGTCGGGGAAGTGCTGCACCAACTGGCGATACCAGTTCTTGGCCTCGACTTCCTTGGTCATGATCTCGCTGGTCATGCCGGCCTGCAACAAGGCGTCGGCCGTGTCCTCGCCTTCGGGGAACGATTGCACGAACTTGGCCAGACGCTCTAGATACGCCTGCTGCATTTTCGTGAAATCGGTGTTGGAACTGCCGTTGGCTCGACGAGAGAAGTCGGCCTGAATCTCGCGGAATGTCACATAAGCCGTCAGCTTATGTCCGGCCGGCAGACTGCCGCCGAGTTGTTTTTCCAGATTGATCAGACGATCCATGGCGGCCGTATCGCGGGTCTCGCTGGCCTGGGCGGCGGTACTCAGACTGTCGGCCACCTGACGAATCCACGGATCACGCTCGGCCGGCTTGACCTTGGCGACGATGCGTTCGAGTACATCGGCGCGCTTTAGATGATGCTGGGCGAGCTTGGCATTGGTGCCGCCGGCGGAGGCGGGGACGTTCTTGTCCAACTCCGTCAACTCGGCAACGATCTTCTGGAGTTCGGGATTCTCCTCCATGCTGATCTGGCTGCCCTTGCCGGACGAGGTCTCCGGAGCGGACGCGCCCGGCGTGGGAGCGCTGACCAGACGCCAGGTGTGGCCGAGTTGGTACATCTCGCCCGTCTGAATCCAATCGCTGCCGCTGCCGCTGTCATAGAGCAACGTGCCGCGCGAATGCTTGATGACTTCCGACCGGCCACCCGTTCCCGTGGCGATGCACTGCGGCGCAACGGTTTCCAAATGGATCCACGTCGCCTTGGCGCTGAGCTTGGTCAACTTGTCAACCGTTTCCTTGAACTTTTCGGGAGCGGCCTTGATTTGCTCAAGGATGCGGCTGGTTTGCTCGGCCGGCAGCCCCAGCGCCTTCACTTCCGTCTCGGTCAGCATCAACGGTTGCAAGCGCGTGAAATCGTGATTAATAAGGGCGGACAGAACTTCCTGGCTGACTTCCTCCGGCGAAATGGTCTTCCAGGAATCGATACGGCCGTCCTTGTTTTCATCGACGCCCCACTTGGAACCGCCACTGTTGAGCCAACGATACTGGTCGGGCTTGCCGGTGAAGGTCGTGTCGATCTCGGTGTAGACCTCAAGGCCGTCCTTGTAATAGCTCCATACGTCGATGCGATTGTCGCCGTTGCTGTCGAAGAAACGGCGGAGGAGATTGCCTTCCTCGTCCTTAAGAACCCAACCGCTCCCCGACGAACCCTTGACCAACTCGACCTTGCAGGCGGCGAGCTTATCGGCCGCCGGCGTGGTGCAAACCACACCTTCCTGACGAGGGCGGAATTTCAGCATATCCTCGGCTTTGGGGGCCGCCGTCGCGGGAGCCGCCGCCAACCCCAGCAGCAGGCAGCCCGCCAGCCAACGTCGCGTTGTCGCCTTGATGCGTGAGAGAGACTTCCCACCGCAAAGGCCCGCGGTATGTGCCTTTGTCATCCCTGTCTCCTTTCGTCGCCGAATTCACCGATTCACATGGACCTCCCTTTTTTCGGCAGAATCGCCCTCGCCAGTTCAACGCAAACAAGCGTTATTGTGAGAACGATCTGTCACCGCTTGGCGTTTCGCGCGAATCCACTTGGCGTTTCGCGCGAAACGCCAAGCAAAGTGGAAGGATGATAGGAACTGGCACGAAATCAACGACATAATGCGCGAGAATGGGAGAGAAGGCGGGCCTTGCCTAGCTTGACGGGTTCTGACCACCTGCTATAATTTTACAAGCGCTCGCATAGTAGAGGGTTCTCGTAGCGCGGCTTGCTCGCAAGCCGGGGCGATTCCTCGAATAAAATAGATGGATCGACGGGATGTCGATCGAAGCGAGCGCGGCGGCAAAGGAATGCCGGACATGGCCAAACGCCAGCCGGCGCGAACGGCTGGAGAAGGACTGTGGAGGGAAGAACGGGCGCAGAGGCGGCTCCCGATCAGAATCCTTCAATCCGGGAGTGGTCATGTGTTACCTTCTCTTCTCCATCCTCCGGTCGTGTACCCCGCCGCTAAGATCAGGATTGCAATCCAACCCCCAGCGCCCGCACGGGAAACCCCTGGCGGACGGATAGAATCGGATGGGTGGCCCTTGGTAGACGATCGGGTCAAGCAGGTCAAAGAAGCCAACGACATCGTCAAGGTGATCGAAGGTTACATCGAACTGCGCCCCGCAGGCAGCACGTTCAAAGGCCTATGTCCCTTCCACAACGATCATAATCCCTCCTTCACGGTCGATCCGCATTGGCAGAACTACAAATGCTGGTCTTGTAATAAATACGGCGATGTCATCACTTTTGTTCAAGAGTTCGAGCGCGTCGGCTTTGCCGAGGCGCTCGAACTTTTGGCGCGTCGCGCGGGAATAACTTTAGAAAAAAGTCCGAATTCCGTGCAGAGCCAGGGCCGCGCCGCAATGCTTGATGTAATCCGCTGGGCGGCGCAGCTGTTTCAGGAGTGCCTGCTCGATTCGCCCTTAGCGGAAGAAGCGCGGCGCTATGTCGGCTCGCGCGGCCTGACGGGAGAAACCGTGCGGCGCTACGGTCTGGGCTATGCCCCGCGAACGGGCGACTGGCTGGTGCAGCGTGCGGAGACCGGCGGCGTATCGCTGGAGATGCTCGAAAAAGTGGGATTGATTGCGCCGCGAACCGAGCGGGCGGGCTATTACGATCGATTTCGGGACCGCGTTCAGTTCCCCATTCGGGACACGCGCGGGCAGACGGTGGGCTTTGGAGGACGCATCCTTCCCACATCTCCTCTATCGTCCCGAGGCCCGAAGTATTATAACTCCACAACAACCCCGCTCTTTAACAAGAGCGAGCAGCTTTACGGACTCGACCATGCGCGGCAGTCCGCCGGCAAAGCCGGCTATCTGGCCGTCGTGGAAGGCTACACCGATGTGCTGATGGCGCATCAGATGGGCGTCGGCCATGTAGTGGCCACGATGGGCACGGCCCTGAACGATCGGCATGTGCAGCAGATGAAGCGGTTCGCGCCGCGTGTGGTATTGGTCTTTGATGCGGATGCCGGCGGCGAGAACGGCGTCGATCGTGCCTTGGAGATCTTCGCCGGCCACGATGTCGATCTGGCCATCGCGACGCTGCCGGAGGGATTGGACCCGTGCGATCTGCTGGTGCAGCAAGGGGCCGATGCGTTTCGTCAAGCTCTCGATGGGGCGCTGGACGCCCTGGAGTTCAAGCTCAATCAGGTGTTGCCCAGCGGCAGCCCGCAGGGGGTTGAGGAAACACGCCGAGCCGTGGATGCGGTGCTGGGCATCATCGCCCTGGCACCGGCGCTGCCCGGTCAGGCCGGTGCCATCAAGGCGCAGCTTATGGTGAGCCGGATTGCCCGACGTTTGACACTCAAGGAGGAGATCGTATGGGCACGTCTGCAAGAATTACGGAATCGCAAGCGCGAGCGCGGCGCGGCGGAGAGATCCCATCCCGAGGCGGCGGGAACGACTCGGAGCGCGCGGGCCGCGCCGGAAGAACGGCAACTATTAGAACTTCTTTTGGCGGACTCGACGTTGGTCGCCGCGGCGGCCGCCGGAATTCGCTCCGAGGAGATCGCGCATCCGGGCTTACGGGGACTGCTGCAGGGGCTGTATGCTCTCCAGGCGGCCGGTGAACCGCCGACTCTCGATCTGCTGCGTCCCCGCCTGGAGAACGTCCAACTGGCGGTGAAGGCACTTGAACTGCAAGCCATCGGCCGGGCCATTCCCGACCGTCCGGCGTGCCTGCGGCAACTCCTGGTTGTTTTCCAGGAGCGCCGCTTGAAGCGCGTCAAACAGGAACTCCATACTCAGCTGAACGCCGCCAGCGACCCCACGGCGGAACTGGAACTGCTCCGGCAGCTGCAAAAACAAAAGAGTTCTTAGTCCGTAGTCCGCAGTCCGCAGCAAAGACAGACACTTCTTTGCTGCGGACTGCGGACTACGGGCTGCGGACTCCTGAGAACTTCAAGGGCGAGGAGGGTTTGATGGAGAAGATCGAAGACGGCCTGAAGGCTTTGCTCGAATCGGGCAAGGAAAAAGGCTACCTGACTTATAGCCAGGTCAACGACCATTTGCCTGACGACGACGCCAACCCGGAAAAGATCGATCAACTCCTCATCCTGCTGGAAGATCAGGGTATCGAGTTGATCGACGAGTCGGAGGCCGAGGAACGCGAAGGCAGTGGCGGTCCCGTTCTCGACGACGAGGTTCGCGCCGAACTCGATATTAGCTTTCTCGACGAAGAAGATAGCCGGCGCATCGATGATCCGGTGCGCATGTACCTCACCCAGATGGGCGAGATTCCCTTGCTCAAGCGCGAGCAGGAAATCGCCCTGGCCAAGAAAATCGAAGTCACCCGCAAGCGTTTTCGCCGCAAGGTTCTCGAATGCGATGGGGCGCTGTGCCAGGTTGTCGAGACGCTCAAGCGCGTCCACGCCGGCGAACTGCCCTTCGATCGCACGGTCAAGGTGTCGCTGACGGAGAATCTTGAGAAAGACAAGATCATCCAGCGCATGCCGCATAACCTGAAGACGCTCGAACATCTGATGGAGCAGAATCAGGAAGATTTCGCCAAACTTCTCGATCCGCGCACCGAGGAGAACGACAAGCGCAAACTCCGCCGCGCTCTACGGATTCGCCGCCGCAAGGCCGTCACGCTCGTCGAGGAATTGTCGATCCGCACGCAGAAAGTCCAGCCGCTGATGAAGAAGCTGGAGCAGATGTCGGCGCAGATGGACGAACTCGAACAAAAGATCGAAGTGACGCGCGGCGACCGCTGCTGCAAGGAAGATCGGGCCAATCTGGAAAAAGAGTTGCACGATTACATGATGCTCACGCTGGAGGAACCTGCCAGCCTCCGCAAGCGCGTCGAAATCGTCCGTATGCGTTTTTCGGAATACGAACAGGCCAAGCGCGACCTGTCGGGCGGTAATTTGCGTTTGGTCGTGTCGATCGCCAAGAAATACCGCAATCGCGGCCTGAGCTTCCTCGATTTGATTCAGGAAGGCAACACCGGCCTGATGCGCGCGGTGGACAAGTACGAGTATCGCCGCGGCTACAAGTTCTCGACCTATGCGACGTGGTGGATTCGCCAGGCCATCACCCGCGCCATCGCCGATCAAGCTCGCACCATCCGCATCCCGGTGCATATGATCGAGACGATGTCGAAGCTCCGTAATGTCTCCAAAAAGCTGCTCCAGGAGATGGGCCGGGAACCGACCATCGAGGAGACGGCACGAGCGGCGAACATCAGCGTCGAGGAAACGCGCCGCGTCTTGAAAATCAGCCGGCAGCCGATCAGTCTCGACCGTCCGGTCGGCGAGAGCGAGGACAGCTACTTCGGCGATTTCATCGAGGATGACTCGGCCGAATCGCCGGTGCAGGCGGCCACGCAAGAGATGCTTAAGGACAAGATCGATCAGGTTCTCAAGACGCTGACCTATCGCGAACGCGAGATCATCAAACTGCGTTACGGCCTGGGCGACGGTTACACGTACACGCTTGAAGAAGTGGGCCGTATTTTCAAGGTGACCCGCGAACGGGTGCGACAGATTGAGGCCAAGGCCGTCCGCAAGTTGCAGCATCCGGTGCGAAGCCGGCAACTGGAAGGCTTCCTCGACGGCATGTTGCGCCGCTGACACACGACCGCCGGTTCAAAAGACCGGCGGTTTTTTTGTTGGCGAGCGGGGTCGCGTTAGCGCCCCGAGGATGCCGACTCGGGGCGCTAACGCGACCCCGCTCGCCGGTGTTGTGAAGGAGTCCATCATGTCTGGTCCCGCCGTCACCTTCCGCGAGATTCATCGTCTGCGTCGCTTCACCAGCGATTTGCGGGAACAAATCGACCGCGTGCCCCGGCAGCAGAAGATCCAACAAGCGAAGGTAGCCCGCCAGGAGGAAATCCAGCGCGCGACGCAGGACGCGATCAAACACATCAAAGTCGAAATCCACAGCAAGGAAGTCACGCTCAAGACGACGCACGGGCAAATCGACAAGTATCAGAAACAGCTCAATGAATCCGGATCGAAGAAGGAGTACGATGCGCTGCAACACGAGATTTCGGACGCTCGCGCCACTTGTCAGCGCTTGGAGGAAGAGATTTTGACCGGCATCGCCGACAGCGAAGAGAAGGCCGCGCAACTGCCGGAACTAGAGAAAGCCGTTCGTTTGGCCAAGGACGAATACGCCAAATACGAGGCGGGAATTCAGGAGCGACTGACGAATTTGCAGTCGCAACTGGCGGAAGCGCAGAAACAACTAACCGAGCAGGAACTAGCTATTCCGCCGAACATCCGCGTGCAATACGCTCGCATCGTGGCCTCAATGGGACACGACGCGCTCGCGCCGGTGCAAGGGCGAACCTGCGCCGCCTGTTATACCGAGATCACGGCCCAGCAGTACAACGAATTGCAACAGGAGATGGTTGTACTGTGCAAATCGTGTGGCCGGATTTTGTACCTTCCCCAGTGAAAGCGATGATAGGGGCGAACAACCGGCTTTGAAGCACTAACAGAATGAGGTAGGTCCCGCTTGCCGAGCGGGACCTGTTGGGGGGAAGGTCCCGCTCGGCAAGCGGGACCTACTGCATGCGGTTACAGTAACTTACGTCGGCCATTCGCCCTGTCAGGGTCATTGCCCAGGAACACCAACGACCGTGAGGCGAAGCGGTTCGGTCTTCATGGCTGGCGGCGCGGGCGGATAAGGTGAGGCTTCCCAGTCGAGGCTCAACTCTGTCAGTCGCTCGCGGATTAGACGCAGATTCCAAACGTGGATCGCTCTGCTCTCGTTACTAACCTCAACCAGACGGGTGCCGTCCGGGGTGAAGCCGAGCCACTGGGCGACGTTCTGGTTGGGATTCTCCAACCGTGCAAGCTCGCGGCCGGTCGCCGGATCGAGCAGATGAGTCACGCCCTGTTGGGTCCCCACGGCTAACAGGGAGCCGTTGGGAGAAAAGGCCGTGTAACCCCGCGGCGCGATGAGAGCCCCCTGCTCCCAGGTGCCGACTTTCAGCAAGCAGCCACTGGAGCTTCCCTGCACCGCCAGCCATTGGCCATCGGGACTGAAGAGCGGGCGCGTCAATCCGCTGGCGGGTATTCGCTTGAGGAAGTGCCCCTCTTTCGTTTCCCAGATCTTAATGCCTTCCTCGCCTCCATGACTGCCCGTCGCCGCATAGCCGCCGCCCTTGCTGACGGCGACATGACGCACATCAAATTGCGGCTGTAGATGGATTGGCTGCACGGAGCGGTCGCGGCGAAAGAGTAACGCGCCGCCCTTCCAACCACCCTGGGCCAAGACCTTGCCGTTCTCACTGCACGCGATCCTGGCATTGGTACCTCGGTACAGATGCTGTGGAGGGCCGATCGTCACAGCGGTCCCCGCCGTGCCCTCAATGCGGACGGGCCAGCGATTCAGCCCGCTCAGCCCATTGGTCACCATCGCCCCTCCGGATGGCTCGAACAATACGGAAGTGACCTGGAGCGGGATGAACGCGCACTCCTTTTCGCTGCTCAGATCCCACAGGACCATACCGCGTGACGTTGTCACTGCCAGCAGACGCCCTTGAGGATGAATCGCTCCGACCAAGTAGTCGATGCCCTCACTCGACGCCGATTGCCGGACGAAGGTCCGATACTCCCGAGAAACCACGACTTCGCTCAGAAGCAGACGTGAGCCACGGCCGAGAAACAGGCTCCCTTCCGGGCCAAAACCAAACGCGCCATAGCCCCCCTGATTCAAGACTTGCTTGCCAATGCTCGGATCCCAAAAGCGAATCTTGCCCTCCCAGCCACAACTAGCCAGCAACTCCCCATCGGGTGTGAATGCCAGTTCGGTTCCTCCGTTCGTGCATCCCTTCATCACGACAGTCTGCCGTCGCCGATTCGCGTCCCAGACGTAGATCCGCCGGTCGGCGCAGATCGTTGCCAATCGTCCGCCTCGCGGATCCCAGACCAGCCGATAAGGCTGGGATTGCAACGGCCATGAGACGAGCAATTTTCTCGTTTTCAACTCGTAGATATTCACCGCGTTCGCGGTAGTGATCGCCAGTCTGTGACCGCTCGGATGGAGAGCAAAATGGGTTGGGAGGAAGGGGAGCTTCAACACGGACTGCGCGGCGGCATTTGAAGACAGGTCGTGTACAAAGAATTCCCCCTTCTGCCAGATGACCCAATGGCGTCCGTCGGGGTGGAAGGTGGAGTAGCAAACCTGAACGGCCGATATTTGCCGCACCAAGGACGGCTGGGGAGAGGCCAGATCCCAAATGCGGAACTTGCGACCGTCTTCGGCCATGAGATACCTTCCGCCCGGACTGAAGGACAGCCACGCTTCGCCTGGGAAACCGTCGAACTGGGCCACTTCCGCGCCATCACGCACCCGGCACAGACTGATGTGGCCGTGAACATCTGTCCGAGCGTAATGGCGGTATCGGTCATCGCAAGTTACATGGAAAGATCCGGGTGGCAATCCTTCCCACTCGCGCAGCTGCCGCCAATCCGGGAGAGCCAGGCAGGCGATGGTCGAGATGCGCAACTCGGCGAGCCGCTCCGAAGGCATGTTGCGTTCGCGGGCGATGCCGACGGCTTCTCGGATGATTTCGAGTGTCTTAAACCGTTGGCCAGCCTGACGGCTGAGACGGCTCGCGTTGGCCTGGTGGACGAGCGAGTCGAAGAGCTTTCCCGTTTTCTCCTCCTCTTCGCGCACCGCCTCGTCCCGCTGGTGTTTCAGCGAGACGGCGGCGAGAGAAGAACCGACCGTGAGGCAGACTAGAAGGAGGAAAAGGGCGGCGGTCAGAGACGCGATGGCCGGATTGCGCCGGCACCAGCGGCGCAAGCGTTCGCCGGCGCTGCTGCGCCGCGCCGTGATGGGGCGGTTTTCCAAAAAGCAGCGGAGGTCGTCGGCCAGTTGCACGCCGGTGGCGTAGCGGTCGGCAGGGTCGCGGGCCATCGACTTGAGGACGATTGTCTCCAGATCGCGCGGCAGGAGTGGAGCCAACGTGCGCGGCGGCGGCGGCGCGTCATGGGTGATCTGGCCAATCAACGCCACGCGGTCGGCCGCGTCGAAGGGAGGGCGCAGCGTCAACATCTCGTAGAGGGTGACGCCAAGAGCGTAGATGTCGGTGCGGCCGTCGGCCCTGCCCTCGAAGCGCTCGGGGGCCATGTAGCGAAAGGTGCCAACCAGGTCGCCGGTATGAGTCATGTTGTCGCTGTCCTCGGTCTTGGCCAGGCCGAAGTCGGTGATCCACAAAACGCCGAGGGCATCCAGCAGCAGATTCGATGGCTTGATGTCCCGATGCAAGACACCCTGAGCGTGAGCGTGAGCCAACCCCTCGGCCGCCTGCACGCCGAGCCGGGCGATGCTTTGGTAGTAGTGGGCCTCCGACTGAGCGCTCAACGCGGAGTCGTCTCCCGCGATCGTGGGCGGGCAGAGGGGCGTGGTCCGGGTGTGTTTCTCGGTCGAGACCTGAACGGCCGTAGGGAAATGGCCGGCGAGTAGGCTGCGGGCTGCCTCACCGGCGTCCGCCGACACGCTGACGGTAGCCGCGGACGCCCAATCGGCGGCCAATCCGCGCAACCGTTTGACATCCGCCAGAACGGCGTCAAGCCCTTGCCCTTGAATGAACTGCATCGCGTAGTAGTGGATGTCGTTACTCTCGCCGACGCCGAAGACCGGCACGATGTTGGTGTGGTGCAGCCGGGCCAACGCCTGCGCTTCGCGGCGGAAGCGTTCCAGGAACAACTCCCGTCCAGCGGTAGCGGCGGGCAGCACCTTCAGCGCGACGTGCCGTCCCAGCGACTCTTGCACCGCCTCGTAGACGATGCCCATGCCGCCGCGACCGATTTCGCGCAGCAAGCGATAATCGCCCAGGCGATCCGGCATCGTGCCTGGCCGATCCGGTGCCGGGGGAGCAAGGACTCCGCCGACCGAGCCGATTTCCTCGATCATCACCAGCGCCGGGAAGACCTCGCGGATGCGATCCGCCAACTCGGGATGACGGTCGGTGTATTCCACCAGCGACGGACGTTCGCCGTCGCGGTAACGCCGCAGGAACGATTCGACGACCGCATCGAGGGGGTCGGCCTCGGAATGAAGTTCGACGTTCATGGCTGGCATTCTCCTAAACCTCCTGGCATCCGCGATAAAATCTCCTTGAGGCGTACCACGACGCGCAGATAGCGTTTGCCGGCCGCCGCCGCGCTCAGGCCCAGTTCGCGGGCGGCCTCGGCTGTCGTCATTTGCTCGAAGTGGCGTAAGACCAACACCTCGCGGTCGAACGGGTCCATGCTATTGAGCGCTTCCTGAAGGCGCAGCTTCAGTTCGGCGCGAACGGCGGCTTCGCTGGGCGTATGTTCTCGGCCCAAAAGATGGGCGGCCAGGGCAGCCGACGAAGCGCCCGGCCATGCGCCGCGATAGAGCGACACTTCTCGGCTCACATCGCGCATGCGCGCGCCGAGATGACGGCGGTGCAGCTTGAACAAGCGGTTGCCGGCCAGCGATCGCAGCCAGAGGAAGAACGGTAGGGTGGGATTGCGGACATAGTCGGCCAGTTGGCGGGCCGCTTCAAAGTAAGTCTCTTGCAGAACGTCGGAGGGATCGATGCGGCCCTGGAGCCGCTGATCGAGGCGCAGCACGACCATGCGACGCAGCCGGTTGTGATTCTGCCCCACCAGCGTACGCCAAGCCTCATCATCACCCTCGGCCGCCTGTTTCAGCCGCCGACGGATCTCACTCGGATCAGGGAGTTGCATTAGCTCCATACTATCTTAATGCCCCAAGACGATACCGAGCGAGACAAAAAATTTCTCCTCTCCTGTGGCGGGAGGGCAAAGCGATGTTGTTCGGGAGGGATTTAGATCTGCTCTCGGCCGAGATATGAGGGCGCGGACGCGGCCGGATGCGCCGGATAAACGAGTCTCTTGCTTGCGCTGTGAATGGATAAAGCTTACGAATACACTTCGATAGCCTTGATAATCTCATCGAGATCGTTGGGCACCTGGATGGCGCGATTGGCGTAGGTGGCCCGGCGCACGCCGCGCGAACCGAGGACATCCTCGAAAGTCTTCTGATCCGTCGTGTGGTAGGCGATGGTGGCCGTTGGGTCTTTCAGGGCATGGCCGGTCAGAATGCACACGACGCGCTCATCGGCGGCGATGATGCCTTCCTGACGTAGTTTGCGCGCCCCGGCCACACTTGCGGCAGAAGCCGGTTCGCAACCCAAACCGCCCGCGCCAACCTTGGCCTTGGCGTCGAGAATGTCCTGATCGCTGACCTCACGCACCACGCCGCCGCAATGGTCCAGCGCACGCAGCGCCTTGGGCAGATTCACCGGACGATTGATCTCGATGGCGCTGGCGATCGTCGCCGCGCGCACCTTCGCGGCGTCCAGTTTGAGGTAGTAATCGTCAATCGTCTGGCGAGCCGGCTTGCCGCCCTCCCAGCGCAGACCGGCATTGCCGAATAACTGAAAGAACGTGTTCGCCCCGGCCGCGTTGATGACGGCCAGGCGCGGTACACGCTTGAGTAGACCCAACTCCGCCAGTTCGATAAAGGCTTTGCCGAAAGCGCTGACGTTGCCGAGGTTGCCGCCCGGTACGACGATCCAATCCGGCGCTTCCCAGCGCAGCGCCTCCAGCACGCGGTACATGACCGTCTTTTGTCCTTCCAGGCGGAAGGGATTGATGCTGTTGACGAGATAAATGCCGAGCCGCCGGCTGACCTGCTGCACGCGCTGCATGGCGTCGTCGAAATCGCCGGCAATCTGCACGGTCAGCGCGCCGTGATCGAGCGCTTGCGCCAGCTTGCCGTAGGAGATTTTGCCGCTACCGATGAAGATGACGGCACGCATAAGGCCGGTCGCGGAGCAGAAGACGGCCAGCGATGCACTGGTGTTGCCCGTGCTGGCGCAGGCGGCACGGCGTGCGCCGACCATGCGCGCGTGCGTGAACGCCGCCGTCATGCCGTTATCTTTGAAGCTACCGGATGGATTCAGCCCCTCGTATTGCAGGAACAGCTTGCCCGCATCCAGGCCGACGTAGCCGGCCACGATGTCGGCTTTTTGCAGAATGGTTTGGCCTTCGCCGATGGTCAGCACTTGCTCCGGCGCGGCGAACGGCAGCAAATCGCGGAAGCGCCAAACACCGCTGAAACTCAGTGGATTGTTGCGTTCGGACCACTTGGCCTCGAAGTCTTTCAGGGCGCGCGGCGGCGTCAGGCGGTTCCAATCGTAGGCGACATCGAGCAGTCCGCCGCAGCGCGGGCAGGCGAACGCGGCCTCGTCCACGCCGCAAGTTGCGCCGCAATGGGGGTGAATACAACGCTGAAAAACGGCTTCAGTCATAGCGTTAGTAATCTCGCGTGGCGAAGCGCCAACAGGCAAGGCCGAGCATTAGGACAATAAAAAAACTGGACACGGTGAGACTGCTCTTCCAATCGTAGCCGCCGTATTCCTTGTCGAGCTTCTTGAGCTGATTTTCGTAAACCTCATCCAAGCGTTTTTGCCGCTGCCGAGCCGCTTCAACTGCCGCGCGATCATTGGGATCGATGGATTGCTGGGAAGAAGGTTTGATTAATTCTTCCTTAATCATTTTGCTCGTCAACCAATCGAGGTCTTTATAGCGCGGCAAAACCGTATGCAGGACATCATAGCCGACGTAAGCCCAATGGTTGGTATAGTCCGCCGGCGCGGTCTTTCTTTGCTGCTCGATGAATGCCCAATGCGTCCAGCCCAGCAAGATCAATGCGCCCCAGGTCATCATCGCGGCCATGATGGAGACGATCGCGCTGCGGGTGAATACGGCCACCAGAGCCGATACCGCATAGAACATGGCGAATTCAAAGGTGAAAACGAAGATACACACAAGGAAGGCGTTAATCCACATACCGGATTGAATGCCCAACCCCAACCAGATGCCAACCATAATGATGACGGTGTTCAGGAACATGAACAGCAAACCGCCGAGAAACTTATAAATGAAAAGGGTGGTGCGATGGATCGGCTTGACGAGCAGCAGGTCCACCGAACCCTTGGCCAGCATGTTGGGAAGAAAGGAAGCCGTCATGATAATGCTGATGAGCAATGTGAACGCGGCTCCTCCGGCTCCAACAATCCAATCGCCGATGAACACAATAATGTTGTTGAGTGTGAACACGGGCACGGGAATAGGAACCAGACCAAAGAACAAGCGCGGTTCGTGAGTCCACTCTTGCCGAGTCTTCACGGTCGTACCATTGCTCGTTGTTACTTCCAGGCGAATTTGGCCGGGATCTTTCGAGGGTGCCTCACGGACCTTGACCTCGGTGAAGATACGGTGGAGATCCTGTTCTAGTTTCTCGGGCTTGATGGCATTTTTCACCTCGTCGCGGACGGATTGCAGGAGTTGATCATTGGGCAAGCCATCCTGGGCGGGGGCCGACACGGTGATAACGTAGAAGAAGCGATAATCGGCCAACCAGGGTTCCGGGTGGTCGCCCAGTTGCTCGAAGTCCTCGATGTCGATGTGAAAATCGAATGGTGCTGTTTCCGGCCGCGACTGTAGTTGGCCGCGGATCATCATGTTCACCATCTTGTTCTCGAACTCGATCCGCTGCTTCATCGGCACGGGCTTATAGGTGACACTGGCGGCCAGCAGCACCACCAGTAGCGACAACCCGACCATGACGTAGAACAGTTTGACGTCGAGCGTCTCGCGCAGGGAATCGCGGAGAATGGCCAGAAATTTCATGCTCGATGCTCCCGGGGTGACTGGGGACGGCGCGGCCGATTGATGCGATCCACGCCGGGTTCGGCCGCTTCCACCGTCTCAACGAACAAATCTTCCAGGCTTTGCCGTTTCTCGACCAGATGACGCAGGTTCAAACCGCGTGCGCGAAGCAAGTCCACCACCGGATCAATGCTTTGCCCATCAGACAGGGCCACTTCCCACATCGTACCGTTGGGCGTCACGGTATAGCCCTGGCGTATGATTTCCTCGCGTGGGAACGTCTGTCCGTCAGCTAGGCCAATCGTGAACAAACCGCGTTGCCGGGTGAGCGTGGCAATATCGCCTTCGCGGATCATCTCGCCTTGTTGCAGGATGGCTACCCGATCGCAGATCAATTCGACTTCGCCCAGCAAGTGCGAGTTGAGAAAAATCGTCTTGTTCTCGTCCTTGAGCGACTGCATCACGTCGCGGATGTGCCGTCGTCCCACCGGATCGACGCCGTCGGTAGGCTCGTCGAGAAAAATAACATCGGGATTATGGAAGATCGCTTGAGCGATGCCCAAACGCTGCTTCATCCCTTTGGAATACGTGCGGATTTTGTAGTCCATGCGGCCCTTGATGCCGACTAGCTCAAGCACTTGCGGGATGCGCTTGCGCCGTTCGGCGCGCGGGACTTCCAGCAAGGCTCCGTAGAAATCGAGCAGACTGGCGCCGGTGTGGTAGTCGGGGAAGCGATGATCTTCGGGCAGGTAGCCGACGCGCCGCCGCACCGGAACCGTGCCGACCGATTCATCGAGCAGGTTCGCGGCGCCGGCAGTCAGCTTGGTGATGCCGAGCAGGATTTTGATGAGCGTGGTCTTACCGGCACCGTTCTGGCCGAGCAGACCGAAAATTTCGCCGCGCTCGACGGTCACGGAGACACCCTTGAGCGCCTCGATACGGCCGTAGTGCTTGATAAGATTTTTGGTTTCGATGACGGGCACGGGAACATCCCTCTGGGGATCGGAACTCGCGAAGTTCAGCGTTTAGACTATCGACAAGGTGCAAGGAAGGATAGAGGGCGATTCCTTCCGAGTCGCTTGCGGCTTAGCGTCCGGCGAACGCTAAGCCGCAAGCGGCCTTATGCTCCCGGCTCGGGAAGTGTATCCGCATAGGCGAACGGCGACTCCGCACGGACATCGGCAATGCGCAGGGAACGGCGTCCATCCAAGATAGCCAGCAGGTCGGGCAGGATGTGTTCGCTGCGCCAGCCGGCGGTCAGCAGCGATTCGACCGGCAGCGGCGCACCGGCGAGACGGGCACGCACGAGCAGTTTCACATCGTTGCCATTGGCGACGAGGTTGGCCGCCAAGCCGCGACCGGCACATAAATCGGCAAGTACGGCCGTCAGCACGTTGGATACCATCGTCACTTGCGGCGGATCCTGCTCACGGCCAAACACGGTCGGACAGTCCTCAAGGGGCAGACTCCGCGCCTCGGTCACCGTCTGAACGATGGCCTCCAAATCGCGGCGCGGCAGACCGCGCACCACTTGCAGATCGCGCTCGCGCGTCGGATTACGGCGGGCGATCTCAACGATCAGATCGTCGCGCACGATCGAGCGCGTGGGACGATTGGTGCGCGCGGCCGTCTCTTCTCGCCAGTTATACAGGGCGCGAACGAGAGCGAGGCGGCGACGGTCGAGCGAACCGAGGCCACGCAATTTTCGCCATTTTTCCGTGGCCGGCTCCTCCGGCGATACGTTGAGCGCCAGCCGGACGAACTCCTCGCGCGCCCAGTCAGTTCGCCCCCACTCGTCCAGGCGCGCCGACAGGCGTTGCCACACGGGCAGCAGGTAGCGGACATCATCGAAGGCGTAGCGAATCTGTCCGGGCGTCAGCGGTCGTTGCCGCCATTCGGTGAGCGTCTCGCCCTTGGACAGTTGCACGCCGAGGACCTGATGGACCAGCGCCCCATGCCCCAGCGGATACGCCAGGCCCGCCAGACCCGCCCCCAGTTGCAGATCGAACAGGTTGCCGGGCGTCCGTCCCGTCCACAGGCGGCACAAGCGCACTTCCTCGCGGCCGGCGTGGACCACGACGACGCGCGCCGGATCGACGACCAGTTGCCAGAAAGCGTCGAGCGGTCCCGTCGTCAGCGGATCGATGAGGAAGAGGCGATCCGGCGTGGCCACTTGCACCAGACATAAACTCGGATGATAGGTATCTTCGCCGACAAACTCCGTATCGAAACCGAAGTGCGGACACGCGGCCAACTCGGCGCAGCACGCCGCCAGTTCTTCCGGTTGGGTGACGATTTCTTCGCGTAATTCCGACATACATACCTCATAACAATGCAGAAGTCAGAATGCAGAATGCAGAATGAAGACAATTTGGTTTTCATTCTGCATTCTGCATTCTGACTTCTGCATTGGTTTGATATTGTCCTTCGCTGACCGACCAGCCGCCATCAATTGGTAGGACGACGCCGGTGATAAAGCGCGCGGCATCGCTGCACAGGAAGACGGCGGCATCGCTGCAATCTTCGGGCTGGCCAGGGCCGGCGGTTAGCGGCTGTTTCGTCCGCAGATAATGCCGGATCGCCGGATCGTTCACGGCCCGGCTAGCCATCGGTGTATCGATCAATCCCGGCGCGAGGACATTGACACGGATACCGTCGGCAGCGTAGCGAGCTGCGGCCAGGCGGCTCATGGACACGATACCGCCCTTGGTGGCGGTGTAAGCGTACGTATCGAAATGGTGCGGTGCCGGCGAAAAGCCCAGCACGCTGGCCATGTTCAGAATGACACCGGGGCTATTCTGCTGGCGGAAGCAGCGCACGGCGGCGCGATTAGTCAGGAAGGTACTCGTCAGATTCGCCGTCAGCGTCGCATCCCAGCCTTCGTCCGTGCATTCGTGCAATGGACCATCGCCAAAGCGCCGCCCACTGATGCCCGCGACGTGATACAGCACATTGAGTCCACCAAGGAAGGCGACGGCGTCGGTGAAAAGACGGTCCACTTGCTCCGATACGGCGGCATCACACGGAAAGAAGGCGACCGACCCTAATTCACGCAACGCCGTTAGCGCTTCGGCACCCTTCTCCGCCGAACGGCCGGCGATGACGAGTTTCGCTCCTTCTTCGAGGAAGCGCACCGCCGCCGCGCGACCCAGGCCCGCAGTGCCGCCGACGATTAGACAACGCTTTGCTTGCAGGCGATTTCCCATCGGGAGAACGTACTCCTCAGCCAATTACTTGCACTATATTGCCTTCTTGGTCCTTGATCTCGGTCGTGCGCACTTCAAAAGTAAGATCGGACACACCGGGCAGGACGTATTCCCCCACCCTAGGTTGCAAAAGGTTGGCCAGTTGTTCGGCCTCTTGCAGAGGCAAGCGGATCTCCAGTTCGCCGTCGGTTCCTTTGCGCCAGTTGATCGCCGACCCAGGACTGAAAACGATACAGGCTTGCGAGGAGGCGACCTGGAAAGGACGAGAGAACTTCAAGCGCGCCAGGAGAATTTCTTTGAGGTCCATCACCCCCTTGGCCCCGAAGATCACCCGTACCTTCCCTGCTTTCTGTAGGGTATAAGAGGCCTCGCCCACAAAAATGACTTCGGTGTTCGATCCTTCTCCCTCGGCCAACTGCCCAACCGTCAGTTGCACCCGTTTTGAACGGAGGATAGAAGGGCGACTCAAATCCGTGATAAGGAAAGGAACTTGTTCGCCTAGGATTTTAAGGAAACCGCTCGCGTTCCATTTCTTGATTTGTAGTAACTCATCCAGGGTGATCCCGACCACTTGCAGAAACTGGACCTTGCCGTTGGAAGTATCCATCTCACGCAATTCCGGCTCTGCCGCGAAAAGGAGGGCGCGAATATCGGTGGTTTGTCCGAGGGCGATAGGGCCGTTACAATCGAGGTAGTGTCCTGCTTCAAAGACGTTGCCCGTCTGAAAAACATAACGGGCCAGATTCTGCAACAAATGGAGTGCCCAGAAGGGAGGCTCTTCTTCCTGCATGGCCAAACGAAAAGTAAGCTCAAAGCCGAAGCCGCTGACGGCTAGATCATCACTCTCCTTGTCGTAAAGCTCACTGAAACCGTAGGTGACGAAGTGCCAGTGCGGCACTGGCTGATCTCGCTCGTAAACGGAGATGCCCTGGAGCGGATCTTCTCCGCCTAGGGCATACGGAGGCACGGCGGCGAAGTGAAACGGCGGTTCCTTCTCGCCGTGGATCTGCGCGAGGGCGGCATCGATCGCCTTCCAGCCAACAGCTTCTGGATCTGGATTCTCTAAGGCAGACATAGTGCCGGTCCTTGTTCGAGAGGAAAATCTTTATCCTTGACGCGAATAGAGCGGTGCCACCCGTTTCGCATACTGCGCATAAAAATACTCCAACTGCTCCTCAACCGTCCGGCTGCCGACAAACTGATGGCTGGGCAGGAACACCGGCTCGATACCACGATCCACGAGCCGCTGCGCAACCTCGCAGCGCAGCATGTTCATAACCAATCCGCCGCCCAACGTGCTGAATGGCCCCGTCTTGCCGGCGCTGCCTTCGAGTTCGAGCAGACAATCGCCGATGGGAGCGCCGTTATCGAGAATCACGTCGGCCACATCGAGAAGTTTCTGGCCCGATGCGTGCGCCGGTTTCGCTTGCTCGCAGTGCGCCCGGCTGACGACGCCGATGACACGCAGGCCGCGCTGCTTGGCTCCTTGCACCATTTCAATGATGACTTCGCGGATACCGCTTGTGGAAATAACGATCAGCACATCCTTGGGT
Source organism: Gemmataceae bacterium (assembly GCA_035553375.1). Taxonomy (GTDB): domain Bacteria; phylum Planctomycetota; class Planctomycetia; order Gemmatales; family Gemmataceae; genus JAJPHU01. Next base: position 23,524 of record DATNCY010000235.1, read on the forward strand.
CCGAAGGCGAAGTTACGCAAGATTTGCTCGGCGTAACCGGGCGTCTTCTCCAGATGCAGGGTTTGACGCAATCCGTTGGGACCGACGATCAGGTTGTGAAACGTCAGGCCCAACTCGACGATGGTATGCCAGCCGACGAAACAGCCCTGGCGCGGCGTCATCTCCTCGCACATCATGCGGCTGTGTCCGCAGCCGAACAAATGCACCAGGCCGTCGTCGGCGATGGCCTCGGTACATAGTGCGGCGGCTCGGTCGAGCGCCTCGCGCTGCGTGTCCAGCAATTGTTGCAATCGGCTCAGGGCGGCGTGCTGGAAGCGCTCCGCGGCCGGCAAAGATGGTGTTGGCATGGATACGATGAAGTCCAAGGCGAGTCGTGGCGAAAATCTTCCTTTACAATAGCAGACGCAAACCGTACCGGGTATCCCTTCGCCAGAATGGGGAAATGAAATGCTGGAAGAATTGATAGGCCAGCGCGTGGTCATCGACCTACGCACCGAGTACGTCTGTCTGGGCACGCTGCTCCGCGTGGAAGAGCATTTTCTCGAATTGCGTAACGCCGACCTGCATGACCTGCGCGACACCGACACGACCCGCGAAAATTATGTGGCCTCGTCGCTGGCCACCGGCATCAAGCGAAATCGTCGCCGTCTTTTGCTGGTTCGCGGCGAAATGGTCGCGATCTCACGACTGGAAGATGTGGTCGAGAAGTGAGGACTTCTTGTGCGCGGCTTGGCGTTTCGCGCGAAACCCCAAGCCGCGCGCTCGTTAGCGGATCGTTCACGGCGACGGCTTCGGGGGAACCAATTGCTCGGGCTTTTGGCGTGTGAAGTTGATGCGGAGTTGATCGTTGGCGTAGAGGCGGATCGAGCGTTTGTCGTCGATCGGCTTGCCCCTGGCGTCGGTGTAACGGACCTCGATCTTGTGGGTGACGCCCTTGCCCGGCGTCAGCGACGGCACAACGAACTTGCGGATCGGTCCCGTCTGCTCGTCTTTGCGGCCATCGAATATCACTTCCGCATTCTTCGGCACGACGATTTGCAAGTGGGCGGCATTATCCGTCGGCCCAAAGTTTTCCGTCTGTTGGGGCGTCGCTGCCTGAGAAGACGGGTTCATGGGTGGAGGAGGATAAGCGCTGTACGCCCACGTCGCGGGAAAAGGAGGGAGTGGAGGACCGGCCCCATCCGGCCCGCAGCAACCCGTGCCATGACTGGGAGTGCCATAGGCCAGACCACAACCTGCGGGAAAACCCGCCGATCCATCGTTCAGACCGTAACGATACGACGGCCCGTAGGAGCCATAGGACCAGTAGCGGCGGAAGAATCCATAGTAGCCCGCACCGCCGTAGCCTCGCTCGCCGAAGGGATGAGCGCCGCCGTAACAGCCACCGGGACAAACGACCACACCGCTTCCGCTCGCTCGACCGCCTATTTGCCCCTGCGCTTCTGGCGGCGTACACAAACCCAAAAACAGCGTCGTTGTCGTCAGGGTGGCCACAGGGAAGAAGGATGCGAAGGGCCGTAACCGAATCATCCTTGTGAGCTGCTGATACATGATCGTCCTGCCATGTCGGTTCGGGCGAGAATCGGCGAATGCTTCACCGTCAGCATACTATGCCACTTGTTGAGAGCCTTGGTGTGCAATTCAAACGAGAGCGCCGCCCTTTTTTGTGTCAAATGGAGTGAGACTCGGAGCAACCGATACGACAAGGATTTCGGATAAATCCTCGCCAGCCCGCCGCGCCAGCAAGGGAATGAGTTACCCTTGCTGGCGCGGCGGGCTGGCGGTCTCCCCGCGGGCGAGAGCTTGGCGGATGGCCTGCACCAGATCGCGAGGGCGATAGGGTTTGGGCACGAAACCGCGCGCGCCGGCGGCGAGTAGTTGATCGACATCGTGATCGGTGGAGTAACCGCTGGAGAAGACGACGCACACCTCCGGATTGACCCGCTGCAATTCCTTGAGTACCTGCACGCCATTCATGCGCGGCATGATGTAATCGAGCAGAATAACAGCGATGCGATCCGCCTGACGGCGGTAAATGTCCAAGGCTTGCTCGCCGCCGTCGGCGGTCAGCACGCGGAAGCCCCAGCGTTCGAGTACCGTTCGCGCCAACTCGCGCACGATGGGTTCATCGTCCACGATCAGGATGTGTCCTTCGATGGTTTGCGCCGGTTCCAACGGCGGTCGAACCGCCGGCACGAGTGCCTCGGCGACCGGCAGATAGATATGGAACACGGCCCCCTCGCCGGGCTGACTGCTAACGGTGATCCAACCCTTGTGCCCCTTGACGATGCCGAAGACCACGGACAATCCCATGCCCGTGCCCTGGCCGCCTTTCCGGGTCGTGAAGAACGGTTCAAAGAGGCGTTCGCGCACTTCCGATGTCATCCCGTGGCCGGTGTCGCGCACTTCCAGTTCAACGAACGAGCCGGGGTGGGCTTCGAGGTTGGCGGCGCAGTCCTCGGCGGTGAACGTGCGGTTGGCCAGGGATAGCGTCAAGACGCCGCCGTTCGGCATGGCGTCGCGCGCGTTGGTCGCTAGGTTGAGGAGCATTTCTTGCACCTGCGCCACATCGGCCGCCACCGGCCAGATGGCCGGCGGTGTTTCCATCTCGATTCGGATGCGAGGTAATTCGTGCTGCAAGGCGCGAGCGGTTTCACTCACCAGTTGATCGAGCGCGACCGGCTGTATGGTCCCGAGTCGGCCGCGGCTGAAGGTCAAGAGCCGGCCCGTCATGCTGGCGCAGCGCTGGGCCGACTTCTCGGCACCCAGGACGCAAGGCAACAACATATCCAATGCGGAATTCAGAATGCAGAACGCGGAATCCTTTTCATTCTGCATTCTGCATTCTGCATTCTGCATTTTTTGGAGATCGCCCCGCACCATGTCGAGATTGCCGAGAATGGCTGTCAGTTGGTTGTTGAAGTCGTGTGCGATGCCGCCGACCAGGGTGCCCAGCGTCTCCATCTTGCGGGCGCGGGCAAACTGCTCCTCCAAGCGGCGCTGCTCGGTGACATCCAGACCGATGGCGATGACGTGGCGTGGCTGTCCTTGGGCGTCGCGGACCAGCGACAAACGCCAGGCGATGAGCCGTTCCGCCCCGCCTTCTGCTCGCCAGGGGAATTCAAGCACTTGCTGCGGCGGTGAATCCGCGCCTGCAACCACCTGATGAAAGGTTTCGCGGGCCCGCGCGATGACGCGCTCGGGCAGCACGCACTCCCAGAACGGCCAGCCGCGCACGGCCTCTTCGCTCTGGCCGGTGACGCTCTGACACTTGTTGTTGAAGCGGAGGATGCGCCCGTGCGGATCGGCGACCAGGATGAGTGCCTCGGTGGTCTGCAAAATCTGGGCGATGAAATCGCGCTCCTCGCGCAGTGCCGTCTCAGCCTGTCGTAAGGCGGCCTCCGCCTCCTTGCGGGCACTGATGTCGCGGCAGATGCCCAGAATGAGACGCTGGCCCTCAACCTCAAGAACCGCACTGTTGACCTCGACATCGACCAAAGCGCCGCCGCGCTGACGCAGACGGGTCTCACAACGATCGCCGGAAAGCTCCAGCACGGCCCGCAGATGGCTACGGATCGCTTCCACGTCAGCCGCCACCTCGGCGACATTGCGCTCAAGCAACTCCTCCCGATTCCGATCGAGCAGTCGGCACAAAGCGGGATTGGCGTCCAGAAACATTCCAGCGGGAGACCACAGGCAAATGCCATCGAAAGCTTGTTGGAAACGCAGACGCAGGCGTTGCTCGGAGTCGGCCAGGGCTTCTTGTGCCCTTCTGCGCTCTGTGACATCGACGAAAATTGTGGCGTAATAGCGGATCTCTCCTTGTGCATCGCGTATCGGCACACGCACAATTCGCGCCCAGACGATTCGACCATCCTGCCGCACGAAGCGTTTCTCACGCTCGTACTGAGACGAATTCGCCTTTTGGTTTCGGCGATTGCCGCTGCTGCGATCTTCGGCGTACAGGACATCGGTAAAGTGTTTGCCGATCAGTTCCGCCGCCGGGTAGCCGAGCATCTGAATCAGGGCCGGATTGACCTGGACAAAATCGCCGTCGGGCGACAGCAGCGCCATGCCGACGCCGCCATGCTCGAACAGCAGACGAAAGCGATCTTCGGATTCTGCCAGACGCTGTCCGGTCTCGCGCAGCAGAACCCCTTCGTCGCCGTATTGGCCGCCGCGCCACCAATGCAGGGCGAACCAGACGGCGCTGACACCGTACACAATCGCCATGACGATGGAAAACACCCGCGGCACCACCGGCAGACTCGCATGGGCGAACGCCGCCAGTCCAGGGAGAAGGACCAGCGACAGCAGAACGATCCGTCTTCGTGCGAGGGGCTGCTTCATGATCGGACTCGATCCACCAGCCCGCGGCGCAAGCAAGGCGAACACGCTCCCTTGCTTGCGCGCCGCAGGCTAGTGACGGAGGACTCAGCGCCGCCATGCCTGCGTGAAGAATCGCACCCAGTTGCCATGTAGAATGCCGGCGATGCCCTCGCTGTCGTAACCGCGCCGCCGGAGCAACTCGGGCAGACGCTGCAAATCGGCGATGGTGTCCAGATCATACGGCGATTGCTCGCGGCCAAAGCCGCCGTCGAGGTCGGTACCGATGGCCGCATGACGAGCGTTGCCGGCCAACTGGCAGACGTGATCGATGTGATCCACCATCGTCTCCAGTTTCACGCCGGTCTCTTCCGGCCGCGTCTTGCCGCGCACCCATCCGGGAACCATCATCCAGGCGTCCAGCGCCGTGCCGATGACCGCGCCGCGTTCGATCAATCGCTTAATCTGCTCATCGGTCAACTGTCGTTGATCCGGCACCAGGGCACGGCAATTGTGATGACTGGCCAGCACCGGCCCGCCGTAAATGTCGAGCGCCTCATCGAAGCACTGGTCGGACAGATGGGTCACATCGAGAATCATGCCGACGCGCTGCATTTCCTTGAGCAACGCCGGCCCCCGCGGAAATAGTCCGCCCTCGGTTCCGGTACCGTGGGCGTAGGGACTGACGCCGTAGTGCGCCGGACCAATGATGCGTAGACCCGCCTGCCACCATTCCTCGACCTGCTCCGGCGAAAGCACCGAATCGGCCCCTTCCATGCTGAGGATGAAGCCAAGCGGTTCGCGCTCCGCGTTGGTCTGCCAGGCGCGAACGTGGGCTTCGAGCGCCGCCGCATCCTTGATCCAGCGCAGTACGCCTTGCTGTTCGAGAACGCGATAATACGCCATCTGTCCGTGAGCGGCGGCATAGGCCGACTCCATCCGCTCGTAGCGCTGGATGGCAGGCATCAAGTTGGCCCGCATCAAACGGGGCAGCAGCGTGGCGATGAACAGCCCGACACCGCCACGGCGCAACTCCGGAAACGACACGGTTCCTTCGCCGCGTCCTTTGCCGGTCATGCCTAGTTCGCACTCGCGGCGGCGAATGTCCGCCACGGGCAGCAGTAGGTCGCGATTCCAGTCCAGAGCGTTCCAGGCCAGGTCGAGATGAGCATCAACAATCAACATGGGTATTACAGGGTTCGATGGTTAAGCGATCGGGTGGTCAACGTCCGCTGCTTACTATACAGTGAGGAAGTGTCGTTCGACAGGATTTTGTTGACTATCTTTTTCGTTTAGGACATACGCTCCCTTCGGGTCGCGGCTAAACGAAGACCTCTAACCACCCTCAGGACCATGCGCCAGATCCAGATTGGAAACGTGAAAGAAACCGTGGTGGAGCGTTCCGATTATCCGGCGGAGCGTTTACAAGCCATCCTTGGCCCCGAAACCGTCGCCGTCCTCGGTTATGGTGTGCAAGGCCGCGGTCAATCGCTCAACATGAAGGATCACGGCGTCAAAGTCATCGTCGGCCAGCGTGAGAAAACGAAAAGCTGGGATCTCGCCGTGCAGGATGGTTGGGTTCCCGGCCAGACGCTATTTCCGCTCGACGAAGCGGCCAAGCGTGGCACGATCATTCAATATCTGTTGTCCGACGCCGGCCAGAAAGAGTATTGGCCCACCCTCAAGGCGCATCTGACCAAGGGCAAGGCCCTGTATTTCTCGCACGGCTTCAGCATCGTCTACAGCGATCAAACCGGCGTGGTGCCGTCCAAGGACATCGATGTGATCCTGGTCGCTCCCAAGGGATCGGGGACCACGGTTCGCCGTCTGTTCCTCGAAGGCAAGGGCATCAACGCCAGCTTCGCCATCCATCAGGACGCGACCGGCAAGGCACGGGAGCGCGCGTTGGCCCTGGGCATCGCCATCGGCTCTGGCTATCTGTTCGAGACGACGTTCCAGAAGGAAGTTTTCAGCGACCTGACCGGCGAGCGCGGTGTGCTGATGGGGGCGATTTACGGCTTGTGGTTGGCGCAATACGAAGTGCTGCGCGAACACGGCCATTCGCCGTCGGAAGCGTTCAACGAAACCGTCGAGGAAGCGACGCAG
>DATNCY010000236.1:0-45083 GCA_035553375.1 Gemmataceae bacterium
CGCCTTGATCTGCTCGCCAGCCGGCGGCATGACCGTCGGAGCGCTATAGGCGCCACCGAAGTTGGCACCACCATAGGCGCCGCCACCGTAGTTGGAACCGCAGCCACTGTTGCAGCCGGTGTTGCAACCGGTGTCGCAGCAAGAGTTGCATTTATTGCGGTGCATCCGGGCCTTCAAACGATCGCACAGGCTCTGCTTGCAGCAGGTGGTCTCGCAGCAGGTGCCGCAACCACTGCTGAAGTTGCCGCCGTAGTTGGAACCACAGCAGCCCGAGCTGGCGACGTTGCCGCCGCAGCCGGTGTTGCAGCAGCCCGAGCTGGCGACGTTGCCGCCGCAGCCGGTGTTGCAACCCGTGTTGCAGCAGCTGGTCGTGGCGCAGGTGTTGCCGCACTCGCAGCAGGAATTGCGATGGAATCGCGCCCGGAGTTTATCCAAACAACTGGGTTTGCAGCATTGCACCTCGCAGCAGCCGCAACCGCTGCCACCGTAGTTGCCGCCGCTATAAGCACCGCTACCGCCGCAACATGAACCACCAATCGGCGCGGCGACCGGTGCCGTCGTAGTGACGGGCGCGGCCGTCGGGTTCGCGGGTGCCGCGTCGGCACCGGCGAACCACGCCGTCGTAACTAGCAAGAACGCAGCATTCACGAGAGTAATCCTCCGTTGGAGCCTCACTTCGGCAGAAGGCCGCCGTGCCCGGTAGGGGACGATTCCATCCGGGAAAACTGGCGACCCGCGCCTTCCTCTTCGTTTCCACACCAGCCGCGGTTGTCTCCATCCAGAAGACTTCACCGCGCTGATTTCTGTCTCTTTCTTTCGGCTAGGAAGGTCGCCCCGCTTGAGTAGCTTTCCCAAAAACCTCCGAATCCGCCTCGTTTGCATATTTCCTCTTCCCGCGCTGTCTGCGTTCGTCGCTTGCGGTTTGGGCTTATATAGCCGGCGGGCAGGGAAGCGTGGCTTGGCGTTTCGCGTGAAACGGAAACCCCCAGACCGATGCCGGCCTGGGGGTAATCCGTTCACAGGGGGTAAGACAGGGATGATCTCACGGTCCCTCGATGCGGAGATTCTTCACATGGAAGGCCGGGCGCAGCTGCGAGCTGTCGGGATTGATTACGTGGCCTTCCACGCGCACGAGTTGGCCGTTCTTGAGCGCGTTCGGTTGGCCGGGGTTCTCCAGAGTCACGCTGCCGCCGTAACGGTCGTCCTCCTCGACGGAGGCATAGCGCAGCAGCCAGGCTCGCTGGATTCTCGAATAATCGACCGTGCCTACCAACCAGTGGTAGTTCGGGTCATGAGCGAACTTGGGATGGGCGGTGATGTCGGTGAAGGTGCGTCGTGTCGCGGCACCCTCGTGATAGGGGCTGCTCGCGGGCTGCCCTCCGACCTCCACGGCGGTGATGGCTGGAGAGGGCGGGGACATCGGTTTCGCCGCCGTATGCACGATCGGCGCTTCGTTCCGTACGGGCATGACCGGACCTTCCTCGACGAAGGATTGGTCGGCCATGTGAGGCGCGTGGTTAGGAGCCTTCGAGGCGGCGGGTGCGACCGCCACATGCGACGCGGACGCGCCACAAGTCGGACACGATTGTTGAGCATGCCGGCAACCACACGCCAGCAGCAAACCAGGCAGACTGGTCCCGAGCCACCATCGCAGCAGGGAACGTCTCATGCACATCCTCACTTTCGGGCGGGTCGATCTGCGCCAAGCTTCAAGCGCTGTCGTTTGCGGTTGAGCGTAAAGCCGCAAACGGCAGCGAATCGCGGGGATTATTCACAGAGAGCAACGCCATGCTGCATAGCATGTATCGGTTCGGCGGGAAGTGATCTTGGGGAATGTTCCGGGAAAGCGGCGTGGGAGGGAGATAATTGTCTCGCCGGAGATGACGGCGAAAGAGCGGCTGACGAGGAAGACGGGGCGCTTTACACGCGGCTTGCGCTCACCCGGTGGCGTGTCCCACGTTATAATCGCCTGATGGAACGATCGCCTCTGGAGCCGGCGCCGCGAGCGGCGGAATGAAGGATGACCTTGGCAACTCCCACCCTCAAAACCTGGCATCTGCTGCCGCACGATCGCGCCGCCGTGGAACGCTTGTCGGCCGCGCTGGGCCTGGGGCCGATCGTGGCTCAACTGCTGCTCAATCGCGGTCTGGGCGATGCGGCCGAGGCGCGACGCTTTCTCGATCCCTCGCTGACCGGCTTGCATCCGCCCGACCTGCTGCCGGGTGTCACCGAGGCCGCCGACCGCATCCTGTCCGCCGTCCGCGCCGGACGCCGTCTGTGCGTCTACGGCGATTACGATGTCGATGGCGTGTCCGGCTCGGCCATCCTTCTCACCGGCCTACGGCTGCTGGGTGCCACGGCGGATCTGTACGTGCCGCATCGACTCGAAGAGGGTTACGGACTCAACTGCGATGCCTTAAGGCAAATCGCCGAATCCGGCGTGTCGCTGGTTGTCACCGTCGATTGCGGCATCGCCAGCGTGGCCGAGGCGGACGAAGCGAAGCGCCTGGGCCTGGAACTGATCGTCACCGACCATCACGAGTTCAAGGACACGCTGCCGGCCGCGGCGGTGCTGGTGCATCCGCGCTTGCCGGGCACGAGCTATCCGTTCGGCAAATTGTCCGGTTCGGCGGTGGCGTTCAAATTGGCCTGGGCGCTGGCGCAGCGCGCCTGCGGCAGTCCCAAGGTGACGCCGCGTTTCCGCGAGTATCTGCTGGACAGTGTTGCCCTCGCCTCGCTCGGCGTGGTGGCCGATGTGGTGCCGTTGCACGACGAGAACCGCATTCTGGTGCGTCACGGTCTGAATCGTCTGAGCCGCACAACTTCGCCGGGGTTGCTTGCTCTTTGTGCCTCCGCCGGGTTGACGCCGGGGGCGGAACTGCGTGCGTCCGACATCGGTTACAAGATCGCGCCGCGCCTGAATGCGGCTGGGCGTCTCGGCTGTGCGCGGCTCGTGGTCGATCTGCTGACGACGCCGAAGGAGGAGCAAGCGGTTCAACTGGCGCGTTATTTGGAGGAGCAGAACACGCAGCGACAAACGATTGAGCGGCGTATGGTGACCGAGGCGCGCAAGATGGTGGAGGAGCAGGGGCGCGGCGGCGATCCTGCCCTGGTGCTGGCTCATCCGGGCTGGCACGCCGGGATTGTCGGCATCGTGGCGGGCCGACTCGCCGATCTGTACGCTCGGCCGACGCTGATGATCGCGCTGCCAGGCCCGGACGCCAGCGGTAACGGCCTGCATGCTCGCGTCGGCATCGGCTCGGGCCGTTCCGTCGCCGGTTTTGCCCTGCACGAGGCGCTGCGCGCGTGCGGCGATTTGCTGTTGGGTCACGGCGGCCATGCCGCCGCGGCTGGTCTTCGCATCCTGCCGGAGAACATCGATGCTTTCCGCGCTCGCTTGTGTGAACACACCGCCGGCCAATTCCCCGACGGTCACGCGACGCCGACCCTTGTTCTCGATGCCGAGGTGCCGTTGAGCGCGCTGACGCTGGGCCTTCTCGCCGACATCGATCGACTGGAACCCTACGGCGCAGCCAATCGTCGGCCGATGTTCTTGGCGGGCGATTTGCAGGTCAAGGGTGAGCCGCGCAAGGTCGGCAATGGCGAGCGCCATCTCAGTTTCCGCGTCAGTCAGCAGGGCACGGTCTCGAAGGCCATCGCCTGGAGCATGGCCGATCGCGCTGAGGAACTGATGTCCGCCGGCGGCGCCTGCTGCCTGGCGTTCACGCCGAAACTGAACGAATGGCAGGGCTGGCGCAGCGTCGATCTGGAGGTGACGGATTTCCAGGCCGGCGCGCAGGCGCGGCTGGGTTGAAGCGTATCGTGATTCCGCCGGCACGGATCAGGAAAGTAGTCCAGGGATCGGTTCCCAACTGGTCATGGTTTGGGCGACCTCACGCGGCACGCCGGGCACGATGCGCAGCTCGCCGACATCGAACAGCGTATGCAGGATCGTGGCGATGAGGTTCTTGATGCGTATCGGCTCCGTTTGGGGTTCGCCGGCATGACGATTGGATTGACCAATCACCTGCCCCATCTTCAGTCCGCCGCCGGCTAGCAGCAACGGTGCGAGGTTGCCCCAGTGATCGCGACCGCCATTCTTGTTGATACGCGGCGTTCGGCCCATTTCACCGCACACCACGAGCAGAATCTTCTCACTCAGCCCGCGTGCCTCGACATCTTCAAGGAACGCTGACACGGCGTGATCGAGCGGCTGACCCATGTAGCGCATGCCTTCGGCGACACCGGCGTTGTTGACATCGGCGTGCATGTCCCACACGAAATTGGTGGTCACGGTGACGAAGCCGCAGCCACGTTCGCAGAGCCGGCGGGCCAGCAGCAGCAACTTGCCCAGCGCCTTGGCATTGTCCACATAGTTGTTGTAATTCTTCCACTTCTTGTCGATGTTTTCGGGACGAACCAGCGGGGCGGTATCGTAGCGAGCGAGGGTGCGCGGGTCTTCCTTCGAGAGCTGGAACGCATTGGCGACGCCGCCGAGGATGGTCTGAAATGCCTGTTGGCGCACACGGTCCATGCCCTCGAAGCCGCCGGCTTCGGCGAGGGTCCATTGCACGCGGTCCAACTCGCCAAGCAAACGCCGGCGATCATCGAGCCGTGCAAGCGGCATGGTCAAGTGCATGTCTTTCTGCAACTGTCCGCCGCCGCTGGGATCGAAGGGCGTGTAGGCCGCGCCGAAGGGACCGGTGGAACCGAACTTGCCGAAATTCATGGTCCCCGCTTGCGTGCTGGGATCCACGGCACGCGGAAACAGGGCCACATTCGTCGGCATGCCGGAGCCAGCACGATTCGCGCCGGCGATGCGCGAATAGATGGAGCCGAGATTGGCACCGAAAGTATCGCGGCCGACCACGGGCTTGATGTCGTGATTGCCGTCGCCGGCGACGAACGAACGTACCACGGCAAGTTTGTCGGTCTGACCGGCGAGTTTCTTGAAGGTGCTACCAAAGGTGATGCCAGGCAGTTTCGTCGAGGTCTCTCCGGTGGCGCTTCGAATCTCGGCCGGCGCGGTCATCTTGGGATCGAATGTTTCGGTCTGGCTGGGTCCGCCATGCAGAAAGAGGAAGATGACGGACTTGTCAGTGACAAGTTGCTTGTCACTCGCGGCTCGCGTTTGCGCCGCGAGCAAATCCATCAGCGATAGCCCACCGAGCGCAAGACCGCCGATCGTCAGGAAAGCTCGACGATCGAAATGGCGTCCTCCATCGTGGATGGCGAGCATGCGTGTTTCTCCCGGTACGCGGAATGCCTGCATGAGGCGGGATCAGTTCCAGCGAGAGCTACAGTGTAACACGGCGAACCGTCTGATACCAGCAGGCGGGCAGGCGGACCAGGTGAATTGACCATATCAGCTTATCGAGCGAGGGCATGCTGCACGGCTTCGATCAGCTGGCTTTCCTGATGAACGAAGATGGTGCGAACATCGAGTACGAGCTTGCCCTCGCGCAGGCGAGCCATGACGGCCGGCGTTCCCAGCCGCAGACGCCGCGCCAGTTCGGCATCGCTCACGGCGGCAGGCTCGATTTCGACAACCCACGATTTCATGGTCTGATCCGGCAGCGAACCGCCGCCGACATAAGCGACATCTTCCGTCGCCTTTATCGTGGCGATTCCGGCGATGTCCCGCAGACGCTCGACCAACGCCTCGGCCCGCTGCCGTAGTTCGTCGAACGGAGTTCCGAGCATGCGCAGCACCGGCACTTCACGCAAAGCGCGTTCTTCATTGAGATACAGCCGTAGCGTCGCTTCGAGCGCGGCCAGCGTCATTTTGTCGAGGCGGAACGCTCGCATGAGAGGATCTTTTTCGATCTTTTGTATCCATTCCTTGCGGCCGGCGATGATACCCGCCTGTGGTCCGCCCAGCAGTTTGTCGCCGCTGAATAACACGAGGTCAGCCCCCGCCGCGATGCTGGCTTTGGCCACGGGTTCACCCTGGAAACCGAAACGCGAAAAATCCAGCAAAGCACCGCTGCCAATGTCGTCGATCACCGGCAAACCGTGTTTCTTGCCCAGCGCGGTCAACTCGGCCAACGACGCCGACTTCGTGAAGCCGGAGATACGATAGTTGCTCGAATGCACCTGCAACAGCGCGCCGGTATTGGGACCAAGGGCGCGTTCATAGTCGGCAAGGCGTGTAATGTTGGTAGTGCCCACTTCATGCAGGATGGCACCGCTGACGGCCATGATGTCGGGGATGCGGAAGCTACCGCCAATCTCGATGAGTTGTCCGCGCGAGATGATGACTTCCTTACCCATCGCCAGACTGCGCAACACGATAACCGTGGCGGCGGCGTTATTGTTGACGGCGGCTGCCGACTCCGCGCCGGTCAGCCGGCACACCCATTCACGGATGGCGCTCTGCCGCGACGAACGCTTGCCGCTGTCGAGATCGAGTTCCAGGTTGAGATAGCCGTTTGCCGCCTCATGCGCCGCTTTCGCCGCTTCCTCGGCGATGGGCGAACGGCCAAGATTGGTATGCAGGACAATGCCGGTGGCGTTGATGACGGTGCGCAGTTTCGCCCGGCACTCACGTTCGAGCCGAGCGGCCACGCGGACAGCGATGGAGGCGGCGTCGGTCTGGCCGTTGGCCGGTTCATCGTGTAGCAGTCCCTCGCGCAATTGGCTCAACTCTGCGCGGACGGCAACGACAATCGCGTCATGCGCGTGCGCGGCAGTCAACGCCTGCACGGGTGGGGTATTCAAAATGTCGTTGACGGAAGGGAGATTGCGAAGGGGATTGGCGGCCATCAGAGTTTCACGTCTCCCTCTTTTTCAAATGCTCGCGCATCGTGAGGCAGTCCCACACGCATGAAATAACGTGCGAACGCTTGAGCCAGATGTTCTCGGTAGGGAGAGCGGAGGCGTAGACGCGGTCCCAGAGTGGCCGCGAATTCGCCGAGAAAGATTTTGGGTAATGTGGAAAGCCGCTGAAACGCGACTACGGACCAATCCAGACGCGGCTCGGACGCCCGTTTGTGTAACAAAGACAAGGCGGGGACCGATCCCTCAACGAGCTGTTTGCGAAACCTGCTGCTTTTGATCGCCTCATTCCCTCTCCGCACCTCGTCCCGCACGACATCCGGCCACGCTACGACGCGTGCGAGCAACACTTCCGCAACTTTGTTGTTCGCTAAATCACAGCTTTGTGTCAGGATGATGAGATCGACCAAATCAGCCCGAAGCCCCAGACGGCTATGTTCGGGCAGCGGCCAGGTTAGTTCCCCATCCGGCACAAAGAGAGGGCAGTTCGGTAAAATATCGCCTTGGAGGAGATCGGTCCCTTCCGTGACTTCAAACCAATCCGAATCATTCATCTTCATCCTCCAATCCGAGACTGGCCCATTCCGCATCCGAGAGAGAAAGGCCGGGGCTGCCCCGCTGGATCGATACAATCTCTCCCCAGAGACGAATGGACTTCTTGGGCGGGACAGAAAGAACGAAATCGTATTCCGTGCCAGGAATGAAGTCCTCTTCTTCCCCTTCCGGCTTTGCCTCGCCGGAAGAAGAGAGAACCTCGGATTCACTGGTCTTCCGCGTTTGCAATCGTTCTATAACTGGTTCTAGGGCCGTCAGGCGTTCCACGACTTGTTCCAGATGCATCACCCGTTCCTCCAGCTGCGCAAGCGTCATCGATAATCTCCTTCGCGAAAAACTCCGCCCACAATGTAAATTAATTCATCAGCACTCGCAAGTCGCCCTCGCGCCGTGTCACTCCCACGCGATCGAGATACTCACACAGCGGAACCGCGTACTTTCGTGTCGTGCCGAGAATATCCCGAATCTCGGCCACGGTCAGCCCCTTGCCCTCCGCGAGCCGCTCCTTCACCAGTCGGCGCATCTCGGCATCCACATCCACATGCAGATAAATATCCTCCGCGATGCGTGTCAAATATCCCTCGGCAACGCACACATCAAAGAGATCGTTGAGATTGGCCGCGTTGCCGCCGGCTTGCCCGGCGAAACTCTTTGGCTCCGGTGGTTGGAAACGCGCCTCCTGATACGCCGCCACGAGCTTATCCTTGAGCTTGCGGAGATTGACACTTAATTTCGGTTTGAAGTCGGCTCGGCCCACACGGCGCAGATCGCCCACCAGTTGCTTGCGGGCAATCAGGCGATCCACCGTCGCATGCACCAGACCATCATCGCCCACGTAATCGAGGTGCGATTGTACCTTCTGGCGATCGTGCGTGGACATCAACGGCGACTGTTCGTGCAGCCGAGTCAACACGGTCAAGATGCGTTCCTCCAGTTCATGGACCATGTCCTTGTGTAAAAGCAGACGCCGGGCCGAGCTAATGACCACCTCCACCAGCTGGCCGCGCTCCTTCAATTGGGCCACCAGTTCCGCCGCCTCATCAGGTCCAATGTTGGCACCGCGCACCAGATCGGGAATCGTGAAGCCGGCGAACGCGCCAAACCAGGCCACGGTCAGCGCTCGCTCCTGGGCGTCGCCGATCCATAGGCGTTCGATGCGTTCGAGCATCTCGAAGTGCCGCCGGCGAATCTTGCGTGCCACCGGCTGCAATACCTGACCACCACCGAGCGTCTGCGCGGCCGACGATTCGCGAAGGACAAACGGTTGGCCCCATGCCCCCGTCGCCGGCTCCTCAAGAAATACCTGCGCCAGTCCCCATTGCCCCGGCTCAATGGCATCCACATCCAGCAGCGCAATGGTGCCCATAATTTCCGCCGTACCGAGATGGAAACGCGCCGGCATGCGGTGTTTGATGGGGCGTTTCATGTCAGCCAGGCAGTGCAGACGCACCGTCATCACCCGCGAAGGGAGGACATAGCCGGGCGCGGCCAGTTCTTGACCGCGAATCACATCCTCATGATGAACCCCGGCGAGATTGATCGCCGCCCGCTGCCCGGCGTGTACCTCTTCGACGGCTTGCTCATGATTCTGCAACGAACGCACACGCACGCGCTCGCCGCGCGGCAGCCACTCCACCTCATCGCCCACACGCAGATGTCCCGAAGTCACCGAACCCGTCACGACCGTGCCATGCCCTTGCACAATGAACGAACGATCGATGGCCAGACGGAACCACTGCTCGCCGCGCCGTTCCTCGACCTTCTGGCACGCTTCAGCGATGGCCGCC
The DNA here is from genome assembly GCA_035553375.1 of Gemmataceae bacterium. Lineage (GTDB taxonomy): Bacteria > Planctomycetota > Planctomycetia > Gemmatales > Gemmataceae > JAJPHU01. The sequence continues at coordinate 9,120 of DATNCY010000236.1, forward strand.
TTCAGTTCGGCGATGCCCTGTCCCGTGTGCGCTGCCGTGGCGATAACGGGAGCATTCTCCAGAAACGTCCCCTGCACCAAATCGCGCACCTCCAGCTCGACCACCTCGCGCGTCGTCTCATCGACGAGATCGCACTTGGTCAGAGCGATGACGCCATGCCTCAGTCCGAGCAATCGAAGGATTTCCAGATGTTCGCGTGTTTGCGGCATGATGGAATCGTCGGCCGCCACCACGAGGACGGCCAGGTCGATGCCGGTAGCGCCGGCAAGCATATTCTTGACGAAACGCTCATGGCCGGGCACATCGACGATGCCAAGGCGGAAGGGCGGCAGATCGAGAATCGCGAAGCCAATATCAATGGTGATGCCGCGGGATTTCTCTTCCGGCAGCCGATCGCAGTCGATGCCGGTGAGCGCTTTGACGAGCGAGGTTTTGCCGTGGTCAATGTGTCCGGCCGTGCCGAGGATCAGATCGCGTGTCATGGTTTGCTTCTCTTGCCTTGGAGTATCCTTCTATTGTAACCTGACGCGGGGAGGAGCGTCTAATAGCCGATGTCGCAACACCGAGGCGGAAGGAGAAGGTCATGGCACAAGAGAAGTTGGAAGAGCGGGTCGCGGAGTTGGAAAAGCAGTTAGCGGACATGAAGAGGCGGATCGAGATGCTGTCTCGACCGAACGATTGGCGCAGCGCTGTGGGCATGTTCGCAGGCGATGAGGGCATGAAAGAAATTTTTGAGGAGGCGCGCAAAATCCGAGAAGAAGATCGTCGCCTCACCAAACCGAAATCGCCCAAGAGAAAGAAACGAGCGCACTCGTGATCCTGTTGGATACCGATCATCTGACTATCCTGGCCTTTCCGGAGGGCCAACCGCATGCACGTCTGACGGCACGCATGAGAGCATCCAGCGACCCGGTCTTTGCCACAACCATAGTGAATGCGGAGGAACAGTTGCGTGGCTGGCTAGCTGCGATCAATCGTCAGCCCGCACCGCAGCAGCAAATCGTCCCTTATGAACACTTGCGGAGGTTGTTGGATTTTCTGCGCTTATTCCCCTTGATTGCCATTGATGAGCGTGCGGTAGCCGAATTCGAGCGCTTGCGAAAAGCGAAAGTACGCATCGGCAGTTCCGATCTGAAAATCGCCTGTATCGCCCTCGTTCACAATGTACTGCTCTTATCGGCGAACCGGCGCGATTTCGAGAAGGTGCCGGGTTTGCGGGTGGAAAACTGGCTGAATGATTGAATCAGGAGATTGATTGATGTTGGGAACTAAACTGGACGTTCGGCCGTTTCTGGAGCGTATCGGACAGGAATTGATGCGCGTCGATCCGGCGGAGATCAAGACGCTGGCCGACGCCATGTATGGCTGTTACGAGCGTGGCCGTTTCATTTTCATCATTGGCAACGGCGGCAGCGGTTCCAATGCTTCGCATTTCTGCGAGGACATCGGCAAAGGCACTCTGCGCCGCGAGGATTTCGATAACGACAACAAGAAGCGTGTGCGCATCCTCAGTCTGACGGATAACTCCCCCTATATCCTCGCCTGGGGCAACGATGAAGGTTTCGAGCGTGTGTTCGTCGAGCAGCTCAAGAACCTGGCGAGTCCCGGCGATCTACTCATCGCCATCAGCGGTTCGGGCAACAGTCCGAACATTCTCCGCGCCGTCGAATGGGCCAATCGCCACGATCTAAAGACGTTCGGCTGCACCGGCTTCACCGGCGGCAAACTGCGCACGCTGGCGCAGCATAATTTCCACGTCCCGCTCGATGACATGGGCATCGTCGAATCCATTCACCTGGCGGCGTTTCATTGGGTGGTGGACGATTTGCACCGGCGAATATCACTGAGCTAATCTCCATTGCCCTGGATAACATCGGCGGCGCTCGGTGGCGAACGGGAACGGGAAGTTACGGAGTGGCCTTGACCACTCCGTAATTCCGCGTCGATCCTCAGTAGTTGAAGCTCACCGCCTCGCCGCCCTGAGGAGTGCCGAGCGCTCGCCAGATGGTAACAGTGACACTGTTGTTGACGAAGTGGACCGAGCCGTCGCACATCACGGCGTTCACTCCTTGCGTGTGCCGGCTGCGAGCGAAGAAATTGGTCGGGGCCGAGCCGGTCGAGACGGCACAGGGAGGGTTGGGCAGCCTGCTATCGCAGTAATAGGAAGTGTAGATGCGATCCGGCAGGGACGTATTCGGGCCGGCCAGAGTGGTGAAGCCGCTGGCATCTCCCCACCAGCCGAAACCGCGCAAATCTCTCCGCTGGCCCTGAATCACCTCGGCGAGCATAATGGTGTTGCTGGTACCATCGAAAATGGTCGGCAGGGTGAGCGACCTGCCGTGGCCGAACGGAGAGCCACCGGCCCCTGATGTGGCTGTGTAGACGGCAATGCGACCGTAGTTGACGGCGTAGTTGTGGTTGGTCAGATTGCCGAACGGGCTGTTGGGGATGTCGCTGGGGCAGGTCAGCATCTTGAGACGCTGATTCGTGACGTAAGTCGTGTTGGGCGCGCTACTGTAACGCGGACCATTGACATTGCCCCAGGCCTGGTAGCGATTGCCCAGGTTCGCCTGCTCGATATAGGGCATGATGAGCACTTGCCAGGTGCCCCAACAGCACTGGGCTGAGCCTCCCGGCGTTCCCCACGGTAGAACCTGGTTCGTGTCGTGGTAGTTGTGCATGGCGATGCCCAACTGTTTGAGGTTGTTACTGCACTGCATGCGTGCGGCGGCCTCGCGCACTTTCTGCACGGCCGGCAACAGCAGACCGATGAGGATGGCGATGATGGCGATCACCACCAACAGTTCAATCAGTGTGAAGGCAGTTCGAGCAACAGGTTTACGCATCCGCCAGTCTCCTTCGCTTGAAAACAAGGATGAACCCGAATCGACGCCCGGACAGTCCGATCAACTACTCCAAGTCGAAATTGAAGTTGTTCGAGCCTTGTTTGGTCACTTCCGCCGTGAGTTTGGAGTTGACGTTGTACTGGGACGGAATCAATTCCTTGGCCACCGGCCCGGCACCGGGAGCCTCTTCGGACGGCTGCGCCTTCTGGCTCTCATCGGCGGAGGAGATGCTCACCCGGTATTTTCCCGGTGCCAATCCGGTCTTGGCCGGCAGGGCATACTTGCCATCGTGGATCTCGGCTCCTTCCAGGGTGACCCCCTCCTGCTCAAACGGCGAGAATTCAATGGTGCCGCGGGCGAGCGGAGCGCCCTTGAAGGTTATGGAGCCTGTGACGGGCTGACGGTCGCCTGCGCCGGAACCGCAGCCGGCGACGAAGACGAGGATCGGCAGGCAGCCAAGGGCACTCAACAACGAGCGACGGAGGAAGGCGCAGCGAGATCGTCTCATCACGAGTATCCTCATGGTTTTGCGGTCCCTCTTGTGGGACTGCGGGGAAAATTTGGAGCGCAATGAGGAGTAGGTTGTCTCCGAGAACCAGCCGCGTGTCGGCGAAGAAGAGCTGTGCTTGAGTGCGAGTCAGCCGCTCTTCTCGCGCATCAATTATGGTGGACTTATCATAATTTCGCCTGGTCCGTCGAGCAAATGTTTTCTGAGGAAAAATTCATTATTTTATTTACTCGGTTGATGCGGTTGGAAGTGACGCAGGGCCGGCAGACGGAGACAGGAGGTGGAAGAGATGTATCTCGGCATCGAAATCGGCGGCACGAAACTGCAACTCGGCGTTGGCCCCGATGACGGTATCCTGCGCGGCCTGTGGCGTGGCACCGTCGATGTTGCCGCAGGGCCGGAAGGCATTCGCCGGCAAATTGTCGCCGCCGTGCCGGAGTTGCTCGCCAAGGCGGGCATCGCACGCGGCGAACTGCGCGGCGTCGGCGTCGGTTTCGGCGGTCCCGTGGATGATGCCACGCACACCGTCATCAAGTCGCATCAGATCGAGGGATGGGACGATTTTCCGCTCGCCGACTGGATCGTGGAACTGCTCGACCTGCCGGCGGCGCTGGGCAATGATGCCGATGTAGCGGGATTGGCCGAGGCGCTACATGGGGCCGGTAAAGGGCTATCGCCGATCTTTTATATCACAATTGGTTCGGGCATCGGGGGCGGCTTCATCATCAACGGTGAGATTTATCGCGGTTGTGGGCGAGGGGCAGCGGAGATTGGACATCTCCAGATTGACTATCACGGTTACCATCAGCCCCTTGAACAGTTAGCTTCCGGCTGGGGCATCGAAGAGCATGTCCGCAACGTGCTTCGGTGGGATCATGAGCGCGGCCCCTCCTTCAAGCAATACAAGGGGCGGCGGCCGATTTCGGCGCAACTGATTGCGGAAGCATCGGAACACGGAGATGCGATTTGCCGTGATGCGCTGAGCGTGGCACGCGATGCCCTAGCCACCGCCATTGGTCACGTCATCGCGCTCTTGTGTCCGCGCCGTATCGTGATCGGCGGTGGTGTGTCGCTGATGGGAGAAAAACTGCTGTTTGAACCACTCCGGCGATTGGTGGCCGAACAGGTCTTCAAACCCTTCGCTGGCCTGGCAGACATCGTGCCGGCGGCGCTCGGCGAGGAAGTCGTCGTACATGGCGCGATTGCGCTGGCCCGCAAGCAGCGCGACTAATCAGCGCGAGAGGTCTTTCCGCGTGCGATCGCTGTCGCCATTTCGATCATCAGTTGTTTCTCCGTCAGTCCATCCCAACTATGTCCCTTGCCTGGACCGTAGGTGATTTTGCCCTCATACGCCGGCTTCGCTTCCTTGAGAAAATCATCAAGTAGATGCACCGCGTTGTTCAGGAAATAATCGTCCGCCTCGCCGACCCAGATATGCAGCTTGCCGCGCAACTTCGGTCCCAGCGTCTTCCAGTTCGTTTGTAGCACCAGCCGTAAATCGTACTGTTTCCAGTGTTCAAGCACGTCGCGATCGATCTTGCCGGTCACGCCGTTCCACAGGGGACGCGGCAAACCATCGCGGCCGCGCGGACCGAAGACAGCGTTCCAGGCGCACCAGTCCTTGCCGGATAACTCCCAGCGGTCGCCGCGCCCCAACACACGCTCGATCCGGCATTCGTGGCGCACGGTGTAGCGAACATCGCCATTGCGCTCGCGGGCGGCGGGACGCTCGAAGCCGCTGTCGTTCACATACGCATTCTCATCTTCGTAAATGTCGATTAGTTCATACGCTCGGAAATCGACCGGATCGGGAGCGTGCGACCAGGCTCCGTTGAAATAGTCTGCATAAAAGATCTGCAATGCCAGCGATACCCAACCGCCCGTGGATGCGCCATCAAGGACGCGGGCATACGGCTGGCCGATGGCGCGGAACGTCCTTTCGACGTAGGGAATCAACTCGCGTGTAATGGCATCGCCGTAGGGACCGTTGTTGGCGGAATTGACCTGATACGGATCACCATACGGACCGGCACCGTCGAGATGCAGCAGGATCATGCGCGGCGTGTCTTTCGCCAGCCACATTTTGCGAAAGTCGGAATCCTTGTGCATCATGTCCTTCACGGCCGTGAAGCGTGTACCGTAACCGCCGATGTGGATGCGCAGCGGATAGCGCCGCGCCGGTTCGCGTGCATAATCGCGCGGCAGAATGACGCCGGCGCGCAGATACATGGATCGACCGTGGAACTTACTCAGCAGGTCCGAGCGAATCTTGACACACTTGACGTACTCCTCTTCGGCCGGCAATTCTTCCGCCGGGATCTCGTGCGTTAACTCAATCTTCACCGTGCCGCCGCGCTGCGGATCGAGTTTCACGGCGAGCGGGTCACTGTGGAGATTGCCCGGTGCGTCCGTCAGTTTGAGATCGCGGCTGACATCGAACACCGCCTGCACGAAGTATTCGCCCTTCGGCAGATTGGCCAGGTGGTGGATGGGAGAGATGAGCGTCGTTTGATCGATCACCGCCACGACGCCGGGAGCCAACGCACGCACGTCGCGGCCAAGCATCGGCGGCGCTTTCAGGCCCGTCTGACCAATCGCGCGACGGGGTTCCGGCCGTTTCTTGCGATCGAGTACGAGGAGCAAGCGGCCATCGCGCGGCGCTGACAGCAACCCGCGAGCTACGGTCACCTCGAAGCGCAGCGTGGTATGAGGATCATCCGCGGCGTGACTGGGAGCAACCCCCAGGATAACGAGAAGTGACGCGAAAACATGGAAACGCATGGGATGCCTCGCTGAGATTGCCGCTGGCGGCTTAGCACTAAGCCGCCAGCGGCAATTGCGGGACATCCTACTTTAATCCGGCCAAAAACTCCACCAGATCGCGGATTTCCGAGCGCGAGAGATGCTTCAGTAAATCCTCCGGCATCGCCGACTTGCCGGTTTCGCGTTCGTCAATGGCGTCCTTGGGCACAATCAACAACTGACCTTCCGGCGTCATCAGGCGAACCTCACGGGCATCCTCCGATTTGAGTACGCCCGTTCGGGTCTTACCGTTTTTCAGTGTCAAAACCAGCGTCTCGAACCCCTTGGCAATCTGCTTGTTCGGAATCACGATCGATTCGAGCAAGTAATCGCGCTTCTGCCGCGTACCGATGCCAGCAAGATCGGGACCGACATCGCCGCCGATGCCCTGCACCTTGTGACAGCGCAGGCACGACACCTCGGCCTTGCTGAAGAAGATGCGCCGGCCCGCCTCCGCATCACCGCCTACCTGCGTATCACGATAAGGACTTAACGGATCGTTTTTAGCTGCCGTGGCGTCATAGCGTTGCACTTTCTCCTTGAGAGCCTGCGTTGGATGCCGCCTTGCTGCTTCCAGCACATCGAGCCGCGCTTCGGCCGGCACCTGTCCGGCCAGCAGCTTATCGAGCCACTTCGTCAACTCGGCTTCCACACGCGGCCCCTTCATTTCGCCCAGGATCGTCAATGCGCCCTGGCGTTCGCTCATCGAATCCTTCTCCAGAGCGGCGACAATCTCAGCCAGCGCCTCATCGGGGCGAGCGTGTGCGAGCAAGCGACGCCCTTCCGTGCGCACGCGCGGATCAGCGTCGTGAAGGGCTGCGCGCATCGCCTTATCCAGACTGCCGTCGCGCAGCGTCTCCAGCGCTCGCAGTACTTCAACGCGCATCGCGGCGGGACGCTTGGCATCCGACGCCAACGCGAACAGGACCGGCCCGACTTCCTTGATGCCGAGGCCGGCGGCGACCTTGGCCGCTTCCTGACGCACGGCATTCGGTCCGGCGAATAGACCGCCCAACGATTGCTTGAGCGCTGCCACGGCCACCCGCGCATCGCGCGTGCCGAGATTCTGTGTCAGTCCCGTGACGCGATCGCGGCGCGGCGGCTTCGCCCACAAGCCCAGAAGCTTCAGCGCCTCGACACGCATCTTTTCCGTGGCATCGGGACGGGCGGCGAAGGCGGCCAGGGCTGCGGCGTTTTCCGGCTGGCCAAGGCGGAAATGCGTATTGAGTGCGCGAATCACGAACGGCATCGGCATGCTTGGCCGATTGAGATGCGCGGCCAGAGGCTTGCCATCGCACGGTTCCAACACGTCATTGATAACCCGCGCTGCCTCCACCGCAATGCGCGGTTCGGAGTCATCAAGGAACATCCCAACCAAAGGACTTTTCTGATGTCGCAAGGCGAGGACGGCGGCCAAACGCACCGCCGCGACGGGATGCTTGCTGGCATTCGCCAACGTCGCTTCGGGCAAGCGAGCCAGCGCTTGCGTGGCGGCGTGCCGGAGGTAGGCATCGCGATCCGCATTGTCTTCCAGCACATGCACGAGGGCGTTCCACAGGGCATCGCTATCCGCTGTCTGCACACGCACGCCAGGCCGACTCAGCGCCAGCGCCGCTTCGGCGCGGATGCGCGGTTCGGCATCCTTGAGGAGCGGCACAAGGTCGCGCGCCTCCGCTTCCTTGAGCCAACCGAACACGCGGGCCGACTGCCGCCGAACCTCCGCATCCGAATCGGCCAACAGCGAGCGCAGCGGTTGCTGCACTTTCTCACCACGACGGCCCAATTGCCCTAAACCCCAGATTGCGTGCAAACGGGCCAACGGATTCTTGTTGGCTCTCGCCGCCTTCGCCAGTAGAGGGATTGACTCGGAGCCGCGCTCGGCCAACGCGAACTGTGCTTCCTGCCGCACACGCAGATCCGCGTGGGCCAGTAATTCCACCAACTCCGCAGCAGGCCGGTGGTCAAAGCCTTCGGCCAGCAGTTTATTCACTTCGGCAATGGCCGGCTTCTTCGCTGCTTCGGGGTCGGCGAAACGATAGATACGGCCCTTGCCCGGCATGTTCCAGCCGTCCACCCAGTCGCTGACGTAGAAGCCGCCATCCGGCCCGAAGTCGCAATCGGTGGCCAGCAGCGACCAGATGAATTCGTGCCCATCCGCGACCTCAAATGTCGCTCCCTTCGGCTTGACCGCGAAAGAATAGACGCCGCTGCCGCCGGAGCCGCCACGGAAATCACAGATGAAGAAGTGATCGGCATAGCGCGCCGGCAGCGCCGTCGCCCCGTAGTTGTAACAGAAACCGGAAGGACCAGAAGTAATGTGCGCCAAAGGCGGCACGACGTAAGCCGGCTGTTCGGGATTGGGCAAATGCCAGATTTTCTCGGCGTTCCACGGGCCGCGATCACTCATATCGCTGCCATACTGATAGCCGGTACGCCAACCGCTGTCGCCGCCTTGGACGATGTGAACGAGCCGGGCGCGGTCGCCCGAATCGCTGTTATTGTCCACCGTGAACAGATCGCCCTTGTCGTTGAAGGCTAACTCTTGCGGGTTGCGTAGGCCGGTATGAACAACCTCCAGATTCGAGCCATCCGGCTCGCAGCGCAGCACCGCCCCCGTATCCGGATAGAAGAGTTGCTTGCCCTCTTTTGTCTTCACATTCAAACCGCGATCGCCGATCGAGAAATAGAGCAGGCCATCCGGCCCCATGCGCAGGCCGTGCATATCGTGGCCGAGGAAGGCAACGTGGATGCCGAACCCCGTGGCCAGCGAGCGGCGTACGTCGGCCTTGCCGTCGCCCTTGGTGTCACGCAACAGCCACAGATCGGGAATGCAGGTGAAATAGACATTGCCCTTGCGAGCCAGGACACCCGAACCAAGGCCGTCGGCGGCATGGTGGAAACCATCGGCGAACACCGTCGCCCTGTCGGCGACGCCCGCCCCTTTCGTGTCCTCAAGCAGCCGAACGCGATCGTGTTCGCTCTCGTAGGTCTTGAACTTCTCCTTCAGATGCTTGCGGTACATGGCCACACGGTCGGCGACGGTGCGCGAGGCGAGATCGTCGTCGAGCCAATTCATATGGCCGCGATTATCGGTAACGCCGTGATGCAAACGGAACGTCTCAGCGACGTAGCAGCGGCCCTTTTCATCGAAGCAAAAGGCCACCGGATTGGCCAGCAACGGCTCGGCGGCCCACACGCGGGTTTCCATGCCTTTTGGCAAACGGAAACGCTTCATGGCCTTCGCCGGCTCCGAAGAAGCCGGGGCGATATGGGGAGAATAGGGTTTGCCGGCAGGTTCGGCGGCCTCGATTTGCCAGGTTGTGGAAAGAGCGCCGACGAATAAGAGAGAAACTGCGATCGTTCGATACATGAGGGTTCAACTCAGGTGGGAGGCGAATGACAACGAGGCGGTAAGCGGGAATGTCTTCTTTTCCAGACTACCTCGCTTCTCCGCCGATGACAAGTGCGGAGCGCCTCTTATGCTGGCTTGCCAGCGAATGGTCGTCAAGGAATGCTTTTTAACGCCGCGGCAAAAGATAATTCACAATGGCCATCAATCCGGCACTGAAGAAAGCAGCCACGAGCGGCGGGACGATCAGCCACAATCTTCGTCTCGATTCCTCCAACTGGCGTTTCAAATCCAGTAGTTCCGTGCGTACATTATCCAGACGTTCACCGATTACGGCGACGGAGACCATCAATTCGTCGATTTTCTCGCCATCGGACTTACGGACCATCGCTTCCTTTCGTCAAGTTTTTCAGCAACGTATGAGACCTTACCTGGAGCAAGTCTCCCCAAAGACGAATGAGATGGTAGCGCAGATCCCGCGCGCGCAATTCGCGCGGCGTAAAGGTGGCCGACACGCTCTCCGTCCAGGCGGATAGCCGGAGCGTGTAGAGCGTGCGGCCCTTCGGATCCTTACCGCGATCCCATTCCGCCCGAACTTCATCGGTGAAGGAGCCGATGATTTCTTCCAGGCAGCTCGTCGCTTGGTGCAATAGGGTAAGTTCCGCGTCTGCCTGCGTGGTTGTCTCGCTGTACATGGTGTTCATGGCATGCCTCCCCAACGGACAGTCGATCCAACCAGTTTACTCAAGCAATCATCAATCGCGGCTGCTGGTGGCCATGACGATACGCAGGATGTACCAGAACAGCGTCGCCACGGCGGCGAACAGAGCCAGAGCAGCGGCCACATGCTGATCGGTGCGATAGTGCAACATCACCTGCGAGGTGTAGTACAGGATGTAGCCCGACATCAGAGCCACCATCGCGAAGGAGAAGAACACTCCCAGGGTGAAGCCCAGGAAGATGCCGGCGACAATGACGCCGAGTGCGATCAAGCTGCCGACGCACAAAATGGGCCGTAGATTCGAGTAGTCTTTCTTCGTCACGAAGACCGAAAGCGTCAGGCCGCCGAAGACCGCTAGGGTTAAGATGGCCGCCGTGGGAATCGCTTTGGGCATGTAATGCTCGGCGATGATGAGTAGCGGCAAAAAGATCACCGCTTCGGCGACAACGTACAGGCCCAATCCGGCGTATTGCATGGCTCGAGAACTGTCCGACTGCGCCCAGGTCTGCGCCAGCCAACTCGCACCCATGAAGCCGAGCATGACGGCCAACCAGCTAAAGCGGCTGAACATCAGCAGATCGAGAACTTGCTTCTGCCCGGATTCTCCGAGTACCTGAAACAACAATACCTCAACACCCATGAAGGCCAGGATCGCGCCGGCCAGATGGGCGTAGGTCCGGCGGATGAACGCCGCGCGTTCACTACCCGCCGCTTGTGCGGCCAGAGAATAATCGTAACCGTAACTCATCTTACGCTCCCGACTTGGGTTTGATGGACATTGGGGCAGGACGATTGCATCGTCACCACGCCACACTCCAATTCTATCCCATTATAAGTCAATACGGAAGAGGCATCCACCACGCGATTTACGCCCGCTGGAAATCTCCCCTGACGCTCGCGGAGGCGGCATAATAGAATAAGAAGCGTTAACCGCATGAGGTAGGTCCCGCTTGCCGAGCGGGATCTGTTCGGGCAAGGTCCCGCTCGGCAAGCGGGACCTACTTCATACGGTTAACGCCTGTAAGAGATGTCCGGTTCCTGGCCCGCCTTCCATCCCGCCTCTCCTAAGCGCAAAGGTATAGCACCTTATGAGGCTCATCGCTACTCTGTTTGGCTGTCTTTTCGCCGCTTCCCTGTCGCGAAACGCGGTCCACGCCGCTCCCGTGACCAGTCCGCAAGGCGTCGAATTCTTCGAGAAACACGTTCGTCCCGTGCTCGTCTCGAAGTGCCAGTCGTGCCACGGCCCGAAACGGCAGCAGGGAGGATTGCGTCTGGATTCGCGCGCGGCTCTGCTGAAGGGCAGCGACAACGGAGCCATCTTCGTTGCCGGCCAGCCCGATAAGAGCCTACTCATTCAGGCCATTCGTTACGACCATGAGACGCAGATGCCGCCCAAGGGTAAACTGCCGGACGACGCCATCGCTCGCCTGACTACCTGGGTCAAGATGGGCGCTCCGTGGCCGGATAGCGACATCAAGGTGGATAAGCATACGCGGACGGTGGCCGAAGTGCGCGGTACGCACTGGTCGTTTCAGCCGGTGAAGAAACCAGCCCTGCCAGCGGTGAAGGATGCCGCCTGGGTGAAGACGCCGATTGACGCCTTTGTGCGGGCCAGTCTGGAAACGAAGGGCATGACGCCCTCGCCGGCAACGGATCGGCGCACGCTGATTCGCCGCGTCACGCTGGATCTGCACGGTTTACCGCCTACGCCGGAAGAAGTGGCCGCTTTTGAGAACGATCGTTCGCCGGACGCCTATGCGCACCTTGTCGATCGGTTGCTCGCCTCGCCGCGCTATGGCGAACGCTGGGGCCGCCATTGGCTCGATGTCGCTCGCTATGCCGACTCCAAGGGCTACGTCTTCACCGATGAAAGACGCTACCCCTTCGCCTACACGTATCGGGATTACGTTATCCGTTCCTTCAATGAGGATTTGCCTTACAATCAGTTCGTGGCGCAGCAAGTGGCCGCCGATCAATTGCCGCTGGGCGAAGACAAACGGCCGTTGGCAGCGCTCGGTTATTTAACGCTGGGCCGGCGCTTCCTCAATAACACGCACGATATTATCGACGATCGCATTGACGTGACCATGCGCGGCCTGCAAGGGCTGACGGTTGCCTGCGCACGCTGTCACGATCACAAGTTCGACCCCATCCCGCAGAAAGATTATTACTCGCTTTACGGCGTGTTCGCTAGTTCCGTGGAGCCGAAGGAACTGCCGCTCATCGGCCATCCTGATCGGACGCCGGAACTTGCCGCCTTCGAGAAGGAGTTGGCGAAGCGCAAAGCGGAGGTCGAGAAATATCGCGAGACAAACAAGGCTGAGCTTGCCAAGGGCAATCGCAAGTTCCGCGACGGTTTGCGTGCCTTGCAGAAGAAGGTCGATCAATGGCAGGTGACAGCGGCTTCGGCCCCGCCGCGTGCGATGGTTCTGCAAGATGCTCCGTCGCCGATGACGCCGTATGTCTTTCTGCGCGGGAATCCGAACAATCATGGTCCCACGGTGCCACGCCAGTTCCTCGAAGTGGTGGCCGGCGCGAAACGGCAGCCGTTCCGTCAGGGCAGCGGCCGGCTCGAACTTGCTCGCGCCATTGCGGATCGCAATAATCCGTTGACGGCGCGCGTGATGGTCAATCGCATTTGGCTGCATCACTTCGGCGCGGGCCTCGTGCGCACGCCAAGCGATTTCGGTCTACGCGGCGATCCGCCCACGCATCCGCACTTGCTCGACTGGCTGGCCGCGACGTTCATGGACAATGGTTGGTCGATCAAGAAGTTGCATCGGCTGATTTTGTTGTCGAACACCTATCAGCAGGCGAGCAGCGACGATGCGCACCTGTTGCAGATTGACCCGGACAATCGTTTGTTGGCCCGCATGAATCGGCAACGGCTTGATTTCGAGGCATTGCGCGATTCGCTGTTGGCCGTGGCCGGTCGGCTCGATACGACGATGGGCGGTCGCGCCGTGGAATTGACGACGGCTCCGTTCACGCCGCGTCGTTCGGTGTACGGCTTCATTGATCGCCAGAATTTGCCCGGATTGTTCCGCACGTTCGACTTCGCCAGCCCCGATACCAGCACGCCGCAGCGCTACACGACCACCGTACCGCAACAAGCGCTGTTCCTGATGAACAGCCCCTTCGTGATCGAGCAGGCTCGCCACTTCGTCAAGCGCGCTGATGTGGCGGCGCAGGTGAAGGATGAGGCGAAGATCGAACGCATGGTTCGATTGGCCTATGGCCGCGCCGCCGAAGCGGACGAGATTGCGCTGGGATTACGGTTTCTCTCCGAAGCGCGCAAGGGTGGTGACGAGAAGAAAGGCGGACTTCATCTATCGGCATGGGAGCAGTATGCTCAAGTGTTGCTACTGGGTAACGAGTTCGCGTTTGTGGATTGATCGAAATTGCTTGGGAGGATTGGTCCATGAGTGAACACACGAATGGCAAGACGAGGCCGGATCGGTGGGTATACGTCAAGAACCGTGCGAAGTTCCTGCCGACGGATTTGCTTCCGTATGCCGATCAATGGTTGGCCTGGAGCGCGGATGGTTCGCAGATAGTCGCCCACCATAAAGACTTGGCCGAGGTAGCCCGGATGGTTGCGGAAAGCGGATTGGAACGTGAAGACGTTATTTTCGATCATCTCCCCCCTGGCGGAGAGGTTACCACACTCCTATGAGTCTTCGCTTCCCCTACCTGCGCGTTGCTAAGGGACAGCCGATTGTCACCTTGAGCGGCAGGCTCTATCGACCACGGCCTATCATCGGAGTAACCATCGTGGGTCCGGCGGGTGCGCTGGCCCAGGATGGACTGCTCGATACAGGGGCCGACGATACACTGTTTCCGGAACACGTCGCTGCCTTGGTCGGCATCGATTTAGCGAATGCGCCTCAGGGGACGGCGGGAGGGGTTGGTCAGGAGATCATCCCCGTCCGTTATGCGGAAGTGACGGTTCGCATCGCCGATAACCAAGAGCAGAGAGAATGGCGCGCCTGGGTGAGCTTCGGTCCCTCCACACGCCGCTACGCTCTTTTAGGATATGCCGGCTTTCTGCAATACTTCACGGCGACCTTTCATGGCGATCGCGAGGAGGTCGAGCTGACAGTGAATGGTCAGTATCCCGGCACGTAGCCGGATGACGCCCGGCGTCGCTATCGGGCGAGTTCGCGTTTGTGAATTAAATCCCAAGCACGGGAGAGGGGTGTATGACGACAACCGCTGTTAAGCTAATTACCGCTGCCGAATACGCCGCCATGCCGGAACCGCCGGATGGCTCCAAGGAGGAATTGGTCCGAGGAGTGATTGTCACCATGCCCGCCCCTGGATTTCGACATGGCATCGTTCAACTCGCCATCGGCGCTCTACTACGCCAGCATACACGCGGCACACGCTGCGGGCGCGTCACGGTCGAGAGTGGTCTGCCGACCGAGCAAGATCCGGATACCGTGCGTGGTCCCGACGTGGCATTCTGGAGCGCCGAGCGTTTGCCTCTCGATCAGATGCCGCCAGTCTATCCCGATGTGGCCGCTGATTTGGTCGTGGAAATTCAGTCGCCCAGCAGCAGGCGCGTGACCACGCAGGACAAGATTCGGGAGTACCTCAACTGCGGCGTTCGCCTCGTATGGATCGTGGATCCACAGACGCGGACGGTGACGGTCTATCGGCAGGCCGGCGAAGGACGTTTGCTCTGGGAGGACGCGACCTTGACGGGGGAAGACGTGTTGCCGGGTTTCGAGTGCCGTGTCGCGGAATTCTTCGAGTAGATGCAACCTGCGGAGAGAGCGGGAATGTCTCCTACCGTTGACCTTATGGGCATGATTGCGGCCATTGCCATCAGCGTTGTCGTCTTCGGCTTGCTCGGTGTCGGCGCGGTGCTGGTCATCCGCGATACGATCCGGCAGCGTGGGAACTGGGGCATCAACACGAAGCCCGTCGTCTGTACCGAGTGCGGTGAGCCGATGCCAATGGTTCGCAAACCAGCCAACTGGCGGCAGGCGCTATGGGGTGGCGGAACGTGTCCTGAGTGCGGCCTTGAACTCGACAAATGGGGCCGGCCCATTGAGGGACAAAACGCGCCGGCGAAATGGAAGGTTCTCCGCGCTGCTGACGAAGCCGCCGAGCGTGAGCGCCGGCCGCGGCGAAGAGACGAACGAATTCGCGACGAGAACGACCAAACACAACGAGGAGATGCACCATGATTCATCCGCTGACCCGCCGCGATTTCCTGTGTCGCTCCGGCATGGGCTTCGCCTCGCTCGGCTTGGCGAACCTGATGGCCTCGCAAGGTCTGGCGGCCGATGCCGCCCGCTCCGCCTCGCCGCTCGCGCCCAAGGGACCGCATTTCGCGCCCAAGGCCAAGCGTGTCATTCACCTATTTATGAATGGCGGTCCCTCGCACGTCGATTCGTTCGATCCCAAGCCGTCGCTGGCGAAATTCGCCGGCAAATCGCTGCCGCGCACCAATCTCCGCACCGAACGCCGAACGGGTGCCGCCTTCCCCTCACCCTTCAAGTTCCAGCGCTACGGCAAGAATGGCATCGAGGTTAGCGACCTGTTCCCGCATACCGCGCGCAGCATCGATGATATTTGCGTCATCCGTTCGATGCACGCCGATGTTCCCAATCATGAGCCGTCGTTGTTACTAATGAACTGCGGCGAAGCCCGGCAGATTCGACCGAGCATGGGTTCATGGGTGACTTACGGCCTCGGCAGCGACAATCAGAATTTGCCCGGTTTCATCGCCATGTGTCCGGGCGGCTATCCCATTCAGGAAACACAGAACTGGCAATCGGCCTTCCTGCCCGGTGCGTATCAGGGCACCTACATCGACACGCGCCATACGCAAGTCGAAAAGCTCGTCGAACACATCAAGAACACGACGCTATCGCTGAGCGAGCAACGTCATCAACTCGATTTGCTGCGTCTGCTCAACGAGCGCCATCAGCAGCGTCGCCAGCACGATGGTCAACTCGAAGCGCGTATCCAGTCGTTCGAGCTGGCCTACCGCATGCAGATGGATGCGACGGACGCTTTCGACGTGAGCCGCGAGCCGAAGCACATCCGCGACCTGTACGGACCCGGCACGCAAGCGCGGCAAATCCTTATTGCGCGGCGACTGCTGGAAAAGGGTGTGCGTTTCGTGCAGGTCTGGCACGGCGCGGGCCAACCGTGGGACAGCCACGACGATATCGAGATTCAGCATCGCCGGCTGGCGAAAGAGTGCGATCAAGCTATCGGCGCTCTGCTCGTGGACCTGAAACAGCGCGGCATGCTCGATGATACGTTAGTCATCTGGGGCGGCGAGTTTGGCCGCACGCCGACGGTCGAACTGCCGACGCCGGGGGCCAACGCCGGAAAAATCAATGGCCGCGATCACAACCATTGGGGATTCTCTATGTGGCTGGCCGGCGGCGGCGTCAAAGGCGGCTATGTTCACGGCGCGACCGATGAATTCGGTTTCCAGGCCGTCGAGAACAAGGTGCATGTTCACGATTTGCAAGCGACCATCTTGCACCTGCTCGGCTTCGATCACGAACGCCTGACGTATCGCTATGCGGGCCGCGATTTCCGGCTGACGGATGTGCATGGGCATGTGGTTAAGGAAGTGATTGCGTGATTATCCTGGATAGGCAGTCAAAGTGTCTCCTTAAGAATCTTTTTTTAACCTGGTTCCCAAACAGTGTTTGGGAACCAGGAGAGAATGAAACAACTTTCATTCGCTTTCCTTCCGATGCTTGAACGCCACCATGCCCAGCGGAGGAACGGTGAGCGTGAGCATGTAATCGCGGCCGTGGCACGGCACGGGAGCGGTGTGAACGCCGCCGAAGTTGCCTTGGCCGCTGCCGCCGTAAAGCGGCGCATCGCTGTTGAGAACCTCTGCCCATTCGCCGCCGAGCGGAACGCCAATCTGGTAATTGTAGCGCGGCACCGGCGTGAAGTTGCAGACGAGGACGATGGTATCGTCCACCGATTTGCCCTTGCGCAGCAGGCTGACCACGCACGCCTCGGCATCGCAGCAGTCGATCCACTCGAAGCCGGCGGGATCGCAATCGAAGATGTGCATGGCCGGTTCGCCACGGTAGAACGTATTGAGATCGCGCACCCAACGCTGCAAGCCGCGATGACGAGCATTCTCCAACAGATGCCAGTCGAGACTGGTCTCGAAATTCCATTCGTTCCACTGGCCGAACTCGCAACCCATGAAGAGCAGTTTCTTGCCCGGCTGCGCGTACATGTAGCCGTAGAGAACCCGCAAGTTGGCGAACTTTTGCCACTCATCGCCGGGCATTTTCGACAGCAGCGATTGCTTGCCGTGTACGACTTCATCGTGCGACAGCGGCAAGACGTAATTCTCGCTGAAGGCGTACAACATGCGGAACGTCAGCTGATTGTAATGGTATTTGCGATGAACGGGATCGCGTGAGATGTAATCGAGCGTGTCGTGCATCCAGCCCATGTCCCACTTGTAGCCGAAGCCGAGGCCGCCCAGGTACGTTGGGCGCGATACCTGCGGCCAAGAGGTCGATTCCTCCGCGAAAGTCACAACATCGGGATACTCGCCGTAGACGCGCTCGTTGAGCCGGCGCAAGAAGGCGATGGCTTGCAGGTTCTCACGGCCGCCGAATTCATTGGGCGCCCATTCCCCCTCTTTTCGCGAATAATCGAGATAGAGCATGGAGGCAACCGCATCCACGCGCAAGCCGTCAATGTGATACTCGTCCAGCCAAAAGAGCGCGTTGCTGATGAGGAAGTTGCTGATTTCCTTGCGGCCATAGTTGTAGATGAAGGTTCCCCAATCGGGGTGCGCGCCGAGGCGTGGGTCGGCGTGTTCGTAGAGGTGCGAACCGTCGAAATAGCCCAGGCCATGTTCGTCGCGCGGAAAGTGAGCCGGTACCCAATCGAGAATGACGCCGATGCCGCGCTGATGCAAATGGTCGATCAAATACATGAGGTCTTGCGGTGTGCCGAAGCGACTGGTGGGCGCGTAATAGCCGACGGTCTGATAGCCCCAGGACGCGTCGAGCGGATGCTCGGTGATGGGCAGGAACTCGACGTGCGTGTAACCCATGTCGTGGGCGTAATCGGCCAGCAGCGGAGCCATCTCGCGATACGTGAGCCAGCGATTGGCCTCGTGCGGCACCCGTCGCCACGAGGCAAGGTGGACCTCGTAAATCGTCATCGGCGCATCAAGGGCATGCGCGCGGCCACGGCGGACCATCCACTCCCGATCGCCCCAGTCGTGGCCGGATAGATTCCACACCTTTGAAGCGGTGCGCGGCCGAATTTCGGCGGCGAAACCGTAAGGGTCGGCTTTCTCGACCACGTAGTCGCGCACGCGGGAAGTGATGGCGTACTTGTACACGGCACCCTGGCCGATGCCGGGAATGAATGCCTCCCAGATACCGGATGTTTTCACCGAGTGCAGCGGGTTCGCACCGGGCCGCCAGCCGTTGAAATCGCCAACGACCGAGACGGTTCGCGCATCGGGCGCCCATACCGCGAAGTGAGTGCCGGCGACGCCGTCGCGCTCCGCGAGATGCGCGCCGAGCTTTTCGTAAGCGCGGTAGTGCGTTCCTTCCGACCACAGATAGACATCGAAATCGGTCAACGTCGCGGTACTCACGGTGTCGATCCTTTCACATAGTCCGTAGTCCGTAGTCCGCAGTCCGTAGCAAAGACAGACGATGGTTTTTGCTACAGACTACGGACTACGGGAAAGCAGAGCCAGGATGCCGCGGAGCGGGATTCGGACCCAGTCGGGCCTATTGTTTAGTTCGTAATTCAGTTCATAAAACGCCTTGTCCAGCGTGAAGGCGTCGAGCAGCGCCGCGAAGGACGCCGGCTCGCCGGGCAAGAAGAGCGCTCCGTCGGCGGCAAGGCGATATTCGCGGAGGAAGGCGGCGGAGACCCACTGGAACCACAAATCGGCCCAGGGTTCCAACCGGGCGAAGTCTTCGGGGCGATCCTGTGTGAAGGCGAACAGGCCGGCGTAAGCGGCGTAATGATACGAGCGCACCATGCCAGTCACGTCTTTAAGCGGCGATCGCTTGGCTCGCCGTTCCTCCACGGTTCGCGTCGGCTCACCCTCGAAATCGAGAATGACGAAATCATTTTCGACGCGCAGGACTTGCCCCAAGTGGTAATCGCCGTGGCAGCGAATCTTGAGAGTGCTTGTCTGAAGCGGCGACTCCGCTTCCAGACGGTTCAGCACCTCGGAGCCTTTCGCCATCAACCGCTGAGCCGATTCCGCGACTTCCGGCGGCAATTGCTCCACGTTATCGCGCAGGGCGGCGAGGGCGAGTTGGCCTTGCTCGCGGATGCTTGCACGCAGCGCGGCGGCGTCGGCGGGTGTGAATGGCTCCGGGGCGAACTCGGGAGTGCTGGCATCGGCAGCCAGGGCAAGGTGCATCTCGGCCGTGCGCCGGCCGAGCGTTCCCGCCGCGTGCAGATAGCCGCCGATCACCTCCAGCGCGCCGGGCGGCGGTGCAGAATCGGCCAACTCCAGCAGGGAACGATCATCGGGAGCGGTCGGGTCGGGACTCGACATGCGGCCCGAGGCTCGCTCGTAGTAACGGCCCAATTCGTCAACCGCGTAACGCCAGCCGTCTCCCTGATTGGAAACCAGCGCTTGCAGGATGGCGAGCGTGATGGGTTCCGAACCCTCCCGATAATACTCGATGGTGCCCGCCACGCGCGGGATACGCTCGAAAGCATCCTTTTCCGTGAGGAATCGGCCAATCTCGAAATCGGGGTTGATGCCGGCTTCCAAACGGCGGAACAATTTCAGGAGCAACCGCCGGCCGTAGAACAGCAACGAATTGCTCGATGTAGCCGGGCCGCGTACCACCGACAAGGGCTGCTCAGGATTGCGGCGTAGCCCGGCGAAAGCGGCGGTCGAGAAGGCACGGACTCGCCCCGAGCGTGTAGCCAACTCTCGTCCGTCTTGGATCGCCGTCAGTAGTGACGTGCAAGTGTCATCATCCGCCAATGCGTCATGCAAAAGCGCTTCGCCATGCGGACCATGCAAGCGAGCGATCACCCACGGCTTCATGGAAGACAGCATCCGCGCCGCAGCCTCTCCACTCGTCACGCCGACGGGCACGAAATACAGGTCGTCCTTGCCGTCCGCGAACTTCACTTCCAGCATCATCAGAAAGATGCGTGCTTCTCCTGCGGGAAAATCGCCCCAGTCGGCGATGCGAACGCGCGAGAGAGGTCGGCCCTTGCCGCCGAACCAGCGCTGCGCCCGTAGAAACGCCGGCAGCGCGGAGCGCTCCAGTTCCGTTCGCGGCGTGCCTTCCAAGATCGCTTCCCAATTGTCAGCCACTTCGAGGGTCGGTATTGTCTTCACTTCCTCCGTGGCCACCGGGGCCAAGCGAGAGGCGATATCGCTAACCACTTTCTGAAGCTGGAACCAGTAGAACGCACGCGGTCCCAGGGTGAGAAAATAGGGTGAAGTCCCCACCGGCGGGAAGGCGGTTCGGCCGAACATCTCGACGGGAACCAAGCCGGCGAATGCGGAAAGGTCCAGTTCCACCGGCTGGACCGTGCGCGCCAGATTGGCGACGACGAGAATGTCATCGCCGTCACGGCGGACGAAGGCCAGCACCTTGTTGTTGGCAGGCTCCAGCAATTCCAGGCTGCCGCGCGCCAGGGGCGGCGTGCGCTTGCGCAGGGCGATTAGCCGGCGAACCCAGTGAAACAGCGACGAGCTATTTCGCCGCTGCGCCTCGACGTTGACCGATGGATAACCGTAGAGCGGATCCATGATCGGCGGCGCGAACAGGCGGGCGAAGTCGGCGGTCGAAAAACCGGCGTTGCGATCGGCGCTCCACTGCATGGGCGTGCGCAGACCGCCGCGCTCGCCGAGATAAATGTTGTCGCCCATGCCGATCTCGTCGCCATAGTAAAGGACGGGCGAACCGGGCAGCGAGAAAAGCAAGCTGAAGAACAATTCGAGCCGGCGGCGGTTGTTGTCCAGGAGCGGAGCCAAACGCCGGCGGATGCCGCCATGCAATTGCATGCGCGGATCGACGGCGTACTCGCGGAGCAAATAATCGCGTTCCTCGTCCGTCGCCAGCGCGAGCGTCAACTCGTCGTGATTGCGGAGCAACACCACCCACTGACAGTCCGCGGGCGGAATCGGCGTCCGCCGCAAAAGGTCGGCAAGGGGATGACGATCTTCCTGCCGAAGCGCCAGGAAGAGCCGTTGAACCAGCCCCAGATTCGGTGCCATGTGGCATTCGTCGCCGTCGCCGAAGTAGGGCATCACATCGCCCGGCCCGGCGCTTACGCCCGCTTGTAACATGCGGCCGGGGTAGGCGGATGCAAGCTCGCGGCGCATCTCCTTGAGCAGAGCATGCGTCGGAGGCAGATTTTCGCAGGGCGTTCCCGGACGCTTGAACAGATAGGAAACCCCATTGAGGCACAGGCCGTCCACGCCCTGATCGAGCCAGAAACGCAGAACCTTGAGAACTTCGGCGCGCACCAGCGGATTGTCGTAATTCAGGTCGGGTTGATGATCGAAGAAGCGATGCCAGTAATAAGCGCGGGCCACGGAATCCCACGTCCAGTTCGAGCGTTTCGCATCATCGTACAGAACCTCGGCCTCGGCGAATTTTCGATCGCTGTCGCTCCACAGATAGAAGTCGCGCAGCGGCGACCCTGGCGGCGCGGCGCGTGCAGCCTGGAACCACGGGTGCTGGTCCGATGTGTGATTGATGACCATCTCCGCCGCCACGCGCAAACCGCGTTCGTGCGCCTCTCGCACAAACGCCTGAAAGTCTGTCAGTGTGCCGAGAGCCGGATGGACATCGCGATAATCGCTTACGTCGTAGCCATCGTCGAGCCAGGGAGACGGTGAGAAGGGCAGCAGCCATAGACAGGTGACGCCGAGTTCCTGCAAGTAATCGAGCTTGCGCGTCAGTCCCACGAAGTCGCCGATCCCGTCGTTATTGCCGTCGAAAAACGACTTGACGGGAACCTCGTAAAATACCGCGTTCTGATACCAGAGCGGATCAATCTCGCTGCTGGCTCGTTTCATGGTCGGGCGTCCTTGAAGGCGAACGGCCGGCTTCAGCCGGCTGGTAAGGCGTGTTTAGAAAAAATAATCGAAGTCCTGTTCGGTTCGCACGCGCTTGCGCAGGCGGAAGACATGAGCCGACGCGGCGTGAGGGTCGAGGCGGACGAAGTTCGCTTCGCCACTCCATAAAAACCGCGCATCGGTCAGCAGATCGTGAACCTGATACGGTTCGCCCGGCCGCAAGCCGAAGGCATCGAGCGGCACGCGCACCCAACCGGACTGGACATGGTGCGGATCGAGGTTGACGACGACGAGAATGATATTGGACAGGTCCGCCGTGGTTTTGCCGTAGAAGAGAAGTTGCTCGTTGTCAGTTGAATAAAAGCGCAAACGGTCGTTGGCGTGCAGAGCCGGGTTCGCACGGCGGATCGTATTGACGCGGGCGATGAATTCGCGGAAGACATTGGGTTTGTTCCAATCCCAATGGCGTAGCTGATATTTCTCCGAATCGAGATATTCCTCGCTGCCGTGCTTGACGGCCCGATGTTGGAATGTCTCGAAGGGCGGACCATAAATGCCATAGGTCGCGCCGAGCGTCGCGGCCAAAACCAACCGACTTTGAAACGCGGCCTTGCCGCCGTATTGTAAAGGTTCGGGAAGAATGTCCGGCGTGTTGGCGAACAGATTGGGACGCATATATTCTTGCAATTCCGTCCGCGTCAACTCCGTGAAATACTCGGTCAATTCCGCCTTGGTGTTCCGCCAGGTGAAGTAGGTGTACGACTGCGAGAAGCCGCTTTTGGCCAGGTAACGCATCACCTTGGGCCGCGTGAACGCCTCGGCGAGAAAAATCGTGTCGGGGTGTCGCTGTTGGATTTCGCCGATAAGCCACTCCCAGAAGCGGAAGGGTTTGGTATGCGGATTGTCCACGCGGAAGATGCGGACGCCATGACCGCACCAGAACAACATCACATTGAGCAGCGCGTTCCACAGTTCCTGCCAGTCGGTACACTCGAAATCGAGCGGGTAAATATCCTGATATTTCTTGGGCGGATTCTCGGCGTATTTGATGGTGCCGTCCGGCCGATGGCGAAACCATTCCGGGTGTTCGCGTACCCAGGGATGATCGGGAGAACACTGAAACGCGATGTCCAGCGCGATCTCAAGACCGTGCTTTCCTGCTGTAGTCAGAAGATGCTCGAAGTCGGCGAGCGTTCCCAGTTGCGGATGAATGGCCGTGTGTCCCCCCTCCGCGCCGCCGATGCCCCAAGGACTACCAGGATCGTTGGAGCCAGCGTTCAAGGTGTTGTTGGGGCCTTTGCGATAGCCCAGGCCGATGGGGTGAATCGGCGGCAGATAGAGGACATCAAAACCCATGTCGCGGACGTAGGGCAGCCGTTTTTCGACATCCTTGAAGGTGCCGTGTCGCTCCGGTTCGTCGGCGCAGGAACGCGGAAACAATTCGTACCACGCGCCGAAACGCGCGCGCACTCGATCCACGGTGACACGCAGAACACGCTCGTAATTCTCTCCGCTATCGCGGTCGGCATGGCGTGTCATGAGCGCGGCGAGAAGCGGATCGAGAGCGGTTCGGGTTCGGGTGACGGGAGAATCTTCTCCGCCGATGGTATCGGCCCACTCGCGCAACGGCTCGCCTTCCTCGGCATCGGCACGCCGCGCCGCCTCCTTCACGAGTTCCGCGCCCTCCAGCAGATCGCTCATCACGTCCTGCCCTGCCTCGGCCTTGCGCGATAAATCGCGACGCCACGAAGCGAAGCGATCAATCCAGGCCTGCACGGTGTATTCGTACTGTCCCAGTGCATCCACGGAAAAGCGTGCGGTCCAGTGGTCATTGCCTTGCGCTTCCATGCCGACTTCCCTCCACGCCGACTCGGAGGCGTGGCGATAGCGCAGCACGGCCGCCACTACATCGTGACCATCGCCATGAATCGCGGCGCTGACGTGGACTTCTTCGCCGATGGTCCGCTTGATGGGGAAACGCCCGCCATCAATCTCCGGCTGCACACCCTCAATAATCACACGAGAAGGAAGTCGATTCGGCAGACGATCCATCGGTTTACATACCCTGAGAAATTCTCGACTGAATTGCCAGCCCGCAGCGCCAGCAAGGGGCTTCCCTTGCTGGCGCTACGGGCTAGCTAAAAGGTTAGTGCCTCTTAGCCTATTCCGCCAAGAAATGTCGGCAAATGTAGTGCCAAGAAGCGCAGGGGATTGATAACGGATTGCTCGCCTCCGCCTTCGCGGGTAGCATGGCACCTGGCGGCGTTTTCGCGTTTATCCACCCCTCCACAAAGCCATCAATCGAAGGACAACCGATGTCGCAATCCGCGAAAGGGCGAATGACCTTCCTGCTGTCCCTCGTCGCTCTGTGCCTCGTCGGATTGCGTCCGGTCGCGGCGATCGAGAGCGCCGACCCCGATGAAAAGACTCTGCTCGATAACAAAATCGCCACCGATGGCCGCGGATTATTGGCCTTTCTGCGCTCGCGCACGCTTAGTCCGGAAGACAGCGAAAAGCTGAAGACGCTCGTTCGGCAGTTCGGCAGCGACTCCTTCAAGGACCGCGAGAAGGCGACGGCCGCGCTGCTCCGTTACGGGCGCCTCGCGCTACCCGCCTTGCGTGAGGGAGCGAGAAACGCCGATGCGGAAATCGCCAGTCGCTCGCGCCGCTGTATCGAGGAAGTCCTTGCGCGACCCGGACCCGATCTCGCCATTGCGGCGCTCCATCAAATCGCGCGGCGTCGTCCGGCGGGAGCGGCGGAGGTGTTACTGCGCTACCTGCCCTTCGCGGATGATGCCTTCGTCGAAGAGGAAACGCTTGCGACTCTGGCCGCGCTGGTCCAAAACGGAAAAGAAGTCGATGCCGCCCTCATCAAAGCCCTCCGCGACGACTTGCCGCTTCGACGCATCGCCGCCGCCCGCGCCCTGGGACGGGCCAAGGAGGACAAGGTTCGCGCGCTCGTGCGCAAACTGCTGACCGACCTCGATGCGCGCGTTCGTCTGGAAGCTGCCCATTCCTTGCTCTTGGCCCGCGATAAACAGGCGGTGCCGGTACTTATCGGCTTGCTGGCGGACGACTCGGTCGAGATTATGTATCGAGCCGAGTCGCTCCTTCTGTTGGCCGCCGGCGAGACGGCTCCGAAAGTATCGTCGGGAGATGGATCGGCCGCCGCACGGAAGGCGTGGCGCGCTGCCTGGGCTTCCTGGTGGCAGACCCGCGGCGCCGGCCTCGACCTATCTCGTATTAACGAAGAGAAGCCGAAACTCGGCTTCGTGGCCGTTACGATGGACTCCGGCGAGCCTCAGGTTTGGGAATACGGCCACGATCGCAAGGAACGCTGGCGGCTCAACGGATACGGTTTGCCGATGGACGTGCGCGTCTTGCCGGGCGGAACCATCCTCGTCGCCAGTTCCGACGGCGTAAGCGAAAGAGACAAGACCGGCAAAGTCCTCTGGCGAAAGACCCTCTCCAGCAGCGCCAACGCGGCGCAGCGTCTGTCCAACGGCAACACCTTCATTGGCACCCACACGCAACTTCTCGAAGTGGATCGAGCCGGCAAGGAAATTGTCACGCACACTCCCAACGTGGGCACCATCACGGACGCCCTGCGTTTATCCAATGGTCATGTGGTTTTCATCAATACGCGCGGCATGCTGAAGGAAATCACCTGGCCGGCATGCAAGGAAGTCCGCACGCTGCGGCTGAGCAAGGCACCCGCGCAGGCCACCGACTGGTATCGACTCGAAGCCGCACCGGGCGGGCGCTTTTTGCTGGCTTCTCACAGTGATGGCCGCGCCTTCGAGATCGACGCGGGCGGCAAGGTGGTATGGGAACACAAGGTCCAGTACGCTTACTCGGCCACGCGGTTGGCGAACGGCCATGTGCTGATCGCGACGGCGGAGAGTCGTCGTCTTATCGAGGTCGATCACGAGGGCAAGATCGTCCACGAGCAGAAGGCTCAGAGTATATTGAGGCGAGTGCGCGCGCGTTGAGCGGATTCAGCAAACACGGCAAAATGAGCCGAAAGCGTAAGAGGCACTAACCGAATGACTTGCCAGCCCGCAGCGCCAGCAAGGGACATTCCCTTGCTGGCGCTGCGGGCTGGTCAAAAAATTAGGGGAGATTGGCGTTCCCAGGATTACGCTTTCGGTTCGGATAGAGTCTTTATCACTTGCCCATTCCGCTGTTGACGATCGGGCCTCGGCCGGGCCTCCTCGCGCGGAAGTAGCGGCACGTTGCTCGTCTGCAATCGACCAATCTCCTCTGCTTGCCGCACGGCCTCTTCGGGGTTATTTCGGTGCAGCATCAGGTAGTCCTGCAATGTTGCCATGCTATATTTGCAGTCCTCAATCCGTCCGGCGAAAACGTGAGACAGGGAAGCGTGTTCGGGAAAGAAGCGTTGATAGAGCCGGCCGGCTTGGTCCGCCGTCGCATTTCCGAACGAGAGTTTCACATCGGCGCGACCCGGTCGAATGAGCGCCGGATCGAGTTTTTCGATGTGATTGGTCGTCATCACGATGATGCGGCCTTCCGGCGAGGCGACACCGTCGAGGGCGTTGAGTAAGCCGGAGAAGGTCAGTCCGCCCTCCTTACCGCTGGCACGTTTCCGATGAGCGAAAGCGCAATCGATGTCTTCCAGAAGCACGATATTGCGATCCGGCACCTTGGCGAGCAGATCGTTGATACGATTATCGTTCATGTCCGGGTCGCTGAGCATCAGCAGATAGATGCTCATGCCCAGTTCGCCGGCCAGGGCTTTGACGGCGCTGGTTTTGCCATTGCCCGGAGGACCATAGAGGAGATAACCGCGACGATAAGGCACGCCGACCCGCTGATACCAGTCGGCCCCAGTCAGAAACTCTTTCATGTCTATCAGCAGTTCCTCGGCCTGATTGCCGTCGAGAATGACGCTGTCCAGCGCACGCGGCTTGATGCGCGTGCCCAGCGCCCAGTAGCCGTAGGTGGGTATGCGAATGTCCATTCGGCCATCCTCGGGCAAGGCTTTGTCCCGACATTCTTCGATCAGCTGGCGCGCTAGGTCGCGGTTGCGACTGAAGATACGCAGCGTGAAACTTTCCTTGTTACGGAGCAGACTCTTGGCATCGCCACCGCCGGAGCCGGCGAGGAGAGAGGGACCGGCCGCGTTTTCCTGGCGATCGCGGCTGAGCGTCACGAAACGGCGTTTGTACCAGAAGAAGTAGGTGCCGACCGCTGGCACGAAATACACCGTGGGTCTGTTGGCGTCCTTCTCGGCCTCGGTCTCGCCCGACTCGTCGGGCCGATTCCGCTTGGTGACAACCGACACCGACAACGTGCGGCGCAGTTTGTCGGCCAGCCAGACCTGCATCCACTGATAGGATTCGTCCTCATCAAGGACTTCCATCTTCAGAATGAAGAACCGTTCAAGGAAGTTATAGATTCGGCCGGGGAGTTGTTTGAGGTAATAGAGCGCTCCGCCCACGAGCATCAGGACCAACCCGCCCGAAAGGAAGGGGTTCTGCCCGGCCTGGAAAAGATCCATTGTAATCGTCCTCATAAGAAACCAGGATTTCGACAGAGCCGTTCTCGTAGTGTCTCCGTTTGGCGAGCCTCCCGCGTAAGCGGGGGGAGTTTGGGCGAAGAACTCCCCCCGCTTACGCGGGAGGCTCGCCAAACGGAGACACTACCGCCGTTCTCGTGCCTGTGGACTTCGGACCTCACGTTTGGACATTCCCCGGTTCGGCAGGGAGAGGAAGGCAGGTCCGGAAGGCAGACACCGAAGTCCGCCGGTGGGTTCGGATACGGTCGTTCTGGGCATATTCTTTCTGGCCCTTTGGACCGCGCTCGACTAATTTAGGGAGTGTCCGGCGTTGATTAACCACGGGAGGACGAAACGATGCGGAAGTGGCTACTGAGTGTGGCGGTTGTTGTGGGCGTGGCGTGGGTCGGGGGCCGATTGCTGGGTCAGCGGTATCTCAGCGGCATCATCTGGCCGGAGCCGGCCGTGGTGACGCCGGGCGAAAACAATGCACCGCCTTCGGATGCCATTGTGTTGTTTGATGGCAAGAACTTCGACGCCTGGACCGGCGGCAAGGATTGGAAAGTCGATGCCGATGGCGGCTTCACTGCCAAGGGAGTCCTCCAGACCAAGCAGAGTTTCGGCGACTGTCAACTCCATCTGGAGTTTGCCTCGCCCAAAGAGGTCAAGGGTAGCGGACAGGGGCGCGGCAACAACGGCCTGGGGCTTATGGGCGCCCGCTACGAAATCCAGATACTCGATTCCTATAAGAACAAGACCTATCCCGAAGGCCAATGCGGGTCGGTGTACAACCAGAGGCCGCCGCAAGTCAACGCCTCACGTCAGCCCGGCGAATGGCAGACTTATGACCTCGTCTTCACGGCCCCGCGGTTCGATAAAGACGGCAAGGTTGGCACGCCAGCGTATGTGACCCTTCTGCACAACGGCGTACTGGTGCAAAATCATACCGAAGTTCTGGGCAACACCTTCTTCGATCGCCCGACCGCGTACAGCAAGCACGCGGAGAAACAGCCGATCGTGCTGATGTACCACGGCAACCCCGTTCGCTTCCGCAACATCTGGATTCGCGAGATCAAGGAGTTGCAAGGTAAATCGGGCGGCAAGAAAGGGAGGGAAGGCAAGTAATCGAATGGATTCGCGGAGGGGCCGCAAACTCGCCGCAACCGATCTTCTGCTCCCTCGCAAGTGGCTTTCGCCGCCGAACGGCCATCGCCGGCTCAAGATCGAACGATCGTTGGGCCGATGCTACTCGATATGTAGCCTCATCCCAACGCGGAGGTTCTCTCAATGCCGGCTAGGGAAGACTTGTTCGTCGCAACACTCATCGAACGCCTGAGCGATCCGGCGTTCGATGTGCGGGTCCACGCTGGAGTGCTTCTGTCAGAAATGGGAGCGAAGGCGGATCAAGCTCTGCCAAGGCTGCGAGAATTGTTGAAAGCCGATGATGTGCGTGACCGCAGGCTTGCCGCCTTGACGCTTGGCTCCCTCGTCCGTGAAGTTGCCGAGGCGTTGCCATCCTTGCTGTATGCCCTGCACGACGAGGATGAGACCGTCCGCCGCCTCGCCGCCGAAGCCCTCCAGAAGACGCCGTCCTCCGCTGTCCGGGTGCAAGCCGCGTAAAATCCCTGCCAGCCCGCAGCGCCAGCAAGGGAAAGTCGTTCGCTTGCTGGCGCTGCGGGCTGGCAGGGATTTATCCGGAAATTATTCTTGGACACGCCCTGAACCGGATGCACGGGGGAGCGAACGCCCGACTCCCTATTCGATTCGCGTTTCTTATTGTTGAGTGGATACGACTTTAATCTGGTTGTCGATGTGTTCCACCCCAGGGACTGAGGCGACAGCGGTCTGTGCCACTTGCTTGAGGTGGTAGCTGGGCAGACAACCATCCAGCGTTAGAACCCCCTCCCGATATTCGCACTTGACGTTGCGCAAGACCAGATAGGGTTCGTGGTGGAG
The DNA here is from genome assembly GCA_035553375.1 of Gemmataceae bacterium. Taxonomy (GTDB): domain Bacteria; phylum Planctomycetota; class Planctomycetia; order Gemmatales; family Gemmataceae; genus JAJPHU01. The sequence continues at coordinate 38,860 of DATNCY010000236.1, forward strand.
ATTCGCTTCGGCCAATTCCGCGATCTTCTCCGGGCGCATGTTTTTGGGAGGGGCAGCGATGGGATAGTTGAGAGGATTTTGTTCGAGGGTCAGCATGGCATCCACTTCTCTTCCAGAGAAAAACCAAGCCCCCGCCGTGTGACACCCACACGGGACGGCTGCCATAGCCGAAATCAGGAGAGGAGTTAACATTCCACGTTAGAGGGCAGTCTATGATCTGTCAACGCCCCCCGATATTTTTTTATTCCCCAGGCAATAATTCACGCAGTCGGTTCAATCGCGGCCTCGCCACAATGAGAAGACATATGAACAGTTCGGTGCAGAAGCGTGCGCATGGAGCGTCGATCGAGTCGTGAGCATAGCACGGATGAGGTGCGGCAAATGGGAGAATGCCGCACTCGGCACATGAGTTGCTGTCTGGGAATAACCATAATCGAGGAAAAGGCCGCCTCTTCCGAAGATTTGGCGAAGAAACTGCAAGAGTTAAAGGAGACACGAGTTTCCGCGGGTCATAACAACATGCTCCCACGAGGAGGCTCCCAGACGACGCGGCCAAGAACCGCATCCCGATTAATCGCCCCGCATGAGGTTATCCATGAGTTCGCAGCCGGACACAGGCAGAAGCATCTTACTTGTTGAGGACGATGAGATTGTTCGCCGAGCTATTCAGATGGTCCTGGAGTGGGAAGGCTATCAGGTAGATTGTTCAACCAATGGGCAAGAAGCTCTCGATTTTCTTCGCTCGGGCGCTCGTCCGTCGCTCATCTTGCTCGACGTGATGATGCCGGTACTCGACGGCGAGCAATTTCGTCGGGAGCAGAAGCGCGACCCCGCCCTCGCCTCCATTCCCGTCATTGTCGTTTCCGCCGCCAGTTTTGCTTCCACCGTGGATGCCGTCTATCACGTTCGCAAACCCTTCGAGGTTCAAGAACTCCTCAACGCCATCCACGATCACGTCCCTCAGATGGCTGTGCGACCGCATGGATGACAGCCTTTCCGCTCCTACCGACGCGAATGCGTATCGGGCACATTTTACATCTCTTTAATAGCTATTTTTGCCCGTGTGTGGACACGCCTTCAGGGACCGCCGCGTTTTCATCGTCTGGCATGTCCGTCTGTCTCACGCGCCACTTACCGCCGCCCAATAGTTCAAGCCATAAATCGTGGAAAGGAAGAAGGAGGGATGGACCGCCGGCGGTGATGTAGGTGATGGAAGTGCCGGCGAGCGCCTCATAGAGACGTTCCAGATGTGCCGATTCCAGCGCCCAGGGAGCGCCATCCAGCACGGCGAAGCGCGGCTGAACCAACAGAAGACGGGCGACGGCCAGGGCGTGCTGATCTCCGCTGGAGAGGACATTCGGCCAATCCCAATCGATGTCCAGTCCACCCGCTTGCCGGGCTAACCCCTCAAGGCCCACGTCCCTCAAGGCACCGCGAATCCGGTCGTCGGAAATATCTCCCTGATCCAGACCATACAGAAGCAAATCGCGCAAACACCCCGACGCGGTGTACACCTGCTGGGGCAGGAACTTAATGTGGTCCGCGGGCGGCGTGATGACTTTCCCCTGTCCCTGACCCCAGAGTCGAGCCGTGGCGAGACAAAGGGCCGTCTTGCCGGAACCGTTAGGTCCCGTGACGATCATTCGCTGTCCCTCGGGCACTTCCAGCGACAGATCGCGGAGGAGTATTCGCTTGTCTTTGGGACTCCACAGCGTCAGCTTCTCATACACCACGCGATGATTATCGGTTCCCCTCTCGATGTGGGCGGGGCCTTGCACTTCGGCCGGATGTTCCTCGGCCGCGCCGGCGGGCGCGGCTTCCTCGGCCGACTCCGTCGCCTCCCACATGCTACCCAGACGATGCGTGACCGCGGCGAAGGTGGATAATTCCTGAAACTTCGTCACGATGAGCGAGAAGGCTCCCATAACTTGACCGAACGCCATCGCCGACTGCGCGATCGCCCCGAACTGCACCTGACCGCGGATATACAGAGCGGCGACAACCATCGCAGGAATGATTTGAATAAGATAATTATATTCCTTGGTGAAGAAGCCGACGTTGCGGGTCACGCGGATGATAGCGCGAAAATTTTCGACCAAGGCGTTAAACTTGCTTAACAGTTGGTTCTTTTCGCCGCCGTGGCCGCTCAGTTGGGCCACCGAGCCGGCGTGTTCGCGGACCCGGCCAAGGCCGAAACGAAAGTCGGCCTCCTTCTGCAACTGCTGATTATTGAGCGGCACCAAGCGCCGCCCCAGCAGGATCGTGCCCAACGAGCCGGCCGCAGCGTAGAGTATGGCCGCCAGGACCAACCAGGGCGTGATCGACCACAGCACGCCCAAAAAAGCAACCAGCGTTAACAGGCCATTGAGGATCAAAACGATAAAGGACAGGCTTGAGGTGGTAAAGGTCTTGGTGTCTTCGCTGATGCGTTGATCGGGGTTGTCGATGGCATGATTGGAGGTTAAACGATGGTAGGCACGGTTCGCCAGATAGCGATCGAGCAGCCGTCGCGTCAGCCATTCGCGCCAAACCAGCCCCAGCTGTTGTTCGGTGAAATACGAGAAGGCTTCGCCGATAGCGGCAATGGCGAACACCCCCGCCAGCAGGCCGCCGAAGGTGTAAAAACGCGCGGCGTGCTTTTGCTCAAGCGCGGTCATGAAGTCGCGCATGATGTAGCTGATGCCGATATTCAGCCCGTTGACCGCCAGCAACAAGACAATCAGAATGACAAGCGCGCCGATCGCCTTGTGCCACGCCTCGGAGACGAAGAAGGGCCAGGCAATCGTGGTGAGACGCGACCACAACGGACTCTTGAAGAAACGCATGGCTCCTCGCCAATGACGGCAACTCCAGGGCGATGGACGATAAAACGCAAACGAGATGCCGTCCGTAGTTCTTGCCAGCCCGCGGCGCCGGCAAGGGGTTTGATTGTCCTTGCTTGCGCCGCAGGCTGGCAAGGAAGATTGGAGATCCCCATGACACACGGTAGCAAGACGCCCGCGCCGCCGATTCTCGATCTGCCAATCGGCACGGGACAAACGGGTACGCGCATGGAATCGGACTCAATGGGCGACATCGCGGTGCCGGCGGAGCATTACTGGGGGGCGCAGACGCAGCGCTCGCTGATGCACTTCGCCATTGGCGAGGAACGCATGCCGATGGCGGTTTATCATGCCTACGGCTTCATCAAGAAGGCGGCGGCGCAGGTCAACGCCGCCGAGAAACTCCTGCCGCCCTGGAAAGCTCAACTGATCGCGCGCGTCGCCGAGGAGGTCATCGCCGGCCAACTCGACCGCGAGTTTCCGCTGTACGTTTGGCAAACCGGCTCCGGCACGCAAACGAACATGAACGTCAATGAGGTTATCGCCAACCGAGCGATCCAACTCGCCGGCGGCACCCTCGGGAGCAAACGCCCCATCCACCCCAACGACGATGTCAACAAAAGCCAATCATCCAATGACACGTTTCCGACAGCCATGCACCTCGCCGCCGCGCGGGAACTGCATCGGCATTTGCTGCCTTCCGTCACGACGCTGCGCGAGGTCATCGCGGCCAAAGCCCGGCAGTTCGCCGGCATCATCAAGATTGGCCGCACGCATTTGCAAGACGCGGTTCCTCTTACGGTGGGTCAGGAATGGTCCGGCTATGTCGCCCAACTCGATGACGCGCTTGATCGCGTCCGCGCTACGCTTCCCGGCCTGTATCGGTTGGCGCTAGGCGGCACGGCCGTCGGCACGGGACTGAATGCGCCGCCGGGTTTCGGTGAAGCGGCGGCGGCGAAGATCGCCGAGTACACGGGGCTGCCGTTCGTTACGGCGCCGAACAAGTTCGCGGCCCTGGCTGCGACCGATGCCATCGTGGCGACACACGGCGCGTTGCGCGGCCTCGCGGCGGCGCTGATGAAGTTCGCCAACGATATTCGCTGGCTCGCCTCCGGTCCGCGCTGCGGTCTGCACGAGTTGATTCTCCCGGAGAACGAGCCGGGTTCGTCCATCATGCCGGGCAAAGTGAATCCGACGCAGGCCGAGGCGATGCTGATGATCTGCATTCAGGTCATGGGATTCGACGCGGCGGTCGGCTTCGCCGGCGCGATGGGCAATTTTGAATTACACACTTTTCGCCCCCTTTTAACCCACAATATATTGCGGAGTATTCGATTACTCGGCGACATGTGCGAGAAGTTCCGCATCTACTGTGTGGAGGGGATTGAGGTTGATCGGCAGCGGGTGGATGAAATGCTTGGTCGCTCTCTGATGCTCGTCACGGCGCTGAGTCCCGTCCTCGGCTATGATCGCGCGGCCGCCATCGCTCACAAAGCGCTCGCGGACAACATTACTCTGCGCGAGGCGGCCGTTGCCAGCGGTTCAATATCGGTAGAGGAGTTTGATCGCCTTGTCGATCCCGCCAAGATGGTTGGGTAGATTTCCGAGCAGGGGGCATCAGCCCCGTGAGATTCGCTCAGCACGAGCCGCTTGCGGCTTAGCGTGTGCGAACGCTAAGCCGCAAGCGGCTCATTTTGCAGCCTGTAAAGGAAGTCCCATCTCGTTATTGTCGCGAGCCGCTCGCTCCGTGAGCGCGGTCAGCCACGAAGGCGCAAGCGTCGATTCGCTCTCCCAACCGAAGGCGCTTTGGCTGCCAATACCTCCCGGCCCCGGCAGGAAACGATTCACCCAACCACTTACATCCGACACCAACCCCGGCGCGATGCCGTGAACCCATGCCGCCAGTTTCCCCGGCAGCGATAGAACGACTTCCGCATCACCGTGGCGGCAAGCGTCAAGGATTTTGCGGGCAGCGCGCTCCGCGCTCATCGCGATACCAGGGATCGAGTCGGAAACGGTGAACCAGGCGTATTCCGCCCGGTGCTGGCTCTTGAAGGAGGCATTGCGTGGACTGCCGGTACGCATCAGGAAGGGGCAAACGGTGGTCACGACGATTCCGTCTTTGGCCAGTTCCGCACGCAAGCCTTCGGACAAACCGACCAGGGCGAACTTGCTCGCACTGTAGGGCAACAAATGCGGCACACTCACTTTGCCGCCGATCGAGGTGACATTGACGATGCGCCCCTCACGCCGCGCTCGCATCTCCGGCATCACTTCGAGAATGGTGTGCAAGGCGGCGAAATAATTGATCGCCATCGCATCGTGAAAATCTTGCAACGTCATCGTCTCGACGGGACCGACGGAGATGATACCGGCGTTGTTAATGAGTACGTCGATCGCGCCGAAGTGCCGCCGGGCGTCCTCCACGAAATCGCGGACGCCATCGCGAAAGCGCAGGTCGCACGTCTGAGCCAGCACTCGAACGCCGCGTTGAGAGAGGTCGTCGCGGGCATGCTGGACCTCTTCAGGATCGCGCGCGCACACAACGAGATTGGCTCCTTCGCTCGCCAACTGGCGGGCGATAACCAGTCCCAAGCCACGAGTTCCGCCTGTGATGAACACCGTCTTTCCGTGGAAGCGGAAAGCCGTTCGCGCCCGGTGCATGCGATAGGTGAGCCAGGAGGCCAGGCCGACACCAGCGATCAACATTGCTTTCTGTCTATCCATTTCGCACCTTGTTCCTCATGGTGAAGCTATTAGGAACTGCCCGAGGGAGAACTGGCGTTGACCAAGTCGGGTTTCTTGACCGCCGGCCGCTTCATCTGCTGCTCAGGAGTCGGTCGCCGGCCTGGATCGAAGGCGGCCAGCCGCACCGGCTGGCCGGTCTGAGCCGACTGGTACAAGGCGCGGATGATGCGAATATCGGCCAATCCTTCCAGCCCCGACGGTTCTGGGTCTTCGCCCTTGAGGACGCAAGTGGAGAAGTAGAGCAACTGCGGCGCGAACTGGTCACGCTGCGAAAACTTGGCCTCTTTCGTCTTGCCGTCGAGGGTCAGATAGTGCTTGAGATCGCCGACGAAATCGTAGGCCGGATCCAAACGCAGGTCGCCCTTGCTGCCGACCACGCGATAGGAGGATACCGGCGCGGTGCTGAAACTGCAGGTGAAAGCGGCCACGCGATCACCAGGGAAACGCAGGATGGCGCTGGCCATTTCCTCGACTTCACGAAAGCGCTCCTCTCCGTTATTCGCGCAAATCGCGAGAACTTCGGTGGGTTCGGCTCGGAAGAGATAACGCGAGGCGTTGATGCAGTAAATGCCGATGTCGTAGAGGGTGCCGCCGCCCGTCTCCTTGCGCACGCGAATATCGCCGGCTTTGACCTCCTGGGTGAAGGTGGAATTG
>DATNCY010000237.1:0-26960 GCA_035553375.1 Gemmataceae bacterium
TGGAGGAGTTGCATCTGGAATTTGACCTCGCTGTGGGCCGCTTGAGGCAGAAACCGCGACTGATTCAATCGTTCTTCGCCGCCGCCGGGCTGTCCTTGGGAGGACGAAAAGTTTAGTTTCGAGCGCAGCTGTCAGTAATACTCCATCTTATCAGCCGAAGTCACTACTTGTCGGCGGGTATCTCATTCAAAGTGTAAGCCCCCACGGGATGCACGAGTATTCCTCCCTTCGCCGATCGCACTCCTCGCGCCTGAATCATGTAAACGCGGTCCTTGACCAGCGGAACGGTAATCACATCGACGCTGCGGCCATCCGGCGACAGTTCGACGCGCTCGATGGCCAGTCGCGTGCGGTCCAATTCGGGCGAGCCATAGGCTCCCGTATATTCGTAACGGTGGTGGTCAATCTGATAGGAAGCGCGATTCTGAGCCGTTGACGGCGCGACAGACTCCGTGAAGACGATGCGGAAGCCATGTGGTAGAACGTGGATCGACTTCATCTCAAATGGTATCCGGCCGGTGAAGTCGATGCGGAATAGCGCTCCGCGATCGGGCTGGGCCATCCAGCCCGGCTCGGTGATGCCGCCGACCCACAGACGCCCTTGGGGATCGAATGCCAGCGTCAGCGGCCCCAGCAGGCCGCGATCCCAGAAGGGAAAGCACGCTCCCTGATATTCGCCGTTCACCTTCTCGACGTTGGCCCGAAGGATGCCGCCGCCGAACATCAAATCGGCAAGGAAGAATTGGCCGGCGAACGGCCCGAACTTGCCGCCGCTGCGATCGTAGGTGACGCCGTTGACCGATTTCGCCCAGGCGTAGGGAATCCAAAGGGCCGGCTTGCCGAACGGCTTCGTCGCATGGTGTCGCTGCGCCGGATTGGAGAAACCGTAGAAGCGGCCTTCCGTCAGATGACAGAGCTTGTTCGTCGCCACCCATTCGCCTTGATTATCGGTGAAGAAAATTTCGCCTTGGGGACCGCTGCACCAGCCCAGGGGATTGCGAAAGCCGAAGCCGATCTCGCGCGGCTTCTGTCCGGGAACGAGACGCAGCGCGCCACCGGAGCCGGGTAGGTGTCTGTTGGCATAGGGAGCGTAGCTGAAGACGAAAGCACCGGTTTTGTCGCGCACCAGGCCGTAGCCATAGTCGTAGGTGCCGGCGATGCCGTGCGGCAGAGCGGCAACGCGGTCGAAGCGATCCGCCACGCCATCGCCGTTGCTATCGACGATGCGAGTCAGATTGCGGCGGTGCAGCACATACAGGGCGTCCGGCTCAGCGAGCATCGAGAAGGCTTCCTGAAAGAGGCCGCGGGTGTAGTTGTCGAAGTGGGCCTTTTTGCCGTCATCGGTCGGATCGCGCAGGACGAGGATTTCGCCGGTTTTCATGGAGGCCACGAACACCCGGCCATTTTTTGGATCAACCGCCAGCGCCCCCGGCATGACGCGATCCTCGCCGGAAATGGTCTTCGGGCGAGGATAGAGGATCGCGCGATAACCGGGACGCTCTCGCGTGCCTTCAATCTTCTCCGCATCGACGAGGAGGGTTCGCTTGACAACCGGCGGCACCGCGGCAGCGGGAAGAGTGTATTTGACGACGGCAGCGGCGATGCCCTCCTTATCGGGACTCAGGACCGTGCGGAAAACGCCGTCTTTCGTGACGCCCTCGGCCTTCCCAATGGAAGATGTGATCTCCACGGCCAGCGGGACGCGGCTACGCAGTTGCACGGAGTGAGACGGAGGAACGCCGGTGAGTCGATATTCGCGGAGCAAACGGCGTTTCCCTTGTTCGATACGTAATCGTAGCGTTTCGATAATTTCTACTTTGCAGACATGAAAAATAGCTTGCCAGCGGATGCGCACACCATCCGGCAGTCGGTCGTAGCCGCGAAAGGTTCGCTCCGTGGGGACTTCGGGTTTACCTGCCCCGATGAGTTGCAGCGATGGATCGGCACGGAAGCCGGTGCCGATGGCCGTGCCGGACACCTCAAACGTCCGCAACCGGCCCTGTACACCGCGCAGAATTTCCGCTCCGGTGTAGCCGCTGTGCAGCGCTCCGGCCCCGACATCATAGACCATTAGATCGTGACTATCGTAGAGGATGCACAGGCTCTCGATGGTTGTGCCATCGAGCAGGCGAATGGGAACCTGGGCGATGAGTGGTGCCTCGCCCTTCTCCGGCGCGGCCACCGGCATCGGCGGCGGCGGCTTGGGACTGGGCGCATCCTTGCCCAGAGCGAAATAGCTCCACAGGGCGTCCTTCTGCTTGCGCGCGTCGCCATCGAGGACGGAAGACAGACTGGCCGGCTGCCCCTTGGTGAAGATGCTCGGCATCGGTGTGCCGGGGTGCGAACGAGCCGGGCCATCGAGATAGCGATCGAACCAATCGCGGCGGATGCGCCCGGCTACGCGCGTCAACTCCGTGCCCACCGCACCGGGATCCGACTCGGATAAAGTCTGCCCCTTCCAGACGTGACACGACACACACGCATAGCCCTGAAATCCAACGAGACGCGGCCCCATCAGCGAGCCAAGCGTCGGATCGGCCGGCGGGCGCTCCGTCGCCTCCGGGCCTGCCAGCAGTTCGCCGTCGCCCTCGGCGAGCGCCTGGACAATGGCCTCGGCGTCATGGCCGAAGGACGGCATGCGATACGAATAGCGCTCCGGACGCAACCCCGTGACGCCTTCGCGGATCGCCGCGAGCAGATGCGCGCGGGTGAATTTTTGATGCGGATACGTGAGGCGCGGCGTCCGCTGAAACGGCATATACGTCAGCCAAGCGCCGCCGAGCGTGCTACCAATGGTCTCGATGGGCGGTGGTCGATCACTGTCGCGCTGGTGACAGCGGACGCAGCCGAGACGATCAAGCAGCCGTTGCCGGCTCGCAAACGGCGAGGGGTGGTTCTCACGGACGGCGACCGTCCGATAAACAGCGAGCGCTTTTCGCGCTGGGGCATCCACGGTGAAATGCGGCAGGGATTGACCGGAGAGACATCCTCGGCTATCGTCGATCGCCTTTATCGGAATATCAGCCGGGGTGCTTTCTCCGAGTCCCGGATGGCACTGGGCACAGCGCTTTTCGCGGAGAAGCGCGGCCCCCGCAGCGGCGACGCCACGCACGCCCAGCCGGCGCGATACCGCAGTAATTTCCTCAGCGGTCGGCGGTTTCATTGCCTCGTCCTTTTGAGTTGGCTTCGACCACATCGACAGGTAGGCGGCGATGTCGCGGGCCATGTCGGGAGACATCGGCAGGCGCGGCATACGGCCATCGGGATAGCGGCCGTGTGGGTTGCTGAGAAAGGCGGCCAGATCTTCGACCGGCAGGCGATCGTTCAAGCCGATCAACGGCGTCCGCCCAGAATCCGCTTGGGAGGAGCGCTCCCCATCGGGCAGAAAATGGCAAGCGGCGCAGCCGATGCTGATGAAAGCGCGCCGGCCCAGCCGATGATCGCCGGCGCTGTCTGTCGAGCGTTTGCCGGCCGGAGAGCCGAGAAGGTACTCGGTGATGAGCCAGCGTTCCACGAATCCCTTGCGCTCCGAGGCAAAGAGCGCCGGCATTCGGGCGTCGGGACGTAGCTTCGTTGGAGACTCCAGCCAATCGAGGAGCCAGCCACGATTGATCCGCCGTCGCGCGTCTGCCAGCGAAGGTCCGGGCGGCGCGTCGGCGATGCCGGGGAACGCGCCGCGGTGACAGCGGGCGCAACCGAATCGGCCCACGGCCATCCGTCCCTTCTCGGCCAGCTGATCTTGCCGCGCGTCGGCAGTCAGGTCCACGGCCAGGTGTTTGAGTTGCCAGGCCGGCAGCGGCTCGCGCGTGAAGGTGCGGCCCTGCCAGCCGATTTGTAACCGGGCCGGCTGGTCAACCAACGAACGGTATCGAATCCGCAGCCGATACAATCCTTGCGGACGTTGGAGAGTTTTTTTGGATTTTATGTGTGCGGTTTCCTTGTTTCCACGTCCCTGAAGCACGATGACGCCATCCACCTCCATCGTCACCTCGCCGCAGGTGTAGGCATCGAATGTCAACGGCGCTGGATCCGTGAGGTTCAGCACCCCGGTCCAGACAACCTCGAACGGTCCAGGAGGAATACGCGGATGCGGACTCGAATGGCCGAGATGGAAGGCTGGCTTGACCTCGATGCGGTATAGGGTCGCATCCTTGTCCGCCAGCGAGCGATAGTGCGCCACCAGTCCGGGGCGCAGGTCTTCCGGTTCGACATCCAGCGCTCCCGGCTTCGCCGGTTCGCCATAGAGGGAAACGCGGCTCATTCCGATGAATAATACAATTATTCCTATCTTCAAATCTTTAATTGACATCGCGGTTGTTCCCGGTCGTGTCCGTCGCCTAGTTAGAAGCCCGAACGCCATGAGGTAGGTCCCGCTTGCCGAGCGGGACCTTGCCCCAACAGGTCCCGCTCGGCAAGCGGGACCTATTCCATGCGGCTACAGCTCGTTAGTTGGGATTGAGTGTACCATCGCCTAGTTTCGCCAGCCAGCGTCAGGCTGGAAAGCTTGGCCGATGGCTTAGCGGTTGCGATTGAGGAAAAAGAGTTGAATGTCCTTTCGCGGCAGAGGATGATCGTGCAACAGATGCCGGTAGTACCCTCCTTCAGGAGAACCTTCACCATGCGAACCTTCTTTCTCGTCCTCGGACTATGCCTGACCCCGATCGTCTTTAGCCCACCGCTGCGGTCGGCGGAGAAACGACCCAACATTCTGTACATCATGGCGGACGACCACGCCGCCCACGCCATCAGCGCCTATGGCAGCAAGATCAACAAAACGCCGAACATCGACCGCATCGCCAAGGGAGGTATGTGCTTCAACAATTGCTTCGCCACCAACGCGATTTGCACGCCGAGCCGGGCGGCCATCCTCACGGGTAAATATGCTCACTTGAATGGTGTGCCGGTTTTCAATCGCTTCGACGGCAGCCAGCCGACGCTCGCTAAATATCTGCAAGCCGCCGGCTATCACACCGGCATGATCGGCAAATGGCATCTCGGCGGCGAACCGACCGGCTTCGATTACTGGAATATCCTCCCCGGTCAGGGGCTGTATCACAATCCGGTTTTCCTTACCCCGGACGGTCGCAAGAAGCACACCGGCTACTGCACCGATCTCATCGCCGACTTCTCGCTGGACTTTCTGAAAAACCGTCCGAAGGACAAACCGTTCTTTCTCATGTGCCATCACAAGGCGCCGCATCGTCCTTGGCAGCCGGACGAGAAACACCGCAAACAATGGGAGAACGTGCAGGTGCCGGAACCGGACACTTTCAACGACGACTACGCTACGCGCTCCGACGCGGCTCGCGAGGCGACCATGCGCATCGACCGCGATCTTACGCCCGGCGATCTCAAACAGAAACCGCCGGCGGGACTGGCCGGCCAGAAGCTCAAGAAGTGGAAATATCAACGCTACATGCGCGATTACCTGGCCTGCGTCGCCTCCGTGGACGATAACGTCGGCCGGCTGCTCGACTATCTCGATAAGAATGGTCTGACGGAAAACACCCTCGTCATCTACACCTCGGATCAGGGCTTTTTCCTCGGCGATCACAACTGGTTCGATAAGCGTTTCATGTACGAGGAATCGCTGCGTATGCCGTTTTTGGCGCGTTGGCCGAGCGCAGTCAAGCCGGGTACGGTGAGTGATCGCATTATCCTCAACGTGGACTTCGCGCCGACACTGCTGGACGCCGCCGGACTCAAGACGCCCGCCGATATGCAGGGCCGGAGTTTTCTGCCGCTGCTGAAAGGCGAACAGCCCAAGGATTGGCGAACGGCCATGTACTATCGCTATTACCACTATCCCATGCACCACAAAGTTCAGCCGCACTACGGCATCCGTACCGAGCGCTACAAACTCATCTATTTCAACAAAATCAATCAGTGGGAACTGTTCGATCTGCAAAAAGATCAGCGTGAGATGAAGAATGTCTACGCCGATCCCGCGTATGCCGAGACGGTCAAGACGCTCAAAGCGGAGATGTATCGACTCAAAAAAGAACTCAAGGACGAAAACCAGTTCGAGAAGAAATTGCCGCCGGACGATGTCGATGCGCGGTCGAAATCGAAGTGAGCAACCTTACTCTGCCAGCCTACAGCGCCAGTAAGGGAAGTCCCTTACTGGCGCTGTAGGCTGGCAGAGTAAAGTGCGGCAAGCATGACGATCTGGGCAAGCTCGCGCGGGGCCGATGTCTGAAAGTTGCTCTCCACTCGCAAAACGACTTGTGGTAGAGTCCCCGTGCTTCAGATGCCGGGCAGCGCCAGCCGCAGGATACCGGGGTTTTGGGGACGAGGATGTCTCCGAAACCACGTCGGGCTGGTGACGGTCCGTGAGAGGAGACGGGTGTGGCCCCACGATGGCGGATTCGCCATAAGCTGATGCTCGGACTTGGCCTGGTCGTGGCGACCATGGCCCTGTTGCTGGGCGGCACCGTCTTCGGTCTGTGGTCCTACTACCTCGACATGAACAGCCTGCGTATCAAGACCTCGCAGCTGAAATTGGCTGAGGAATTCAAGAGCGCCGTCAGCGATCTTACACGACTGGACGAGACGCACCGACTGGCACGGAGAAACGAACAGGCTCGCCCCGAGATGGAGACGCCCGACGTTCCCGGGCTGCCGCCGCTGCCCGGCGATGGCAGCGAGGCACCGCGTAAGAGACCGCGAGCCACCACGCTACCCGAGGCGATCAAGGTAGCGAACAAACTCCTTGATGACTTCGAGACCGATCTGCACGAGGCGGGCGGTCATACTCCCGATTTGACCAACACCGAACAAGCCGCCGCCCTGATCGGCAAAATGCGCGAGGCGTTCCAGACGATGAACCGCGCACTGAATGAACAGAAGCCGCCCAAGCAGATTGAAGTCGAGATGTTCCCGTTAGAGGGCGATGTGAAAGTCAACAACCGGGAGGATCTCGAACGGAAGACGAGGATGCGAGAAATCGAACTCGACGCCGACGATCTGTGCGACCTTATCCATCAAGGAATGCATAAACGCATCGATCGCTCGCGGCGCAATTATCAGGTCACGGCCTGGATCGCCGGCTTGGCCAGCATTGTCGGTCTCTTGTTGGTATGCGGCGTGTTCGGTTCGTTCTACGCCTGGGTGTTCCATCCCATCCGCGATCTGGAGGCTGGTGTTGCACGGGTCGCCAAGGGCGACTTCGATCATCGCATTGAGGTGCATAGCGGCGATGAAATGGAAGACCTCGCCACCGCCTTCAACAACATGATGCAGCGTCTGCATGATCTGTACAGCGATTTGGCCCGTCAGGTCAACGAGCGCAGCCGGCAGCTGGTGCGTTCGGAGCGGCTGGCCAGTGTCGGCTTTTTGGCCGCCGGCGTGGCGCACGAGATCAATAATCCGCTGGCCAGCATCGCCTTTTGCAGCGAGGCGCTGGAAGCACGCCTCAACGATTTGCTCCGTCAACAGCGCGCGACCGGCCGCCCCAACGAAGATCAGGAGATTTTCAGCAAGTATTTGAAGATGATCCAGGAGGAAGCGTTCCGCTGCAAGAACATCACCGAGCGTCTGTTGGCTTTCAGTCGGCCCGGTGAACGCCGTCGCGAAAAGACGGACCTGCGCGATTTGGTGCAGATGGTTCTCGATGTGACGCAGCACTTGCCGAATCATCGCGGTAAGGAAATCAGCTTCGAGATGAGCGCCGATCGGTTGGCGGGCGGGGCGCCGCTGGCCGCCTGGGTCAACAGTGAGGAGATCAAGTCGGTGGTACTCAATCTGGTCGTCAACGCGCTGGACAGCATGGAGGAGGGCGGTCGCCTCACGATTCGCTTGAACCAGCGCGCCGACATGGCGGAGCTGCAATTCACCGACGACGGCTGCGGCATGAATCAGGAAGTGCTGGAGAACATCTTCGAGCCGTTCTATACGCGCAGCCGAACGGGCAAGGGCACGGGCTTGGGTCTGACAATCACGCATCGCATCATCACGCAGCACGGCGGCGAGATCGAGGCGACCAGTCCCGGCCCCAACCAGGGGAGTACCTTCATCGTGCGTCTGCCCATCAATGCACCGGAGGAATCGTCCATGCTGCCGGGGCCGAGCGCGGACCCGGTCAAGGGCGACGAGCAAGCCGCGCCACGGTTGGCCCAGGTACGCGCGGCCTAGGAACTTTCTTCCCTCTCCCCCGAGTACAGGGGAGAGGGAAGAAAGGCGGATAGAAGCAAGAGGCGCGTGGCCAAGGATGGTCACTCAGTAACGAACGGAAGCCATGACAGACAACACTCTCAGCCGGGCCTCGGCCCGCGATCGTGTGGAGACGCATCGTAGTCTGCGCGTGATTTTCGTCGATGACGAAAAACCGCTGCAAGAGTTCATGCGCTCCGAGCTACCGCGTCTGGGGCACGAAGTCACCGTCTGCCCCGATGGTCGAACCGCTCTGAAAGTCCTGGAAAAAAGCACCTTCGACGTGGCCATCCTCGATTTGCGCATGCCCGGCATGACCGGCATCGAAGTGCTGGAGCATCTCAAGAAGGTCAGCCCCGACACCGAGGCCATCGTGATGACCGGCCACGCCACCATGGAGACGGCCATCGAAGCCGTGCGCCTGGGAGCGCTGGACTACATCACCAAGCCCTGCAAGCTGGCTCAGATCGAAGCCGTGCTGTGCAAGGTGGCCGAGAAGCGCGAACTGAAACATAAAAATATCGCGCTGCAAACGCGCGTGCAAGCCGCCGAGGGACCAACGATTCTCGTCGGCAAATCGCCGGCCATGGCCGCCGTCCATCGTCTCATCGACACCGTGGCCCCCACCGAATCGACCGTACTCATCCTCGGCGAAACCGGCACCGGTAAGGAGTTGGCCGCGCGTACGCTCATGCAAAAGAGCAAGCGCGGCGACATGCCTTTCGTGCCGGTCAACTGCGGCGCTTTGGCCGAGCATCTCGTCGAGAGCGAGCTATTCGGCCATCGCAAGGGCGCCTTCACGGGTGCCGACCGCGATCACAAGGGACTGTTCGAGGTGGCCAACGGCGGCACGCTGTTCCTCGATGAAGTCGGCGAACTGAACAAGAACATTCAGGTCAAGCTGCTGCGCTTCCTGGAATCGGGCGAGATTCGCCGCGTCGGGGATACCGAACCGTTCCGCACCGATGTGCGTGTGCTATGCGCCACCAACCGCGATCTGCGCGCCATGATCCGCGAGGAAGAGTTCCGCGAGGATCTGTATTTTCGCATCAACACCTTCGAGGTGCGTCTGCCGTCGCTGCGCGAACGCCGGCAGGACATCCCGGAATTGGCCCGTCACTTACTGTCCCGCGCCGCGCGCCGGCCGGCCGAGCAGGTGGCCGATTTGCTTACGCCCGAAGTTATCGACGTATTGCTCGAACACGAATGGGACGGCAACGTCCGCGAGTTGGCCAACGTGATGGAACACGCCTACATCCTGGCCGGCGGCGGCAAGATTTTGCCGGAGCATGTGCCGCACTCGGTGCGCAGTCATTCGGGCGGTGGTACGTCACGGCTCAGCCTGGCGGCGGGCACGGTGCCGGCTTCGCCCGCGCCTACGTCCACCGATGCGACGGGTCGAACGCTGCGCGAGCTGGAGATGGAACACATTTTGCGCGTGCTGGATAAACACAACGGCAGCAAGACGGCAGCCGCCGCCGAGTTGGGAATCAGCCTCAAGACGATGTACAACAAGCTGAATCAGTTGCAGGAAGAACGCAAGGCGGCGGGATAAGTCCGCAGCTTGCGGCTTAGCGTGACATAGCGAAACGCTAAGCCGCAAGCGGCGAAATCATCACGACGAGGCGGTCAGTGCATCGCCCCCATTCGCTTGTTCCGGCATGAAGAAGAAATCCGCCACGCGATAGCGAAAGTCCGGCAGCGCACCATCGCCGATCAATTCATCATTCCCGTCGAGAACCTCCGGGTGACTGTTTGGGCGGTAGATCGTGATGCAACGGTCTTCTGGATCGACCAGCCAAACTATTTCGACACCTCCGTCGAGAAAGTGGGAGAT
Organism: Gemmataceae bacterium; assembly: GCA_035553375.1. Classification (GTDB taxonomy): domain Bacteria; phylum Planctomycetota; class Planctomycetia; order Gemmatales; family Gemmataceae; genus JAJPHU01. The sequence continues at coordinate 9,989 of DATNCY010000237.1, forward strand.
TCGACGAAGAATCTTGCTCCAGCTCTCACCAGGAGACATTACTTCGACAACGAGATGGGGTGCCTGGTGGGTTGTTGTAGCGGGCATATCTCCATCCTCGCATCTTAGAAATCCACCGGCATCGTACCGGGTTGCCGCCCGGATTCGCCAGCCCGTTTCCGTCCTTCCATTAGGTGCAGCCTCACGGCCAGTTAACCACCTCCCCGCCGTTGCGCGTGAATAGCGCCTGCAATGTTTCCTTGGCGATGTTCTTCGACAACACCGATACCGAGCCGTCCACGAAGCCCACAACGTAACCCCGCGCGCGCAATGCCAGTCCCTTGAATGGATCCGCCGGATCGTACTTCCAATCCTCCGGCTTGGTCCACACGACGGCGCGAGCGTCTTCGACATCGACCAGGAAAATCGTGTTCGAGGTGCCGTCAGAGACCTCGACGATACGCACGCCGCGCTTGTCGGGAAACATGGTGGCGTCGCCGAGCGGAGCGAGGAAGGTCGTCTTGCCTTCTTTCACTAATTGGGGAGGGTTGACGGAGCGAAATACAGCCGGGATGCGCGCGATGAGTTTCTTATTGTGTTCGCTGTCCCACGGCTCATTGAGATGGAACTCCTGGTATAACTTCTTCTCGCCGAGATACGGCAGGAGATGGACGCGCCAACTTAGCAGCGGTTTCTTCTGTTTGTCGTAGTTGGCGACCGCCGGGAAATGCTTGTTCGCCGCGTGATAGTCGTGCAGCGCCCGCAAAATTCTGCCGAGATCGTTGTGATTCAGTTCGCGTCGCCTACGTTGGTCCAACGCCACAAACGGCCGGATCATACTCGCCAGTTCCTTCTCGTCGCGAGTCAGCGTCAGACGATCGCCGGCGACGGCCGGCGTCACCAGGGGCACAAGGCGATCAAGATGAGGAGCGTACTCGGCGAGCAGCTTATTCCGAGCAAGTGCCTTGAACAAACGAACGAGCGCGGCGTACAGCGTCCTGGCGGAATCGGCATCCGGAGCTTGCAGCGTCAGACGCAGGTGGACGGCGGGCGTCACATCCACGCCGGCAGCTGCCCACTGCAAACCGCGCGTCAAATCCTTGATCGAGCCGCCGCCGAAATCGTCCGGCAGTTTGGGCAGCATCTCTTCGAGGGCGCGGCGCACGTCGGCCGTGGGCAACAGGCATGCCTGAACCGCGGCATCGCCAGCGATGGTGAAAGCGCGAGCCAGTTCCGGCCGGCCAACCGGCTTGAGTTTGCGAATTCGCTCCACCGTCGTTTTCGGGGCGACGACGACGGCCGAGCCGATCTTCTCCGCCGTCAAGTTCGACTGTCTCGTCAAACCGCCAAGGAAGCCTGGTAACGGTTTGCCCTCGTCCGTCATGGGCACCACATAGAAGGGACCATCGATCAGGTCGATGAGACTGAAGACGACGTAAATCTCCTTACCGCCGGCCTTGCGAAACGAGGGTAACAACATTGCCAAGCGCTTCCGGTCGGAGTCAAAATCGCGTGCATCGCCGCCGGAGAGTCGGGCGAACGCCTCTACCAGCGACTTCACTTCCAAGCGTGTGACATCGACATGGATAACGGCGAGCGTGCGGTCGTCGAGATACGGGGCGATGGTTTTGGCCAGTTGATTCGCGTCGAATTTCGTCTCGGCGGCGGCGAGGGGAGCCGTCGTCAGGAGGAGTATCGCAACAATGAATCGGTACATGTTCCTATGCTCCATAAATGATGACAACGAGGTGTCAGCGGCTCGCGGCGAGTTCAAAACGACGGCTCAGCAATGGCGACTGTCCGGGAGGCGGCGGCACGATCAGGAGGGCGCGACCGTCTTTGACCTGATAGTAGGTATCAAAGCCCTTGCCGGTGTAGGGATCGAGCGGCAGCGGCACGATAGTAAGATCACTCCACTTCGCCGGCGGTTGCCCCTCGTGCGCGGCGGCGTGCAGACGCAGTGCCTCGCCGCCGCGCAGGCTGGCGATATTCAGTTCGAGGCGAACTTTGGCAATGAAAATCTTGCCTAACGCCGGCATCATCACGGAGACAAGCGGATTGCCGATCTTGCGGGAGGCGGTTCGCGCGTCTTTCTCCGCTGTCACCAGTCCCGGCAGAGCCTGCCACGACGGTAGCGTCATCCATTTGAGCATACCGTCGCGGATGCGGTCGTAGTCGTTGAGGAAGTACATCAACGCGACCTGCGCCATCGGCATGGCGTCCACCTCCTTCGCGGGACGCCCCTGCTCCAGCAGTTGCTTACGGGCCTCTGGGTAGACCTTCGCCGTCAAGATGGCGATGCCGAGCTTTCGCGTCACGGTCGGGGCGCCGCGATCCTTGGAACCGGCGAACGCATCCAGGGCACGGAACAGTTTCCCGATGAGACGATCGACCTCGCCGGTGGACAAGGTTTCCTTTTGCAGTTCGCGCAGTTGCGGAAAGAGGCGATAGATGTCATTCATCTCGTGTTCCGTCGAGTGGCGCACGTCGAGAAGGGGCTGCGGCAAAGCGGTGAGCGGCCAATAGAGATTGGGCGAGCCGGGAATTTGCATCCACTCCTCGATGCGGCCCAGCATGATGTGGGCGATGGCGATGCCGACCAGACTCTGAATGAGCGTATCCCCTTGGCCGACGTGCCGAGCCAGAGCCAGGCCGGTTTGCAACGTCTCGATCGCCTCATCAAAGCACTGCTCGGCGATTTGATAGCGGCATTCGACGCTGAGCAGAAAGGCAATCTCGCGGAGTCCTTGAACGCCGGGGAGGGAAAAATTGTCCTGCATGTTCTGGAACGTCAGCGCCGGCCGTTGCCAATCGCAGTATTCGCGGTGAGCCGCTTGCCGAGCCAGGCGGAGCGCCGTTGCATGGCGAGCCAGGAACGCCTTGATCGTCGGTCGCGGCAAATTCTTGAGGGGCATCTCCGAGCGATCCGACCATTTGTATTCTTCCATCTCGATCTTCTGAGCTTTGCCGCGTTCGGCGAGTACCGCTTGCAACCACAGCGGCGCGGCATTGCCCGGCGTCATGTCGAGGGGATCGGGCAGCAAACGATAGCGCAGAGCGGTCGATGGCTTGGCAGTCGCCTGCGCCGCCAGCCGGATCAACGGCGGCTGAGGCGTATCCGGCTTCGGCGGTTGCTTGTCCTCGCCGGCATTTCCGAAGGATGCCGGCAGGATAATAACAACCATAAGAGATACAAAAATAGGATTACGCATCATAACCATGCTCCCACGTCCTATAGCCTCCGGCTTGCCGGGGGAATCTCACCCCCGGCAAGCCGGAGGCTATAGGATGACAAGAAAATAACGCCAACCAACTCACAGCGATTGCAGCAATTGCTCGACCGTTGGCGGTTCCTCAGTGGGGGCGGCCGGTGGCGGCATGGGCAAACCATCCAGCCCCCAACGCAGCACTTGCTCCTGCATCCGCAGATAGCGCGATCGCGGACTCGCATCCAACGGTTCGACGACGATCGAGTCCGGCGTGGACGGCGTCACACTTTCCTCTGGCGTCGGCGCAGGCGGTTGCGGCTGCGGTGCCGGCAGATAGACGATGCGCTCGACCACGACGGGAGCGGGACGGATCAGCGGCAGGATACCGAGAACGATCGCCAACGTCGTCGCTCCGAGCGTGGCCAGCGGCCAGCCCCAGCCGCGCGCCGACGCGCGGCCGGCGCGGTACATCAACACGGCGCGATCAAGGGTCTCCACCTGAGGCTGCAAACCGCGAAGCGCGGACTCTAGCCCCGTCAGCTCCAGGTCTTCGGATCGTTCGGACATGGCACACGCAGCCTTTCGCGCAGGGCGGCCAGCGCCGACAGATAACGTCGATGGGCCGTACTCGACGATACGCCGGTCAGTTCGCCAATTTGTTCAAAGGTCAAGCCGCCCCAGAGATGAGCGACGAGAATCTCACGCTGTTCGATGGGCAACCCTTGCAGCGCCGCCGTGGCGATCGCGCCATCGAGTCGCGCCGCATCCGTCGGCGCGAACCAACTGGGCATTCGCTCGGCGGCGGCGGTTTCGTGACGGCGACGCCGGCGCTCCGCTCGCGCCGCGGCCAACGCGCCGTTGCGGACGACTCGATAGAGCCAGCCGATGACATTCTCCGGCACGCGCTGCGGAGCCGCTAACTTGACGAACGCTTCCTGCACAACGTCTTCGGGCGCGGCACACCACTGGCGCGCGTACAATACGAGCGCCGCCGCATGTTCATCTACCAGTCGGCTCAGTTGTTCCGGTCCCATCAACTCCATGATGCCGGCCGAACGCGGTTATCCCAGAAAAAAAGCAATGAGTCGCATTTTCGTAGCGGACAGGCGAGCAACTATTGTTTGGGTAGCCATAATGGCACGAGCGAGGCCGTTGCTTGACCGAATCGCGGAAGGCGCATATAGATGGAGGTATCTCTCATTAATCATCGTACACCCTTCCCAATGCGCAACCCATGAACCTTCCGAATTCTCTTCCCTCCTCATCGCTGACAGAATCGCCGCCATCCCCCGACAACCCCAGCAGGGCAACCACGCCGATGAATATCCCACCCGAACGCGTCGCCCTACCCAGGCCGGCGGGGCCGTCCCCGCCGACGCGATTGGCGCGGGCCGATCTGCTGCTGGCCGTATTCGTGATCGTACTCGCCTTCCTGGTCGCCTCCACGGCGGCACGCAATAGTGACCTGTTCTTGCACCTGGCCACCGGCCGCGCCATCGCCGACGGCAGCTATCGTTTTCATGGCGATCCCTTCGGCCAGAACTCGACCTTAAGGGTCGCTCACTCGTGGCTCTACGATCTGACCACGTATGCTCTGTATGAATGGCTGGGCGGCAGCGTCCTGGTGTTCCTCAAGGCCGCACTCGTCGCCCTCCTTGCCGCCTTGTTGATCCGTCTCGGCAAGCGCGAGCGCGGATTGGCCTGGCCCGCCGTGGGTGCCACCCTGGCCGTGATGGCGCTGAGCGGCCGACTATTGTTGCAACCGGCGCTCGTGTCCATGCTGCTACTCGCCGCAACCATGTGGCTGCTCGATCGCGCCCGCACACTCCGAACGACGGAGAGACAAGCGAGTTGGTTGCGTACCTACGGACCTCTCTGCGTACTGTTCGCCCTATGGGCCAATGTGGACGATTGGTTTCTGCTCGGCCCTCTCACGGTCGGACTCTATCTGCTGGGCGAGGCATTATCGGTGGTTGGCAGCACGGAAACGAGAGAGCGAGCGGACTTGCTCGGTCTGGGTGTCCTGCTCGGTGTGGGAATGCTCGCCTGCCTGCTCACGCCCTTCCACTTCCACGGCATCGCTCTGCCGGCGGAATTGGGCCTGTCCGCGATGGCGCGGGCGCTGGAACAAGATCCCGCCCTGCGAGGCCTGTTCCTCTCTCCCTTTGATGGGACGTATTTTCGCGTCGGCGCGGCCTGGAGCGTTCCTGGGATGGCTTATCTGACACTGGCCCTGTTGAGCTTGCTGTCGTTCGCGGGGAGTCGGATCGGCTGGCGCAGCTGGCGGCTGCCCGTATGGCTGGGCTTCTTCGCACTGAGCGTCTGGAGTGTGCGTGCGCTACCGTTCTTCGCGGTGGTGGCTGGACCTATTCTCGCCCTGAATCTGCAAGATTTCGTGCGCCGTTTTGACGCCGCCTCGCCACGACGGGATGACCTCCTGTTGGCGCGACTGGGTCGCGCGGCGACGCTTCTCTTGCTCTTCGGCTTGCTTATCGCGGCCTGGCCCGGCTTTTTGCAAAACCCGCCTTACGAGATGCGTCGCTGGATCGTCCTCGCCGATCCTTCTTTGGAGGCCGCCGCCAGACAGTTCACCGCATGGCGAAAGAATGGTTCGCTGAAGGAAGGGGAACACGGCTTCAACTTCTCGCCGGAAGTGGCGAACTATTTCGCCTGGTTCTGCCCCGCGGAGAAAGGCATCGTCGATTCGCGTCTGCAAATTTCCGCGGCTGAAGCGGCGGATTACGTGACGGTTCGCCGCGCTCTGCTGGGCGATGCCTCCTCCGAGACCGACTGGCGCGGCATCCTCCGCGCTCGCCGCGTCAATCATGTGATCCTCTACGACAGCAATCACGAGCGCGTGAGCGATGCGTATCGGCGACTGGCGTACAACGCGGAGGAGTGGTCCCTGCTCTTCCTCGCGGGACGCACCGCGATCTTCGGCTGGCGAGACTCCCAACATCCCGGAAACTCTCTGGATGAACTGCGTCTGCCACTGGCACAGGAAGCGTATCATCCGGCCCCGAGCAGGCAAGCACCCGCCGAATGGCCGGGCCGAGGACCGCAACTGCCCGCCTGGTGGAACGCCTTCCTCACCGCGCGGCCGGCCGGCACTCCCGATCGCGAGGAGGCCGCCCTCTTGCTGCTTCATTTTGAGACGCGGAGAGAGGCCACCCGCTCGCGCCGCAACCTGGCCTGGGAGGCCAGCCGCATCACCGTCGCCGTCGCCGCCGGCGGGCAGACATTACCCGTTCGCTTACAGCAAACGCTGGACTGCTATTGTGTCGCGGTTCTCCACGCCGAGGCTCCGAGCAGACGGAAAGACCGCATGCCCACCCTCGAAGACCTTGCTCTCGCTCTTCGCGATAACTATCTCCTGACGCGGGACGATGCGCCGCCCGAGTATTTGTGGATGGGCCTTCGCGCTGCCCGGCGCGCCCTGCACGACAACCCTGATGATGCGCACGCCTACTTGATTCTGGGAGAGGTCTACCTGCGGTTGGCACACAACACGCGCGAGCGTGTCTGGGCGACTCATCTGCCGTTTCTGAGACGGTTGCGCGAAACTCAGGCGTCGGCCGCGCTCAATCAGGCTCTCCTCGTCCAGCCCGACCTGCTGTTGGCTCATACCAGTCTGGCGACACTCTACCAGGACATGGGATATTGGGATCTGAGACGGCATCACCTGCGCGAAGTTCTCCGCTTGACGCAAGCCAAGGGATGTCCCCCAAGCGAAAGAATCACGGAGTGGGACGCTCGCCTTTCTCGCCTCAAGGAGTATGTCCAGCAAGTGGAGACGGAACTTCAGCAAATCGAGAATAAGTATGAGGTGAATACCGCTAACCTCAAGAACAGTGACCGCGCCCGGGTCGCCCTGGAACGAGGGCTGGCTGAGAAGGCTTTGAATCTGCTTCTCGCCGCGGATGTGGCCTCGTTTGGCGAGCGCGGAGCCAGGATGGAATTGAGCCTGCTGCTTGCCACGGGCCGGCTGCGCGAGGTGCGCGAGTGGATGTCGCCCGAACAAAAAAAGCTACTGGGCGAGGAAAACTATCTGTTGTTGCGCCTGCAACTAGCGTCGGCCTGTGGTGACTACGAACAGGCCGACGCGGAGTTGGCCGAAGCGTTGGCCATCACGGAAGCCCCTATCTATTTCAAAGCGGGCGAAGTGCCCATCCGCGACGCCGTGGCGCTGGCGCTCGGACGATTGCTCCTCGGGAGCCGATTGGAGAATCAGTCGTTGGGGCAGCGAGGCGTGGTGCTTTATAACCGCGAACTCTTCCTCCGTGTTATCCTGGAACTGACGGGTCGTTTGCGAAAGGCTGCGGATATGACGGTACTGCGTGGACTGCTAGCCCTGGAGCGCGGCGACACGGGCAGGGCGGAGCGATTGTTCCGTCGTGCCCTGGACATATACCAAACGGACTCGACTCTGCCATCCAAGGGACTTGGCTCCGGGGGCCGTCCCGTGGCCCAGCATTTTGTGGAGTTACTAAATCAATGAATTACCAGCTCGCAGCGCCAGCAAGGGAAACTTACTCCCTTGCTGGCGCTGCGGGCTGGCAAAGACACCATTGCCGGCCTCACGAGCAACGCTATGTCCGAAGCTCGCAATCGTAACCGCTCTCCGCGTCGCTGGCTCATCTTCCTATTCATGGCCGCCCTTCTGATCGCGGGCGTCATCGCTGCCGCTCTGCCCTTCCTGCTGCGCCGTCCCTCTCCGATCACCTCGCCTCCCTCGCGCAGCCTGCCGTCCGATCCTCGTATCGCCTACGATGGTCCCTTCGGCAACATCCATCCCAGCGTCGCCTACATCGGCGATGACCGTCGCTGCGTTCCTTGTCACGCCGACCTCTGCGCGTCTTTCAGCCGCCACCCTATGGGGCGGTCGCTGGCACCCATCGCCGCCGTGACGGAAGATGCGCTTTTTGACAAGGCTCATCATGACCCCTTTCAACGCGAAGGGTTCCGCTTTCTCGTCGAAGGACGCGGGGCGCAAGTCTGGCATAAGGTAAGCCGAGACGATGCCGCCGGTCATTCCCTGGCTTCGGTTTCCTTTCCGGTTCACTTCGTCATCGGCTCCGGAACGCGCGGGCGATCTTATCTCAGTAATCGCGAGGGCTACCTGTTCCAAACGCCCATCAGTTGGTTCGCTCAGAAACAGATATGGGACGTGTCACCGGGCTTCTCGGAGAGCAGCTTCTCCGGGCGTCCCGTGGCCGGCCAGTGCGTTTTCTGCCACGCCAATCGCGCCAACTTCCATGAGGGTTCTTCCAATCGCTTTGACGCCCCCATTTTTTCCGGCCACGCCATCGGCTGCGAGCGCTGCCACGGCCCCGCCGAACGACACCTGGAGACGCTGCGACCGTTCGACATCGTCAACCCCAAGCGCCTGGCAACGCCAGCGTTACGCAACGCCGTCTGCGAGCAATGTCATCTCAAAGGCGAGACGCGCGTTGTCGTCCGCGGTCGCACCCTGAATGAGTTTCGACCCGGACTCCTTTTCTCCGATTTTTGCACGGTGTTCGTGACGGCCGCCGAATCGGGCGATGAGCGCAAGGCCGTCAGCCATGTCGAGCAAATGCACGCGAGTCGTTGTTATCAAGATAGCGCGGACGAGAAAAAACTAGGCTGCGTCTCCTGCCACGACCCGCACGTCTTCGTCGGTCCCGCGGCACGGGTGGCCCACTACCGCCGGCGCTGCCTGAACTGCCATGAATCGCATCCTTGCGGCCTATCGACCGTCGTCCGCCGGCGTCAGCAGGCCGATGATAGCTGCATCGCGTGCCACATGCCGCGCTTCGGGACGGCGGACATCGCTCATACCGCTGTCACCGACCATCGCATTCTTCGCCGGCCCAAGGTCGGCCCAGCCGACAAGGTGAGCCTTCTGCCAAGTTCTCTTGTCTCGTTTCATCCTCCGGGTGATGGAGGATCGGGATCTCGCCGCGATCTGGGAATTGCCTTTGCGAATCTCATGATGAAAGAGGAGGCCGATCCCCTTTCGTTTGCCGCTGCCGCCGTACAGGTGCTTGAAGGCGCGTTGGTCGAGGATCCGGGCGATGTCTCCGCGTGGCGTGCCAAGGGCAGCGCGTTGATGAGGCAAGGGCGTGCCGCAGAGGCTTTGGCGAGTTTTGAATCCGCCTTGAGCCGGATGCCTCAACATGAGATATGCCTGGCCGACGCGGCGCAGGCCGCACGGGTTCTGGGACGATTGCCCGAGAGCCGAGCTTACTGGCTCCGCGCCATTGAGGCCAACCCGTGGCAGCCCTGGTATCGCGGCCAACTGACGCGCCTGCTCATCCAGTTGCAAGCCTGGGATGAGGCGAAGGTGCAATGCGAGGCCTGGAAACGCATGGAACCGTGGAGCAGCGAAGCTGCCACCCTGTGGATAACCTACCTATTACACAAGGGCGATCGGGCAGCGGCGCGGGCGGAATTCGCGCGTCTGGAATCTCTCCGGCCGCCCGAATTGGAGCGTTTGAAGACGTGGTTTAACCAGCAGCTTCGTTAGAAACCCTAAATTTTTGGCCAGCCCGCAGCGCCAGCAAGGAAATCCCTTGCTGGCGCTGCGGGCTGGCAATTCATTGATTTCGTGCCTCTCCAGGACTGTCGTTTTTCTTCTCACGATACGCGCCCAGAACCTCGCGGGTTCGCTGATGCAATCGATCGATTTCCAGTGCCTTGTTCAACCAGTACAGGCCGACGTTCTCCTGATTCAGCCGCAGCAATAGTGTGCCAATCTCGCAGGCTACGTCCGCGTCCACGGGAGCCTTGCCACCCGTCTTGCGGAGAAGAGTCGTGACGCGCTCCAAGTCGTTCTTCGTCCGATGGTAGTGATCGAGGCATTTCTCCGCCTCCTGTTCGCGGCCGGGCTGACGCTGTAAACTGCGTGAGAGGGCGTACAACAAATCGGGGTCGGATGGACTGACTTTCAGCCCCCGGCGCAAAAGCGATTCGGCTTCGGCAGGTCGATCGAGTTGCAGAGCCACATCGCCGCGAGCGAGCAATGCGGCCGGAAGATCCGGTCGCACCACCAAGACCGCGTCAAGGAGTCGGCCGGCCTCTTCGGTCTCTCCCTCCAGGGCACGGCAACGCGCCAGCACCAGCAACATGTCGGGATCGTCGGGGGTGGACTGCCGCAACGGTTCCAGGGTGTGCAGCGCGGCCGGCGCGTCTCGCCGCGTCAACTGAAGTCGCGCCAGGCGCAGACGCAGGGCATCTCGTCCGGGAGCGAGTTCCAGCGCACGCTGATAATCCGACCGGGCGGCTTTATCGTGCTGGAGTTGCTCCCACACCCAACCGCGCCAGTCCAGGGCGCGAGCCGAATCGGGCTGGCGTTCGAGCCAGGCGTTGAGACAGTGGAGGGCCGAGGGGTAACGCAGTTGCCGCATGTAGGTGCGGGAGAGGGTCGCCAGGATTTGCTCGGTCTCGGGGTGGTCGTGGGCGACGCAGTCCCACAGGCCCGGCGCCACTTCATCCACCTCGCCGCGCTCCGCGCGCAACAAGATCCATTCCAGTTGCACTTCCTCTGTCGAGGCTGGCTGGAGACGGCGGCACGCATGGAGGTGTTCTTCAGCCTGCGGATAATCGCGCCGCCAGCGCGCGATGCGAGCGGCCCGTCGATACACATTGACGCTGCGCGGCCAGACGCGCAAACAGATCGCAATGTGCCGCGCCGCCTCGTCAAGCCGTTCCTCGTCCAGCGCCTGGCCGGCGGTGCGGAACTGCTGCCATGCCCACAAGTTGACTCCGCCAATCAGAGCGACCACGATGAGCGCGAGAGCGAGTCCCAGGCTCCAGTATGGATGACGCCGCAGCCGCGCGAACACGAGAATCTCCGACAAAACTTTGCCAGCCCGAAAGAACCTCACTAGCCCGGAGCGCCAGCGACGGGTTCCCGCCAGACCAGCAAAGCCCGTCGCTGGCGTTCCGGGCTAGTAAATGCGTTTCTTTCATGCCGAGGTAACAAGGCGCGGGGAATGTACTTAGTCGGTTAAATCGAAATTCTTGGTGGCGTTCCCCGAATTGACATCCCACGTCAGCCCCGAGGTGTTCAGGTCGGCGTACTTCTTAGGGATAGGGACATAAGTGGGTTGGGGAGCGCTACTCACCTTCATCCCTTCGGGGATTTTCGCGCCCGGCATCCGCATGTAATCGCCGCCATGCTGGACGGTGCTGCGGATCGATTCCGTTTCAATCGTTATGCGTGACTCGCCGGGAGGCACGCCGCCGAAGGAGAAGGTGCCGTCTGGCTTAATGCCACCGGGTATCGGCCCCCCTCCCGCCGTGGGATGGAATTGGATCGTGCCGCCGCCAAGGGGTTTCCCCTTGTGAGTAATCTTTCCGGAAACGATGACGGCCTTGTTGGACTTCGCACAGCCGGCCAAAGGCAACAGCATCAAGGCCAACAAGACAGGAACGGAAAAAAACCAGCGAAACGGTCGGATCGGTTGGCGAAGCATTGGAGGTATCCTTTTTGAGCGCGTCTGGACAAAACCCTGCCAGCCCGCAGCGCCAGCAAGGGAAATCCCTTGCTGGCGCTGCGGGCTGGCATCTACAGAGCGATCACCAATCCGATCCCAGGGGGATTCCGTCGTTGGGGAGAATGGCATACTGCCAGGTGGTCGCTGAGATGCCCTGGGAAACCATCCGCACGCCCCCATCGCCGATACCCACGAGGATGCCGCCCGTGCTGTTGGAACCCACCTGGGCCGTGTTGCAGGCGGCCACACTGGGCTGCCATTGCGGCAAAGCGGTCGTTCTCAACTCGGAGAGTTGATAGCTGTTGGAACATTGCCCCGAATTGGACTCGGTCCACAGTCCGTCACAACCGCCGCAAGAAGCCCGGTGTTCAACAAAGATGACGGTGTTGGAGGTACCGTCGGGAAACGTTGCGGGCAGTTTGGCCGAACTGACCTGGTTCCAATCGTCGTTGAGGCCGCCGACGCCGCTGCCGCTGAAGACAAACCCATTATCGTCGTAACTTGTGACGGGGCGGCCGGTGTTAGGCCCCAATCCGCTGCCGACGGTGGGGTCCGCCGGACTCTGGAAGTTCTTGACCGGCGTGTTGCAGTACCAGGAGTCGCCACCCACTTGGTTGAAGAGGTTCTGTTGCTCCATGAAGGGCAATATCATGTAGTGGAGGCTGCCACCGTGAGCGGGGAAGATGCCGTTGTTGCCGCCGTTGCGTGTTCCGTCGTTGAAACCGGGGAAATAGCCGAACGAAGGCGGCAGCTTCTGGTAGGTGTCATTGCAGTTGTGGATGGCCAACCCCATCTGCTTGAGATTGTTCGTGGACTGCGTGCGAGCAGCAGCATCGCGGACCTTCTGCACGGCGGGCAAGAGCAACCCAATAAGGATAGCGATAATAGCGATTACCACCAGCAATTCGATTAGCGTGAAACCGCGCCAACGCTTCCAGAAAACGAACCTTGGCATGGATACCCCACTTTCCGACAAGAAGGTGATAGAGAGTTACGAGTCTATTCGTCGAAGTGGGCGACCCAAGCGAGTACGGACTATTTTGGTTTTCACACTTCCTTAACCTTTTGTCAAGAAAAAAATGAAAAAAGTGCCGCTCTCGATTTTGGCGGTAGTCAGTTGGTATCCCCGTAGGTCTGCCACTTCGCTCTCGCCAATGCCCCTAACTCCACGAACGGACCAACGTGTTCCATCATCTCAACTGTCAAAATCGACAGGGACACCCGCGCAAGCGGCTATCATTTATCACTCATCGGTACCTTCTGTAAATACTCCTGGATGTCCTTGCCCAGGTTGACTACCTCGGTACTCACCTTCTTGAGGCGTCGGGCCGGCGCCTCGTCATCGATATGCAGTTCGGGGTGTAGTTCGCTCAACTCCTTGGTCAAGCGGTCGGCGTGCCCCTCGGCTCCCTTGAGCATCTTGCGAAGTGTGATGGTATCCTTGACGGCCTCGCATTTCTTGAACACCTTACGTGCCCTGGGTAGGTTCTCTTCCAGCCGCGCCGTATCCAGTGTGGACCAAACACGGTAGACGAAGTTGCGGGCGTCCTGATGCTCGGCGTTGGCGGTTTCCCAGAGTTTCCGCAATCCCATCAGATGACTATCCAACCCCGCGTCCTCAAACCCTTCGCCCTTGATCTGTTCGTAAATAGTGATGGCCTTGCCGATCTCCAAATCCTGCTCCAGCAGCTTGGCTCGCTCGATCTCCGAACGCCATTTCTTCCGTTTGGGATCGTTCTCCGTCGTCTCGATCTTTTTTTGCGCGACGATGAACTTCTCCAGAACACCCTCGCCCTTTTCCATATCCTCCAGGCGTTTATCCTCGCGTTTCGTGTCCAGCGCTATCATCCTTTTCTTGGCTTCCTTGACGAGGCTCTCTTTTTGCTCCAGCAGGCTTTCACGATCCTGTTGCGAGCGTTTCAGCCCGGTTTCCGCGCGTTTGATGATTTCGTCGCGCTGTTCGGTCTTGGCGGCCAGGATTTCCAGATCCTTGAAGAGGCCGACTTGCACGAGCAGGCTGTCGTACACAGCGCCTTGCCAGGCGGCCTTGCTGATGTTGAACAGCGTGTTGGGATCCTGAGCGGTGTTGACCCCGATGAGGATGGGTTGGTCATCGACGAGAGCTACCGGCACCTGCGGCCGTACCGTTATGCCGCTGGTAACGCGGACGAAGGCGACGTGCGCGAACACGCCTTTATCGCCATCGCGGACGGTTTCCAGGACGCCGTTTTCTCCCGTGCGTTGGCTCAGTTTGGTAGCGTCCTCGCCCTCAAAACTATGCCGGCGAATGTCCACGAAGAGCGTCAAGCCGCCCAGCGGCTTCAGCTCGTCGTTCGCCGTCTCGCGCATCCAGCGCAATCGCAGGGCCGTTCGCACGGTGCCCAGTTTAATACAGTGATAGCCAACGATGTTCGCCACCTGATAACGATGAAAGAATCGACATTTACACACGCCATCGCGCGCTCCCTCAGCGGGCGGCTCCTCTACTTGCAAGATCGCCCATTTCAGTGCCCGAGGAGTTCCACCACCCGGCGGAGCCAAGGCGAAGACTTCGTCTTTGCGCACCCAGCGAGCCAGATCACCCAATCCGCCGCCACGCAGTTCGACCGTCACTTGTTGCTGCGGTCCCTCCGCTCCTGTTAGGACGGTGCCGAGGATGCCGAAATCTTGCTTGATGAGGAGAGCCGTCGCCTTGGCCACGAAGTCTCGATCGCGCGTGCGGTCGCGCCGCACGACCGGACTGGCTCGGCCCGTCGTGCCGTCGTATTGCCGCGTCTGAATCTCGTAATGCACACCGGAAAAATCGATCAGGACAAAGTGCGTCTTGGCGTCCGAACGATCCTTCCAACCATCCAGCGATTTCAACCCTCGCGCCAACACATCCGCCAGGCGCGGATGCTCATGTGTCACCTTGACACGCCCCATGTCGCCAAGTCCGGCCTGGAAACCATCGCGCAGTTCGCGCTCGATCCGTTCGCGGAATACATCGGTCAACAGCCGATTTTGCGCGACGTGCACGACGATGGTGAGGTCATACGGTTTGTCGCGTTCGCTCTGCGCGTGCGCCGTCGCCGGGAAAGCGAGCAGAAAGACGACGAGCCAGGAACGCCAGCGCCGGCTTCTTTCGCCCCGGCGCTGGCGCTTCGGACTAATGAGGATATTGCTATTCAATCTCGGCGGATTCATGACTTTTTCTCCTGCGGTTCGTCGCGGAGTCGTTCGAGATCGGTGAAGAAATGCGGATATGTTTTGGCCACGCAGCCGGGATTCTTGATGACGATGCCCGGCACACGCAGGCCAATCAGAGCCATGCTCATGGCCATGCGATGATCGTTGTACGTTTCGATTTCGGCTCCATGCAACGGTTGCGGCGTGATGGTCAAGCCGTCGTCGAACTCCACAACTTCAGCACCGACGCGGCGCAGTTCCGTCGCGAGGGCGGCGAGCCGATCGGTTTCCTTGTGGCGAATGTGGGCGACGTTGCGGATGGTGGTTGGTCCCTCGGCGAAACAGGCGACGGCGGCCAGTGTCATCACGGTGTCACTGATGTCGTTCATGTCCACGTCGATACCATGCAATGGCCCGCCGTGGACGGTGATGCCCGTTTCGGCGCGGACGATGGCGCAGCCCATTTCTTCTAATAATTCGACGAAGCGTACATCGCCTTGCAGGCTGTGCATGGTCAGATCGGAGACACGAACCTGACCTCTCGTGAGGGCTGCGACGGCCCAGAAGTAGCTGGCGGCGGAGGCGTCCGGCTCAATCGTGTAATCGCACAGACGGTATTCTCGACTTGCCTTGATGTGGAACGACCGATCTTCTATCGTCACTTCGGCACCCCAGCGCCGCATCATCGCGATGGTCATGGCCACATACGGTTCCGATACCAATACCCCCTCGACTTCGAGTATGACATCAGTACGAGCGAAAGGAGCGACCATCAGTAAGCCACTAAGGAATTGACTGCTGACATCGCCACGGATGCTCACTCTTCCTCCCGGCAAACCATCCGTTTCAACCACAACCGGCGGGCAGCCGTTTCCGGCCTCGCTGTAGGCACGCACGCCGAGTTGACAGAGTGCCTCCAACAAGTCACCGATGGGACGCTCCCTCATGCGAGGCACCCCGTCCAGACGATAACGCCCGTGTCCGAGACTGACCAGAGCCGTCAGGAAACGCATGCTTGTGCCGGAGTTGGCCACGAACAAATTCGCCTCAGAAGTGGGAATGAACTCACCCTCTCCTCTGTACACTTGCACAAAATTCTTTCGCCAATCCGTCTCGACCTTGAAATCAAGGGCTTGTAAAGCCGTAATCATGACTTCCGTGTCTTCACTCCGCAACACACCCCACAAATCGCCTGGGAAACTATCACTTGCCAATGCGGCCAGAACCAGCGCTCGGTTCGTGATGCTCTTCGACCCGGGCACATGCACCGTCGCGCACGGCGGTTTCGTCAGCGGCACGATCTCCAATCGGTCGTTCATCGATTGCCCTCAGCCAATGGCGGCGTAGCGGCAGGCCGTCTGATAGCCCGCCTCCAACTCCAGCGGAACGGCCAACGATTCCGTCAGCCACAAAGGCAGCGTCGGCAGCGGTTCTCCCAGCGTCAGCGCCGCCGGCCACGCTTCCAGTTGCGTTCGCTTACCGACGAGTCGGACGCGGTAGGCCACCGCGTACAAATCGGCGGTAACGGCAACCACAGCCGTCTCTCCGCCATTGAATAACTCCATCAGTGCGGCGTGAAAGTTGTGCCGGCGCGAGGTCACAATATCGACGATGACGACGGACACGCCTTCACGCAGGTAAGCGGCGCACTTGTCGAGAAAGGCGCGGCGATTCTCGGGGCGATCCTTGTTTCCGGGGCTAACCAGTTCGACAGCGGCCACGAGGGTGCGAGCGCGGTCTTGGTCGTAGACGCGAATCTCGAAGGTTTCGAGAGTGGCGAAATCAACGGGTAGCACGAGAGGCGGTTGCGGAGGCGCCCAGACTTCGGTTGCCACGGCTCCGTTCGAGTGTTCTCCGCCCGGTGCATCTTCCTCAAATGCGGCGACATCCGCCGCCACCGTAACGCCGATGTGGACATTGTTCTCGGCAAGGAACCCATAGGGCAGCGGTCGCACGTTGAGTTGCCCCGCTAAGTGAATGGTCCAGAAGCCGTGAAAGCTCTCCCAACTTCGGTACGGAAAAAGCGGCGGGTGAAAATGGTCCAGCAACGGCATGATGCCCTCCTTACTCGGAGTCCCCGCGCTCATAGCTCACGCGCATCAGAAACAGCCCCTGCGCTGGTGCCGTCGGTCCCGC
>DATNCY010000238.1:0-20025 GCA_035553375.1 Gemmataceae bacterium
AGACCAAAGTATGGTTCCGGCGAAAACGCGACGCCATCGAGCGCGCCGGCGAGGATCGCGCGCACCATGGCGCGCGTGTGCGCCAGCGGGATGCGCCGGCCGCGGCCAAAGGGGCCGCCGGCCCAACCGGTGTTGACCAGCCAGACCTGGCTGCCGTGCAGGCGCACACGTTCGGCCAACAGTTCGGCGTAACGCGACGGGGGCAGTGGTAGAAACGGGGCCGCAAAACAAGTGCTGAACGTCGCCTCCGGCTCGCGCACGCCGACCTCGGTGCCCGCTACCTTGGCCGTGTAACCCGATAGGAAATGATACAACGCCTGCTCCGGCGTCAGCCGGCTTATCGGCGGCAGCACGCCGAAAGCGTCGCAAGTCAGAAACAGGATCGTTCGTGGATGATCGCCGCGGCTCGTCGGTTCGGCGCCATCGATATGCGTCAGCGGATACGCCGCCCGCGTGTTCTCCGTGAAACGCTCATCGTCGTAGTCCGGCTGGCGCGTGTGCGGATCGAGGACCACATTTTCCAGCACGCTGCCAAAGCGGATGGCGTTCCAAATCCGCGGCTCCCCCTCGCGAGACAGGCGGATCGTCTTGGCGTAACAGCCGCCTTCGATGTTGAAGATGCCTGCATCGGACCAGCCGTGTTCGTCGTCGCCGATCAGCCGGCGATCCGCGTCGGCCGATAGCGTCGTCTTGCCGGTGCCGGACATCCCGAAGAATAAAGCGGTGTCACCTGCGGCACCGATGTTGGCCGCGCAGTGCATGGTGCAGACGCCGCGTAAGGGCAAGAGATAATTGAGAACCGAAAAGACGGCTTTCTTGATCTCGCCGGCATACTCGGTGCCGCCGATCAACACCAGCCCGCGCGCCAGATGCAGGACGATGAATGTATCGCTGTGGGTGCCATCAAGGGCGGGGTCGGCGTGCATGCCGCTGGCGCACAGGATGGTCAAGCCCGCCGCGACGGGGTCTTCCTCGTCCTCCGCGAAGCCGCAAGCGGCGGCCGGCGCATCACGCAGCAGCGATTGCGCGAACAGCGCATGCCAGGCTTTGTCGGTGATGACGCGCACCGGCAGAGCGTGTTCGGGGTCGGCGCAGGCGCTGGCATCGCAGACGAACAGATCGCGTCCTTGCAGATAAGCCAGCATGCGATGCAGCAGCGGTTCGAAGGCGGCCGGCTCCATCGGGCGATTGATCGGCCCCCAGCGGATGTCGGCTTGCGACAACGGCTCGGCCACGAGGTAACGATCCTTGGGCGAACGCCCGGTGTGGGTGCCAGTGTAGGCGACGAATGCGCCGTTGGCGGCCAGCGTGCCCTCACCGCGCGCCAGAGCCAACTCGATCCACGCCGCCGGCGCCAGCTGGTAGTGGACCGCGCCCGGATAGTGGATACCGTGGCGGCTCAGATTGATGTCCGATCGCACGTTGCTCGACAACATCGCGGGAGAAAGCATGACCGATCCTCCCCTGCTCCGCGTCTCGGAGAAATGCTCCTGAGGATAGAGGAACCGGCATTATACCTCACCGCCGCGCATTTGTGGACCATTGTTGGCAAATCGGCAATCATAAAAGAGTTCCTGGATCAATGGCGATTCGACGATCATTGTTCGTCCTCCCATGATGCTTAGTAAGCCGGAATCATTATGTGGTGTTCGATCAACCATTTCGCACTATTGTCCTTGTCCTGACGCATGCGGACCTCGCTCGCCGTCATTTCGAGTGCAGAGCTTGCTTCACCGCATCCCACAGTTCATTCATGCGGAAGGGTTTGCGGATGAGGCCGGCGGCGCCGCTGCGCAGCAGTTCGGGGGCCGGCTCGGCGTGGGGCAGGCCAGTACACAGAAGGACCGGCACGCCCGGCCGGCGCTGGCGTAAACGCTGAAACGTGGTCATGGCGTCTTCACGCGGCATCATCAAATCGAGGATAATCAGGTCGCAGGGTCGCCCGCTGTTGAGTTGCTCCAGCGCTTCCTGACCGCTGGAGCAGCCGACAACCTGATGGCCGGCAATCTGCAAGAAACGATGCACCACATCCAGCACCGCCTCCTCGTCGTCGATGACGAAGATGGAGCAATTCGGCATATTCTCCGGCGTCCGCGCTCCCGCATCGCTCGGACGCGCCGAGAGGCCAGCCTCCGCGCCGGGGAGCGCACGCGGCAGATAAAGACGAACGCGCGTACCACGGCATGGTTCGCTGTCGAGAGTCAGGTAGCCCTGATGGCCCTGCACGATGCCGAATACCATCGGCAGGCCCAGTCCCGTACCCTGACCAACTTCCTTCGTCGTGAAAAACGGATCGAGCGCCTGATTGAGTACCTCGGGCGTCATGCCGACACCGTGATCCTCCACCTCCACGACGGCATAATCTCCTCGCGGTATCTGTTGAGGGAATCCCGCTTGCTCGCCGGTCAGCAGGACCGAGCGCAGGCGGAAGACGATGGCTTCGTCTCTCTGACGAGTCCGCAGAGCATCGCGGGCATTGAGGGCGAGATTGACCAGCGCTTGTTGCAGCTGATTGGCGTCCGCTTCGACGATCAGCCGCTGGCACTCGCGCTCGTCGGTGGGCAGATCCACGACGACTTCCTGATGCAGCGTCCGGCGGACCAACTCGGCCGTGTTGCGCATCAAGTCGGGCATCGCCGTGCGCTGCCGCGTCAGGGCCGGCTTGCGCGCGAAGGCCAACAGTTGCCGCGTCAATAGAGCCGCTCGTTCCGACAGATCCACGATGCGCCCGAGAAATTCACGCAGCGTCGGGCCGACATCGGCCTCGCGCAGACCGAGCGCGGCATAGCCGTTGATGCCGGCCAGGAGGTTATTGAATTCGTGAGCCACGCCGCCCGCCAACGTGCCGACGCTCTGCATCTTCTGCGCTTGTAGCAGCGCGCGCTCCAATTGTTTGTGTTCGCTGATGTCGCGCTGGATGCCGACAAAGTGCGTCAATCGACCCTGGCTATCGACAATCGGCGAGATGGTCATTGATGCTTGAAACAAGGTGCCATCCTTGCGGCGATTGGTCAATTCGCCCTGCCAACTTCGCCGCGCCAAGATCGTCTGCCACATTTCCGCATACAGTTCCGGCCGATGCGCCGAACTTTTGAACAGGCGCGGCGTCTGGCCGAGCAATTCTTGCCTGCTGTAGCCGGTCAAGTTCTCCAGCGCCTGATTGACCTTGAGGATCGTGCCCTGCAAGTCGGTGATGATGATGCCGTCGCGGGCCGACTCCAATGCCTGAATGAGCAGACGATTCATCTGCTCCAGCCGATGCCGCGTCACCGATTCGCTGATGCGCTTGGGCAACTCGCCGAGGAAAGTCAGGGCCGTGTCCTTGACGATGTAATCGAGTGCGCCGGCGCGGAGGACGCGCGCGGCCAACTGCTCATCGCCCTTGCCGGTGACGATGACGATAGGGACCGAGATGCCTTCGCGGGCCAGCGTGACCAGCAAATCGAGTCCTAAGCCATCATCCAGTTTGTGATCGAGCAGCACGAGATCGAAGGTGGAATGGCCGAGTACGATGAGGGCGTCGGCGGCGCTACGGCAGCGCGTGACGGTGTGGCCGGCGCGTTCGAGATGGCGGCGAATAAGCAGAGCGGTATCGTCGTCGTTCTCGATCATGAACAAGCGTAACGATTCAGTCATCACCGGCCCCCGAATCACTGGGGATTTCGCGCCTCTGGGCGAACCTAGTTCCTTCTCTCGGTTCCGAACGCCCACTCCTCTCTATACCATAGTTTATCGGGTTCGCCCTACACGAGAGCCGCCAATTGATCTTGGTGCAATTGGCTCTTATGGTTAATCTTGCTCTAACTCCCTCCGGGGCGCGGTGGCGCGACCGCGTCGGGGAACGGCCCTCTTTCGAGTATTTCATGGATATGAGTCAGTTGTTGGAATACGTCCGTCATTGGCAGGACCATCTCAACGCCATGCCGAACTCATTGGGGCCGTGGTTTTACCTGCTTCTGTTCGCCATCATTTTCTGCGAAACCGGCTTGGTGGTGACGCCGTTTTTGCCCGGCGATTCGCTGCTGTTCGCCGTGGGCGCGCTGGCGGCCGGCGCGACTTCATCGTTGAGCATGCCGCTGCTGTTTACCCTGCTTATCGTCGCGGCGGTGTTGGGCGACGCTGTCAACTACGCCATCGGCTATCGGCTTGGGCCGAAGGTGTTCAAATATGAGCAATCGTGGTTCTTCAACAAAAAACACCTGCTGCACGCGCAAGCGTTCTACGAGAAATACGGTAGTAAAACGATTATTCTGGCGCGGTTCGTGCCGATCGTGCGGACGTTCGCGCCGTTCGTGGCTGGCATTGGCAAGATGCGTTATTCGCGTTTCTTCCTGTATAACTGCGTCGGCGGCGTGGCGTGGGTGGCGATCTGTCTATGGAGCGGCTACTTTTTCGGCGGCCGCGAGTGGGTGAAGAAAAACTTCGAGCTGGTGGTGGTGGCCATCATCTTCATTTCGGTGCTGCCGATGGTCGTCGAGTTCTTCCTGGCTTGGCGTCAACGCGCGGTCCTGGCGCGGACCATGCAGACGGCTGCGATCCAGGAGTCGCCAATTGAAGAATCGCGGATCTCGACGCGGCAAGCGTCGTGAGTGCGAATAGCCCGCGACGTTGGTAGGGGCGGGATTGCCCCGCCCCTACCAACGCCGCAGGCTGTTGAAACGAAAATGGCCCGCCGCAAGTTCCAGGAGCCGGTTTCCGTCCGTGAGGACAGGTTTTCCGCAAACGGTTCAAGCTCCATAGGCTCGTGTTTGTACGCTCCCAAGGGTAGGGCGGCGGGCCGATATTGACGATAGCAAACCTACCGCCTCATTTCAATTCCTTGATGCGAAGATCGCGGAAGCGCACTTCGAGAGTCTCCTGGCGATCGCCGACGCCGTGGACTTGCAAGGCGATGAATCCCGATGGCGTGAGAGAGTCTTTCAAGTCGGCGGCGGCCACACCGTTGAGCCACGTCTTGATCGAATCGCCACGGCATTCGATGCGAAACTTATTCCACTCATTGGCCTTGAACGCCTTGCGCGCGGCGTCGTTCTTCTTCAAATCGTTCAGCCAACCGCGGCGTCCTTCATCGTAAATGCCGCCGGTCCAGGCCCGCGCGGACGGATCAATCTCGACCTGATAGCCATGCACGCGGCTAGCCGGAATCTTGATCTTCTTGCCCTTCACTTCGACCGTTTTCGCTTCGTCAAAGCAATGGCTGCGAATCTGCACGCCCGAATTGAGTTTGTCCTGAACCTTGAACTCCAGTTCGAGGATGAAATCGCCGTAATCCCGTTTGGTGCATAAAAACGAGTTGCCCGTCTTGGGCACGGACGTACCGACAATCTGGCCATCCTCGACGCGATACTTCGCCTTGCCGCCGCGCTGAATCCAGCCGTCCAGATCTTTGCCGTTGAACAGTTTCGTCCAACCAGCCTTATTTGGCTCGTCGGCGGACAGTTTCGGCGCGGAGGCGAGAGAAACGGTGAACCCGATCGACAACAACAGGAGGAGAGAGGATCGCAGGATGGTTTTCATCAATAGTCCCTTCGGAAGTTGAACTGGTCACTCACGATTCGGCGTGCCGCGCTCGCCTCTAACGGAGCAAGCCCCGGCCCAACGCATCTTTTCTACGGCGCAGATGCCTGCCAGTCACTCCGCCAGTTGCCCTGGAGAGTGAGTTTGTGCAGTTGGCTTCCCAGACAGATCTTGCACGACTGCCAATTTGTCACTCCGCCACTCCGCCACTCCGCCACTCCGCCACCGGGAACACCCACCCTGATAGGGCAGCAGAAATGTCAGCGGAGGTTGGCCAGGATCGCGTCCTTAGTCCCGAAGCGATTACAATGCCGGCGGAACTCGTCGCGGTCCAGCAACCGCTCAACGTAGACCTCGGTCATGACGGGAACAGCAAGTTCGTAGTGAGCGTCGCTGAACCGCACAGGAGGCGGGTGAGTCGATGCCTGCCCTGTGGCCTGCGAGGGTTCGACCGCCAGGACGGTCGGCGGCACGCGATACTCCACATCCACGGTCGTCGTTCGCCATCCCAGGAAGGCCCAGACCTTTGTCTTCTTCCGTTGCACATCGTAGAAGACGGGCACCATCATGCGGGCATCGCGGCTCACATCTCTGTCTTTCCCCAAGGCCGCCCGCCACGCCAAGAAGCAGCAGGCGGTCGCTTCCTCAGCGTCAGAGGGTTGCATTCCCAGTTCGCGGTTCGCCGTGGCCGCAGCCCCTATGAATAGCGTTTCCATCCAGGCCAGTTCCTCCGCCAGGCCAGGCGTGGACGCTGCCTCGGGAGTAAGCCGGTGCATCTTGTGCAGGGCATCGGCTCCAAACGCCTCCTCCAGCACCGACCGGACGAACCGATAGCCGCCCGCATAACGGGCGTAGAGGCTGGGAAGCGGCTCAATGGTCAGGCCCGGGTTGACCCAGATCGGACGCTGTCTGGGACCGGCGTACCCACCGCGTCCTCCTCCCGCCTGCTTCGCGTGGGTCTCGCGTGTCAAGGCCAGAGTACCGCGAAACAGATCCTCCAGATGCCGGCGATATCCTCGACTCAGGTCAAGCCGGTCTATCTCGGGCCTGCGGTCGGGCACGATGAGAGGCTCCAGCGCCCAGGTTTGGTGGTCGTACCAACCGGATCGCTCCTTGGGCATCAGGTTGATCTTCCCCGAACGGACGCGGCGGATCAACTCGCCCATCAGGTCGAACCCATCAGGAATGGGCCTGTCTGCGAACAGTCGCTCAAGCAGTTGCACTTCATGGGAACGTGAGGCCGGGAAAAAAGCTCGGTCGTCGCCAGCGTCCCGCAAGCCGAGGGTGGCCGGGGGGTTGGTGAGGCGTGCGTTCAGGCGGAGGCAGGCTTCGTAGGCGTTGGATGCGCCGCGCGTCTGTTCCAGGGCACGAGCCAAGGCGTCTGCGGAACGCGCATCAAGGGGCTGTTGGAGGAAGCGGTCCTGGCGGAAGATCGTCCGCAACTGGTCATTCCAAGTGTAGAACCCCAGCGGCTTGGAGAGGGTTTCGTCGCGGAGGAAGTCGTCAACGACCTTTCGGACCGTCTCACCCAGGTCGGCTGGACACAGGACGGGCACGCCTCCCAACTCACAAGCCGCGTAGATCGTCGCTGCGGCAGCCAAGTCCGTGCCCGGTGAATGGGTGGTGAGTGTCGAGGCCAGCGAGCGTAGGAGCGATGCTTTGCCCGCGAAGCGCCCGGTGCCCTGCTGGGCGGCGAGTTCGACGGCAGCGCACAGCCCGTCATCAAACTGTTTGGCCTTCATCAGAAGCGTCGCGGCCGATACGGGACCGTCCGACGTGAGAGGAAGGGCCGGCAAGAGTGGTGGGCCGGTGGACTTGCTGCTGCCATCGTGCCAGTCATCATCGACGTCAGGGATGTCCAGGCGAAGCATTTGGCCGCTGAGATCGAGGCGAACACACCAGCCATCGGCCTGGACTTCGCGGAGGATTGACACCGATGACTCTCCTTTTGCTCATCTTTCGTAGTTTGACGAGGAATGACACACTCAATTCGGTCTGCGCTGGGGCAACGGATACTCCATAATTTCCATCAGCAGATCCAATTGCGACGGCGGTTCGAGCAGCGCAATTAGATTGGGCAGCGCGTAATAATCGCCCTTGAAGTCAAACGTGCCGGCCACGATGCCGGCTCGACGGCATTGCTCCTCCAGGCGTGTCGAACTGTCCGGCACCTTGACGAAGCACACCGCCGGATCGACCGACAACGCCTGACGATATTTCAAAAAACTCTCGACGAAATACGGAGGTGTGTACTCTTCTTCATCCGTAACCACGATGATCTGCTCGACATACTGTTTCTTCCGGCGCATGTACTCCAGGGCGACGCCGCAGGACGTTTCGCCGTTGGCGTTGATGCCCTCGAAGGCTCGCTTCCACGACGCCCAATCCGAACCCCCCGCCGAAATCGGATAGACCATGCTGTCGAAGGCGTAGACGTACAACTCCTTTTCGCAGGCGGCCGAGATCATGGCGGCAATGCGTTTGCCGACCTCGATGGCGACTTCCATGGAACCGCTCTTATCGACCAGCACCGCCGTTGGCCGGCGCAATCGGCCGCGCGCCTTGATCTGCACATCGGCCACCTCTTCGAGTTTGCGGCGCAGGTCCGCCGACAGATCCACCGCTTGCAGCGCCGCCTCCGGCTTGAGGGCGTTGGTGCGACCATAAGTCTTGGCCTCCTCCAGTTTCAGGTCGATCATCGTCTTGAGGTCCGGGTTCGTCAACGCTCCATAGCGCTGGAGCGTTCCGAGACTGTTGATGAGTTCCTGCGGACTCATGCGCTCGATGAGGCTCTCCAAAATCGGCGGCGTCACCTCTGGAATGACCGAGACGGCGATGCGAAACGGAATCCGCGCCTCAACGATGGCCTTGGCCTGCTCGTCCGGGTCGGTCAGCCGCGCGAGACGCTTGAGCGCTCCGACTCGGCTATCGGCCGGCGGTCGATCATCGAAGAGGATCTTCTGGGCGCGTTCGCCGGGCCGAATGTGCAGCACGGCGTAGAGACGCTTCAGCGCCTTGCGGGCCACGAGGGCGGTGCTGTCGAACCAATCGGCATTGGCTTCGCGTTCGCGCAGATAGCGCGCGATCTCCGTCTTGAGCGATCCCGGTACATTGCGGAACAGTCCGAAGTCGCCGATTACTTCTCGAACCACTTTCCGCTGCTGCCGCGCATGATGGCGCGATTGGCGAAGCAATTGGTCGCGCCGGCGTCGTTCCTCCTTCGATTTCGGCCGAGGCAGTTTCTCTTGTACTGTCTCTCGAACGACGCATCGGCGCGTGTCCTTGCGGCCGTGGATGAAGTCCACCACGCGCGCCACCTGATACGGCGGCAGCGTGCGCAGTTGGGCCAGGCCGACCGCGCGATGTCCCTCGAAGGTGCTGAGAACCAGCGTGATGATGAACGTCTCCTTGTGATCGCGCACGCTGCCCTTGTCGTGATACCATGCCGCCAGGCGGACGTAGAAACGCGGATCCTTCTCGACAAGTTGCTGATGGATCGGCCAAACATTCTCAAGCCGGCGATGCGGGGTCGTCAGCAGCGTGTTGAGCATCTCCAGACGCGGATCCTGTTCTTTTTTCGCCGGCCCATCGGCAGGAGCGGCTGAGGCCGGCGCGCTCGGCTGAACCAGGGCGTGGAACACCGCCTGCCCGACGGATTGCAGGTGCTTCTCCTGTCGATCCAGCGCCGATTTGATGTCGTGAACCGCATCGCGCGTTTGCGTGACCGCCTCGTGCATGTCGGCCAGCAGAGGTTCCAAACGTCCGGCGTGCTGGCGCAGCACTGCGTCCAGGGCGGCGTAGGCGGTCTCTTGCTGCTGGCCGAGGCGCTCCATCTGGGTGAAGGTCAGTCCCTGGAAAAGCCGTGGATCGGTCTCGATTTCACGCCGAAAGAAGTAGCGCACCGCTATTACCAGCATCGGCAGATCCTGCACGGATCGCAGGCTGACGAGGTGAGCCAGCGCGCTGAAGCGAGCCTGCCGCAAGGTCTCAGCGATGGCGTCCACGATCTGCCATTCGGCCTGGAGCAGACCATGCGGATCGGCGAAGCGCGCGAACGCGCCGGCTTCCTCGGCGAGCGCGCGTGGTTGCAAGGCATCGCTCAAGGTGCCCTGTTTTTGCGCCGCGCGCAACTCGCGCAGACACTGTTGACGAAACTCGGGTCCGTGACTGGGCAGTCCGGCCAGGGGAGTAGCTTGCAGGAAGGCGGAGACCTGTTCGCGGAATGCCTGATCTTCGCGGCGGGCCAGCGATACCTTGATGCGGTCCCACCACGAATCACCGGCCAGGGCGATTTCTAGGGCGCGCCAGGCCCGTTC
The DNA here is from genome assembly GCA_035553375.1 of Gemmataceae bacterium. GTDB lineage: Bacteria > Planctomycetota > Planctomycetia > Gemmatales > Gemmataceae > JAJPHU01. The sequence goes on from DATNCY010000238.1 coordinate 9,834, forward strand.
GTTGGAGCGTTGCAGGGCGAGGAGCAATCGTTGGCTGTGATCGTTGAAGTGGTTGGCGAGGACGCCGACGACAGTCTCGACGGCGCTGCCGCCCGCTTCCAGGCCGGCGGCGTGACAGATGCCGCCGAGCAGTTGCCGCACAGCCAGGGCCGATAATTGCTGGATGACGCCCATGAGGTACGCTCCCTTCTTGCGGCTGATTATACGTCTTGCCGGCACGCCGCGCGCATTTTGTTTGTCGCGCTTCTGAGGCGAGAGCTTGACGTCAATCTGCCGAGAGGACAGCGCCGACCGCGTGGCGGTTCTCTCCACGGCGTCCGCGCGATAGTTTGATCGCGCATTCCGCAAGTAGGTCAGGCTTTCCAGACTGGAAAGCCTGACCTACGAATTCAACCAAAGAATATCCCATGAAATGCGAAATCCTCTCGATTCCGTTCCAAGATCCGAGCGAACCGCACCCGCAGCCTTGCATCCGGCTACGCCTTACGTTTCCAGGCCAAATTGTTCTGCCGAGCCAGTTCACGATTGAGGTCTTGCATCGTGCTTGAAGGTGGTATATTCGAGTCTCGCCAAACTCTTGGGAGCGACATCATTTCCGGTTTATCATAATCCTGATCGCATCTGGACAGCAAGGGAGACGCCGGCGTCCCCCTGAAATCCACGGCCGACGTTTGATACGTTGATACGATGTTTGAGAGCGAATCATCGCGTCTCCCGGCAGAGATTCATTCCCATGAAATGCGAAATTATCTCCATCGGCAGCGAGCTAACCAGCGGCCAGAACCTCGATACCAATTGCCAATGGCTCAGCCGGCGGTTGGCCGAGATGGGCATCGCCGTCGGTTGGCATACGACCATCGCCGACGATCTCGACGCCAATATCGAAGCGTTCCGCATCGCCACGCGGCGGGCTGGACTCGTGCTGGCCACCGGCGGGCTTGGCCCCACACAGGACGATCTGACGCGCGAAGTGCTGGCGCGCGTGGCCGGCGTCGCGTTGATCGAACATGCGGAATCACTGCGGCAAATCGAGGACATGTTTCAGCGCCGCAAGCGCACCATGCCCGAGCGTAACCGCGTGCAAGCCCTCTTTCCCGCCGGTGCCGAACCGATCCTCAACGATTGCGGGACAGCGCCGGGCGTGTGGATGCAAATCGGCGATTGCTACCTGGCCGCCATGCCCGGTGTGCCGTCCGAGATGTTCGCCATGTTCGAGACGCGGGTTCGGCCGCGTCTGCTGGCGCTCGGCCTGAGTAGCGGCGTACTCGTGCAACGCAAAATCAACACCTTCGGGACGGGAGAATCGTCCGTCGAGGAGAAATTGCTCGATCTGACGCGGCGCGGCCATGTCCCGGAGGTCGGCATTACCGTCAGCGATGCCATTATCTCGCTGCGCATCCTGGCTCATGCGCCGACGCGGACGGAAGCACAGGCGCAGATCGGCCCCGTGGAGCAGACTATCCGTGAGCGGCTTGGCGATCTCGTGTTCGGCGTCGAGGAGGAGGAATTACAAGATGCAGTGGCGGTTTTGCTGGCGGCCAAACGGCGAAGCATCGCCACGGCGGAGAGCGTCACGGCGGGGCTGGTTGCGCAGCGGCTCAGCAGTGTGCCGGGCATCAGCGCGTGGTTACGCGGTGGAATTGTCGCCTACGATAACCGCGTGAAAGTGGAACTACTTGGTGTGCCGCAAGCGCTCATTGATGCCCACGGAGCCGTCAGCGCTGAGGTTGCCGAGGCGATGGCCGTCGGTTGCCGGACGCGCCTACAAACGGACTTGGCCGTCAGCACCGTTGGCCTCGCCGGGCCAGCCAGCGCGGGCGCTGATAAACCCGTTGGGCTTGTTTACGTCGGCCTCGCCTGGGGCGGCGGCGTGAGTTCGCTTCAATTCAGCTGGTTCGGCACGCGGGCGGAGATCCAGCGGCGGACGGCCAAGCTTGCCCTCAACCGCGTGCGCTTGCATCTGCTCGGACAAACCTGATTGTCGGGGATGGGAGACGCCATTCAATCCGTGGAATCCGCGTCTTCGTCCTCGTCGGCGTCTTGCTCCGCTTGTTTGTCCTCGCCGGAGGTGTCGAAGGTATCGACCGCCACGTCACGAAGCAGGGCAACGCTCGTCAAGACGCCAAGGAGAGTGGCGGCCGGATGGCGTACCGGCGTGGAGGTGAAGACTTGATCGACGGCCTCGGCTTGATCGACCGTGGGCAAGGGCTGAACGGTCTCGCCGGGCGACAGGTCGGGGGCGGGAGTGATAGTCGCCGCGGCAACCACAAGAGGCGAAATAATAGGTTGAGGATGCTCGATCATGGTATCCCCTCCGAAGAGTAATGTTCTCCGGTGAATTATACACCATCTCGGTCGGGATGAAACAACCCAAATCCGACTCGTTGTTGGTGAAGGGCCGGCGTAAGCGCAATCCCGTTTACGTTTGGCGGAGGCTTGCGAAACGTAAACGAGATGGGGTTACGCTGGCCCTTCGCCCATTGGCGAGAGCCATTCTGGAAGCGCTCGCGGTAATTCCTCGACAAACTTGCTGCGCGGCAGCACCGGATCGCAACCAGCCGACCTCGCCGCGCGCAAGCTATCTGCATCGACGTGCGAACCATACGCCACCACACGCGGCGACGGATGGCACACCTCGCCCAGACGACCGAACAGGTCGGCCAACGCCAGACCCGGAAAGGCCAAATCGATCAGGACGCAAGATGGCGTTTGTTGTCGCGCGAACGCAAGAAGTTGCTCGATGGAACAAGCCGGCGTCACGGTCAGGCCCCGGGCGCGAGCCTCGCCGGTGATGCGGCTGGCGAACATCAGATCATCACATAGAAGCAAGCCCGATGACATGCGGCCCCCTAGCTGGCGCGGTTAAATCAGTTGCCCCACTTGCTGATACATATGCAACGTCGCCCATGCCTTAGCGTCGATGCGCGCGGCCGGATCATCACACAGCCGGCAGACGGCGGCGAAATCCAGCAACACCACTTCCAGATCTTCGGACGCATCCAACTTCGGCAGCGTTTGCGGCGTCGTCTGGGCATCGACGAAAGCCATCGCGACCGCCTCATCAGTCAGGCCGCTCGTCGAGTATAACGGCTGTGTGACACGCTTGATGGCCGTCACCTCCATGCCGGTTTCCTCCAGCAATTCACGGCGAACCGTATCCGCGATGCTTTCGCCGGGTTCGAGCAAACCAGCCGGGAAAGCGTAAATGTAATCGCCCACCGGCACGCGAAATTCCTTCACCATCACCAAGCGCGGCGGCTCATACGGCCGGCGCAAAACCGGCACGATGACGACGGCATCGCCGTTGCGGTCGCGGCGCGGCTGCGCGTGCCGCGAGGCAAACAGCCAGTGGCCGGTGTTACCGCGGTGTTCAAACGTGGCCGAGAACAGGTTCAGCCACTTCTCGCTGGTGATTTGCTCAATTTTAAGTATGTGCATAATTAGATCGCTTCCGCTCCGCGTTCGCCGGTGCGAATACGGATACAGTCCTCCAGCGGCAGGATAAAGATTTTGCCGTCGCCGATCCGCCCTTCCGGTCCGGTACGACCAGCCTCCATGATGGCATTGACGGTCGGCTCGACGAAATCCTCGTTGACGGCGATTTGCAATTGCACCTTGCGCAGTAGATTCACCGTCAGTTCGTGGCCGCGATAGACCTCCGAATGACCTTTCTGTCGGCCAAAACCCTGCACATCCACGATGGTCAGGCGGAAGACCTCGACCTTGTTGAGAGCTTCCTTGACCGCTTCCAACTTCGACGGCTGAATGATGGCGAGGATGAGTTTCATGGCAGTCTCGCGCCGATCGTCGATGATGTCGAGAACATGGTCGATGTTACGGCAAGAGAGGGACCACGGCGAGAGGAACCTATATGGCGATTTGCAAGACCGCAAGGAATAACCGCCGGGGTTGAGATTTCGCTTGATGAGAAGGCGTGATGAGACGGTGAAACCGAAGTACCTGCCGCGTGATCGGGATACCAAGTTCGTCAAGGAATTCGATGCAATTCAACAGCACGACTTTCTGCCGCACTACGGATTGGGCAATACCGAATTTTCAAGAAAAACAGGTGATCGTCCCTCCCGAGGCCAGTACAATTCGGAGGTCATTCGCGAATGCATGCTCGTATTGTGCCCACGGAATGAACCATGATCCGTCTGGAATTTGCATTGCCCCTCCTCGTCTTCTCTACCTCCCTTTCTCTTGCGCGTGCGGCCGAGCCGGACTGGGAATGGACTCCCGCCACCAAGCACTGGAATGATATCGAGACGATCCGCTGGAGCCCGGATGGGTCGAAAATCCTGACCAGCGGGCAGGACCAACGACTCATTATCTGGGAGGCGAAAACCGGCCGACAACTGCGCTCTATCGCGGCAACGAGCGCCACCGCCGCCGAAAGGGCGACCTGGAGCGGAGACGGGGCGCGTGTACTCGCCGGGCCGAGGGATTACAAGATGACCCTCTGGGACGTCGTTTCCGGCAAACGCTTGCGGACGCTCTATGGCCCCTCATTCAGTGTCATATGCGGCTGCCTGAATCGTGACGGCTCGCTCGGTGTACTCGGCACCGCCAGAGGCACGGTGCTGGTCTGGGATCCGAAGACCGGCGAGATCGTTCAGACTCTTTCAGGCCACGCCAAAGCAATTTCGAGCATCGGCATCACCAACGACGGTACCACCGCCATCACGGGAAGCGAAGATGCGACGGCGGTCGTCTGGGATGTCGCGGCCAGCAAGCCGATTGCCACACTCAAGGGGCACAAGGGACGCATTCGGACGGTCGCCTTGACCCAGGATGGCAAGACCGCCATCACGACCTCCGAGGATCGGTCAACCATCATCTGGGACGCCCGGAGCGGTACGCCCCGCCACACGCTCGGTGGCAACTTCGATCCGGTCGCTCGCCTGGAGTGCAGCGATGATGGGAACGTGGTCCTTACCGGGGATTCGCTTAGTATCCGCTTGTGGGACGGCAAGACGGGCAAGAAGACGGGGTCGATTGATCTCAAGGGGCACACGTCGGCCATCGGCCTGAGTCCGGATGGGACGAAGTATGCCCTTGCGCGCGGCAGCGAGTTGGGCGTCTGGGATGTGAAGACCGGGGAGCGTTTGCCGATCGACTTCGGGACCAACGGCGCGGTTCTGTGCCTGGCATGGCATCCCAAGCAGCCGAAACTACTTGTCGGCAGCGACACCCATCACGCGATGATCTGGAGCTTTGACGCTGCAACCAAACACCAGCCACTGGTGGGGCATCGCGGGCCGGTGAAGGCGGCAAGCTGGGACCAGGAAGGCAAACGCCTGCTCACGGGCGACGACGGCCACGCCGCCACGCTCTGGGATGCGGAGACCCTTCAGCGGTTGAAGTCGTTCCCCGTCGGTCACTGGGGCGTAGCCGCCGTCAGCCTGAATCGAGATGGCTCGCAAGCGCTTGTCGTGGGTGAAATCGAAGAGTCGGCGGTGCTGTGGGATTGCAAGAAGGCGGAAAAAATCCGCGCGTTGCGGGGTCCGAACCACCTCCAATCCGCGCAGTGGAGCCTGGACGGCAGCCGGATGTTCACGTCGGGCCGGGATTCCACGATCAAGGTCTGGGATGCGCGGAATGGACAACTGGAAAAGGCGATCGGAGGGTCGCGTGATTGGGTCAACAATGCCGCGTTCAGTCACGATGGGACTCGAATCGCCGTCTGTTATTCGTCGTTCCAGACCAGCATCACCTACATCTGGGAGGTCACGACGGGCAAGCGCTTGCGGACCTTTGAGGAGCATGCCGATCAGGTAACCCACGTCTGCTGGAACGCGGATTCGACGCAACTCGCCACTGGTTCGCGCGACAAAACCATCATTCTGTGGGATGTTCAGAGCGGCAAAAAGCTGCAAACGCTCAAGGGCCATGAGGCGGCGATCACGAGCCTCGGCTGGAGTCCCAAAGGCAAATTCTTCGCCTCAGGTTCCCGCGATGGCTCGGCCCGCATCTGGGACGTCAAGACCGGCACGGAAGTTTGCCGGTTGCTGACCTTTGCATCGGGCAAGGAATGGCTCGTCCTGGGCCGCGACGGTGCCTACGACGGTTCGGACGGTGTGAAGAAACAGCCGCTCTTTCGCCGGCGCGGCAGTGCGGAGTTCGTCGAGGCGGATCAATACCTGAGGAAGCCGACCGCGGGACTCCTCGCCCAGTTGCTGGCCCCGTGATTTCAACTCGATCAAATACCGTCGATGGAGATCGATCCATGCTTGCCCGATACCCTCGTTTCCTGGCTCTCGTCCTCGCCCCGCTTGCGGTTTCCTCGCCGACAGCGCTGGGGCAGCCAAAGCCCCGCCCCGCGACGCCGGAAAAAGGATCCTCGCAAGAGTTCCTCAAAAACTTTGAAACGAAGCACAAAAAGGCGCTCGCCGAGGGCAACTACGATGTCAACCAGTGGAACAACGATGTGTCGTTGTTTATTTACCGATGCATGTCCTTGCCGTTGAAAGCGGATTATGCCATCGAACTCTGCGAGCAACGCCTCGCCCGGGTCAAGGCGCGGAACGCCTACGGCGACATGGAATCGCGCTACACCGTCGGTGAACTGACCAAGCTCTACCAGGCGGCGAAGAACTACGATCGAGCGATCGCCGTCCTGGAAGAGTTCGTCCAGTGGCACAAGGAGGAGTACGGTGAAAAGAACCTTCTGACGCTCGGCACTACGATGCACCTGATTCAGGTCATGCTTGATGCGGAGCGGTACGATCGAGCCATCGAACTGTATCAGTCGCTGATTGCGAACCACAAGGTGGTGACTCAGGAAAAAATCAGCCTTCTCACCGGATTGATGCAGGTCTATCAAAAGGCTGGAAAAGTTGACCGTGAGTTCGCAACCGGCGATACGATTCTTGAGCAGTTCCGCGCCCTCAAGGAAAAGGGCGTCCCCAGCCGGGCCAGTTTCGTGCGCCTGCAACTGGCCCGGCGCTGCGCCGAGGTCGGTAAGAAAGAGCTTGCCGTGAAGATGATCGAGGGCGATTTGCAGGAGTCGCGCAAAAACAACGGCGACGATCACCTCGAAACGATCACCCTATTGCCGGAAGTGGCCGAGCGGTATTTCGCGCTCGGCCAGTCCAGCAAGGCAATTCCTTTGCTGGCCGAGGCCGTGGAGCTTCGGCAGAAGAAGCAGGGGGCCGACCACACCGATACCCTGCTCGCCCAGAACAGCCTGGCGCAGGGCCACCGCCAGGCGGGCAACCTCGACGAGGCCATCAAGGTCTACGTCGTCGTGCTGCCGAAAATGAAGGATAAGATCGGCACAGCGGATCCCCGGACCCAAACCGCCCTTCTGAATCTTTGCGATGCCTACGAATCAACCAACCGGCTGGCCGATGCCGAACCGTTCTGGCGGGAAAATGTGGAAATCCAGCGGAAAGCGACCCGGGCGTCTGATTCGTACCAGGTCTCCCTGGCTTTGGCCCAACTGGGACTGAACCTGCTCAAGCAGGAAAAGTGGGCCGACGCCGAGAAAACACTGGGCGAGTGCCTGGCCATCCGCCGCAAGAAGGAATCGCAAATCTGGTCCACCTTCAACGCGGCCAGTCTGGTCGGCGCATCCCTGATGGGGCAGAAAAAATACAAGGAAGCCGAACCGCTCTTGCTCGAAGGGTATCAGGGGCTGAAGCAACGAGTGAACTTCATGCCGTTGCAAGCTCGCATTCGGCTGACCGAGGCACTACAGCGGTTGGTGAAGCTCTACGACGAAACGGATCGAAAGGACAAGGCGGACGAGTACCGCAAGCTACTGCCGCCGACGAAAAAGCCGTGATACGGAAGGTTCCGGTGGTGCGCGTTGTGGCTCGATGGCCGGCCCGGCCCCGGCGAGAATTCGCACTTCCTGATCCTCGACCTGAAAACAGGCGTCTCATCCTTACAATGTGACAACGATCCTTACCCCTCCAAGGAGTTTTACCCATGAAGCGCGTTCTTCCCTTGCTGGCACTCGCACTGCTGGCACCCGTCCTTCGGGCCGAGCAACCCAAGAATCTCTTGAACGTCCCTTACGGCAAGCATCCACGGCAGGTACTGGATTTTTACCAGGCCAAGTCGGACCAACCGACCCCGGTCGTTTTCTACATCCACGGCGGTGGCTGGCGCAACGGCGACAAGAAGATCAATCCCAAACCATTCCTCGACAAAGGCATTTCTGTCGCGGCAATCAACTATCGCTTTGTGCAACACGGTGTGGAAGAGAAGGTTGTGCCGCCCGTGAAGGCGCCGCTGGAGGACGCCGCTCGCGCCTTGCAGTTTGTACGCTCGAAAGCGGGCGCGTGGAATATCGACAAGAAACGCATCGGTGCCACGGGCGGCTCGGCCGGCGGTTGCTCGTCGCTCTGGCTCGCATTCCACGACGACATGGCCGATCCGATGAGCAAGGATCCCATCGCGCGCGAATCGACGCGCCTGTTTTGTGCAGCGGTCAATGGCGCCCAGACCTCGCTCGATCCGCGTGAGTTGCGTGAATGGATGCCCAACTACGGTTATGGGGCGCACGCCTTCGGGTTACCGAATTTCCAGAGCCTGGTCGACAATCGTGACAAGGTTCTCAAGTGGATCAAGGAATACTCGCCGATCGAGCATGTCAGCAAGGATGATCCGCCGATCGGTCTCTTTTACGGCGGCGACAAGGATGCCAAGGTCGGCGATTCTCCCAAGGATCCAACTCACTCACCCATCCTGGGCATCAAACTCGAAGAGAAACTGAAGGCGACGGGCGTGGAGGTGATTCTCGTCTACCCAGGACACCCCAGTGAGAAATACAAAAACAGCGCGGAGTACCTCATTGATCATCTGCTACGGAAGTAGCCCTTTAGAGACGCTAACAACATGGCGCAGCCCTCCCGCGTAAGCGAGCCTCCCGCGTAAGCGGGGGGAGTGCTGCGCCATGTTGTTGGCGTCTCTTAATGAACTCAGCGGCGCGTTGCTGCAGCGACGCGGTCCGCCGCGAGTTCACGCGGGTGGCGTTTCGCCGCGCGGCGCGGCAGCGAGGTGAGTACGACGCAAATGGTTTCGCTCGCCGGGTCGGCCCAACAGAGGGTGCCCGTTGAGCCGGTATGGCCGAAGGTTCGCTCCGAACATCCCGGACTGCCGGCCTCCTTGCCAACGCCAAATCCCAACCCTCGCGGTGTGAACCCCTCCGGATTGTGGTTCTTGATCATCAGCCGCGCCGTCTCCGGCTTGACGGCCTTGCCGCGCGCCCCCAGGAACTCACCCAGAAATTTGGCAAGGTCCGGCGCGGAAGCGTGTGTTCCTCCCCAGGGAGCGCCCAGCTTCCGCCAGTAGGGGCTGTTCCAGTCCCACTCCCGGGCCTTCGGATCGCCGGCCCCCGATTCGGGCGCGGCCCCATCCATCTGGCACGCGACCATGTCTTCCAGCTTGAACTTGCCGAGTCCCTGGGCCGAGTGCTTCATGCCCAGGGGTTGAAAGACCGCGCGATCGACGAGCGTGAGAATGTCCGTCCCGCCGACGACCTCGGCGACGCGCGTGGCGAGCAGGATTCCCATGCTCGAATACTGGTAGCGGGCGCCGGGGGCGAAGCCGAGGCTCGTGCGAACGGTCTGGGCGGCGAAGTCTGCCAGCGGCGCGTGCCGCTTGCGCAGGTCGTTGTTGTTGGCGAGCTGATCGGGCAGGCCGGAGGTGTGCGTCAGCAGATGGCGGATCGTCACCTTGTCGCGCCCGTCGCCGGTGAACGCCGGCAAGAACTTCTTCACCGGATCCTCGAGCTGAAACTTCCCCCGGTCGAACAGGGTCATGATGGCGGCCACGTTGATCGGCTTGGAGATGGAGCCGAGCAAGAACATCGCGTCGTCCGAGGCGGCCTTGCCGAAGTGGCGCGTGAACGACTCATCCTTTTGGGTCACGTGCAGCACGGCCGCTTCCACCTGCTTCGTGGACGTGGCCCGCTCGAGCACTTCGGCCGCGGCGTCCCAGCGCTTCTCGCGCAGGACGGCGAACAACCGGGGAGCGGCTGCGCCGGCCAGGGCCGCCCCAAGAAACGTGCGTCGCTTCATCGCTCCAACTCCTCCGCGGTAGAAAAACGGCGGGAACCCCTGAGGAGCGGTTTTCGCCCGCGGGCCCCACCCAATAGCCCCATGCTACGCGAAAACCTCTCCGACCGGTATGGGCGCCGCGGCGGAAGAAACGACAGGCGATGCGGATTCGACAAGCCGCC
>DATNCY010000239.1:0-30510 GCA_035553375.1 Gemmataceae bacterium
TGAGGCGGTAGGTTTGGGAGGTAACAAGCAGCCGGTGCAGCTTTTTCATGCTCCAACCGGACTCCATGAACTCGACGGCCAAATAGTCGAGCAAGGCGGGATGAGTTGGGCTTTTGCCGTTGAGACCGAAGTTCGCCACCGTGAACACGAGCGGCCTGCCGAAGTGACGCATCCACATATGATTGACCGCCACGCGCGCCGTCAGGGGGTTTTTCCGATTGGCGATCCACCGCGCCAGGGCGAGACGCCGTCCCGTGCTGCTAGCCGGAAGGTGAGCGTGTGCCGTGAAACGCACGGGGCGCACTACCAAGTCGCCGCCGAGTACCGCCGGAACGCCCGGCATCAGGGCACGCGATTTGTCCGGCGTCCGTTCATCGCCGCGACGAAAGAGGTAGGTCACGGCGTCAGGTCGAGCGTCAAAGGCGCGGGCGACGCCGTCTTTCTTGGTATCCGGCTGGCCGGGCACGGGATCGATACGAATGTCGTGCGGCTCGAAGAAGGCGCGGAAACGGTAATAATCCTGTTGGGCGAGAGGATCGTACTTGTGATCGTGGCAGCGGGCGCAGCGGAGAGTGATCCCGAGGAAGCCGGCCGCCGTATATTCGACGGTGTCTTGAAGCCAGGCGTTGCGGTTGAACTTGTACCAGTTGCGAGCCAGATAGCCGGTGGCTCGCAGAGTGTCCGGGTCGGTCGGTGCTAGCTCGTCGCCGGCGAGCATGTCCACGATCATGCGGTCGTAGCCCCGGTCGGCGTTGAGCGACTCGACGATCCAGTCGCGCCAACGCCAGATGTGCCGCTGACTGTAGCGATACTCCTCGCCGTTACCGAACGGGTCGCTGTAACGCCAGACATCCATCCAGTGCCGTCCCCAGCGCTCGCCGTATTGCGGCGAGGACAGCAGCCGATCCACTACCTTCTCATAAGCGCCCGGCGAAGTATCGTCCTGGAAAGCGTGCAGTTCCTCGCGCGTGGGCGGCAGGCCGATCAAATCGAGGGAAACGCGCCGGAGAAGGACCGCCCTGTCAGCGGGCGGGTTGGCTGTCAGACCGTGACGGGCGCGCTCGGCGGCGACGAAGGCATCGACCGGATTGGCGGTGCCAGCGATGCGCGGCACGGGAGACCGCACCGGCGGACGAAAAGCCCAGTGATCGCGCGGGTCACCCGGCACCGGCTCATCGGGCATGCGGGCACCCTGGTCGATCCAGGTCCGCAACAGAGCAATCTCCTTCTCCCCCAGCCCGCTGCCCTCTTGCTCGGGCGGCATGCGCGGACGGTCCTGACCAAGCACGGCCTCCATAAGGGGCGATGCGTTGCTCTTGCCCGGCACGAGGACGGGGCCATGCTTGCTCCCCTTGCGGATGAGTGAGGCGGCATCGAGACGGAGGCCGGCCTTCTTGCGGACGGCTCCGTGACAGGCAGAGCAACGGGCGGAGAGAAGAGGCTTGATGTCGCGCAGGTAATCGACCTCGGCGGCCTGAAGGGGAGACGCGGCGAGGATGAAGAAGGTGGCGGTCAAAGCATTTCGCATGGGGCACCGCTGGCTATCAACCGCGCAACAGGAAGGAGGGTCGAGCGTCGCAGGATGAGCGAGGGTTGGGGCCGGCGAGCTGTCACCCTGGAGCCAACCGAGGATTAATCTCGGCTCCAGAGTTCCAGTATGGGGGCACGGAGCGCGGTGGTCAACGAGAAAGCCGACACAACCCACGCTCGCGATGGTCTTCAGATCTCCGAGTAAGCGGTGGGGGTCAGAATTTTATTGGTGATACGTGAGACGATCTCCTTGTCCGCATACTCTGGGATGGCCCGGAGCTTCTGCCACTCTTCATCCTTGCGGAACCGCGTCCACGCTGCCTCGCGGCCGGCGTCGTCGGGGAATACCAACAGGTACGTGAGATTCGGCATGGCCGCGCCCACCACGGTTTCGGCGAAGAAGACCGGCGTGAGTCCGACGCGGCGAAAAATCGCCAACTCGCTCTTGTTGAACATCTCGATTTTCTTCTGGGCGGCGCGCTCGTTGTGGCTCTCGTAGATGCGCAGGTTCAGCAGGCGAGGTTTGGCAGTGTCCGGCTTCACCAGCCTGGGCATGCCCTCAATCGGAGCCAGCAGCGAACTACCAATGCGGGTGTAGACCGGATCGCCGGCCGAGGCGGATAGATACTCGTTGGCTGCCTTGCGGTAGTCCTTGTCCGCGGCCAGACGGGCGGACAGCGTGGCGACGTGATCCGCCGAGGGATGCACGATCAGCACATAGACCTTTTGCTGGTCCTTCTCGGCCTTCTCCACGAACACGCCCACGGGACCGATGCCGAGACGCTTCAGCGCGGGAATGAATGCCCGGCTCAGATAGCGGTCGAGGATCTCTTGCTTGGCGGCGGGGAGAGAGTAGACCCGTAGTTCGTACAACTCTCGGCCTTTCGGGTCAGCTGCTTCGATGGCGACTGCACCTACGGCAGTCGCCACCGAAGCGGTGAGGGATTTCTGGATAAACGATCGGCGTTTCATGAGGTTTATTTCCGGTAAGCCACGAGGTCATCCCTGAAATAATACCAGACCGCAGCCGCGCTATCCCGTTAAAACCGCCCCGAAATCAGGGTTGGGTGCCTGCGCGGATTGTGGTATTTTTCATTAGCCCAGCCCTTCAGGGCTGGGGATTGCGGCGCAACGCAGGGTTGGGGCTTCAGCCCCTCCGGTCGCAACGCCGACGCGGCGGAGGGCCTGAAGGCCCAACCAATCCATCACTCCATGCTTCTCCCAGCCCTGAAGGGCTGGGCTAACGAAAAAACAAGACCAGAAACTATTCGCGCACCCTCAGGGTTTCTTCGCGGTCTTCGCCGCCTCAAGCTCCTTCCGCCACTTGGCCGCTTCGTCCTTCTTGCCCTGGGCTTCGTCGAACTGTACCAGGCGTTCGAGCGCCTTGGTGAGACGGCCCTTGTCCTGGGAGGGCATCTTGGCCTCGTGTTGTTTCATGCCCTCGTAGCCCGACAGCAGCAGCGGCTCGGCGTCGGCGTATTTCTTCTGCTCCAAGAGCGCTTCGCCCAGCAGCGACTTCGCCTCGAACGTGGTCCAGTCGTCGGGTTGGATCTTCTGGCGGATGGCCAGACACTCGCGCAGCTTCAACTCGGCCTCAATGGGTTTCTTCTGGGAAAGAAGCATCGATCCGCGGACAGCCAGCGCGGAAGCGTGGGAGGACGAATTGAAGTTCTGGTCGTAGAGGCGGCTGGCCTCGGCGGTGCGGCCAGCGTGCCGATACGCCACGGCCAGCTTGTTGCGGCAGGCGACCGTGTCGGGGTGGTCCTCCGGAAGCATGGCATCCCGCAACGCCAACGCGCGCTCGAACTGCTTGATCGCCAACGCCGCTTCTCCCAAATCCAGATAGGCCGAACCCAGCGTCTCGCGCACCGACGCCTCCGCCAGCGGCCGATCCGCGAACGTCTTGGCAACCTCCGCCTCGGCCGTGTCCACTGCTTTGCGCAACGTCACGTCCTTACCCTGACCACCGGCCAAGCCCGCCGGACGACCCGCCGACAACACCTCGTTCTTGAGGAAAGCCAGCACCGCGTTCGTGTCTTCCTCCGAATGCTGCTCAGCTTTCTCCGCCGCCAACGCCCCATCGCGCTCTTTCGCCGTGGTCTGCTGCACCGCCTCCGCCCGCTCGCGCTCGGCCTTGGCCTCCGCCGCAGCCTTCTGGGCGTGGTCGCGTTCGGTCAGGGCCTCTTGTACCGTCTTCCGCGCTTGTCGTTCCGTCCGCACTGCCCACACCATCATGCCGGCACCCACCACGATGGCCAACCCCAGGAGCAGCAATGCCGCGGCGGTCACCGGATTACGTGGAGATTTCGCTGCCAATTTTCCCGCCCCATGCGTTGTCCCATGCGTTGTGTGGGCCGCCTCAACCGGCTTATCGGCACCATCGCGACCGCCGGCATGGTTTGCACTGTCTTGCTCCGGTTTTCGCTTGGGAAGGTGCGCGCCGGCGGTAAGAGCCGGTTTACCCGAGCCACGGGTCTGGAAATGTGCCGCGACCAGCGTCTCCACCTGCCGCCTCAATGCGGCGTCGTTGCCACATGCCCGAGCGATGTAAGCGTCTCGCTCCTCCGCTGACGTGATCTCGATCGCATTTGAGAGAATCTCATTTCGGTCCTGAATCTCAGTAAGCATCATTCGCTCCACATTGTCCATACGACAGCCTGATTTTTCTGACAGCTAACGCACTACCGGCGGGTGAACCGCCGACGAACTCGAATCGTCTCAAGGGAAACGTCTACATCCACCCGCGGGTGGATCGACGCAAGCGTGCCACGACACTCTAGACGACGAGTTCACAAATCCTTTGCCAATAGTTGTGGGGCAGCCGGAGGACCGGGTACCCCACAACTACTGGCGAGGGATTTGTGAACTCGTTATCTAGTGCGTATTCGCCGGATGAGCAGGGGTTGTACGGGCGATTTCCCCTTCGTCCTTCGTCGCCGTGTCACCGATCCGCACAAGGGAGCCATCGGTGAGGATCGATAGGTCGCCGAGGATCACCTTTTCCGAGCCAGTGATCGGCGCCCAATCCTCGCCGGTGGATTTCAATGGGTTTTGGCGGTTGGTGACCTCGATCCATTCGCCATCACTGACGCCGGTCTGAACTTCGGTTCGCACCGCATGGCCATTCTCGTAAGTCCAGTAGAAGGTCTTCTCGCCGCTATTGACGAGAGCGGACATCGGCAGCGCCCGGACGTTGGGACGCTCGATGATGACCTTGCCGTAGGCGTACATGCCCGGCAGGATCTGAGTGCCGGTGTTGGGCAGGTCGATCTCGGCACGCAGCGTTCGGCTCTTGACGTTGAGGGCCCAGGAGGTGCGTGTAACGGTGCCTGGAATCCACTGGTCGCGGTATCCGCGAACCTGGACGTTCGCCTTCGATCCGACATGGACGTAGTTGGCGTCATGCTCGGGAATATCGACGAAGATTCGGACGATGTCGGTGCGATCGACCACATAAATCGGCGCGGCCTTCCCGCTGGGCGACAGATGAGGAGCGCGGTGATCGGCTGTGGGATCGCCCGCGGCGGGCAGGACGAAGTCCCAGGTGTTGGCGTTGCGGGCCACGACCACGCCATCGTAGGGCGCGGGAAGCGTGAGGTAGCCTACCCATGCCTCCATCCGCTTCGCATCGCTCACAGCCACGGCCACACGGGCGCGGGCAACCTTAACATCGACAATGTCCTCCGAAAGCGTGGCCTTTTTGGAGAGCAATTCCGCCTCCGCCTTCAAGATGGCCGCCTTCGCGGCGGCCACTGCGGCGACGGTCGCCTTCCACTGATTTTCCGATTCGAGAAGAACCTGGGGATCGACCACACCACTCTTGACCTCGCGCGCGAGCCGCTTGACCTCCGAGTCCCAGCGGCGGGCATCGGCTTCGTATTTGGCCAGGATCGCCTTGGTCTCGACGACGCGTGCATCGGCCGCCTGCACATCGGCCTCGGCCACCTTCACCAGCTTGAGGGCCAGATCGACCCGTTCCTCATCGAGCTTGACGGTGGCCTTCTTCGTCTCCCAATCCTCTTCCAGTTCGGGCACGAAGAGGGTGGCGAGTACGTCGCCTTTCTTCACCTTATCGCCGATGTCCACGTTCCACTTCTTGATATAGCCGGTCACCTTCGGATAGATCGACGTGCGCTCGTAACTTTCGATGAAGCTCGGCTGACCGACGACGCGGACGATGTTGCGGACCTGCGGCTGGATTACCTCCACGGCGGGCGGCTCCGAAACGCTCGGCGGTGAGGTCTTGGGCTTGGAGCAACCGGGAGCCGCGAGGACGGCCAGGAGACCGAACACAAGTCGGCGGCAACCAACGGAACGAAGCGAAACTATGGACCAAAACGCTCTTCGCATCAAAAATCTCCAGATAAAAAAGTAACTCCGGGGACGTATAACATTTTGGCCAGCCCGCGGCGCCGGCAAGGGATTCCCTTGCCGGTGCTACAGACTGACAAGTCATTTTCCGTCGGACTGCGAACCAGGTTGACCCGTCGGGGGATTGACCTCTTTCGCGGGTGCCTGGCCGTGTTCGTCGGCCGGCGGATGAGACGGCATCGACCGAGGGAGACGGTGAACCTCGGCGACCGAATCCTGGACGTGTGCTTCCGATCGCGGGTGAGCCGAGATCGGCTGAACCACTCCAGGCATGGCCTCTTTGCCGGATTCGTCCCCGTCAGGGGTGACGTTTGCTTCCCAAACCGCATAGTCGTCGCTGGGCGTGACCTTGTTACCGGATTCGTCCATGTGAGCGTAGACGAGCGGGTCATAGTACTTGCTCTTGGGATCGTCGGGATAGACCGACGGCGAGCGAGCCGCGCTCCGGCCGATCACGACGGCGAAGATCGAGGGGACCACGCGCAAAGTGGCCACCGTTGACATCACCAGACCGCCGATCACCGCCAGGCCGAGCGGAGCCTGCATCTGGCTTCCGCGCTCCAGCGCCAGCGCCATCGGCACCATGCCGACGGTCATGGCGCAGGCGGTCATCAAAATGGGTCGCAGACGTTCGCCCGCGCCAACGATGGCCGCGTCGGTCGAGGATTTCCCCGCCTGCCAGTGATCGTTCATGAAGGTCACGAGCATAACCGAGTTCGACACGGAGACACCCAGGCACATGATCGAACCCATGAATGACTCGATGTTGAGCGAGGTGTTGGTGAAGTACAGGATGGTCGCGATGCCGGCGAGGACTCCCGGCACGGCACCGATCGAAATTACCGCCAGACGAGGCGACTGGAAATAGGCCGTCAAGAGGACAAGGATTACGAACACGGCGACCGCCAGGCCAGCCCCGAGCGCCTTAAACATCGCCATCATGGGCGGGAGTTGGCCCATGGTTTCCACGCGCACGCCACGGGGCGGTGTCCCAGCGGCTTCGATCGCCTGTTCGACTTGGTGCGAGGCCCGACCCATGTCCTCCCCCTCGACGTTCGCGGTCAGGGTCAGGTAGCGTTGCGACATATCGCGGTCGTACTCGCCCGGCCGCACGCTGGTACGAACCGTGGCCACATCGCGGACCATCAGGTTGACCAGAGGATTGACCGACTCCAGCGTCAAGATCTCGACATCTTCCGGCTTTTCGATCCGCTTCTGCGGCATCTGGATCTGAACCAGATAATCGAAGCCGGTCTTCACGTCGATCCAGTAGTTGAGGTTGGTAAAACGAGTCGAGGAGGTCGCCATGACGAGCGCGTGAGACACATCCTCGACGGTAGCGCCGCTCAACCCCGCCTTCTCGCGGTCGATATCGACCTCGACGGTCGGGTAATCGAGCATCTGCTCGAACTGAACATCGCGGAGATAGGGGATACGTTTCATCTCAGCGGCGATTTTCTCGGAATGCTTGCGAACCTCGTTCAGATCGGTGCCGACGATGCGAACCGCGATCGGCGTTGACGAGCCGAAGCTCATGACCGAGGTGACAATATCGCCCGGCTCGAAACCGAAGGTCGAAAGCTTGGCTTGCCGTACTGCCTCCGGCTTGGACAATCCGCCCCGTTCCAGCCGTTGGGCAAGCCAGGGAATCACCCGCTCGGGAAGGAGTTTGCGAAGCCGCTCGCGAAACTCATCGAGCTTAATTTTGCTATCTTCGTGGAAAGCGACGCGCAGCTGGCCATCGTCCGGCCCGCGCATGAACAGCACCATGTTATCGATGCCAAAGTTCGGGGCCACCTGGCCTACGTAGCCCATCGTGATTTCGATATTCTCGGCCCCCGCCTCATGTTCGATCTCCTCAAGGCACTTCACCGCCATCTCCCGAGTCAACTCGAAGTTCGAGCCGGGAGGCGGCCGGAACCGCAGCACGAATTGCCCCGAATCGATCTGCGGGAATAATTCGGTGCCGACCTGCAACCCCAGGACCGCGAGGATCAGGACACATCCCGCGAGATAGCCCGGAACCAGTAACCAACGCAGGCGGACAAACCAGCCCACGGCCTTGCCATAAACCGCGAGCAATCGGTCGAACAACCCGCGCTTCTCCTCGCCATGTCCCTCGCCATGCCCCGCGCCATGACTCATGTGCTTGAGGAGGTACACGCACAAGATCGGTACGAACGTGCTGGAGAGCAAGTACGACGAGATCATGGCGAAGCCGACGCCCAAGGTCAGCGGCATGAAGAGCGAGCGGAGCGGGTCGCTCATGATGAACGCCGGGATGAACACCGACAGAATGCACAACAAGGCCAGCAACCGCGGCACGGCCGTGGCGTTACTCGCGTGCAGCACGGCCGTGGCGACGTTCTCCGTGTGCCCCATCTGCACATGGACGTTCTCGATGGTCACCGTCGCTTCATCGACGAGAATACCGATGGCCAGCGCCATGCCGCCCAGCGACATGATGTTGATCGTGTTACCCGTTATCCACAGTCCGAATAAAGATCCCAGCAGGGCGAGCGGGATATTGGACACGACGACGATTACGCTTCGCAGATCGCCGAGGAACAAGAGGATCATCAAGCCGGTCAAGCCCGCGCCAATCACGCCCTCGGTGGCCACGCTTTCGACCGCCGCGACCACGGTCGGCGATTCGTCGAACTCGAAGCTGACCTTAACATCCTTGGGGACGGCGTCGCGGAACATCTGCATCGACTTGTGAACGTCGGCCACGACGGTCAAGGTCGATCCCGTATCCTTCTTGATGATCGGCAGATAGACCGACTTCTTGCCGTTGACGAGCGCGTAACCGTAAGTGAGGTCGATATCGTCCTGAATGGTTGCCACGTCGCGGAGATAGACGTTCTCCCCCAGTTTGAGCGGGATTTCGCCCAGACGCTTGGGGTTGACGACCGTCGCGTTGTTGGCGACCACCGGCATCGAGTCTTTCATGTAGATGTTCCCTGCCGGAACCACGGAGTTCCCTTTCGCCAGGGCATCGACGACCTGCTGAGGCTTCAGATTGTAGGTGAGGAGCTTATGAGGATCGACGTTGACGACGATCGAACGCATGTTCGGGCCGAAGGGCGAGATAGCGACCGTGCCGGGGACGTTTTTCTGCACCAGCGGCCGAATGATGTTCTGCGCCAGATCGCCCATTGCGCCGATGGAGGTTTTTTCGCTCTCAAACACGAGGTAACCGACGGGGACGCTGCCGGAGTCCATGCGCATAATCATGGGCGGCAAGGTTCCCTTCGGCATCCACGACATTGCCCGATCGGACATGGCCACGACCTGAGCCATCGCTTGCCCCATGTCGGTGCCGGGGAAGAACGACAGTTCGCACAAGGCGACTTGCTGGATGTTCCGCGATTTGATATCTTCGATGCCATCGACGTACTGAAAATACAGTTCCAGTTCGTTGACGATGAAGCCTTCCATCTGGTCGGGACTCATGCCGACGTAATCGAGGAAGACGTAGATCTTCGGGGTGTTCATCGAGGGGAAGATGTCCACCCGCATCCGGCTATAGGCCAGGGCACCGCCGGCGATCAGAGCCACGACCAGCATCAGGGTCGTGATCGGGTGCCGCATGGCTAAGACGGTCGGATTCGCGGATCCTGCTGACTTCGATCCTGCTGACATTAAGGAAGTCTCCTCCGGCCGCCTTGCTCTCGCTTCGGGGCGAGGCTCCGAATGCGGCCGTGTTTTGAATCAGGCAAAAAGGGGAGAACTGCTCCCGGTCCAAGCCTGAGATTGAAGAGTGCGACTCGCTCAAACAATTTACGGTGTGAAAACCCGTACCAAGATAATCCTTTCCATTGAAGGAAGGGTTCTTGGACACTACAAAAAAAAATGGATAGCCGACACTGCAATTCCGGTTAATCGGGATGACTTTACTCTTACGAATGTCTCCGCAAGAAGAGATGAACGGTAAAAATCCGGGATAATAGTGTGTGTCGCTCGCACGCAATCTGCCGGTGGGAGAGCGTCCATCTCTGTGTCGCATCCCTACACGAAAACTCTGGCGAGGCAAAAGAACCTCCTGGCCCAGCGGCCATTCTGTAGTCAATTGTAAGTCCATACTGCGAAAAGGTCTATGGCATTTGTCCTTACAAACTCGTTAGAATAGCCGAGGGTAATCTTTCCCTCCTTCTTCATAACAGCAGTTCAGATTACAATTCGGATATAAACCAGACGAGTGGACCGATTCGGCATACAATTTCAACCCTTCCTGCCTTGAATAATTAGGACAAAACAATCAAGTCCATTTGCAGTTGAGGTACGAAAAGCGAATGGCCAGCCCGCCGCGCCAGCAAGGGATTCCCTTGCTGGTACCGCAGGCTGACCAAACTGTTAGTATCTCTCAAGTTCCGACCAGAAAAGAAGATAAGACTTGGATCTCAAAATCGCTGTATTCATCATAATCATCTTTACCGCGATTAGCCGATAAACGCTCATGTTCCCCCAAGCCTGAATGATCCCACTTCGCGTCACGATCGGGGATGATGGAAGGAGCCATGCTGATGGAACGATTCGACAGGTTGCTGATCGTCCTCACGATTCTGCTGCTGCCTTGGGTCGAGCCGTTACCCTGCCGTGCCCAGCCGGCGGCGACGGCACCCCCCGCCCCGCCGCCAACGGCGTCTCCGCCGGCTCCCGCGCCGGCACGCGGCGCGGTCGAGCCGCCCCTTCCCCCTCCGCGGCTCGAACTGCCCACGCGGCCGAGCCAGAAGTCTCCCTTGGAGTTGTCGCCGCCGCCCGCTGGGGAGGTGGTGCAGATGAAACTCCCGCCACTGGAACCGGGCGATCTTCGCTTCCCGATTAACCTGGCCACCGCCTTGCGGCTGGCCGACGCCCGGCCGCTGATCGTGGCCGCCGCTCAGGCCGGTGCCTGGGTGGCCGAGGCGCAGCTCCAGAAGGCCAAGGTTCTCTGGCTCCCTTCGTTCATGATGAACGCCGCTTATATGCGGCACGACGGCCCCATCGACTTTAATGGGGGCATTAATGTTCCGCAGGGGCAAAATGCCTTGGGGCAAAACACTCCGGGCAGCTTCGGCAAACCCCTTAACCAAAACCTTAACTGGTTCATTTCCGGCGTCTCCTTGTACCAAGTCGTTGCCGTGACCGACGCCATTTTCCAGCCGCTGGCCTCGCGGCAGGATCTGAATGCCAAGCGCTGGGACATCCAGACTGCCAAGAACGACGCCCTGTTGGAGACCGCCCGAGCCTACTTCAACGTCCACAGGTATCGCGGCCAGTATGCCGGCGCCCTGTACTGCGTCGAGGAAGGGCGCAAGTTGGTCGCGGCGATCAACGAGCAGAAGAGGGACCTGGTTCCCGCCGTCGAGGTGGACCGAGGCCGCAACCTGCTGGCCTACCTTGAGCAGCAGGCCGTTTCTGCCCGCGAAAACTGGCGTGTCGCCAGCGCCGATCTTACCCAGGTTCTCCGCCTGGACCCTCGCGCGGTGGTCGAACCGCTCGAACACGATCACCTCCAACTCACCTTGATTGACCCCAGCCGCTCGCTCGACGACTTGATCCCGATCGGCCTAACCAACCGCCCCGAACTATCCGCGCAGCAGGCTCTTATTCAAGCGGCGCTGGTGCGCATTCGTCAGGAGAAACTGCGTCCCTTGCTGCCCTCCATCCTGATCACCGGCTTCCAGACTCCCGGAGGTATGACAACTCAGGCGGGAATCTTCGGTACGGGTAATGGCGGCAAGCTGAACCTGTGGAGCTTCCGCGATGACATCAGCACACAGTTGGTCTGGCAATTGCAAAACATGGGGTTTGGCAACCTAGCCTTGGTCAAGAGACGGCGCGGCGAACAATCGCGGGCCACCGCCGCGCTGTTCCAGATTCAGGATGCTGTGGCCTCGGAAATAACCCAGTCGCAGGCGACCCTTCAGTCGGCGGCGGCCCGCGTCGTCCAGGCCGAGCGCGCCTTGCAAACGGGTCTCGTCACGTTCCAAAAGAACTTGGAGGGTTTGGGCCAAACCAGGCGTTTTGAGAACGTCCTGGAACAGGTTTATCGACCCCAGGAAGTGGTCTACGCGCTCAAGTTATTGAAACTGGCTTTCGACGAATATTTCGCCACGGTCGCCGATTACAATCTCGCGCAGTTCCAGTTGTTTCACGCCCTGGGCTACCCGGCCAGCGAAATCGAGTATTTGCGACCGCCGGACGGCCTCGCGCCGGTGGATACGTCGCGGCCTGGCTATCTGCCTGCAGTGGGCACGGGACCGCCTCCGGTAACCCGCTAACCGGGGAGACAACTCGCGGAGCGAGTGCCCCACCAACCGTCATAAACATTCTCCGCGCAAGAGTCGATGAAAGCGGAAGAACCACGCCCGAGGGAACGGAAGGAGCCATTCCATGGTGCGATTCAACAGGTTGTCGATCGTTCTCACGGTCTTGTTACTTCCTTGTTTGGGGCTGTTACCCTGCCGCGCCCAGCCTCCGGCCCCGCCGCCAACGGCGTCTCCTCCGACTCCCGCGCCGGCGCGCGACGAGGGCGTGCCGGCCCTTCCCGCGCCGCGGCCAACGGCGGCGCCTTCGGCCTCCGCGCCGGGGCCCGGCGTTACCGAGCGGACCCCTTTCCCCCAGCGGCTCGAACTGCCCGCGCAGCCGAGCCAGAAGTCGCCCCTGGAACTGCCGCCGCCACCCGATGGAGAGGTCGTGAAGCTTCAGCTTCCGCCGCTGGAACCGGGCGACCTTCGTTTCCCAATTAACCTGGCCGCCGCTTTGCGGCTGGCCGACGCCCGACCGTTAATCGTGGCCGCCGCCCAGGCTAGTGCCTGGGTGGCCGAGGCGAAACTCCAAAAGGCCAAGGTCCTCTGGCTCCCGGACTTCAATCTCGGCTTCGATTACATCCGGCACGACGGCAACGGTCCCGATACGATTCGCGGCGTTAATATTCCGTCGAATGAAAATGCCTTTGGGCAACTCGCTCCCGGCAGCTTTGGAAGATCGCAAAACCAAAACATCAATTTTTTCTACGCCGGCGGTGCCTTCTTCCAGATGCGAAACGCCACCGACATGATTTTCGAGCCTCTGTCCGCGCGGCAGAACCTCAATGCCAAGCGCTGGGACATTCAGACTGCCAAGAACGACGCTTTGCTCATGACCGCTCGGGCCTACTTCGACGTTCACAAGTATCGCGGCCAGTACGCCGGCGCCATTGATGTCGTCCGTAAAGGCCGCCAACTGGTCGAGGTAATCAACGCGCAGAAGGGAGATCTGGTTCCCGCCGTCGAGGTGGACCGGGCCCGCACTCTGCTCGCCGACATGGAGCAGCAAGCCGTCTCCGCCCGCCAATACTGGAGACGCGCCAGCGCCAATCTAACCCAAGTTCTCCGCCTGGACCCTCGCGCGGTGGTCGAGCCGCTCGAACACGACCACATGCAGATTACCGTAATCGATCCCGATCGTTCGCTCGACGATCTGATCCCGATCGGTTTGACCAACCGTCCCGAGTTGGCGGCGCATCAGGCGCTGGTCCAGGCAGCGCTGGTGCGCATCCGCCAGGAGAAGTTGCGTCCCTTCCTCCCCGTCGTCATGCTCCAGGGCTTCCAGACACCCTACGAACAGCTCGAATTCGGAGCCTTTGGTATTGGCAGTGGCGGCAAGATGAATCTGTGGAGCGCCCGCGATGACATCAGTCCCCAGGTTCTATGGCAGGCCGAATCCCTTGGGTTGGGGAACCTGGCGATGGTCAAGTGGCGGCGTGGGTTGGCATCGGGTGCCACCGTTGAGTTGTTCAAGGCCCAGGACATGGTGGCTGCGGACGTGACCCGGGGGCAGGCGCGTCTTCAGTCGGCGGCGGCCCGCGTCGTCCAGGCCGAACGCGAGGTGCGCGGAGCTCTCGTCAATTATAACGGCAGCTTCGAGGGTTTGAAGCAGACCAGAAGGTTTGGCAATGTACTGCGCCAGGTCTTCCGGCCGCAGGAAGCGGTCTTTGCCCTCAAACTGTTGAAGTTGGCCTACGATGATTACTACGCCACGGTCGCCCAGTACAACCAGGCGCAGTTCGAGTTGTTCCGCGCCCTGGGCTACCCGGCCCGAGAAATCTCGTACTTCCGGCAACCGGGCGAGATGGCGCCGGTGGACACGACGCGGCCTGGCTATCTGCCTCCGGTGGGCACGGGGCCGCCGCCGCCGACGCGCTGATCTCGTGAGGTCAGGGTCAGGAATCAGGGGTCAGGAATCAGGGGTCAGGAATCAGGTCAGAAAATAATCGCTCGTTTTTCTTCTCTGACTCCTGATTCCTGTACAAGGAGCCGTTCCATGGTGCGATTTCCCAAATTACCGATCGTCCTCACGGTCTTGCTGCTTCCTTGGTGGGGGCTATTGCCCTGTTGTGCTCAGCCCCCAGCCCCGCCGCCAACGGCATCCTCCCCGGCAAGCGAAAGATCCTCTCTGGAGCTGCCGCCACCGCGTGCCGAGGCGAAGCAGACGGGGCCGCCGAGCCAGAAGTCTCCCCTGGAACTACCGCCGCCGCCCGACAGCGAGCTTGAAAAGAACCTCAAGCCATCGCCGCTGGAACCGGGCGACCTTCGCTTCCCGATCAACCTGGCCACTGCTTTGCGGCTGGCCGACGCTCGGCCGCTGATTGTGGTCGCCGCCCAGTCCAGTGCTTGGGTGGCCGAGTCGAAACTCCAAAAGGCCAAGGTTCTCTGGGTTCCCACGATCAACTTCGGCGCCGATTACATCCGGCACGACGGCTTCGGCCCGGATTTGAATCGGGGTGTCGATATTCCGCAGGGCGAAAATGCCTTGGGGCAAAACTCTCCCGGCAGCCTGGGAAAACCGCTCAACCAAAACATCAACTTTTTCTACAGCGGAGGCGGCTTCACCTATTCGCCCTCCACGCCCAACTATTTCTACCAGCCCGTGCCAGGTCCGCCCCTGCTTCCCTCGCCCCAGATGCAATTCCTCACCGACATGATCTTCCAGCCCCTGCACGAGCGGCAGAGACTGAATTCGGCGCGCTGGGACATCCAGAACGCCAAGAACGACGCCTTGCTCATGACCGCCAAAGCCTACTTCGACGTC
Source organism: Gemmataceae bacterium (assembly GCA_035553375.1). Classification (GTDB taxonomy): domain Bacteria; phylum Planctomycetota; class Planctomycetia; order Gemmatales; family Gemmataceae; genus JAJPHU01. Next base: position 14,959 of record DATNCY010000239.1, read on the forward strand.
CACAAATATCGCGGCCAATATGCCGGTGCCATCGATACCATCCGTAAAGGCCGCCAGCTGGTCAAGGAGATTGCCGATCTGAGCAAGGATCTGGTTTCAGCAGTCGAGATTGATCGGGCTCGCAACTTGCTCGCCGATCTGGAGCAGCAAGCCGTCTCCGCTCGCCAAGGCTGGCGCGTCGCCAGCGCCAACCTCACCCAGGTTCTTCGCCTGGACCCTCGCGCGGTGGTTGACCCACTCGAAAACGACCACATGCAGATTACCTTGCTCGACCCCAGCCGTTCGCTCGACGACCTGATCCCGATCGGCTTGACTAACCGCCCCGAGTTGGCGGCGCATCAGGCGGCGGTCCAGGCAACGCTGGTGGCCATCCGCCGGGAGAAGTTGCGTCCCCTCTTGCCCTCGGTTCTGATCAACGGCTTCCAGACGCCTTACGAATTAATCGAAGTGGGAGGCTATGGGGTTGGTAATGGCGGCAAGCTGAACATTTGGAGCGCCCGCAACGATGTCAGCCCCCAGATGCTGTGGACGGCCGAGCAAATGGGGTTTGGGAACCTGGCGGATATCAAGGAGCAGCGAGGTATGGCGTCGCAGGCTCTCGTCGAGTTGTTCAAGACCCAGGACGCGGTGGCCGGGGACGTGACTCGGGCTCAGGCGGATCTTCAGTCGGCGGCGGCCCGCGTCGTCCAGGCCGAACGCGAGCTACGCGCGGCCCTCGTCAATTACAACGGCAACTACGAGGGACTGAAGCAGACCAAACGGTTTGGCAACGTCCTGATCCAGGTCTTTCGGCCACAGGAAGCGGTCTTTGCGCTCCAGCTGTTAAAGACGGCTTACGATAATTACTTCGCCACGGTCGCCGACTACAACCAGGCACAGTTCCAGTTGTACCACGACCTGGGCTACCCAGCTCGGGAAGTCTCCTTCGCCCGGAGTCCCGGCCAGGTTCTGCCGGTGAACACCACGCGGCCTAACTACCTACCGCCGGTTGGTACGGGACCGCCGCCGGCAAGCCGCTAACACGACAGTCCGTGTGTGACAGGATCTCGTATTCTCATGGCTTAGAGTTGCCGGACAAAACCCTTGATTGCCAGCCCGCAGCGCAAGCAAGGGAAGGATTTACCCTTGCTGGCGCTGCGGGCTGGCAGGGTTTTGTCCGGCAACTCTTAGGAATCCCTGGAGGGGAATTCGATGCGACGGCGACTCTCACTCTTCTTTGGCTCGACGGCCTTGGCCGCGGCGCTGTCCCTGACAGCGTCGGCTCAAGAATACTCCAATGGTGGTCCCGGCGGGCACGGGCGCGGGCCGGCGATCATTACGCCGGTGGAAGACTATGGCGTCCACCCACCCGGCGTCACCGCGCCCGGTATCTTTCACCGTAAGAGAGACACGTTCCTGCCGTATTACGCTCCTTTATCGCCCACCCCGACTTTTGTTCGCTGGAAGCCAACCTGTTACTTCCCGCTCGCCCCTTATTACACCCCTTATTACATGACTTATTGTCCCCATCGCCTCTTCAAGCCGGAACCTCCGCCCTATGGCTTCGACGGAGGATGGGGACCAGGGCCTAGACCTGATCCCAATGCCAAGTGTGCGGGCGGCACTCCTCTCAACTATGGTGTCTACACGTCCGTCTTGCGCGACGATACCATTTTCTGGAACATGGGCGGCAATGGTCTCGTTCCCTATGGCACCCCGCGTCCCCCTCATGGCGGGCCTCCCGACCTCGTGGACATGATTCAGGTCAGCCGCAAACAAGGTGGCAGTTCCTGTGCCTCTTCCCCCGATGGCGTTCCGATGGTGACTTTGAGCGGTGAAGCTGGTCCCGCCATTATGCCGCCTACGGAGAAGCCCATCGAGAAAGAAGACAACAGGGGCGACAAGGAAAGCAAGGAAGCGCCTCCCGCGGAGGAGCCGGCACCGCCCCAATAACGTTTCACCCCTCCACTCCAGCCCGCGGCGGAAGCGAGGATGGTTCTCGCTGCTACTGCGGGCTGGTGTCGTCAATCATCGTAGCCGAACCACTGGCACGGAGTCTACCGCGACGCGGTCGGCATGAACTCTTCGTATTCACTGTCATCCTTGACCGAACCCAGTCGGGCCGGAACGATTACCACGTCGCTGGCCATCTCGGAGCGGATGAACTTCTTGTCCAGCCGAGTGAGGAAGCCGCCTCGCCGGAGATACCCCTCCAGCGAGGGGAGCCGCACGTACGTGACACGGCCGGCCGCCTCCCTACCTCGCACCAGCGAGCGGTCGGAGTACGGCTGCTTCCCGGCGAGTACATCCAGATCGTTCGCCGTCAGCCGCTTGGCCCACTGGAGAAGCGTGGCCACCTTGCCGTCCTTGCCGGGCCGCGGCTCATAGTCGTAGCCGTTGAGATTCAATACGAAGCCGCGCGCGAAGGCTTGCCGGAGTACCCGGTCCACCAGACCATCGTCAACGGCGTTGATGAACTGGCTCGCCCCACCAGGGAGATTCTGTCCTCCGAAGGAGCGAGGCCGGATCGGCAGGTTGCCGATACCGACGTTCCGCTCGGCCTTGCGGATCATCGGTGCCCACTGGTACTGATAGGTCAGGTCGCCGGCCAGGTCCATCTTGTCCGTCCCCTGGAGGTAGAACTGCACGTCCAGGAGAGGAGCGGCTGAGAGTCCGGCCATTCGCAACGGATAGACAGGCCGCTCCGTGCGGAATTGCAGACGAATGGGTGCCACCTGCCCCTTGTAGCGTTGACCGCCGCGGAGCCGTCTGCTGTCCACCTTTAGCAGCGTGAAACACCAGCCCCTCCGTGCCCAGACCTCGAGGGCATCCTGCACATCGCGGGTGAAGATTTTCTGGGAGCCTAATTCACAGTCGTACTTGCGGAGCCAATCCATCAGCGTCTTGCTGTCCGCCGCGAAGACCTGATACCGATCGACGCCAAGTACGCCGACATCCTCGACGGGACGTTTGACGTTCTCCCGGTTGGCCGGCCTTGATGCCGCAGGGCCGAAAAGACTGTCGCCCTCGGGGGTCTGGAAGAAGCCATTACCCTTCGTCCCCGTCCGTGCCAACGGAGCCACGCCCCCATAGCGCGCGCGCCACTGCGGTACGCCTGCTGCTCGCCGTTTTTTGACGGTGAAGACTTCCAACTGGGCGAAGAAGTCCGGCGGCGCCTTGGCCACGGTCGGGCGCCCCGGCGTCACCAGAATCAGGCCGAAACCGGCAGCATCGCCCTCAAACGAAGGTTGAAAAATCAGAGTCTCGATCCCTTTCTCGGCATCCCAGTCGATGAACACTTTCTGGGCGGTCTGAGTGATCTCCTGACCGCGCGGGACGAAATAGGAGCAGGCAGCCTGCCCTTGCGTGGCCGCCAGCAAAACAGCAGCCAAGCCGATAGCCCATTTTTTCATCATTTTCTCCTTCAAGAGTGGCAAAAGATAGAATCGTACTTCCATCCGATGTACGGCATCGAGACGCCCTTTTTTCCAGGGAGCGCTGCGGGGGATGGAACAAGTCCGGAGCGCCAGCCCGCAGCGCCAGCAAGGGAAGGAATTACCCTTGCTGGCGCTGCGGCTGGCGGGGTTTTGTCGTAGTCCTTACTTTCCGAGTAGACTCACCTCGGTGATGCAATCGCTCCTGTCCACATGGGGCAAACGCTGTCCGTCGGGCAGGAGATGATTGAATCGTGCAGTCGTCTTCGTTTGCAGTTTGGCGGCCATCACCATGCCGGCCGCCGGATCGAAGAGGATTTCGCCCGCACAGGTCCGTTGCAGATCGATCAGTTCGCGATCATAGGTCTTCTTCAGCAGATGGAACTTCATCCGCCGCTTGCCGTTTTTGAACTGCAAGGAGTCGGAGACGGCCACGCGGACCCAGCCCGGTTTCTCCGGAACCGCCTCCGGTTTCAGGCAAAAGGTAACCGTTCCCTGAAGGCCGCCATCGAGAATCTCGTGTTGGCCTAATCGGGTCACGCGATACGTTGCTTGCCAGGTATCGCCGGGGCGAACCGGCTGTCGCGGGAATCGCAGTCCCAGAAGGGACACGGGCGAGAGTACCGGCCCGTCAGCCAGGTCGGCGGCGAAGTAGTCGCCAGCCCGCTTGCGGATGACACAGCGGCCGAGGGGCGAGTGGACGATCTCGGCACGGGAGCCGAACAGCCTCGGAAGACTCTCCTGCAAAGCCTCGCCGACGCCGCGCGCAATGGGATTGCGCGACTTGTTATCCCCGACCGAGATGCCGTCCTTGATGACTTGGACGCGGTCGTCGATAACGCATGTCTCGGTCACTCCACCGACTTGCACCGGGAAACTGCCCGCCCCTCGCAGCGGAACGGACAATTCCATGCCCTCCAGCCCCTTGCGGCGGCCGACGTTGCTGATCCCATAATGCAGAACGCGGGTATCGATCAAAGCGTTGCCATCCGTAGCGGCCTCCACCACGTTCAGCGCGAGGTCCACGACGACGCGGACCTTGGTCCGGTTGCTGACGGACTCGACGCGATCGACGGCATTGTTCTTGGAGAAGATTCGGTAAACGTGGTTGCCGCAGGGCTGCCAGCGGTAGCGAAGCGTCACGGATGCCGGCTCGGGTTCCGATGTCGCTTTAGCCGCCGACTTGTTGTTACAGCCGGTGAACAACATGGTCGAGACGAGGCTCGTCAACACACCGGCGTGGAAGAACGGCTGTCTGCTCACTCTCATGCGATGACTCTCCTGGTTTTCGTGCGTTTGTCGATCGAGTGCCCTTGCCACGGAAGTACCTACGACCTCCATTCCATCCTTTACGTGGCTTCCTCCCGAGTTTTTCCCGGAGCGAGATCTGCCTCATCGGGAAATTCTTCAACCCAACCCTCGTACAGAGGATGAAGCCGCCGGAGGAGCCGGTTCCGTGCAAGCCACGGACATCGGTTTCGCGGCCGGTTGGCATCCTCGGTTTCGCACCGACCGTCGAGGGGAGTGGTTCTCCTCAAGGTGGTGCGCAAAGGTCCGTAGGAGGGAAAGACGAATGAGACGTGTAACGCTCGGCTTGGGACTGATGACGGTTTTCGTGCTGGCGGCGCCTCTGGTGCAGGCGGCGCCTACCGGGGGAAAGGGCGGAGGGATGTCAGGAGGAGCGAAGATCGGCCGGACACTCGGCAATGGCGGCGTCTTCCGTGCGCCAGCCTTCCGCAATAACCACCCCGGAGCGACCGCGCCTTCGCGGCACGGCAACAGCAAGGGTTCGACGAACCCGCATTACAACTACAACATCTTCATGAAGGACAAGCAGACGGGCGTCGTTCGCATCCACAAATCGGGCATCAGCGGCGGCCGTCTCGGGAAGAACGGCAAGCCCTACCGGACGAACTCACAGGTCGATCGCCTGAATGCTCCGAGCAAGAATCCCAGCGCCAAGAATTATCAATACCTGGGGCGCATCGATCGGCAGACGACCAACCGCGTGGACGCGCTGGGGCACGAGCAACATCGCGTCAATCAGTATTTCCTCAAACACGGCAAGATGCCACCGGGTATGCAGCGGCCCAAGCCGACGGTAGAGCGATTGCCGCCTAATTACTACCACGGGAAGTAAGGACTTCCGAACAAAACCCTGCCAGCCCGCAGCGCCAGCAAGGAGAAGCCCCTTGCTGGCGCTGCGGGCTGGCAATCAAGGGTTTTGTCTCAGGAGATCATTCGGCGGTAGGGTGCCGGATCGCGGCGGATCGGTACGAGGATTGGAGAGGCTATCTCGGATCTGCTTTTCCAGACGTTCCTTCTTCGCGGGAGTCAACTGTTTATTTCCGGAGAGTTCATCGAGAGCCTGACGGTACGCCCTGACGGCTTCCTCCCGCTTGCCCTCCGCACGGAGAACGTCACCCAGACCGATGAGCGCCTCAAGGGATTGCGGATAGAGCGCGCGGCAAGCCCGGAAGACGTTGGCGGCCTTCTTGGATTGTTTCTCCAGGAGACAGAGGCGGCCGCTGGCCAGCAAGTGGGACTCGCTTATTTGAGGATTTTTAGAGTCCTTTTTGTGGATTTTTTTCAGCGCCGCCAGAGTCTCCGCCTCGGGGCGATCGAGTAACTCCAGCAGTTCGCGGTCGCCTTGCAGCACCTGCCACGATCCCGTCACCGCGTACACGACCTTGCCAAGTTCCTCTTCGGTGACCGAGAAGTGCTTGCGATGGGACGGATGCTGCCGGGCGGCGACTCCGGCCTTGTTGTTCCCGCGCGCCAGGAAAGTGCCCTTACCCCACGGTTCCCAATAAACGTAGCGGCCTGTTGACCTATCGTATTCGATCAGATTCATGGCGTGGCCCGTCGCGCCATCGAATACCGCCACCGGGAGTAGTCTTTCATGCAGCAAAATCCGCCGAATGTTCTGAAGCATTTCCTTCGACCCGAGGACGGCGACTCGGGGCAGACGGCGATCCTGCAAGGTGGCCATTTCCTCGTTCAAGAGCGCGCCCCAATCCTTCCCCATGATGCTCTCGTTTACATGCAACACCTCTTTCAGGGTGAGGCCGCGCTTCAGCAAGTGGTCGGCCGTTAAGGGAGCCTTGCCTGCGGGGAGGTCGGGCAAACGCTGCACTGAAAGCAAGGTCTGGCGAACCATCTGAGCGCCCTTACGTTCGTCTCCGTCCTTGCGGATTGGACACGCGACGGTCAGTATGTTCCGCCTATTGAGAGTCGTCGCGATCTGCACCTTGACGATATCGCGGGGGCCGGTCGCATCCTTGCCCGGAACAAGCTCGACGTATTCCGCCTTCTCGCCCTTGGGGAATTGGAGCGTCTTCAGGGCGTCCGGGACAACCTTCCAACCTATCTTGGTGAAGTCCTCCCGCGGCTCACGGAGGAGGCGGTCCTCCTTGAGTCGTTCGCCTTCCTTCAGTGGATGGGATCGGACTTGCAAGAGTCGGCCATCGACGATCCAGGCCGTGTAACGCGGTTCACCTTCGCGGATCTTCTCACCGACGATCTCGTACGAGTAGCGATTGCCGCGTTCATTGCAAATGATGCGCAGTCCGCGTTGGGTTCGTTCCGATTGAAAAAGGGGCGCCCATTCGCCCTTATGCGCATCCAGGGCCATTTGCAGTGTCACGCGTAGAAAGATCTGTCTGGCAATGTTTGGCTTCCCCGGTTCGTCAGGGGTTTCCGACCGAGGCGTTTCCAGGGACGCCCCAATGCGAATCTCCCGCAAGGCGTCTTCCTTTTTCGGGGCGGGTTTCTTGGTGTTCTTCTCGCCCGGTTGAGAGGACGAGGGAGGGGCCGAAGTCGGCGGAGCCTTCTCCGCGCCGAAGCCCCCTGCCGGTGAGGAGACCATCCATACCAACCCAATCAGCGCCCATCGACACCTGAAACGGAATGCAGACATCTTTTGACCTCCAGTTAAAATCCGTTAGCCATTTTCAAGCGCCTTGATGTTCTTCGCGGCTTCCGCCGCCTGCGAACGCGGTACGAACACACTGAGTTCCAGATCCTGGCGGCCAATCTCGTGATCGCCATCGGAATACACCATCAAGTTGAGCCGGTAAGTCGCCGTGCGATCGCTGCCGATGCGGAGGTAGGTGAGTTCGGTCTCCGTCGGGCTGATAGCATGGCCGGAAAGGGAGATGCTGTAGAGATCCGCCTTGCCCGCCCGAAGCAGCACATGATGCTGGAAAGAGGGAGGCACGGCGTGCTGGGCTGCCAATTGCAACCGGACTTGTGTCTGAAACTTGATGCGGTGGCGGCGGCCAGCCGAACCGTACTCGATGACGCCGGCAATTCCTACCTCTTCCATCTCCGAGAGTTGCTCGGGGACATGGATGGGCTTGAGACGAAGTTTCCACAATCGTCGGCTGTCAATCGAGACTGGGGTCGGCTGCTCGCTCCATAGTTTCCGGCCATCGAGAAGGGACGCGGCTTTCTCCACGGACGCGACCCGAAAATGCACGACGGGATCGATCGCCTCTCCCCAACCCTCGTTCTCGAACCACAGGTGGTTTGATGTTCCGGTCAGGACGACCAGCAAGGGACGCCGCTCCTCTTGACTGCCGGAAACTCGAAGGATCGCCCGCGTCGGCAGCACCGTCCGCGGTGAATTGTTGGTGATGCGCAGGGCGATGTTCGGATAATTCCAGGCGAAAGGAAGCGAATCTTCCACTCCATCCACGGGGCCTCCGCGGCTGTACTTCTCCAGATAGGGCATGGAATAGGTGATCCGCAACAGCGACCCAACTTGGGCTTCCTCGTAACTCAGCCAGCGATCCTCCGGGACGACTTCCTTGAAGCGTGGATTGGGCGGTTCGTCCTTCGTGAACAAGGGGCCTTGCGAAACCACCATTTGCAGATTGCTGCCGGCTTTGGGCCAGACCCACCACGCACCGGCGACCGCCAGCGGGACTGTCACCGCAGTCGTTCCCGCCGACCAGCGGAGGAAGGCCCGGCGCCGTAAGGAACGCTCGAAGCGTTCCAGGTCTTCCGACAGGCTGCCGGCGGTTTCGTACCGATCCGCCGGCTGGGGTGCCAAGGCTCGCAAGGTCATCTCCACCAGAGGACGAGGAACGCCGGCGGTCTGTAGCGCGACACGGTCGAAATCGCCTCGCGCAACACATCCACCTACTTCCGCAGGGTCTTTGCCGGTGAACGGAGCCTTGCCGACGAGAAGATAATAGAGGACTGCTCCCAGAGCAAAGATGTCGGTCTGGTGCGTGAGGCGCTCGCTCTCGCCGCGCCCCTGTTCCGGAGCTTGATAGGAACAACAAGATTCCTCGGCTTGTCGTAGCCTGGGAATAGCTATCGGTCCGAGCCGGGCGACTCCCAAATCCATGAAGTGCGGACGCCCCTTGGGGTCCACGACAATGGTTTCGGGCCGGATATTGAGATACAAGATCCCACGCTGACGGGCCGCATCCAGAGAGCGAGCTAACTCGGCCGTCAGCGCGGCGGCCTGCCGGGGTTTCAGCCGCCGCTCGCGCAAATACTGATCCAGAGTGCGGTCGGCCTGGGCGAGAGGGAGCGCCTCCGCGACGGTAGCCGCCGCGACAATCGAAACCCCTGTCGCATGGAGCGCTTCCCGAGCCGCCGGCGACAAACCCTGAAAATCGGCACGAGATAGGACGACACGTTTCACCCCCGCGCCTCGCGCGGCGAACAGTTTGGGACCGGCACTGTGAAACAATCCGGCCAAGCCTTGCACGGGAAGCAGTCGCCCCGCGTCGTCTACCCGCGCGCTGAGCGCGCAATGTGGGTCGTAGGAGTAGCCTTCCAGCAAATAAATGAGCGCCACTTGAAAAGCGGCCTGAGCGGAAGCCCCATTCATCTGAGGTGCCTCGCCGTCCACCTCCCACTGCACGTCGCAGCCCGCAGGGAACGGCACCCGCTGCCAGGCCGCCTTGATAGCCTCTAACCATTCCGGCCCGAACGACCGCAGCATACGCGGCGAGGGGAAGAACTCACCGAATCCTCCCGGCCACAGGTCCAGAGCCAGCCGCGCAACTCGTCCCTCCGATCCGGCGGGTCCGTTGACTACGAGCAGGAGCGGCACGTTGCCCAGGCGGCGTCGCGGTTTCTCGCCCAGAAGCATCCGTACCGCCGCCTGCGCCGCCGCGAGAGCGCTGGTCGCCCCTCGTTGGTCGCCGAGTCCGGCAAAGCAGCGGCGGACCAGCGAGGCATCGTCCTCATCCCACGCCTTCGGATCCACGCGGAAGTCCGACAATTTGTCCGCGTCCAGGCCGACCGCGCGACCGGCCCAGCGCTCCAACTCCCCATCCGTTCGATCTCGACCACGATGGTAGCGAATCAGGCGAGCGACCACTCCCGCAGCGGCCAAACGCTGCAAGCACTGCACCAAACGCTTGCGTTCTCCGGGAGGAAGCCGATCGCCTTCCGCTGACGCGCCACCATCGAGCGATGACGTCGTTTCCAAAACTCCGGGCGAACTCAAATCGTTGTAAGCCTGCATCAGCGTCTCAAGCGACGAGCGAGCAGAGTCCGTCAACAAGCAGCTTTGCCACAACGCCCCCCGCTCGACAAGGTTTTCCCACGCCCTCCGTCGCTCCCGTCGGGTTCCCTCCGCGAGGTACTTGCAATCTTGGTACATGACAGATTCCCTCAGCGGCTTTAAGAGACACGAACCTTTTGGCCAGCCCGCAGCGCCAGCAAGGCAATCCCTTGTTGGCGCTGCGGGCTGGCAATCCCATCTTGCCAGCCCGCAGCGCCAGCAAGGGTAAATCCTTCCCTTGTTGGCGCTGCGGGCTGGCAATTCATTGTGTTAGTGCCTCCAAAGGCCACGCACCAGTTCGACCAAGCGCTGTAAGTCGTCCGTGAGCCGGTCGCTCCGCCGGGCGAGATTCTCCGACCAGATTCGCCAGGCGGCATAAGCCTCGGCGTCATTCTGGTCGGCTTTGATTGACTCCAGCAGAGCCGCGCCTTCCGAAACCGTCAACTCCTGGATGTCCACTACGGAAACTTCGGGGATAAGATCCCGCCCCTCGGCGGCGGAAAAAATGAGTTGCGGATCCAAACTGCGCGCCGCGGTATACCATCCGGGCGCATCCGGCCGCACCATCAGGAACCCACGAAGCAACGGTCGGCCGGCCGCCTCTTTGAAGACGTAGCGGAGCAGCTGATGGTTCCAGGCCGCGTTCCGTGTCTTCACCTCCAGAACGTAGCGGCCGGCGTCTTCGACCAAGCTACATTCGGGGTTAAGGAATAATGCTCCCTCCGCGAGAAAGGCGGCATCCGGGAATTCGTTGGTCCGTTCCAGCGGAGTCCCCGATTGGGCTGCTGCCGCCCAGGGGTTGCGCGGCGCGAAAGCCTGGAGACGGACCACGCCCCAGCGATCCAGGCAATCCTGAAGTCTCCGGGCCGCATTCTCAGAACCACCCAACGCCTTCCGCGCCTGAAACCCCCGTGGATTGTTCCCTCGCAGGAGGGCCAACCGCCGATGGCAGCGCTGACAGTCGTCCTGATCGAGGTGATAAGCCACGCCCGTCTCATCTTCTCCCGCGTCCGGAAGGCGGTCGCCGTGCCAAAAGAGTTGGGCCGCCGTCGGGTGCCAAAGATCCTGCCGCATCTGCTCCACGGTCAGCCGACAAAAAGAGCATTCGCGGAGGTGGCTACGATCCTCAAGACGCCAGATTTCACGCAGCACGATGCGCCGCCAGCGGGACAAAGGCGGACAATCGGACCTTGGCCCCAGGGTCAGCCCGCGCCGGTCGAGGGCCGCCTGTTCTTCCTCCGCCAACTCCTGGAGCCACGCGGTTAGCTGGTTCATCCGACTCGAATCGTCCATGGTTATTCTCCGAAGAAAGATCCGCCCTCGAAGCCCAGCTTCCGAAGGTCAGAACACGTTTTTTCGTTTCAGACAATCGAGCAGATGTTCCAGAGCCGCTTGCTTTTTCTCGGTGACATTCTTCGGAGTGAGCTTGAGCGCCGTGGCAATGTCGTTTTGCTTCTGCTCCTCCCAAAATAGCATGGTGATGATCTGGCATTCCTTGCATTCCTGGTCGCGGAGCCGATCCAGACAATCGCGCAGCGCGGCTCTCCTCTCCCGAGTGAGCCACGTCTTCTCCACGCCGGGAACAGGTTTGCCCGCGGGTTCCTCGAAGCCCTCCCCTGTCTCCTCCCCCGCTTCTTGCGGCCCCATCAATTCGGACACGATCGGGTTGTTGTGCTTTCGGAGGTAATCGATAGCCGTATTGTGGAGGAGTCGGGATAACCAGGGTTTGACTCGCGCCGTTCCTTTCGCGGTCTCTTTCTTGAACTGGGCGTCGGGCTTACCCTTGGTGTCCAGCACCTTTATCAGGGTGGCGTTGGCGACTATCTCGGCGGCGCGGTAGCCGCCATTCTTCTTCCCCAGCAAGGCGAACGCCCAGCGGACCAGTTCGAGCCGCCAGCGGCGATCGAATTCCTTCGCGGCCTGATCTTCCATGTTCGCGTCGGTTGGGTTCTCGGCCTTCTCCCCATAGTAAGTCAGCAATAATTCCTCATGGCTGAGTTGCCGGTATTTCGGCTGGTTGTCGGCCAAGGGCCGCTGAACCCGCGTGATCCCCGCAGTTCGCGGCAGATCGGTTGATGGACCGACCTCGTCGGCGGCACGGGGGGGCGGGTTCAAGGGCGGGAGCAACAACCGAGATGCCTGCTCCGGTCGAAAACCGGTCCCGGCTGGTATCAGCCGACCCAGCATGAGGTTTTCCTTCAAGGCGGCCAGTTGGTCCACCTTGCCGGCCAGCGCCGCGTCGGTTAGAACCTCGGCCGTGTGCTGGAAACTGGCGGCCGCCAAAAAACTCTCCGCCCGCACCGCAGCGTCCGCGATCCCCAGCAGGCGGAGGCGCGCGGTCGCCGGTTGCGGCGTCGTCGCCGTCGCCGGCTTCTTGCCCGCGGCTTCCAGGGAGGCTTGCTCCTTTTTGAACTCCTCCGAGGGGACGATCTCTCCGGGTCGGAACAGGGAGTCGCCGCGAGCCTGCACCTTGACGCATCCCTTCAGCCGGTCGTTCAACGCGCGGAGAACAATCCGGTCAATCAGGCTGCCGGGCACAAGTCCGCTGTCTCCAGCGCTCTCCACCTCCCGTTTCCGCAGCATTTGCGCCACGACGACCTCGAAATGCCTGTCGTCGATATGCACGCCGTTTTGGTGATAGGTGTCTTGCAGTTCGCGCAGCAGGTAGACTCCCAAAGTCTCCGCGCCAACGACGCCACCGTCCTCCGCGAGTACGGCGGGTTCCTGCCCGAGGAGGGGGCTGGCTTCCAGTAGCTTCTCGATCCGCTCCAGCCCAGAGACCATATCCTGAGTGCCGGCCACGCCTCCCGTGTGCTTGGTCTTCATGGCCAGTTGCGTTCCCCGCTCGCCGATCGATTGACCCGCGATTACTCCGACCGCCGTTCCCGCCTCCACCAACGCACGGGTGCTGAGATCCGTGCCGTAACAACGACGGCACACGCCCTGATAGGCGAGACAGGTCAGCGGACTGCGCACCCGAACCGGCAGCCCCAGCGCGGCAATGCGTGCGGTCAATTCCTTTGTGAACACCTCATTTTGGCCGATGACGAGTTCTCCCGCTGCCGTCCTCATGTCGTCGCAGCACACCCGCCCTTCTATCGCCTCCCGGAAATAGCGGCCTGTCACCTTTAGGATGCCGCGGAGACCGTCCGAGGCGTCGAGAACGCCACAGTCTTCCTGGGTGATTACGAGGTGCTGGGCCACGTCCACCAGTCTCCGCATGAGGTAGCCGGATTTCGGCACCTTCTTTTTGTCGGCTCCCGCCTTGTAGGCGCCGTGGGCCGAGAGGAAAAATTCCGCCATGCTCAAGCCTTCCCGCAGGTTGGCCCGGATGGGGGTCGCCAGAGTTTCTCCCGATGATCGCGCCATCAGGCCGCGCAGGGCGGCAAGTTGGCGAATCTGAACCCAGTTCCCCCGTGCGCCGGAATGGGCCATCAGGTATAGGGGGTTGAGATAGGGCCGCGGCAGCGGCGGATTGCCTGCCAACTGCCAGTCTTCTTTCAAGGCGGTTTTCATCTGCTCGATAATTTCCCCCTCCGCCTTCTTCCACCGGACGACGGCCAAGCCATCGCACTGGGCCTGGGTCAGCTTCTTATTCGCACATCGCTTCTCGATCTTCCGTATATCCTTGTCGGCGTCCTCCAAAATCAGCCCCTTCCCGGAGGGAGGTCGAAGGTCGCTGAGGATAAAGCTGAGACCGCTTCGCGTCGCTTCTCGAAATCCCAGGTCCATGAGGCGGTCGAGCAATTCCGTGGTCCCACTCCCGCCCCGGCTCCGGAAACAGTCCTCAATGACGCGGTTCAGGTTTTTCCCCGTCATCAAGCAATCGTAGAAGGGCAGGGAGGGAGGCAGGACCGCGTTGAACAGGGTCCGGCCGACGGTGGTGTGAACTCGTCCTCCCGGCCTCCGCCAAATGACTTCCAGTCGTGCATTCCCGGCGTCTGCGGGAGTCCCCGTGGGCATCCGGCCGGCAAGCCGTTCCACTTGCTTGGCCCAATCGACCAGTGCGTAGGTTTTCGGCACGAGTTGCCGAAGCAGTTCCTTGAGGCGTCGGGCTTGCTTTCCTCGCGCCTCTGGCCCGAGTCTAGGCTTGTTCTCTCGATACCACCCTCTTAGCACCTTGCGAAGATCGGCGCATGCCGCACGCAAGGTGTTGCCATCGCCGGCTCCGCCCCCGGTGCCGCAGGCAAGGTCCGCCAAGTTTCGGAGTCGAGATGCCATCTCGATGAAGTCCTCGCGGCTGACGAACGCCCCGACCGGAAGAGGATAGAGTGTGGGATCCTGAATCTTCACCCAGTCCTCCGTGACGACCTCCCGGCCGGCCATCAGCCGCACGACGATGCGCTCATGCACCGCCACCTTGTGATGCGCGAAGGCTAGAGCGACTTCCTCGGCACTGACAAAGGCTCTCTCACGCTCGGATTCGGGCAGCGCCAGGTGATACGTTTCCTGCTCCTGCAGTTCCTTGACTCGGCTCCAGCATTCCTGGTCGGTCAAGGGTCCGTGGTAGGGGCGGGTTCCGGCATACAGTTTGTTGAGGAAGACGAGAATCCGTGTCCGCGAAACGGCCGGAAGCCGAGCGCCGGAAATGGCCGGATTCTTGAGAACCTCGGCGAGAATGCCGTCCAGCGAGCGACTGAGCGCGGGCACGGCGATGGTGGGCGTGCGATCGTCTGGACCGAGGACGTAAACGAAACGTCCGGGGGTGGCGGTCAGATAGTAACAGCCCAGGACCATGTCCTGGCTGGGCGCGAGGTTCAGACGACCGTGAGCAGGGCTGAAGAGATGGTTGGTCGCTAGGACGCGCTCGTTCGCCTCCTTGCGGGCCTGGGCCGACAGCGGCAGATACACTCCCATCGTATCTCCGTCGAAGTCGGCCCCGAAGCCGGCACACACCAGCGGATGGAGGCGGATGGCCTTGTCCGCGATAAGCACCGGCTCGAACGCCTGGACCCCCATTCGGTGCAGTGTCGGCGCCCGGTTGAGCAACACCGGATGGTTCTTGACCACATCGTCGAGGAGATCCCACACGAGCGCGTGTCGCTGCTCGATCAGCTTGCGGGCCCACAGGAACGAAGAACGGCGGCCAAGCCGCTGGGCGAACCCACCAATGAGGGCCGGCCCGTACTCCGGTTTTTCCGCCACAACCAATTCCAGGGCGCGTAGGCTCCTCAGATCCGGCCAGCCCAGCAGGTCGTTTAGCCGGCGGTAGGCCTCCTGAGTCCTTTCGCTCTCGTCGCCATTCTTCGTCAGGAGGTCCAGCAGCGCGCGAGCTTGGGGCTGCGTGCGGAGAGCCTCGGCGGCACGGCCGTAGGCTTCGCGGAGCCGCATAAAAATCTGCCCGAGGGAATGCAGGACGAACGGACGGTACAGTTCCAGAGCCATCTCGCGTGGCAGACCACACTGGTGCAGCCGGAGCGAAGGCCCTCCGATGATGACCGACCGCGCCGAGTAATCAACGCGCTTGCCCAGCAGGTTCTTGCGAAACCGCCCCCGCTTGCCCTTGACCACGTCGGCGAGCGACTTCAGCGGCTGCGATCGAGAGTTGAGCAAGGGTTCCGCGCAGCGCTGATTGTCCAGCAGCGCATCCACGGCCTGCTGGAGGGAGCG
>DATNCY010000240.1:0-20018 GCA_035553375.1 Gemmataceae bacterium
CTGACCAAGGCGCTGTTGCCGTTTTATCCGCGGCTGGCGGTGATGCATCTGGTCGATTACAAAGTACGCGTTGTCAACGCGCGCGCGGAGACGGCCGCGCGGGTGCGCGTGGTCATCGAGTGGCGCGATGGCGAGGACGTATGGAGTACGGTCGGCGTCAGTGAAAACGTCGTCGAAGCGAGTTGGCTGGCGTTGGTCGATGCGACCGAGTACAAACTGTTCAAGGACGAGGAAGGCAAAGAGAAGAAGGAGGAGGTGAAGGTATGAACATTCGCGTGGAGCCGACTCCGCAACCGGTGCCCGACCTGCAAGCAGACCCGTGGTATTACGGTTGGCGCTATGTGGAGCATACCGGCCCGGACGGTAAGATCACGACCGTCCAGGTTCCTCTTACCGAGGAGGACGTGCTACACCCGCAAGAGGATGACTTCATCGTGCAAAACGACGATCATACGCGCGATTGTCACTACCTGAAGACGATCCTGGACGCGCATTTGGCGAACCGTCCGGGCCTCCATGTCTTTTACGATCATCGCATGGATTGGAGCGTTGAGGGGATTGAGCCTCATGGACCGGATTTCGCGGTGATTGATGGATTTCCGGAAGACTGGAATGGGCAGCGTGGGACGTTCCGCTTGGGCGAATTCGCCGCTCGCACGCTGTTGGTAATCGAGGTGACATCCCCGACGACGCGCCGTGGAGACCTCAATCAGAAAGTGACGGAGTATTATCAGGCGGGGATACCCTACTATGCCATCGTAGATCGCCAGTTCCAAAGAGCGACGCAGCCGCGTCTGTTCGCCTACCGTCCAGGGGAGCAAGGATATGTACTCGTCGAACCGGATGAGGAGGGCTGGTTGGCGTTGGAGCCGATTGGTCTGTGGTTACGGTTCGAGGAAGGTCGCCTCGTCTGTCGCGATGCCCAGGGCCGGCGTCTACGCGATTACTTGGATATACTCCATGAGATGGAGCAAGCCGAGGCACGAGCCGAGGTCGAGCGAGCGCGTGCCTCGGCTGCCGAGGAACGAATCCGCCAACTTGAAGCCGAGTTGAATCGTCTGCGCGGACAATCCTAGCATCGCGTTTTTTCTCTCCAAAGGATGCCGTATCTCATGTCGATGGAACTTCCCAAGCATTACGATCCCCGCGAAGCGCAAGAGCGTTGGTTGCGATTCTGGACGGAGCGCGGGTTCTTTCACGCCCGGCCTGACGCCAATCGCCAGCCGTTTTGCATCGTCATTCCGCCGCCCAACGTCACCGGCGCGCTGCACCTGGGCCACGCCCTCAACAATACGCTGCAAGATGTACTCATTCGTTGGCGACGCATGCAGGGCTATGACACGCTCTGGATGCCCGGCACCGATCACGCCGGCATCGCCACGCAAGCCGTGGTGGAACGCCGGCTGCGCGAAGAGGAGAAAAAGACTCGCCATGATCTCGGCCGCGACGAATTGGTCAAGCGCATCTGGCAATGGAAGGACCAGTATGAGAAGCGCATCCTCGGTCAACTCAGTGAGCTAGGTTGCAGTTGCGATTGGCAGCGAACACGCTTCACGCTGGACCCGGTGTGCGCCCGCGCCGTGCGTACCACGTTCTTCAAAATGTTCAAGGATGGCCTCATTTTCCGCGGCAAACGCCTGGTGAACTGGGACGCACAGCTGCAAACGTCGGTGGCCGACGATGAGGTGGAGAACGTCAAGCAGAAGGGCAAATTCTACTACTTTCGTTATCCGATATTAGCGCGCGGTTCGGGCACGCTCGATCACGTACTCATCGGCACGACACGGCCGGAGACGATGCTGGGTGATACCGCCGTGGCCGTGCATCCGGAGCCAGCCCGCGAACTGGACAAGCGCGAACGCGAATTGGAAGCGAACTTGGCCAAGGCGAACGAGAAGGATACACGCGAAATTCAGGAACGCCTTGAACGCCTGCGGCGGCGGCGCACGGAGATGCTGCCGCACTTGGAACAGTTGGCGGAACTGGCCCACGCCGGCACGATTCTTGAATTGCCGCTCCTCGGTCGCAAGATTCCCCTCATCGCCGACCGCTACGCCGACCCGGAGAAGGGCACCGGCGCGGTAAAGATCACGCCGGCTCACGATTACAACGATTACGCCGTCTGGGAACGGCATCGCGCTACTGGCGAACCCATCAACATCCTCAACCCCGATGGCTCGATCAACGACAACGGCCGCGGCGAGTTTCGTGGCCGGGCGTTCTCCTACAGCGGACTCGACCGTATGGACGCGCGTCGCAAGGTGGTTGAGGACTTGCAGGAACTCGGTCTGTTCGACCGCGAAGAGGACATCGAGAACACCATCCCGCTGAGCGATCGCAGCAAGACGCCGATTGAACCGTACCTATCGGATCAATGGTTTGTGCGCATGGGCGACGTGGACAATCAGCCGGGATTGGCTCAGCGCGCCATCGACGCCGTGAAGGATGGGCGGGTGAAATTCACTCCCGAGCGCTACGGCAAAACGTATCTCGATTGGCTTGGCGAGAAACGCGACTGGTGCATCAGCCGGCAATTGTGGTGGGGCCACCGCATTCCCATCTGGTATGTGTACGCTCCAGAAAACGAGCTAAAGCGCATCTTCGCCGGCCGCGATGATGTAACCTGGCGACTCGACGAAGTCAACGGCCGTTGGTTGGTCTGCGCGCTCGAAGATCTGCCAACCGATATTTTGGGTCCGAAATATCCATTGGAACAAGATCCCGATGTTCTCGACACTTGGTTTAGTTCGGCGCTGTGGCCGCACTCAACACTTGGCTGGCCGGAGGCGACCCCGGAACTGGCGTACTGGTATCCGACGAGCGTGCTGGTGACGAGCCGCGACATCATCACGCTGTGGGTGGCGCGCATGGTGATGACCGGCCTGTACAACCTGGACAAAGTGCCGTTTCATCATGTGTACATTCATCCGAAGATTCTCGACGCCTTCGGCGAGACGATGAGCAAGACCAAGGGCAACGGTCTTGATCCGCTCGACATCATCGCACGCTATGGCACCGATGCGCTGCGCTTCCAGATGGTCCACCTGGCGACCGAGACGCAGGACAGCAAAATGCCGGTGGCCAATGTATGTCCGCACTGCGATGAATTGGTGCCCGTGAAAATGGAACATTTGGGAGGCAAGACACGCAAAATTACTTGCCCGTCCTGCAAGAAACCATTCCGGCCGGGCGGCCCCTGGCACGCGGTCGATCCCGAATTGCCGACGGCGAAACAAGCATCCGAGCGTTTCGAGGTCGGCCGTAATTTCGCCAACAAACTGTGGAACGCCGCCCGCTTTCTGTTCCTCAACCTGGAGGGCTACAAGCCGGAGGCGATCCGGCATGAAGCGTTACCCATCGAAGATCGCTGGATTCTCAGCCGATTGGCGACGACGACGGCGACCGTGACGCAGCACTTGGAGAACTACCGTTTCAGCGAGGTGGCGCGGACGATTTACGATTTCACTTGGTCGGAATTTTGCGACTGGTACATCGAAATGAGCAAGCGCCGGCTGAGCGATGCGGCCGCGAAGCCGCTGGTGCAGCGCGTGCTGGTCGGGCTTCTCGATGGCATCCTGCGGCTGGTGCAGCCGATTATGCCGTTCGTGGCCGAATCGATTTGGCAAGCGCTGAACGAAGTTGCCTTTGAACGCGGATTGCCCGCGCCGGAACCAGCCGCCGAGAGCGTGGTCATCGCTCCGTGGCCTGTGTTGCCCGAATCGTGGCGCGATGCCGCGATGGAAACGCGCATCGGCCACATGCAAGAATTGGTGCGCGCGGTGCGCGAGGTGCGCAATCGCTACACGGTGGATATGAAAACGAATCTGGATGTGTTCGTTCGTTGTGCGGAAAGCGTGGCCGGCGATTTCCGCACGTTGACGCCGTTCATTGCGGCCCTGGCTGGCGTTGGTCGATTGGAATGTGGTCCCGATACGGCCAAGCCGCGTCAGTCGGCGACGCATGTGACTCCCGAGTTCGAGGCGTATGTGTCGCTGCAAGGCTTGATTGACGTGAGCAGCGAAACTGCACGTTTGCAGAAACAGCTGGCGGAAAAGCTCAAGCACATTCAGGCGGCGCGAGGGAAGCTCGGCAATTCCAACTTTGTCGATCGCGCGCCGGCGGACGTGGTGCAGCAGCAGCGCGATCTCGTGGCCGATTTGCAAAACCAGATCAAGGCGATCGAGGAAAACCTGCGGGACTTACAAGAAGGATAAACTGCGTCAACAAGACCATCGCGGCTCATTGCTCCTGGTTTATCCATGTAGCCGCGAGCTATCTTTGCGGAACGCAGCGTCAAAGAATCGGCTACCCCGTCCTTGCCATCTCCGCGTGGGGAGAACGCTCTTTGTAGGGTGTGCCGAGCTTGCGAGGCTCACCATGTCCCCGCTGGTGAGCCTCGCAAGCTCGGCACACCCTACAACCGAGATACCGCCCCCAGAGATTCTGGGTACACCCAACTGCCAAGGTGCTGTGTTCGCGGCTTGTTGTCGCACGGCGGATCGTGGATCATGGCAGGATATACAGCCGCATCGGTCATGGTGGCGGTGATCGACCTGACGAACCGACTGCCGTGGTTCGCCGCTTCGGTGCGGGACATCCGAATGTTGAGGATCGAGGAACTCAACGATCTAATGTCCGTGGTGCAGCAGGTGGCGGGTCTGTCGGGCGGAAGGGAGTAATCCACGCCGTCCCTGTCACTACAGCAGAATGGGAAAAAACCAAAACACTCCTCACCATCCTTGCGACGAGAAACGACGGACCATCCCACCGTGAATGAAGATAGTGTCGCCGACCTCTCCCTGCTCCCGATTTGCCTTTACAGCTGCCAGGCAGGTTTACGGTGCTATGCAGCTGCCAGCTGTCTAGTTCCGGCCACGGATACGTGGACAGATTTATACAAAACTGGTAAATAGGCAAGAATAAATACAGGAGGGGTAAAGGAGAAAAGATGCCGATGGCGCAAGTAGGATAAAATCAAGAACTTGGGTCGGGCCTCCTACCGATTGCGCAAAAAGCCGCGTTGGAGAAGCGGCGAATTTTTGCTTGACACCCGCGAGACATCCGAACAAACTAAATAGCTGCAAGCTGTAGAATAACTTGTTCGGCGAAGAAGGTCGTGGTTTGTACTGGTGGCTACTCTTGGAAGGAACTGGTCAGGTCTCAAAGTCCTCGGGCTTGCATTGGCCCTAACGAACTTGGCGCTCTGGTTTGGCGTCGTTTGGTTACGCAACAGCTTCGATGCTCTGGCCGGGCGGCTCCACTCTCCGTATCGGCCTGGTGTGTTTTTCGGTGTTCAGGAACTGCTCGTCTACTACGACCCTTGGCTGGCGCGGGGCGTCTTCCCGATAGTTTACATGCTTGGGTTCGTGGCAATCGGGTTCCTCTACCAACCCACCAAGGAACCCGAGAGCCGAGATCCTATCTCTTTTGCTTTGGTGATCCTACTTCTCTTTTTCGAGACAGTATGGCTCTTCCTGATCGCCTTCGCCCTCTTCTGTCGCGGGCCCGATTGGAATTTCTACTGGCCCTGGGAGCCGTGGAATCCGAAGGTTGTGCCGATGAACCCGGCCAACTTCTCTGGCATCTTCTGGTGGCACTTGGCGGGTCACCGAGTCCCGCAGGCTCCGTGGTTCGTGCGCGAAGCCCCTGGCCTGCTCCTGGTTGTAGGTTATTTTTCTCTTGGGCTGCTTGTCGCTCGTAGCCTCTCTCGTGGAGTGGGCCGCACTGCGGTCACTTGTTTCTCCCTCCTTTTCATGCTCTTTGGACTGCTGCCACTGACCCTCCGAATGATCTTGTCACAGGATGTTGCGAACTTCTACCTGGTATTGTTATTATTCCTTCCCGTGCCCACCCTAATCGTCGGGGCGAGTTACCTGCTCTTTCGGCTGCTGAGGGCGCGGGAACTCTCCGAGATGTCTGGCGGCCCGATGGCTTGCTGGCGATGGGATCTTCTGGTATTGCTTGTACAGTTGGCAGCCCTTGTCCCGGTGAAGGTGTTGCTATTTTGGGCATTCGACATGAAGTACTTCATTTCCCTCCCGGAGTACGCTGTGAACGTGTAACGGCGTCGCTGGCTGGCGCGAAAAGCTGCCGTCCCAGGAACCTTTTGGAGTGACGGCAACCTGTCCGAATAGATGTGCGGAGTGTGTCAGACGCCGGCGCGCACCACGAACACCAGACTCATCCTCATTAGCTGCTCATAAAATCTTTTTTATCCCTGGTGCGACCCGCGTGTATCCCTCCGGCGCCTACGGCACCGCTGTCGGCTCCGCTTCTGCCGACGGCGACTCCACCTTCTTTAACTCGTAGCCCAACTCCCGCGCGCGACGATGCAACTGCTTCTCCAAACGCTCCCGTACCTACTCCGCAGCAGACTCCACGCCGCCACACGCAACGCATGCGCCGCTAGGGTCTTGCCCCGACGGGTGCGGCTCGACTTCATCTTGCCACCCGTCTGCTGCCAGTTCGGACATAAACCCAACCAACTACAAAACGACTTCACCATAAAGGGAGGTAGACGGTGGTCATCAAACCAGTGGGCCGAAAATCGCTATCATCCAGATTGATGCTGAACATGCGAGCGCATGGGTAGAAGGGAAGGCGAAGGCAATGAGAAAATGGCTATTCGCGCAACTGTTTTCTCTGGCGGTTACGTCGGTCCTGGCCTTCCTCTGCGCAAGTTGCCCCGCGTGGGGACAACCGTTTGAATGGCACAACGCGACGCCGGAAAGCCAGGGCATGTCCGGCAAGAAGCTCGACGCGCTCAAGGATGAGTTGGCGAAGCGAAAGACGAAGGCGTTCCTGGTCATCCACAATGACAAGATCGTTTACGAATGGTACGCGGTGGGGCATGGTGCAAACAAGAAACATGGCACCGCGTCTCTGGCCAAGCCGGTGGTCGCGGGGATGGCGCTCGCGCTGCTGGTGAGCGACGGCAAACTCAAACTCGATACGCCAGTAGCCGATCTGGTGACGGCCTGGAAGGACGACCGCCGCAAACGAAAGATTACCTTGCGACATCTTGGCTCCCATACCTCCGGCCTGGCTGATGCCGAGCAAGATCGTCTGCCGCACGGTAAACTTACCGGCTGGAAAGGCGACTTCTGGAAACAACTCGATCCGCCCAACGATCCCTTCACCCTTTCGCGCGACAAAGCGCCGGTTCTGTTCGAGCCGGGAGCGAAGTTGCAGTACAGCAATCCCGGAATTGCGATGCTCGGCTACGCCGTCACCGCAGCCTTGAAGGATGCGCCCCAGAAGGACATTCGCACCCTGCTCCACGATCGCGTGATGCGGCCAATTGGCGTGAGCGATAAAAATTGGTCCGTGGGTTACGGCAAAACATTCAAGGTCGATGGTCTCCCGTTGGTCGCAGGCTGGGGCGGTGGAAGTTACACCGCGCGAGCCATGGCGCGCATCGGCCGGCTCTTGCTACGGCAAGGTGACTGGGACGGCAAACCAATTCTTAGCAAAGAGGCCGTGCGCCAACTCACGGGAGACGCCGGTCTACCCGGTCATTGCGGCATGGGATTTTGGACCAATGCCGATGGCCGTTATCCCAAATTGCCCAGGGATGCCTACTACGGTGCCGGGGCCGGCGATCAACTATTGTTCGTTGTGCCGAGCCGAAATTTGATTATGGTCCGCAATGGCGAAACGCTCGCGCCTGAACCCAAGAACGCTCGTGACGTGTTTGCTGCTTATCACGACCAGCGCGTGAAGATCCTTTTCGAGCCGCTCCTCGATGCGATCACCGAAGGCCCCAAGCAATCCCGAACCGCTCCGTATCCGCCAAGCAAGGTCATCACCGGCATTACGTGGGCAGCGAAGAAAACGATTGTCCGCCAGGCCAAGGGCAGCGACACTTGGCCCCTTACCTGGGCCGACGACGATCGCCAGTATACGGCCTACGGCGACGGCCGAGGTTTCACGCCGTTTGTACCGAAGAAGCTAGGACTCGGATTCGCCCGCATCGACGGCGATCAGCCGGCTTTCACAGGCGTCAACATCCGGTCCGCCAGCGGCGAACAGCTCGGCGAAGGGGCCAAGTCGAAGAAGGCCAGCGGGATTCTTTGCATTGAGGACGTCCTGTATTTGTGGACGCGGAACGCCGGCAACGCGCAACTCGCCTGGTCGAAGGATCATGGCAAGACATGGGAATGGGCCGACTGGAAGTTCACGACGAGTTTCGGCTGCCCGACGTTCCTCAACTTCGGCAAGAACTACGCCGGTGCCCGCGATGAGTTCGTTTACATCTACTCGCACGACGCCGGCAGTGCGTACCACGCAGCCGACCGAATGATCCTGGCCCGCGTGCCGAAGGGGAAAATACACGAGCGCGCTGCCTACGAGTTCTTCCAAGGTCTTGACAAAAAGGAACGGCCGCGCTGGTCGAAAGAGATCGCCGATCGCGGTGCCGTCTTTTCGCACAAGGGCCGCTGCTACCGCTCCGGTATCACGTTCAACGCCGGCCTCCAACGCTACCTGTGGGTGCAGATCATTCCGGGAACCGAAGGGAAGACAGCCGACACTCGTTTCGAGGGTGGCTTCGCCATCTACGATGCCCCGGAACCGTGGGGACCGTGGACTACGGTTTACTTCACCGAGAAATGGGACGTCGGCCCAGGCGAAACGGCCAGCTTCCCAACCAAGTGGATGAGCGCGGACGGCAAGACCCTGTATCTGGTGTTTTCGGGAGATGACTACTTTGCCGTTCGCAAAGCGACTCTTATCGTAACAGCACAACAACAATGCACAAGCCTGGAGCGCCAGCGACAGGGAGCAAGAACCCGTCGCTGGCGCTCCAGGCTCGTCGTCAAGTAAACCTATTTGCCAACGGAAGTTTCCTCACCATGAAAATCACGCGCATCGAACCAATTCACCTTCGTCTCCCCGATGTCAACGAACGCTGCGACGGTAGCCAAGAGACGCTCATCGTCAAGGTTCACACCGATGAGGGCATCGTCGGCGTCGGCGAGGCGGATACCTCTTCCCTGGTGGCCAAAGCGATCATCGAGGCGCCGTTGTCGCACAAAATCTGTCGCGGCTTGGCCGAGTGCATCATCGGTCAAGATCCCTTCGAGATCGATCGCTTGATCCATCGCATGTACGAAGGCTCGATCTTCTTCGGCCGGCAGGGCGCGGTCCTGCAAGCGATGAGCGGCATCGAGATTGCCCTATGGGACATTGTCGGCAAGGCGACGAAACGGCCGGTGTATCAATTGCTCGGCGGCGGCTTCCGCAAGAAGTTCCGCGCTTACGCCTCCATCCTCTTCGGCGATACGCCGGCCGAGACCGAGCGCATTGGCCGCGAATTGGTGAAGCAGGGCTATCGAGCCGTCAAATTCGGCTGGGGTCCGATGGGACAAAGTGAGGCGAGCGACATCGCCCATGTGCGCGCGGCTCGCCAGGGCATCGGGACCGATGCCGAATTGATGGTCGATGCCGGACTGTGCTGGGATACGGCCACCGCCATTCGCCGCGCGCAGCAGTTCGAGACATTCAATCTGACCTGGCTCGAAGAACCACTGCACCCGGATAATCTCCAGGGTTACGCTCGGCTCAGTGCGCGCGCGCCCATGCGCATCGCGGCTGGCGAGGAGATTTGCGACATTAAAGAGTTTCAACTGATGATGGACACCGGCGGCATCGACGTGGTCCAGGTCGATGTGACGCGCGTTGGCGGCCTGGCGCGCTCGAAGCGCATTGGCTGGGACTCGGCTGAACGACATCGGCTGTGCGTCAATCATTCGTACAAGACCGGCGTCAATATCGCCGCGTCGCTGCATTTCGTCGCCGCTTTGCCGAACACGCACTATTTTGAATACTGTGTCGAGCAGGGTGCGTTGCGGCAGACGCTTACGAAACAACGGTTTCCCGTGGTGGATGGAGAGATCGCGGTTCCCGAGGAACCTGGCCTCGGCCTGGACCTTGATGAGACTGTTGTGGCCCGCTATCGGGTTGGCTGACACCGCCACGCCCTTCCTGCCAGCCCGCAGCACCAGCAAGGGAAGGATTTACCTTTGCTGGCGCTGTGGGCCGGCAAGCTTTTGTCTGGTCTTTTCGCGCGCCGGGGCTTTCCTCATCCCCCACGGATGTGGTAAAAGAGATATAGCGTCCTTCTCACCGAACGGGTGTCGCATACGATACCGAACCTGAGATCACCTTTTCCTCCGATCTTCAGGCTGGGGGCGAATTGAAACATGGGAATTTATGATCGCGACTACGTTCGCCGTGAAGGGCCTAGCTTCCTGGGATCGTTCGTGGAGCGCGGTCGCATCTGCAAATGGCTGATCGGCATCAACGTCGCCGCCTTTATTGTGCAAGTTCTGACCTTGCCGCACAACGACAAGGTTCCAGGCTTTGGTTGGTTCACCGATGCGTTCCACCTCACGGTTCCGGATGTGCTACATGGCCAGGTCTGGCGCTTGCTGACCTACGCCTTTCTGCATGATACCGACCACATTATGCATATCCTCTTTAACATGCTCTTTTTGTGGTGGTTCGGCAGCGATGTCGAGGATTTGTACGGCCCGCGTGAATTCCTGACCTTTTACTTGACTTCGGCCTTCGTCGGCGGCTTCGCCTATTTTCTCAGTTCCCTGGTCTGGCTTCCCACAGCAGCACCTTGCGTCGGCGCTTCCGGTGGAGTGATGGCGGTGATTCTGTTGTGTGCCATTCATTATCCGCGGCGAACCATTTTGCTGTTCTTCATTCTGCCAGTGCCGATCTGGCTGTTCGTTGCCTTCTCCCTGGCTCTCGATGGCTATGTGTTCCTCGATAGGAACAATAACGAGAACCGCGAAACGGCCGTGGCCGCGCATCTGGGGGGCGCTCTATTCGCGGGCGTTTACTACAAGTTGCATTGGCGATTGACCAACTGGCTGCCGCAGTTCCGCGCCTGGCGACGGCAGTTGTCTCGTCCACGCTTGCGCGTCTACCATGAAGACGACGCGCGGAGGCCGGTTCGTGTGCCTGCGGCGACCGTTCCGCCCGAGGACGACCAACTCGAAGCCAAGATGGACGCTATTTTGGAAAAGATTTCGCGCGTCGGCAAAGAGAATCTCACCGAGAACGAACGCCAGCTTCTCTTGCGCGCCAGCGAGATTTTCCGCCGACGCCGCCCATGAAAGAAGGATCAGCGATGCCGCTTTACGAATACACCTGCGATCAGTGCGAACACGCCTTCGAGACGTTGGTTTTCGATGGCGATGAGGTCGCGTGTCCGCAGTGTCACGGTAATCGGCTCCAGCGCCAGTGGAGCGTACCGGCCCGGCCGCGCGCCGAGAGTGATGCGCTGCCGATGAGTTGCAATCCGAATCTGCCGCCTTGCAGTCCCACCTGTTGCCGACTACCGCCAAGCTAGAATTCACCTTAGGGCTGTCGGATACCTCCCCTGATTGCCAGCCCGCAGCGCCAGCAAGGGACAATCCCTTGCTGGCGCTGCGGGCTGGCTGGCCAAAAGATTAGTGTTTTTGCGGGCTTTTCCTTAGAAAGACTGGCCATAACTGCCCTTGTTTGATAGGATAAACCTATCACTCTCCATCCCTGATGCCTCCCTATCCCCAGAACGATTCTTCGGACCTGGCGGTCATCAAGTGTGAGGAGTCGGACGTTCCACATTCAGGTCGGCGGCAACCGTCCGTTTCTACCTGAGGAATCGTTTGAGGTCCAATCACGAACGGGGAGGCGGTCATGGCAACGGCACAGCAGCGCGAACAAGGGCGAGGCGATGAGCAGAAGGAGCGCGGCAAACTGCACGCGCTGATCGCGGAACGAGTCCTGCACACCCTCGGCGAACCGGGCACTCTTCATCTAATCCAGGTCCGCCATCTGTGGGGCGATCACTACCGAGTGAACGTCCTGGTCGGTGAAAATGCCGCCTCGGCCCGCGTCGCTCACAGTTATTTCCTCATTGCCGACAATGCCGGCCACATCGTCACGTCAACCCCGAAGATCACCAAGCGGTATTGAACTGAATAAGAGCGCGGAACTCTTCTTGCTCGAGAGAACCATCATGCCACAACCCATTGAGATCGAAAACATCGAGAAGCTGCGACTCCGGGAAGGCATCAAGGACGTGGAGTTACGCCGAGCCATTCGTGGTCTCCACGCCGGCGATTTCGTCAAGCTGACGCTGCTGACCGGGGCGACGCTGTCGGCGGGCGAGACGTTATTGGTCCGTATCACGAGCATTCGCGGCAAGTGCTTCCGCGGCAAACTCGCGCGAAGCCCCGTGTCGGCGAGCCTGTCGGAATTGCAAGCCGGCTCGCCCATTGTCTTCACCAGCGACCACATTCACTCGCTGCCGTCGCATCGACCGACGGCGGAGGAATGAGTCGCTTCCGTCCGATCTCGAAACTCGGAACCCTCACAGAAAGCAGGCTGTCATGGCCGGCCGAATCTTAAATCGACGCGAGATGCGTAAACAGGCGGATCATGCGGAACAGACGGAACAGGCCGAAGCCGCCGTCGTGGACCCAACGACCGCCGTTGCCGCGCCCCGTAAACGTGCCAAGGCGAAAGCTCCAGCGACGCCTCGGGTGAAGAAACCTCGTGCCAAGAAAGCACCGCCTCGTCTGCGCGCACGCTGGGGCGTCTTCGACTCCGGGATGAAGCAGATTGCCATTTTCGACTACAACCAACGGGATGCCGCCGAGGAGAAGCTCGCCGACCTGACCGCCCGCAAAAAGGGCGCTCATTTCCTGCAAATCGTCAAGGAAGCGATGCCGGAGCCGGTGGCTTTGGTGGAAGGTGAATGAGGATTGCTGATGGATGAAACACGTTCATCAATCATTCGTCATCCTCAATAACGGTGCTTACGGGCACGAACTTTTTGCCAGTCCGCAGCGCCAGCGAGGGATTCCCTTGCTGGCGCTGCGGACTGGCAATTCGCGGCCATCCGAAGGCAGACCCGCCATACTTTCGTTCCGCGAATGATGGTGATATGCGAATCTTTCACCCGCTCTTTATCGCGGATTCTGACCTTTCAGCGCTTTAGATCTGACAAAAAAAAGACTCACTGACAGCGCTTGTCAGTGAGTCTCAGTTTTCGGGGCGGAGAGATTCGAACTCTCGACTTTCTGCTCCCAAAGCAGACGCGCTAGGCCAGACTGCGCTACGCCCCGTTTCCAGCCGGCCAAAGCCGGCCGTTCCACTCTGTCAGCATATCGGAACCTATTTCTGAGACAACCGCAACTGCCGGCGGGTTCGCGATCAACGGCGCAGCACCTCGACGAGGCGCTCAAAGTCGTCGTTGGACTCGAAGCTCAGCAGGATCTGCCCCTTGTCCTTGCTCTTGACACGAATCTCCACGCGCAGGCTCAGCTTCTGTCGCAGTTCATTCTCGATGCCCTGCACATGCGTCGTTTTCTCCGGGGTGGTGCGACCGTTGTCATTTCCGCTCGCCGACGCTTGCGGCTCGGACGGACCAGCGTCGCGCCGGTCGGCGAATTGCTTGATGAACGCCTCGGTCGCATGCACCGATAGACCCCGCGCGATGATCTCTTTACTCAGCGTGATCTGCCGAGTCGGATCGTTGATGCCCTTGAGAATCTTGGCGTGTCCGGTACTCAGCTGGCCGACACGGACGGAGTCTTGTAGCTCGGCCGGCAGTTCCAGCAGCGCCACGAGGTTGGTGATGGTGGCCCGGCCCAAACCGAGGCGCGCGGCCAACTGCTCGTGCGTCATGTGATAGCGGGTCAGGTATTCCTTGAAACCGTGCGCTTTTTCGATGGGGTTAAGGTCGCTGCGCTGGATGTTCTCGACAAGGGCAGCCTCGAGTACCTGCTGATCGTTAAAGTCCACGACGTTGACGGGCACGCTGTTCAGACCGGCCTCGCGAGCCGCGCGCAGCCGTCGCTCGCCAGCCACGAGTTGATAGCGCTCGCCGACCTGCCGCACGACCAGCGGTTGCAAGATGCCGTGCGAACGGATGCTGGCGCTCAGAGACGCCAATTCGTCATTGTCGAAGGTCTTGCGTGGCTGATAGGGGTTCTGTTCGATGGCATCGACGGACACCTGCGACTGGTTGCCCGCCGTCGCCACGCCGCCGTCATCCGTTCCACTAAGCAGCGCGTCCAGACCCCGACCCAGCCGTGATTTCTTCTCCATTGAGGCTCCCTCCTCTTGCACCGTGGCGATGATGAGCGTCCTGCCCACGGGCCGGATTGTACCAGTGTCCGGCAACACGGAACAAGGCGCTTTCCGTCGTCTTGCAGCCCGCGGCGTCAGCAAAAGGCTCCCTTGCTGGCGCCGCAGGCTGGTAAGACCTTGGCTCCGCGCGGAACTTTCCTATCTAGCCTGTCTTTGCCTACAATAGCGCGGATAGCGCAAGGCGAAGGACGGATAGCGGAGCATGAGTAAAAAAGGCGAGGCCCCCAAAGACGATGGTGCCGGCGGAGCGAAACCTTCGCGAGCCAGTGTGGGGCGTCTGTGTCTCTATCTGCGACGCCTCGAAACCCTTCTCCGCGATGGAACGACGAAAATATCGAGCCGTCTCCTCGGTGAAGCGATTGGCGTGACCGACGCCCAGGTGCGCAAGGATCTCGCCTACCTCGGCAACCTCGGTCATCCCGGCATCGGCTACGCGGCTCCCGAATTGATCGCGGCCATCCGTCGCGTTCTCGGTATTGATCGCGATTGGGCCGCCGCGCTGGTGGGGGTCGGCAATCTGGCTCGTGCGTTGCTCCGCTACCAGGGCTTTGTCGAGCGCGGCTTTCGCTTCGTGGCTCTGTTCGATTCGGACCCGGCCAAGGTCGGTCAGCGCGTCGAGGATTTGGAGATTCATGCGCTGGAAGAGATGCCGGCCGTAATCGCCGCGACGGGGGCTGAGTTAGGGGTGCTGACCGTGCCTTCCGAAGCCTCGCAGAGCGTGGCCGAAGCCCTCCTCGCGGCCGGCATTCGTGGGCTGCTAAACTTCACGCCGCAGGTGCTGCGCTTACCCCCCGAAGTCAGCGTCGTTTCCGTGGATCTGACGGTCCAACTCGAACAGCTCGCTTTTCTCGTCCAGCTCAATGAAGAAGATTAACCCTCCGGCCATCCCGCAGCGCAAGCAAGGGGAGTTTCTCCCTTGCTTGCGCTGCGGGATGGTAGGTTTCTTCAATAGCAACGCACCGCGACCACGATGCAATTGTCGCTGCCATCAAGCTGGGCGGCACGCTCGACGAGCAGCTGAGCCTGATGTGCTGCGGAAAGAGACGCCTTCGCAATCTCCCCCTGCAAGACTGAAGCGTTCAAGCCATCGCCGGTCACGATAAGCCAATCCCCTGCGGCAAGCTTCATCGGCTCGCGCGTAACCTGCATGAGCTGGCCGGCACGCTGGTGATAGATCCGGCAGTCGCCGATGTGCCCGATATGCACTTGGCCATCCCACACGACAACCACGGTCGCTGTCGTGCCCCTTGTCTTGCAAGCGGCGATGACCTCGGTAGCGTCCTTGCTCGTCCCGCTCAAGACATTACTCAGCAGTGGTGTCAGGGCGGCACCGGCTGCCGCAGCGCCCCTGTCGGCGGCGATCACCAGCACCGCGAGTTCTCGACGTTCATCGAGGTTGGTGCAAACGAGGTGCTGCACGAGGAAGCTGTTCTCGGTGTCCTGGCGCACGCGCCCCGTCGAGGTGGCGGCGCCGAGATCGAGCCGGACGACCGGCGCGACGGTCGAGGCGGCTGGAGCCACCCCGACCGCATCGGCGCGCGTCGTGAAGGTCTGAGCGCATCGACCGCACTTCAACGGCACGCCCAGATGTTGCTCGGCCACCAGACACGGAGTACGGCAATGGGGACAGCTGACACGCACAGGCACGGATGGATTCTCCTACATCGACGCCGCTTGCGCGGCGTTATTTCGCGTCGGTTGGCTGGACCACGGCCGACAGAAGCACCGGACTGCCCTTCACCATCGTATACAGGATCGCGATCGTCTGCTTGGGCAGCAAATCCTTCACGTCGGTGTCCTTCTGAGTCACGATCAGGCTGCCCTTTTGCATTCGCGGCACCAGGGTCGTCACCTTACTCGTGCCGGTGATCTTGAGGACCAGACTCTTGCCAAACTTGCCGTCGGGACCGCGTTGCTTCACGGTGAGTACGTCCTTGCCCACCTTCTCGATGGCACCCTGCCCGGTGAGCAAGGGAGGCGGGTCCGCCGCCGACACATGGGCCGTCAGACCAACCAGGATCAACAATACCACACCGAACCGATCTCGTTTCATGGGTTTCTCTCGCTGCAAGGATCAAGGGTCTAGGACCGCGACACACGACGATCCTCCGACATAGTGACCGATCCAGGGCGATAGATACAAGGAAATTTCTAAAAGAATGCAGAATGCAGAATGCAGAATGAAAACCAGATGCATTTTCATTCTGCATTCTGCATTCTGCATTCTGCATTCTTTTAGAACTGGAAGGAGCAAGTGAACTGCCACTGACTCGGAGCGGTGTTGGATGGTCCGACCGGCAATAACAGGCCGCTCGATACCCACCAGCTGTCATTGACGTGCCAATATAGACCCGGCAGCACCTCGCAGGTGGGCAACAAGCGGAGGGAGTCGCCCTCGGGACGAATCTGGCCCAGCGCGCCCACGGAGAAGAAAAGGCTGCGCAACCCCTCGGGACCGTTGGCCACGATCGGCCGCTGCACGGCCAGGCCATATTGCACATTGCGTTGCAGCAGACCGGTACTGTCAGCGTTTCGGATAGCGACGTTCTTGGCCACGAATCCCTGGATGGCCATGCGGTCGTTCACGGCATGGAAGACACTGAAGGCGGGGCTGACCACCGTCGGTCCGTCCGGCACACCGGCGAACTGAATACCGGCCGGCGTCACCGCTTGCAGACCGAACGTGCAGGCCGTGGTCGGCGAATCGAGCAACTGCACCTGCGTGTTCATGCGGTAGTAACCGACGCCGCCGGGATCGCCGGGCCGGCGCAAATCGAAGTAGGGATTGTCCGTCCCAACGCCAAACTGAACCCAGTCGAGTCCGTCATCGCTCGGGATTGGCGATGCCGGCGACCCCAACGATGGCACGCCAAGGATGCCCGCCATGCTGTCGTCATCCTGTAACCCGATGGGATCGCTGAGAAAGCCTGGGGCGATACGGAAGAGGCGGATACGGCGTGCCTGACTCACCGACGGGGGCGCGATGCCGATCGAGCTGGATGCGCCCCCGCCCTCCCAGATGTTCAGAGCCGAATGCTCCTCGCCGAATTGAGCCGGCACAGGGTTCGGAGACGTGGACAAGCAAAAACCCAATAGGACGGAGGCGATCCGCCGCGCTCGTAGGGAGAAGGGAAATGAAGTCATATTCCTCTGTGCCCGTCGAGAGAAGTTCCAACGAGCGCCCCGGTCATTGGCGGTTCCGAGGCGAAAAGCGGATCGGAGGCATATCGGCCTCATCTTGATAAAACAAGAGCGCTTACCCGGAATGCGGCGAGAACGCCGTCAATTGAGATTGGCGGGAGGAGAGGAGGGACGTTCGTCAAGGGCGGAGCGAACGCCGGCGATCAGTTCGGGCATGGCAATGGGTTTGCAGAAAAAGTGTGTGATGCCCAGTTGGCGCAACTCGGCGGCCTCCTCCGGACTGGCGGCACCTGTGCAGACGACGACCGGCATGCTCGGGAAGAATTGCCGCAACCGAGCGCACAGATCCGCGCCGCTAACATCGGGTAAGCCAATGTCGAGCAGCACCACATCGATCGGCGACGAAGGCGTTCGCAGCACCCCGATGGCATCGTGGCCGGTCGCCGCAGTCAGGACCAAATAGCCTTCGCGCACGAACAACCGCGTCATGGCGTCCCGAACCAACTCATCGTCTTCGACAAGCAACAGCGTAGGTTGTCGAAGGGATGGGGAGTTTGCTTTCATGACGCGACCACTTGGAGGGACCACGCGAACGCTGACTCGGTCATGAACAAGAGATAGAGAATATGACCAAGTATTATCTTAACATAGTGATGGACAACCCAGAATGGCAAGACAGCACAGCCACAGGAGAGATCATGACTGCCGTACTGCTCGATGGCAAACAACTAGCGCAGACCATGCAAGCGGAGATCGCCGCCGAGACAACGGAACTCTTGCGGACGTACAACATTCGACCAGGGCTGGCGGCGGTTCTGGTCGGCGATAATCCCGCCAGTCAACTGTATGTTCGCAACAAACGCCGTGCCTGCGAGAAAGCCGGCCTCACCAGCTGGCTGCACGAACTGCCGGCCAACACTTCGCAAGCGGACCTGCTCGCCCTCCTCGCTCGCCTCAACGCCGACCCGGTCGTGCATGGCATTCTCGTGCAGCTGCCGCTTCCTGCTCACATCAACGAATCCGTCATCGTCGATGCCGTGTCGCCGCTCAAGGATGTGGATGGTTTCGGACCGCATAGTCTGGGCCTCCTGGCGGCGGGACGGCCGCACTTCCTGGCCTGCACACCGCATGGCGTCTTGCAATTGTTGGTTCGCAATAACATCCCCGTCGCCGGCGCACACATCGTCATCCTGGGGCGAAGCAACATCGTCGGAAAGCCCTTGGCCCTGATCCTCATGCAAAAGGGCATCGACGCAACCGTGACCGTCTGCCACAGCCGCAGCAAGAACATCAGCGCCCTGACGCGCTCCGCCGACATTGTCGTGGTCGCCATCGGTCAACTGCGCTACTTGCGCGCGGACATGATTCGCCCCGGCGCGGTGGTGATTGACGTGGGCATGCACCGTCTGCCGGATGGCGGCTGGGCGGGGGATGTGGACTTCGCGGCGGTGCGTGAGGTGGCTTCGGCGATCACGCCCGTGCCCGGCGGCGTTGGCCCGATGACCATCACCATGCTGTTATATAACACGCTGCGAGCGGCGCGCTCGCTTCAAAGGGATAAATAACAAGCCTGGAGCGCCAGCGACGGGAAGAACCCGTCGCTGGCGCTCCAGGCTTATCAAAGATAATCGTTATTCCGGATACAGCGACGTACTCAAATAGCGTTCGCCGAGATCGGGCAGGACGACAACGATGAGCTTGCCGGCGTTCTCCGGTCGCTGCGCAACCAGCGCGGCGGCGGCGGCGGCGGCACCGCAGCTGATGCCACCCAGGATACCTTCCTCACGAGCCAAGCGTCGCGCCATGGCGAAGGCGTCATCGTCGTTGACCAACACCACCTCATCGATGATGTCAACATTGAGTACCTTGGGAATGAAGCCGGCGCCGAGTCCCTGAATCTTGTGCGGGCCGGGCTTGAGCGGCTGACGATTCTTCGTTTGCTGAATGACCGGACTGCCGGTTGGTTCGACGGCGATGGCCTTGAAGCTCGGCTTACGCTTCTTGATGACCTCGGCGACGCCGGTGATCGTGCCGCCGGTGCCGACGCCGGAAACAAGAATGTCCACCTTGCCGGCCGTGTCGGTCCAGATTTCCTCGGCAGTGGTTTGGCGATGAATCTCCGGATTGGCCGGGTTCTCGAATTGCTGGGGAATGAACGAATTGGGAATGGTCTTGTGCAACTCGCTGGCCTTCTCGATGGCCCCCTTCATGCCGGTCTCTTTCGGCGTCAGCACGACCTCCGCGCCGAACGCCTTGAGCAACCGGCGGCGTTCGAGGCTCATGCTCTCCGGCATGGTGACGATGAGCTTGTAACCGCGCGCGGCGCAGGTGAAGGCCAGGCCGATGCCGGTATTGCCGCTGGTCGCCTCGATGATCGTGGTGCCTGGCTTGATGGTGCCGTCGCGTTCGCCGGCGGTAATCATGGCCACGCCGATGCGGTCCTTGACCGACCACAGCGGATTGAAGTTCTCCAACTTGGCGACGACGGTCGCCTTGGCGTCGCCCACCACCCGCCGCAGCCGAATCAACGGCGTGGCGCCGATGGCCTGGGTGATGTCGTCGTACATCCGGCCGCGGAAGGTCGCTGCCTGCGTCATTGCGTTTCTCCTGAGTAGATGGGATACGTCCAGGCGTTTCGGGGCTTATCTTAGAGATGGAAAGCCGCCGTGGACAACCGAAATGATGGGTTTACGTTTCGCGCGAAAGGTAAACACGCGCGAAAC
>DATNCY010000241.1:0-22156 GCA_035553375.1 Gemmataceae bacterium
AGCACCGGAAGCTATCCGCCCGCAGCGCCAGCAATTCCCATGCGACACCGCAGGCGGGTCAAGAATGATAGGGGCCTTCATGCGGATTGGAGCAATCCCCGAAAACCTGATCGAGCTACTGCTATCGATGACGGGAGGAGCGCCGACTCCCCTACTCGACACACTACAAGCCATGCTGCGCGCGCGTGCGATCATGGTCGCCACCAAGCTCGGCGTTTTTGAGGCGATCAAGGAAGGGACGGCGACGGCCGCTGAAGTGGCCGAGCGGATTGGGACCGAGGCGCACGCGACCGAGAAGTTGCTCAACAGTCTCGTTGGGGCACGCTATTTGGGTTTTAAGAACGGCCGCTACAAATTGGCCCGCGTCGCGCGGAAATGGCTGCTCAAGGACAGCCCGCAATCGCTGCACGATAACATGCTGCATCGCTTCCTGGAGTGGGATGTCGTCGAACACTTCGAGGACTTCGTGCGCACCGGCAAGCCGATGAATGTGCATCAGGGCATGACGCCGGAAAACTGGGCCATCTATCAGCGTGGCATGCGTTCCCTGGCCGGCCTGTCGGCGTCGGAAGTGGCGGCACGGCTGCCTGTTCCCGCCAGCGCTCGCCGTATGCTCGACATCGGCGGCTCGCACGGCTACTACTCGGTCGCCCTCTGCCGCAGGCATCCCGAACTTCACTCCACGATTCTCGATTTGCCTTCCGCAGTGGAGTTCGCCCGTCCGATCCTCGCCCGGGAGAATATGGGCGAGCGAATCGGCTATCGTGCCGACGATGTTCTTACCGCCGATCTCGGCGAAGGCGAATGGGACTTTGTTTTCGCCTCGCAGCTTCTGCATCATTTTGATGAAGAAGCGAATCGAAATCTGCTCCGTCGCGTGGCGCGGGCACTCCGTCCCGGCGGCGTGGTCGCCATCGTGGAGATTCCGCGGCCGTCTTCGCCGCAGTCCGCCGGGCAAACGGGGGCCTTGCTGGATCTCTTTTTCGCTGTCACCAGTCCTTCGGGGAGTTGGTCCATTGAGGAACTCGCCGAATGGCAACGCCTTGCGGGGTTGCTTGTCCGAAAGCCGATCTCGCTGCTTTCCATTCCGGGAGGATCGATTCAAGCGGCCAGCAAACCGAAAGCATGATTGCGCGGAGTTTTTGGAGAGGTAATGTGGGGCGAGTGGATGAATGGATGGGGTGCGTGAATCGTTTCTGGGATTGTCTTTTTCGTTAGCCCAGCCCTTTAGGGCTGGGATTGAGGTGCGAGGAGTGTGGAGATGAGGGCCTTCAGGCCCTCTGCGGCGTGCACAGACACGCCGGAGGGGCTAAAGCCCCAAGGGGTCATGCCTGTTGCCATTCCCAGCCCTGAAGGGCTGGGCTAACGAAAACGACAACACACTACCTGAATCCACGCATACCCAATGGATGTATGGATGAGTTTCGGATGCAAATACTTGCCACACACTCGCGGAACTGGTAGAATCGTTCGGCCGGAATGGGCCAAGAGTGTGACACCTCGCTGCTCTCTATTAATGGCCCTGCTGGCATTTCAACACGATTCAGGCTCCGATCGGAGTACCATCATGGATCTTCGCATGAGTAAGGCGGTTGAAGAGATCATCCTACTGCGGGAGGATGATCGCGGCCGAAGCATCACCAGGACGGTTTATCGGCGACGCAAGAAGAAAAAGAAGGGTACGGGTTCGCTCGACAAGATTGGCAACATGGTGCGGGACGCGATCACCGGTCAGCGCGATGCGGCCGACCTGTATCTGCGGAAGCACAACGAGTCCAACCGCGAGCAGCGCGACGGCTGGGTGCGCGATCTGTCCTACAATGTGTTCCGCGCCACGCGGCGCGGACTGAAGAAGGTTCGTCGAGCCGTTGGACTTCCGGCGTTTGAGGAATGCGATTAACGATTCGGCTCCGCACGCCGGAGCCGGCAACGTGTTCCGTTTCGTTGGCTACGTTCTACTCCAAAGGGAAGACTCACATGGCAGAAGAAACGGTCCATCGGACGTCCGGCGAAGACAAGCCGGACGAAGTGAGAACCGAGCGCGAAGAGCGCCGACCCCGCGAGGTTCGGCGCGAGGAAGTGATCGAAGAAAAGGGCGGCAGCCGTCCCCGCAGGGTCCGCCGCGTCGAGACGACGGAAGCG
The DNA here is from genome assembly GCA_035553375.1 of Gemmataceae bacterium. Classification (GTDB taxonomy): domain Bacteria; phylum Planctomycetota; class Planctomycetia; order Gemmatales; family Gemmataceae; genus JAJPHU01. Next base: position 2,143 of record DATNCY010000241.1, read on the forward strand.
CGGCGGCGGAGGGATAGCCGCGAAGAACTGACCATCGTTGATATGGGCAAGAAATCGCGCAAGGCCGTCCGCGATCTCCGCAAGGGCAAGGGACGGTTGATGGACGACATCGAGGACACCATCGAGGAACTTCGTGATGCCGGGGCCATCTCCGAGACGGCGCATCCTCTCGTCATCATCGTCGAACGGCGTGTTTCCGAGCAGGGAGGGATGCTCTCCGTTTTTCTGCCGCCCGGTATCCCTGGGATGCTTCCCATGGCCCGAAGGCGAGACGATGACGACGATGATGATGACGATGACGACGATTGATTCGTGATCGAGGCAAGTGGGCGGCGAGAAATCGCAACGGCTCTTCCGTGCAAACACCACAGGCGTTTTTCCATGAAATCTCCTGTGTCGGTTTTACTGGTCGTCCTCGGCATCGCGAGCGGGGTTGTGCTGGGTGCGGGGGCGATGTGGCTGTCCGGTTCTTCGGCTCCCGGAAGCGCTAGGCCGTCTTCCGAAGGGCGCGGAGAGCGGTTTACCCGCACGCCCTCTTTTGGCAAACTTCGGCCGTCCGAGTCCGCGACTTCGGTCGCGGCCTTGGGACGGCTGATACCCAAGGGCGAAGTGATCGACGTTGGCGGACTGATGGGGGACCGCCTGGGAAAGCTCGAAGTCGAAGAAGGCAAGTGGGTCGAGCAAGGAGCCATCCTCGGCTACCTGGACAGTCACGGCGAGCGCCAGGCGGAGCGCGCCGCCGCTGCCGCCCAACTGGAGGAAGCCAGGGCCAGGCTGGCGGCGGAACGCGCTTATGCGGACGCCCTTATCAAGACGGCCGAAGTCGGCGTTCGTCAGCCCAAGGAACTCGATCCCCTCGACAATCAGGCTCAAGAAGCCAAGATCCAGTTGTTGGAAACGGAACTGGCAACCGCCCAGACGGACCTGGAGCGATCGCGGAGTCTGACCTCGCCGGGAGCGATCCCTCAGCAAAAACTCGATCAGCAAGCTCAGTTGGTTCGCCGTTGCCGCCAGGAACTTGCCGCCGCTCGCACGGCCTTGGCCAAGGCACGGGCAGGCCACTTGCTCAGTCAAGATCGGGCGCAAGCCGAGTTGCAGGCGGCTCAGGCCGGCCGTAAGCGCGCGGAAGCCGCCGTCCAAATCGAATCCCTCACCCGCAACCTTGCCCTGGCCGACATCCGCGTCGAGCGCACCATCCTCCGCGCCCCTTCTGCCGGTTATGTCCTCAAAATCCTTGCTCATCCGGGCGAGCGCGTCGATTCTCGGTCGATCCTGAAATTGGGCGACACGCGCGTCATGTACGCCGTGGCCGAGGTGTACGAGACGGATATTCTGCTGGTGCGTCCCGGACAGCGCGCCAAGGTGACTAGCCCCGCTTTGACGGAGGCTCTCGGCGGAACCGTCGAGAAGGTCGGCCGGATCATTTTCAAAAACGATGTCTTGTCCGTCGATCCGGCCGCCGCCGCCGATGCCCGCGTGGTCGAGGTGTGGATTCGTCTCGATCCGTCCGACACGGCGGCTCGCCTCATCAACCTCCAGGTGGATGTACTGATCGACCTGGGCGATGCAGCCTCCTCCCCTGGATGATCCCGGTTAGAGTCTATCCAAGAAGCCCCTCTCCCCTGTACTCGGGGGAGAGGGGTTGGGGTGAGGGGGGAGAGACTTCTGCGGGATTGTTGCCCCCTCACCCCCCAACCCTCTCCCCCGAGTACAGGGGAGACGGGAGCTTAGGTTACAGTCTCAGAAACGATGTCATGGCAACCTCTCTGGCCGTGCGAAACCTGATGCACAGCAAAGCCCGCACTCTGGTGGCGATGGGCGGCGTGTGCTTCGCCGTCGTGCTTCTCTTCATGCAGCTCGGCTTTTTCGGGACGGTTTCGCTGACGGCCATGTTGATCTACGACACGCTGGATTACGATCTCCTGCTAACTTCGCCGAATTATGTGATGATCGGCGGAGCGGGACAATTCTCGCAACGACGGCTCTTCCAGGCCGAGTCGCACCCGGATGTCGAAGCGGTCATGCCGCTGTATGTCGGCCGGCAAGTGTGGTGCAATCCTCACAGCGGCGTCCGGCGCTCCGTGGTGGTTTTGGGCATCCGTCCGAGCGATCCCATTAGCCATGTGCCGGAATTGGAGCGCGAACGCCCTGGCCTGGCTCGACCGGATACCGTGCTTGTCGATCGACTTTCTCGCCCCGAGGTCGGCGTGCCGGCAGTCGGCGAAAGGAACGCATCCGGCCCGATTCATTTGCAAACCATCGGTCACTTCACGATTGGCCCAGGATTCGAGGCCGGGTTGATCGTGGTCGGCGATCAAACATTCTCCCGGCTGTTCGGCGGTCAACCGCTCAGCGCCGTCAATCTCGGTCTGGTGAAACTCCGTTCCGGCGCTGACCCGCAACAGGTTGCCGACCAGCTGCGCCAGAGTCTTCCCTCGGATGTGCGCGTGCTGACCCGGCCGGAAGTCGCCGCCCGCGAACGGCATTACTGGCTGACCAGCACATCCACCGGCATCATCTTCGGCTGCGGTGTCATCGTGGCCGCTCTCTTCGGCATCGTCATCACCTATCAGGTGTTGTCGCTGGAGGTAACGCATCGGCTATCGGAATACGCGACCCTGAAGGCGGTGGGCTTCAGCGATATTTCTCTCTCGTTGGTGGTGCTGCAACAGGCGCTCATCTTCGCCGTCGTGAGTTATCTTCCGGGTTTTGTCTTCGCGCTGGCGATCTATCACGTCACGCACAGCGTCACGAAGCTGCCCATCGGCATGACCGTGGAGAGAAGCGTGGGTGTGTTCTTGCTCAATCTGTTGACGTGTTGCGGTTCTGGCCTGCTCGCCCTGCGCATTCTTCGCCGGGCCGACCCGGTGGATTTGTTCTAGTCATGGCCCCTCTGCGATTGCCCCTGGCTTTACGAATCCTGCTGCACACGCCGGGCCGCCTGGCGGTGTCGATCGCCGGCATTGTGTTGGCCGTCGTCCTCATGTTCTCGCAAGCAGGCTTCCGCAATGCCATGTTCGACAGCCAGACCGAGTTGATCCATCATCTGAATGGCGATCTGTTCCTCGTCAGCCGATTGAAGTATCTCCTTTACGCCCGCGATACGTTTCCTCGCCGTCGCCTCGAACAGGTTCGTGCCTGTCCGGGGGTGCAGGCTGTCTATCCGCTCTACATGGAAACTACCCTCGCCATCTGGAAAAATCCCGTCGATGGCGGCACTCGACCAATTCGCGTCCTGGCCTTCAACCTTGATGATCCCGTACTGGACCTTCCCGAAGTGCGCGCCCAAACCAGGCTCCTGCGCATGCCGAACACGATCCTTTTCGACGACAAATCACGCGACTATTTCGGGCAGCCCACCACGGGGACCGAGACGGAATTGTCTGGCAGGCGGGTACACGTCATGGGCACGTTTCAGTTAGGGACCGATTTCGTCACCGATGGCAACGTCCTTATGAGCGACCGTAATTTTCTGAAGTTTTTCCCCGATCGTGCTTCTTCAGCGCCGCACCTGGATCGGCTGGAGATTGGCCTGGTTCGCTTGACACCGGGGACCGATCTCCTCGCGGTCCAGCGCGAGTTGCGCGAGACGCTGCCCGATGATGTGAAGGTGTTGACGAAGGCTGAGTTGGCGGCTCTGGAGGTCAAATACTGGAAAGAGAGTTCTGCCATCGGTTATATATTTTCTTTGGGCATGGCGGTCGGGTTCGTTATCGGCATCATCATCTGTTATCAGATTCTGTTCTCCAACGTGTCCAACTATCTGCCGCAGTTCGCCACTCTCAAGGCGATGGGTTTCACGAACCGTTACCTCGTCGGCGTTGTTTTGCAACAGGGATTTTTCCTGGCGATTCTCGGCTTCATCCCGGCCGTCGGCGTCGCTCAGTTGCTCTTTTGGGGCGTCAGCGGATTAACGGGACTGCTTATGTTCATGACCATCTTTCGCATTGCTTTCATCCTGCTGCTGACCGTGGCGATGTGCATGGTATCGGGGATCATCGCCGTCCGCGGCGTGATTAAGGCCGACCCGGCGGAGGTGTTCCGATGACGACATCTCAAGGAGAGCCACAATCCCGCGAGACTGCTGTGTGTGTTCGCGGCCTGAATTACCGATTCGGCCAGGGGGAAATCTCGCAGCAAGTTTTGTTCGACATCAATCTGGAGATGCGGCCCGGCGAACTCGTCATCCTGACGGGACCATCCGGTTGCGGCAAAACGACGCTATTAACTTTGATCGGCGCTCTGCGTGCAACCCAGGAAGGCAGTCTCGAAGTGCTGGGACGACAGATGCGCGGGCTGGGCAAGAAGGAGCTAGTCGCGGCACGCCGAGACATCGGCTTTATTTTCCAGGCGCACAATCTGCTTGAGGCTCTGACGGCGGCTGAGAACGTCGCGCTGACGCTCAAACTCAAAAATTACACGGGGGACAGCCTGCACGAACATGCCGCCCGTCTGCTGCGAATCGTGCGAAACGGCTCGGCGCAGGTCGATCCTCTTGCCGGCGTGCCTCGTAAAATCGGAGCCGTGGCTCACGCTTTGCTGACCGGACTATTGACGCATCTGGATCTTGGCGATCGCGTTCATCACAAGCCCAACCAACTGTCAGGCGGACAGAAGCAGCGCGTCGCCATCGCCCGCGCCCTCATCAACCATCCTCGTCTTATTTTGGCCGACGAACCCACGGCAGCGCTGGACAAAGTCTCCAGCGCTATCGTCGTGGACATGCTGAAGACTTTGGCGCAGCACGGCTCGACCATTCTCGTCGTGACGCACGACAACCGCATCATGGACAAGGGCGACCGCGTCGTGACCATGAAGGATGGCCGCATCGTATCCAACATTCCCGTGGATGAAACCGTCCGCATTTGTTTCTTTCTGCAAAAAGTATCGCTATTTTCCGCATTAACTCCCAGTCATCTCGTGGAAGTGGCGGAGAAGATAGGCAAAGAAATACATCCGCCTGGTACGGTGGTTATCCGGCAAGGCGAGATGGCCGACAAATTCTATCTGATAAAGGAAGGGAAAGTCGATGTCCTCGTGGAGAATGGGGCAAAGGTGGTTGCGCGGACAACGCTGGAAGCGGGGCAATTCTTTGGTGAAACCGCCCTGATCGAGGATAAACCGCGGAATGCGACCGTGACGGTGAAGGAGCGGGTGGAACTATACACGCTGCAAAAGGACGATTTTCTTCGTGCCCGCAATTCGTTCGAGTCGATGCGTGATGAACTCATGAAGGTATTCGTCCAGCGCTTTCGCGACACGTAAACGACTAACTTCCCTCTACCAGCCCGCAGCGCCAGCAAGGGAACGAGATTCCCTTGCTGGCGCTGCGGGCTGGTAGATCATTTCGTTCGGGAGTGTTTATGCGGATTTTGCTAGTCTATTACTCCCAATCCGGCGACGCCGCACGAATCGCGGATACGCTGGTGGATTCGTTGCAGGCTCCCGGCATCGAGATCGAGCGCGAGTGTGTGCGGCCAATGCAGCCGTATCCCTTTCCGTGGCGAAATGTCTTCCGCTTCTTTGACGTGCTGCCGGAATGCCAACTCGGTCCTCCGCCCGCGATCCACGAGCCGAAGTTTGCCTCCGACCGCGACTATGATTTGATCGTCCTCGTTTATCAGGTGTGGTTTCTGGCTCCTTCGCTGCCGATCCAGGGTTTTTTGGCCTCGCCGGCGGCGCGCGTCCTCACCGGCCACAAGGTGATGACCGTCTCGGTCAGCCGGAATATGTGGCAGTCTGCCTCGGAAACCATGAAAAGTCGGCTGCGTCAGTTGGGTGCGGTCCACATGGATAATCTGGTCGTCACGCATCAGGGGCCGCCGTGGGCCACCTTCGTGACGGCTCCTCGCTTGTTGCTGTTCGGCAAACGAAATGCCTTCTGGAAAGTGTTCCCGCCGGCGGGACTTGGCGAGGCGGAACTACAGCGCGTGCGGCGAATCGGCGCGGCCGTCCGTGAGCGATTGGATCGCCTTCGCCGGACGCCGCCGCAATCGCTGCTCTGCGGTCTTGGGGCCGTCGAGGTGAACCGGCGCTATTTGATTCCAGAACTGATTGGCTGGTATCTGTTCCGCGGCTGGGCGCATGCTCTGCAACGCCTGGGGCGAATCGGCCGGCTGCCTCGCTACGTCGGAGTCGGCCTGTTCATGCTCTTTCTCGTGACCCTTGTCGGTATGGTGATGCCTATCATCGTCGTCGTGAGTGCGCTATTCTACCCGCTCGGCCGCATGGCCACTCGCGCGTATGCCGAGCGATTGGCCGAACCATCCGGTTCCCGAAAAGACAAAGGCGAGCGCCGGAATGAACCCTGGCGCTCGCCCGATGGCAATGCTCCGCACTGAACAATCAGAAACCGGATACCTTACCGTCGATACGGCGATCCTCAGCCCCCACGTACTTGCCCGTTTTCGGATTGAGCCAAATCGAATGCGCGTCGCCCTGCCGTGTGCCGCTGACCGAGTGGCCCATCGCTTCCAGACGCCGCACGGCTTCGCCGTACTCGCCGGCCCCCTCGAAACGCGCCGTGTCCGGGAACCACGGATGATGCAGTCGCGGCGCATCCACGGCGGCGCGGATGTCCATATCGAAATCGATCACGTTGACGACGATGCAAAGCACCGTGTTGATGATCGTCCGGCTGCCGGGACTGCCGGTGATGAGGACGACTTTGCCGTTCTTCGTCACGATGGTCGGCGTCTGCGAGGACAGCATGCGCTTGCCGGGAGCGACCTGATTCGCCTCGGTGCCGATGCCGCCGGAGCGTGTCGTCTCACCGGGGAACCAGTTGAAATCCATCATCTCGTTGTTGAGGACGAAGCCCGCCCCCTTGACCACGATGCGCGAGCCATAACTGCGTTCGAGCGTGTACGTGTTCGCCACGGCCATGCCGTCGCTGTCGATGACGCTGAAGTGCGTCGTGCTATCGCCCTCGCCCTTGAGCGCGATGTCCTTGGCGAGATCCTCGCTGCGCGTTGCCTTGTGGCGATCGATGGAGTGGGCCAGTTTGCGAGCGTAGTCCTTGCTGGTCAGGAACGCCGGCACCTTGACGAAATCCTGATCGCCGAGATAGCGGGCGCGATCGCAGTAAGCGCGGCGCATGGTTTCGATCATAACGTGCAGCGTTTCCGCGGAGAATCGGCCCTGTTTGCGCAGATTGAAGTTTTCGAGGATGTTGAGCATCTCAACGAGGCAGGTGCCGCCGGAGCTGGGCGGCGGCGGACCATACACGTCGTGGCCGCGATAAGTGCCGTGGATCGGCTTGCGAGCCTTCGCCTCATACGCGGCCAGATCAGCCGTGGTGATCAGTCCGCCGCCGCGCTTCATCTCGGCGGCGATCAGGTCGGCGACGACACCCTTGTAGAAACCGTCCGGTCCCTGTTCGGCGATGCGCCGCAGCGTTTTCGCCAGATCCTTCTGCACCAGGCGATCACCGGCGTCCCAGGAAGCCGCGCCATCCTTACCCAGCACACGCCGCAATTCGGGAAACTCCGCCGAACTGCCGACAACCCAGTTTAGCGATCCGGCAAGTTGATTATCGATGATGAAACCATCTTCGGCGAGCTTAACGGCCGGCATGACCACATCTTTCCACGGCAGTTTACCGAAGCGTGCATGCGCCAGCGCCAGGCCGCGCACCGTGCCGGGCACGCCAACGGCCTTGTGACTGTACCAACTATCTTTCTTGGTAAACATCGTCTTGCTGGCCGCCAGCGGCGCTTTCTCGCGGTAATCGATGAGGACCGGCTCGCCTTTGCCGGCCGGATAAATGAGCATGAAACCGCCGCCGCCGATATTGCCGGCGGCGGGGTAGGTTACGGACATGGCGAAAGCAGTCGCCACGGCCGCATCCACCGCGTTGCCGCCCTTCTTGAGAATATCGCGTCCGGTGTCCGCGCCGGGCGGCGAAACGGCGACCACGATGCCGTGTTTTTCCGGCTGCGCCGGTCGCGCGGCCGGCAACGCCAGCAACGCGATTGCTCCACAAACCAGCAGAGACAGACTCCTGCGGATCAGCGAGCGAGCGCAACGGCTCGCTGTCCGGCGACGAAGGATGGCGCAACCGTGCATGAACATTTCCTTATGTCGAGGATAGCGATACGGGAGGAAACGAGGGCGGAGGTTGTGCTACTGACATCGAATTCTTATTGCGTCTTCAATAAGAAAAATCGTCCTGGTGGAGACGACAACCAGGGACAACCTTTCCGATTGCGACGAATGCTCCCGGTGAACCGTCCTCCGCGCGGAAGGAATCGGCTCGCCGGAAGCATTCTATACCCGACAGCAAGGGGTGTAACGAACCGATCTCGTTTTCCTTAGTGGCACGAACCAAATGGCGCAGCCCTCCCGCGTAAGCGGGGGGAGTCTGCTGTGAAAACTCCCCCCGCTCACGCGGGAGGCTCGCCAAAACGCGGGAGGCTCGCCATTTGGTTCGTGGCTCTTATGAGATTGAAGTTGGCCGCAACCCCGCCGCTTCCAGGGCCTCGCGCATCTTCGGCAGTTTCTCCGCCGATACGCCCGACACCGGCGAACGACACGGGCCAATCGGCAGCCCCAACATGTGTAGCGCCGCCTTGACGGCACCCGGCGCGGTGCCGAGTCCGAGTGCCAATCGCAGCGGATTGAGCCGCAGCTGCGCCGTCTTGGATGCTTCCAGATCACCGCGCTGAAATGTGTTGTAAATCTCCGCCAACAGCGCCGGCGCGATGTTACCGGTCGCCGGCACCGCGCCGCGCGCGCCAAACATCAACGCCGAGAAAATGAGGGTGTCACGCCCCATCAGCACGGAGAAACGCGGCGGCACCACGCGAATCAACTCGTTGGTGTTTTGCAAATCGCCGCTGGAATCCTTGATGCCAAGGATGTTCGGCACCTCCGCCAAGCGCGCCACGGTGTCCACGTCGATTTTCACGCCGCCGCAGGTGCCGGGGTTGTTGTAAAGAATCACCGGCAGCCGCGTATGTTCGGCGATGCGGCGATAATGATCGTAAATCTCTTGCTGCGTCGGGCTAATGAAATACGGCGTGATGACCGAGACGCCGTCCACGCCCTCGCGCTCGGCCATCTTCGTCAGGCGCACGACTTCGCGCGTCGTCTCCGCGCCGGTGCCGGCATAAACGGGCACACGCTTGTTCACATGAGCAACCGCCGTCGCGATGACTTCCTGTTTCTCGCGCTCATCGAGCGAGTAAAACTCGCTGTTAGTGCCGAGAACGAAAATTCCGTGGACCCCGTTGGCGATGAGATGGTCGATAAACCATTTCAAACGCGGCAGGTCGAGATCCTCGTTAGCCTGCATCGGCGTGGCGACGGGTGGAATAATGCCTTGAATGTGCATGATAACCCTCAAAACGAATTAACCACAGATGAACACAGATGAACACGGATAATCAAATACAGAAGAACACTTCTTGTCTTTTATCCGTGTTCATCTGTGTTCATCTGTGGTTAATTTCTGTATTGGAACTTCACCGCTGTAACTGGCCCACAACGCATCGACTGGATGCGCTACCCAGAGATTGGGGCGTTCTTCGCGCAGATAGCGGGCGATTTGCAGCAGGCAGCCGACGTTGCCGGTGAACACTGCTTGCGCGCCGGTGTCGAGGATGTTCCGTGCCTTACGCCGGCCCAGCTGCTCGGACATTTCTGGTTGCGTCAGGTTGTAGCTGCCGGCCGCGCCACAGCAAAATTCGCTTTCGGGCAGCGGCACCAGTTCCAGGCCGGGGATCATTTCCAGCAATTGACGTGGCGGCTGGCGGATCTTCTGAGCGTGGCTCAGACCGCAGGCGTCGTGATAGGTCGCCTTCATCTTCAGGGGATGCTGCGGCGCAATCGGTCCAAGTTCGACAAGGAATTCGCTAATGTCGCGCACCTTGGCGGCGAAGGCCGCGCCGTCCGCTATCCGCTGTCCGCTATCCGCCGTCCCCCTTTCCTCTGAGCGGATGGCGGATGGCGGATGGCGGACAGCGGATAGCAGATGACCGTACTCTTTCAGTACGGGACCACAGCCGCCGGCGTTATTGATTATCGCATCAACGCCGGCGAGTTGCTCGCCGAAGGCGGCACAATTCGCGGCGGCGAATTGTTGCGCCGGCTCGATGAGGCCGGCGTGATAGTGCAGCGCGCCGCAACATTGCTGCGTGCGCGGTATCCACACGTCGCAGCCGTTGCGTTGGAGGACGCGAGCGGTGGCCAGCGTCGTTTGCGGGAAAAACGCATCAGCGGCGCAGCCGACGAACAAGGCCACGCGCGCCCGCCGCGGGCCCTCGGCCGGCAACAACTCCGGCAGCCGGCCATGGTGCGGTGCCAGTCGCGGAATGATGTCGTTCATGCGTCGCAACGAGGCCGGCAGCAGCCGGCCCATGCCGTGAACCAGTCCGCCCAGCCCCAAACGCTGTAACAATCGCACGGGTGCCAGCGCCCAACGCATGCGCCCGGCATACGGCGTCAGGTGGAACAGCATGGTGCGCTGCACCCAGTTCAGCGTCGGGAAGACCGAACCGAGACGCGCCATGTCTTTCTTGTACGAGCCGATAATCTGGCCGTATTGCACGCCGGACGGACAGGCCGTTTCGCACGCCAGGCATTCGAGACACAGATCGAGATGTCGCCGTACTTCGTCGCTCAGTTCGGCCCGGCCATCCGTGACGGCACGCCATAGATAGATGCGGCCGCGCGGACTATCGTTTTCGTTGCCGGTTTCGACGTAGGTGGGACACGAACCCAGACACAGACCGCAGTGAACGCAGTCCATGAACAGTTCATAGTCGATGTTGCGACCGAGTTTGCTATCGCCGGGAACAACCGGCAGAGACGTTCGCTGTGTTTCCTCAGTGATGCTCATGAATTCGCTATCCGAAGGGTCGATCGTCGCCTCAGATTCCCGCGACGAATCGACCGGGATTAAACAGATTAAGCGGGTCCAATTTATCCTTCACCTGACGCATCAGCCATAAGTCGCCGCGGTCACGGCCCCAAATAGGCAACTCGCGTTTCCACTCCACAGGGCAATGGGGTAGCACGAGGTTGCCCTCGGCGCGGACGGCTGAATCGGTCAGTTCCTTCAGCATGGCGGCAACTCGATGCAGGGTCAAGTCAGCCTCAAGGTGGCCGCGCACGATGCCGGAGCCGGCGTGGGCGTGCAAACGGATGGATTCGGGCAGCGTCGCCGCCTGCTGGCAGAACGAGGCCACCGCTTGCGGAAGAAGGTTGGCCTTGAATGAAACTTCCCGGCGAGCGCGTGCCACAGCGATTCGCTGGCATCGCCCGCTCGCGCTTCCAATCCCTCAATATCGGCCGGCGCGATCTCCTGGAGAAGCTGCCGCACCTGCCAGCCGACCGCGTCGCTGTTATCCTCGAAGCCAACCACAATTACCCACGATGCCACGGGCAGATTCAGTCTCGAATCGCGGGTAATCGAGCGGACGGCTACACTGTTGAGCAAGTCCAAACACACGGGCCGCGTGCGCGTTTGATGCAATTGATCGAGCAGTCGGCCCAGTGCTTCGGTCGCGCAGCCGAACGTGACCAATGCCTTGCCTTCGGGGCGCGGCCGGAGTTTGAGTGTTACCTGGCTGATGATGCCCAGCGTGCCCAGCGCGCCAATGTGCAGCTTGCACAGATCGTAACCGGCGACGTTTTTGACCACGCGACCGCCGGCTTTGACTTCCTGGCCCTCGTCGTTGATGGTGCTGATGCCGATGACATAATCGCGCAGCGTGCCAAAGCCGAGGCGGCGCGATCCGCTAATGTTGGTCGCCAAAACGCCGCCGAGTGTGGCCTGTTCCGGATGCGGCACATCAATGGGCAAACGCTGATTCTCGGTAGCCAGCAACGATTGCAACTTCGCCAAAGTGATGCCGGCCTGCACGGTGATGGTCATGTCGCGCGCCGGATAATCGATCACCTGCGACAGCCCGCGCAGATCGACGGCGAAACCAGGACGGATGGGAGGCAAACCGATGTCGATGAGTGTTTGACCGCCCAGCGGATAGACAGCCTGTTTCTCGGCTGCCGCGCGACGGACGAGGTCGCCAAGTTCGGCGATGCTGTGCGGTTGCTCAACGGATAGGGGACCGAAATCGTCGATACGGCAGGCGTTCAATTGCACGATGGATACTTCTCCGAAGGAGGCGGTCAACCGAAGTTAAAAGGATTGTCCGAGGGCGGTGAGGGCGGTTTCTTCGATATTTTTCGCGCTTGCGGCACTTGCGGCGGTGCGCTCGGACGCGGTGCGGTGGGGCGAGGATTTGCCGGCTGAGGTTGGAAGGCTGGTTGAGGTCGGGCAACCGGCTGTTCCGTGAAGGGATAATTTTCGCTCGCCGTTTCACGCACCCGATTCCGCCGGCGCTTGCGCACCGTCGCCCATACCGTCCCGATGAAGAACAGTAAGCCAAAGAAAGCACAAATTCCCAGGATGCTCCACTCGAACGCAGTTTTGTGTTCGAGCAGAAAAACCTCGAATTTCGTCGGCTCTCGACTCAGGCGGCCCTGTTCGTCGTAACGAAATAGATACCACGAAAGGAGATAAACGAGCGGATAATATGCCAGCAGAACCAGCGCGGTCAGCAGTGCGGGAAGTTTCTTGATCGGTGCGAAGTAGCCAATCATGAGCAGCAGCGCGCCGAGAGCGAGCAGGACATAGCCGGCAATCGGCATGGCCGGATATTCCGGCAGGGCGATACGTTCGACCCAGGAAGGAATCGTGATGGTGGCATCCACAGCGAACATGATGTAGCTCCGGGCTGAGCCGCCTGGTCTGGCCGGTGTTTACTCCTGAACCCGATCGTCGAGTGGTCGCCGAACCTTCTCGGGATTGTCGGTGTAACCATCCGTCACGGCAGGAGGGGCGGCGCTGCGATCACCAAAGCGTTCGCGTGCTTGCAAGCGATCGGCGTACTCGATGTCGCCATAGAAATCATCGTCACCAGACAACGGTTGCAAATGCTTGGCGATCTGAAATGCGATCACGGCGCCAAGGATGGCGCATCCATAGGCACACGCAATGATCAAAAGTGTCGCACTATTCTCATCCTCCAGCGCAATCGCTCCGATGATCCCGCCAAGGATCGCTCCGAAGATTTCTGCGCCGAACCATATACCGACCAGCATGAATTGATAGCCGATTTTCTTGCGCCCCTTGCTTTCGACAATCTTGCCTATTTTGCCGCAGAAAATGACGAGCATGGCGATTTCGAGCATGATTGCACCTGAGAAAAAAGTCCGAAGGAAACTTGTGAGATCGACAACCGAGGTTACAGCGCGGCTCGGCGGCCTGCCTTACTCGGCTCGATGCAGGCGCCAGCCGTCGGCAGCATCTTGCGCGGACTGCAACGTCCCTCCGGATTGAACGCTGTTCTCAATCGCAACATCATACCTAAATCTTCCGGCGTGAACAGCTTTGACATGAAATCAATTTTTTCGACGCCAATGCCATGTTCGCCGGTGACACTGCCGCCGACGCGAATGCATTCCTCAAGAATCTCGTGACTCGCCGCCAACACGCGCTTCACCTGATCGGCGTCGCGCTCATCGAATAGCAAGATCGGATGGATATTACCATCGCCCGCATGAAAGACATTGCAGATACGCAAATCATATTTTTGGCCGATTTTCTGAATCTCGCGGAGAATGTGCGGCAAGCGTGTACGCGGCACAACGCCGTCTTGCGTGCAATAACTCGGAGCCAAGCGGCCAACCGCGCCGAACGCTTGCTTGCGCGATTTCCACAACAACAACCGCTCCGCATCGGTGTTCGCGCGGCGCACTTCGCGGGCGTTGTTTTTCTTGGCGATGCTTGTAATACGCTCGGCTTCATTGTCGAGTCCGGCATCGAGGCCATCGACTTCCATGATGAGGACCGCGCCGGCATCGAGCGGAAAACCGAAGTGAAACGCGGCTTCGACCGCTTGCAGAATGAGCGTATCGAGCAGTTCCAGCGCGGCCGGCACGATGCCGGCACCGATGATGTCGCTGATGGTGTTGGTGGCATCGTCCACCGTCTCGAAGACGCCGAGCAGCGTGCGATACGCCTCCGGATTGCGTGTGATGCGCACCCAGATTTTCGTGGCGATACCGAACGTGCCTTCCGATCCGACGATGACGCCGGTCAGATCGTAGCCGGGATTCTCTTCGGTCGGTCCTCCCGTTCGCACGATCCGGCCATCGGGCAGCACGAACTCGACGCCGAGGACGTGATTGACGGTGACGCCGTATTTGAGCGTGTGCGGCCCGCCGGAGTTGGTGGCCACATTGCCGCCGATGGTGCAGGCACCCTGGCTCGAGGGGTCCGGCGCGAAATGATAGCCGTGTCCCTTCAGGTGGTTGGTCAGCCACAAATTGATGACGCCCGGCTCGACGACGGCATAGCGATTGCGATAATCCACTTCGAGGATGCGTTTCATCCGCGATAGCGCGATCATCACGCCGCCGCCGACCGGCAAGCAACCGCCCGCCAAACTGGTGCCCGCACCGCGTGGCAGAAACGGCACGTCCAGTTCGTTGCAGAGCTTGACGATCTGCACCACCTGCTCCGTCGTGGTCGGAAAGACGACCACATCGGGCTTGTTCTTTTCGATGGTGAAGCCATCGCACTCGTAGACGAGCAGTTCGCTGGCGGCGGTCAGGATGGCATCGCGGCCAACGATGGCGCGGAGACGATCGATTAGGTCCGTGGTGGTAGACATGATAGTTCCGTTGGGCCGTCAACGTCCTCGGCGTGGGCGTGGCTGGGCTTGGAAAGATTGTTGCACTTCCGCTTGGGTCAAGGTGATATTACACGTCGGCCCGATATCGGCCTGCATCTTGCGCACGATCAACCGCGAGATCGGCGGCACGATGTTGAAATGATCACCGCCCGGAAGAACAAAGGCGGAGAACGGCACGTTCGCGCGCTGTGCCATCTGCTCCATATTTTTCGCATCTCGGCAATACAACGCGGACTGACTTCCCTCGAAGAAGAACGTCGGTGTGTGAATGGCACCAACGAAGTGGATGGCCGAGCGCAATCGGGTCTCGTCGGAGATGCGGTAATCGAACGGTGTATTGTCGTAGCCCTTCCCCCCGGAAAGGGTCATGAGGTTGCCGACGTCGGGACAGCCACCAAACGAAAAAGCGGCTCGCAGTTTGGGCGTCGATTCGACGGTCAGCAGCGTCATCGTCCCTCCGGTGCTGTGGCCCGCCATGTAGATGCGTGCGGGATCGACGTAGGGCAGTTGGCTGACATAGTTCACGGCGGCGACGGCGTCCTCGACCTCTCCGTAAAACAACTCGAACTGACCGGGGTTGTCGTTCTCACCGCGCCAGGAGGGACAAAATACGACGAAGCCGGCGGCGCGAGCGGGTTCAGCCGCGCCGCCGGTGCCGAGACCGCCAAAACCGCCGTGCGCCCAGATGAGGACGGGATGTTTCTTGCCATCGCCCGGATTCGGTGTCAGATAGGCCGCCAACTGTCCAGCGGGCGAAGGATAGTGTACCAGTTGATACGTTCCCGGTTGCGGCGGGTCCGCCGGGCCGTCCGTTTTGTAACTATTGGAGATATGTTTAGTCTGAAAGGCAGCACGGGCCTTGAGCAAATCACGGTCGGTCGGCCCGCCAGAATCGCCGGCAGTTATCCGCCGATCACCAAGATCGCGCGCGCTCGGTTTGCAGCCTACCAAGACGGCCACGCAGGTAGCCAGGATGGCCGTGGATAAAATCCAACGTAGCTTCCCATCGTGGACGGCTTCGATTTCCAGGCGTTGCATGATTGATCCTTCGCGGGATTGGAACCGATCGAGGGTCTCGTAGAGGGCGGTTCCGGTTTCCTCGGGGCGAGCCGATCAACTTCCGACATTATCGTGAGATGGGGGCGAATAGCAAGCAGCGACGGCCATTACCACAGCATCTCCTCAACATCCCTTGCTGCGGGCCGTCTCCGCGAAAGTTGTTCTACACTGGAGCATAGCGAGTCAACCCCGGCACACGGTCGAAGTCGGCGTCGTGGCTGGCCAGCGCTTGCAGACCATGATGCTGCATAACGGAAACGATAAGGGCGTCGCTGGAGAGCAGTCCATGCTGATTGCTGTGATCGACGGAGCGAGAAACTTGCCCGCCGGTTATCGGGAGTATTTGTAACCCGATGACGGTCAATTCATCAATCGCCTGCCGAGGGCGCGAGAGGCTGCGAACCTGCGCGGGATGGGTTCGCAGTCGGCGCGCCATGCCATTCATGGGCCAACCGAATCGCTGGTGGGCTTCTTCGGTCATCAAGCGATGGACCATCTCATTCAGGACGTGCGCCGAGGTATATCCCTGGATGTCGCCGTTCTCAATTCGCTGAAGTAACTGGTCGCAAGGAGGACCGAGAATAGGATCCGGGCGGAAGTAGTAAAGGAAGATATTGGCGTCCACAAAAACGGCCTGTCCGCTTGGAAGGTCCAGGAACGTCATGAGGATTCCTCGGGAAGAAATTCGGGATCCATTGCCAGGCGTTCCAACTCCTCTCGGCTCCCCGTCCAGGGGATGCGTAGGTGTTTGACGACACCAGACCGGCCGGGCGGGTGAATGGTGATGGTGACGGTCGCCCCATCCACGAGAGGCAATTCGCGCGGCAGTTTGAGCGTGCCATGTTCGTAAACGGCTTCGATTTCCAGACCGTGCATGGACCATCCTCCAGCGGATAATCGGGAGTGCTTATTTCTTCAGCATCTTAGCCACCTCGGCATCGATGACCTTGTAATCGACCTTCTCACCGACCAGTTTCTTGACGAAGCGGTTTTCCTGATTGAACACATACACGCACGGCACAGCGTCGATCCCCAGATTCTTGTACCATTCGTCCTGCTTGCCCTCGCTAATCAGATTCGTCATCGTCGCCTGTTTCTTCGCCAGGAACGCATCAACCTCGCCGCGACTCTCGGCGATTTCATCGAGACTGACCGATAGAGCCACGAAGCCATCCTTACCGTATTTCTTGTGCATCTCGACCAGATGCGGGAATTCTCCCTTGCACGGCACTCAGTACACGGACCAGAAATCGACGACCACCACTTTGCCCTTATAGCCACGCACCAACTTGCCCAGGTCGGCGTAGGTGATGGGTCGAGCCGCGATCTTATTGGCGGTCGATGGCCCGCCGGTCGGCGCGGCCGCAGCCGTCAGCCCCAGCGCCAACAGAAGCGCGGCCAGACGGCCTTGTTTTAGGTATTGCATGACGATTCTCCTTCCTACGAGTATCGTAACTGAAACAGCCGTAAATCAAAGAGCGTTCGAGCCGGCCGGATGCGTGATGCGATAGAGCGTGCCCTTGAGACGCCGACCGCCCGGTTCGCCGGCACGCATGGTTTTCGTGGTGAACGGCAAACCCTCTGCCGTCAGCGTGTCGCGCAGGACGTGCGAGGGCACACGGTCCTGATCCGTCACCAGACATACGCCGCCCGGCTCCAGCATCTTCTTAATCAGGGCGACGAGCGGGGCGACGTTGCGCATCTCGTAGATGAGATCGGACGCCAGGATGATCGGATATTGCAAATTCTCCGGCGGAAAGCGCCAGTCCATTTGCAACGTGTCGAAATCCGTCAGACCGTTGCCGCGAGCGTTGTCGCCGGCGAAGCGCAGCGAGGTGGCATCGTAGTCGCTGAAGGTGACGCGCAGACCCATCGCCAGGGCGGCGATGCCGGGTAATCCCAGACCACAGCCCACTTCCAGCGCGCGTTGGCCCGGCGTCCACGATTCGCGCAGGATCGCCTTGGCCAGCATGCGTGCGGCCGGCCAAAGGTCGGCCCAATAGGGCATGTATTCGTCCGCGGCGAAAGCCGAGCACACGCTCGGATGATCGAGCAGACGATCCGATTCGCTCGGCCGGGTGATGACGAAGGTTCGATCTTCGACAATCACGGGTTCGGCGATCACGGGGCCTAGCGCTTCGAGTGGGGTTTCCGGCATCGGTGGCCGGGTGGTGATGTCGGCATTCATGGCGGTAATGGCTGGAATCTCTCCTACAAGATACTTACTTGATGAACTAACTCCGCATACGTAAGCGGTCGATCGGTCGGAAACAGGCAGTAGCCGGCGGGCGAACCGAGACTATCGAGGATCAATTGCCGATCATTGGGCGTGTCGAATCCGTTCTCACAGGGAACGTGCCCACTGATGAGCAGATCGGCGTCCATTTTCGTTAGGAAAGCGGCGACCGTCTCAGGGCGGGTGTCGCGGCCCCAGACGAGCGAATGCACCGTGCCGCCCGGCACCGTGTCGGCTTGGGTAAACACATCGCGTTCCAGCACGGCCGGATCGAAGTCCGGCAAACGCGACGCTGGCGGAAGACTGTGACACAGCAAAATGCGATTCGCCGTCCAGAGCGCCACCGGCACGACACTCAACAATTCCTCATAGACGGCATACACCTCAGCCGCGCGACTCCCGTAAGCTGTGCCCACGCCTTCACGAAACGACTGATTGAGATCGAAGTCGCCCTTGCTGATGCGCCGCTGCGTGTGCTGGGCCAGTTCGTGATTGCCCAGCAGAAAATGGACCTGATGCGGAAACTGACATTTCAGCGCCGCCACCAATTCAAGGAGTTGGTGCGACTTATCGCCGCCAGCGGGATAGTGGAAGGGACCGTGAACGACTTCTTGAAGCACGAAATGCCGCTGAGGATTTTGAGCGAGGTTCCCGCGCATCATCAGCTGACGGAAATTCTCTAAATTGCCGTGCAGATCGCCACTGACGAAGACCTCGCTCGCTCCCTGGAGCGTCACGCACCGGCCACGGCGACCAGGCGTATCGCGGAAACACTGAATCGCGCGGCGGAGCGTGCGAACGATGCGATCGGCGTCAGGCATGATAGAAGAAAAATTAGCCACAGATGAACACAGATGAACACAGATAAGACAAACAATTATTTCTATTTGTGATTCATCTGTGTTTATCTGTGTTCATCTGTGGCTAATTTGTTTTGGGGTTTAGGCGGTTTCGATTTTCGCCTTCTGTTCGCCGGGCGGCACTTCATCGGAGTTGGGGTCGAACCAGGCGTTCTTGAACTCGATGCGCTGGTGCGACTTCATCGCGTGGTTGGCCGTCAGCGCGACAATGGCATCGGCCATCGCCACTGTGCCATGACAGCGTGGCAAGCGGCGATCCTTCTCCGAACTCTGATCCCACAGACGGACACAGTAGGCGAAGTCTTCCATCTCTTCGCGGTAGCCGCGGCTCACCGGGGCATTGCTCGCGGCTGCCGAGCCGGTCGGTGCCGCAGTCGGTGCCGCCACAGGACCACCCCAGGTCGAGCCGGATTCCAGGACAGGTTTATCCTTACCGCCGGCAGTGACGCCCACTTCCATGGCGCGGGCCGGCGACTTCGACTTGCCCGGTTCCTTCTCCGGGTACAGCATCACGGTTCGCTCCGACTCGACCAGCAGATTCCCGCGTGTGCCCATGACGCATTCGCCATAGTTCTCGAAGCCGTTGGTGCTGACCGACGAATAAGTGACAACCACAATGTCATGCTTGTCATTGGCGTAATTCTTGCCGGGGAACTCGTAAGTGGCGAAGACGTGATCGTCGATGTCGCGATCGTTGTGAGCGGTCCCGAAGAAAGAACGCACACCAACACCGGAGACGGCGATGGGATGGACTTTGCCCAGGAAGATACTACAAGCATCAAGTTGGTGACCGCCCAACTCCGCCATCAAGCCGCCGCCCGTCGCCTGAAACAGACGCCAGCGAATCAGTTGTTCGACATTATCGAAGCCGAACTTTTTGAGCATGTCCGGCTTGCCGGCCAGGGCGTCGTAATCCAGGTGCGTGATGGGCGGGAACCAGCCATCCCGATAGTGCGGCTGCACGACTTGCTTGGCATCGACCATGTTCATCTTGGGATCGGCCTTGAACGGCCAGGAGAAATTGCGATGCCACAGAGCGCGAATGTGCTTGACATCACCCAGCACGCCGGAGTTGACCACCTCGGAAGCGTGGGCGTACAACATGCTGTAATGCCGCTGATGGCCAATCGATAGCAGGCTATTGCATTCCTTGGCCG
>DATNCY010000242.1:0-28476 GCA_035553375.1 Gemmataceae bacterium
ATGATCCAACGGAACGCTGACGAGCAGCTGGCCGCCATCCGCGACAAGGTGGAAGCCGGGCAACGTCTTTCCTTCGACGATGGCGTGTTTTTGTACGACCAAGTCGATCTGTTCATGCTCGGCGAGTTGGCCAACCTCGTCCGCGAGCGGAAAAACGGTCGATTCACCTATTACAACGTCAACACGCATCTCAACCCAACGAATGTATGCGTGTATCGTTGTACGTTCTGCGCCTTCCGGGCGGACCTGAAAAGCCCCAAGGGCTACGTCATGTCCGACGAGCAGATTCTCGAACGCGCCGCCGAAGCCGAGCGGCGCGGCGCGACCGAATTGCACATCGTCGGCGGGTTGCATCACCAACTGCCCTATGAATGGTATCTCAACGTCGTTCGCATCATTCACGAGGCCCATCCGCGTTTGCACCTGAAGGCGTACACGGCGGTCGAGTGGGACTGGTTCGCGCGCATGACAGGCCGATCAACGCGCGATTTGCTTGCCGAATTCAAGGAAGCGGGGCTAGGAAGTCTGCCCGGCGGCGGAGCCGAGATTTTTCATCCGGAAGTGCGCGACAAAATCTGCGAACACAAGGCCGGCGCGGATTCGTGGATACGAATTCACCGCGAGGCGCACCAACTCGGTCTACGCACCAACGCGACGATGCTCTATGGACACATCGAGGAAGCCCGTCACCGCATCGATCATCTTTGTCAATTGCGTCAGCTTCAGGACGAAACGGGCGGCTTTCAGACGTTCATCCCGTTGGCCTTCCACCCGGATAACACCCCGTTGGCGCACATCGCCAAGCCAAGCGGCCTGATGGACCTCAAAACGATGGCGATCAGCCGGCTGATGCTCGACAATTTCCAGCACATCAAGGCGTACTGGGTCATGCTCGGCATCAAGACGGCGCAGGTGGCGTTGAGCTTCGGCTCCGACGACCTGGATGGGACCGTGGTGCATGAGAAAATTTATCACGATGCCGGTTCGGACTCGCCGCAGGAAATGAGCGTGACCGAAATCCGCCGTCTGATTGAGGAGGCCGGACGCATCCCGGTTGAACGCGACACGCTCTACAACGAAGTGATCCGCACGGAGAATCGCTGGCAAACGGGCCGGTCGCTGCAAATGGTGTCGGCTCCGTCCGCATGACACGGTTTGGGTAGGTGCCGCGAGCCGAGCGGCACTTGTTGAGGCAAAGTCCGGCTCGGCTCGCCGGACCTACTGCAATCGCCAGTAGGTGCCGCGAGCCGAGCGGCACGCATTAGGTAGGCGCCGCGAGCCGAGCGGCACTGGCAGTCCGGCTCGGCTCGCCGGACCTACTGCAATCGCCAGGAGGTGCCGCGAGCCGAGCGGCACTTCTGTCCGGCTCGGCTCGCCGGACCTACTTCGTTCCCTTACGCGAACAGACTCAAAATCGGCTTGCCCTCACTCGCCGGATGCGTGAAGCCGTCCGCCCCCAGGCGTGTTTCCGGTGGCACGCCCAACGCATGAAACAGCGTTGCGCCGAAGTCCTCCGGTGACACCGGATTGTCACGCACATATCCGCCGTGTTTGTCCGATGCCCCATACACCGTGCCGCCTTTGATGCCCGCGCCGGCGACGAGCGCCGAATAGCAGGCCGGCCAGTGATCGCGGCCGGCATTACTCACCTTCGGACTGCGGCCAAACTCACCGACCATCACCACCAGCGTCGAGTCGAGTAAGCCGCGATCGCGCAGATCCTCCAGCAAGGCGGAAACTGATTCGTCCACGCGCGGCAGCGCCCAGCCAAGCCCGAAATGGCCGGTGCCGAAGATGCTGCCCAATCCCGCACCGTTGCCGTGCATGTCCCACGTTTGCACGTTGCGGAACTTCTCACCCGGCGGCAATCCCGTCCACGCCGTCACACTCACCAGCCGCACACCGGCCTCGATCAGACGCCGCGCCAACAACAGGTTCTGCCCCAGCGGGCCGCGTCCGTAGCGATCGCGCACGACTGCCGATTCGCGCTCCAGGTCGAACGCTCGCCGTGCTTCCGGGCCGGTCACGAGGTCCACCGCACGTTCCTGGAAACGACGCATCGATTCGCCGGACGCCGTCCGCGCCAGCGGGGCGTCGGCCGGTTCGACGCCCGCCAATAAACGCTGACGCTGACGCAGACGCGCGGCGGGCACATCGCGCGGCGGATCGAACGCGGTCATGCGAAAATTGGGCGCTGACGGATTGTTCAGATCGGTGCCGACGCGCAGCGGACTGTAGGCCGAGCCGAGAAAACCACCCGTCAGATAGCGCGGCTGCACATCACCGGCCAGGTTTTGCAGCCACACATACGACGGCAAGTTATGGCGTGTCGGTCGAACTTTCGCCATGACGGAGCCATAATAGGGGGTATTTTCGACGGGCCGCGAATGGCCGGTCATGCACACATGCATGCCGCCGTCGTGACCGCCGTTGCCGTGACTCATCGAGCGAATCAGACAATAGCGATCGGCAAGGTTCGCCAGGCGCGGCAGCAATTCGCCGACACGCACGCCGGGAACGCGGGTGGTGATCGGCTTGTAAGGACCGCGAATCGCTTCGGGAGCGTCGGGCCTGGGATCCAGGCTGTCGATGTGGCTGGCGCCGCCGTACTGCACGATGAAGATGCACGAGCGTTCCGGTCCGCGCCGTTGCCCAACGACGGGAGCGCCGGCCCGCAACAGTTGCGGCAGACCCAGGCCGAGCATGCCGACGCCGCCCAGTTGCAGCAGACGGCGGCGCGTTAGCGAGTGGGACGACGACACCGTTGGAGCAAGCGGGAACGGCATGGCGGTCTCCAGAGAAGATGAAGGCATGGCCGACTGAGGATTCATGGTAACATGCCGGCTTGGGGGAGCCAACTATCGGCTGGGCCGTTGGCGACGAAACGGAAGGGCGGCGAGGCTAGCGAATCCGCGTTGACAGGCTGCGGCGATTTCTTGTAACATCAGCCCCCATTCACAGCCACTTGGCGATTCCTCTGTTACCCCGCGGATGGACAGCGGGGCAGGAATCCTCTTGACGGAAAGGATGCCTCTCAATGAAACGCGCAGCAGTTCTCTGTCTGGCGGCCGCCTGCTTCCTGTGGGCCAGTTCCGCCGCTGACGCCAGCCCTGTCAGCTCCAGCGAATTCAACTGGGGCTATCACTTCGAGCCGGCCGGTCATCCTCTCACCTTCATCACCAATCACAACGCCCTTGGCGTCATCGGCTTGCCGGGCAACGGCGGCTCCAATCACATGCACACGAGATCCACGACGACCGTGGATATCAGCACCAAGCTATGGGCGTTCAGCACCGCTTCCGCCATCAATCCGCAAACCGTGACCAATCTGCCGTTCGCCATCAACCTCAGGCTCAGCGACCATGCGAGTGGGTTTTCCGAGTACGTCTCCTTCAGCGGAACACTCAATGGCACCCTGTGGAATAATGGTTCAAACCTCCGCGCGACCTTTATCTCGCCTCGGACGGCGGATGTGAATATCGACCATCATGTCTACACTGTTACGTTCGAGAAACTCACGCAGCCGTCCGGCCTCGGTCATCCCGGTGCGTTCGTCTTCGACGTGAACGTGCAGCATAATCCCGAACCCTCGAGCCTCGTGCTGGCCGGCATCGGCATGCCGTTGTTCGGTCTGGTCAGCCGGCGACGACGCCGAGCTTGATAAGAGGCACGAACCCAACGAATTGCCAGTCCGCAGCGCCAGCAAGGGATTGCCCTTTGCTGGCGCTGCGGGCTGGCAATTCATTGGGTTAGCGTCGCCAAACGATTGCTCTCTTCCATCGGCCTTTCCCTTGCATTCCCGCGCCGGATACGGTTTGCTAACAATCTCCCAAACGCGCTTCATCGCGGGGGAGTAAGTTCGTTTACATCCAGGAGACTTTCGATTATGAAGCGATTGTGTTTGACCCTTGTCGCTTTCAGCATCCTCGCCAGTGCTTCTTGCGCCGAGGATAGGGCCGTTACCACGGACAAGAAGACCGTCGCCACGGCCGATGGCAAGAACCCCGTCGTCGTTATCGATACCTCGATGGGCACCATCAAGGTCGAGTTGGATGCCGCCAAGGCACCCATCACGGTCAAGAACTTTCTCGACTACGTGGACGACAAGTTTTACGACGGGCTGATCTTTCATCGCGTCATTGAGGATTTCATGATCCAGGGCGGCGGCTTCACGCCGGGGCTGAAGGATGCCAAGAGCGTGGACGACATCAAATCCAGCCAGAAAAAGACGCGCGATCCCATCAAAAACGAATCGGGCAATGGACTGTCCAACACACGCGGCACCATCGCCATGGCCCGCACCCGCGCGCTCGACAGCGCCACCGCGCAATTTTATATCAACACGGTAGACAATAGCGCCAAGCTCGATCGGCCGCGCTACTGCGTGTTCGGCAAGGTCATCGACGGCATGGATGTGGTGGACAAGATCCGCAAGGTCAAGACCAAGGCTATTGTCATCGATGGCCAACCGGCGATGGCCGACGTGCCTGCGGAAACCGTCCTCATCAAGTCCGTCCGCCGCGCCGATGCCACGAAGTAATACCCGTTAACCTGCGGCGAAACCGCTCCCTGACGGTCGCGGCTCGGATATTCAGGCAAACGATTACACAACTATATGGAGGGCTTACTTATGCCCAGCACGTTCGTCATCATGGAAACGTCGCTCGGCTCGATCAAAGTCGAGTTGGACAGCGATAAAGCACCCGTCTCCGTGGCCAATTTTTTGTCCTACGTCGATGACCACTTTTTCGACGGCACGATCTTTCACCGGGTCATGTCCAATTTCATGATCCAGGGCGGCGGTTTCGAGCCGGGCCTGAAACAGAAAAAGACCAAGGCACCGATCAAGAACGAAGCGCCCAATGGCTTGTCCAACGCGCGCGGCACCATTGCCATGGCGCGCACCAACGACCTGGACAGCGCCACGGCGCAGTTCTTCATCAACGTGGTTGATAATCAAGGGTTGGACGCGCCGCGTTACTGTGTTTTCGGCGAAGTCGTCGAGGGCATGGACGTGGTGGACAAAATCAAGAACGTCCCGACCGGCCGCCGCGGCATGCACGAGAATGTACCGGTGCAGGATGTCACAATCGTGTCCGTGCGCCGCGCCAAGTGAACGAAGAAAGAAAAACCTTTTCACCACGGAAAACACGGAAAACACGGAAAAAAGACAAAAAAGAGAAGCATCTCAAAGAATCCTTGTCATTGATTCTGACAAGTGTTTTTGTCTCTGCTTTGCCTTTTGTCTTTTTTCCGTGTTTTCCGTGTTTTCCGTGGTGAAAAGGTTTTTTTGTACCCAGGCGGTTTCAGCGCGATCGAGGCTTGGCGGGCTGGAGGGGAACAATTTTGGCGAAGAACAACTGTTGGCGGTCGCCGCGCTGATACAGATCCTCCATCAGCACCTCCACGCTTGGCGTTACCTTGCGATTGGCCCACTTCACTTGGAAGTTAACCGTCACCGTCACTGGCTTGTCGAAGTCGATCATGTCTTCGCCTTTGTTGTTGCGGCCCAGCCAGATCGTCAACTGCCCAACGCCCGTCGCCTTCACGCGGATATGGTTGGTTTCGCTGCTGATTTCGGCGAACAGCGACGCGGGCTGTACCAGCCTTCTATTCCAACTCTCCGCATGCCGGATGGTGCGGATGTCGTCGCAGCTTAGCCAGTAAAAGTGATTGTCGCAGGCGCGCAGTGTACAGAATTCGTTGCCGAACTGTTGACCGCCGCCGTCCGTGCCCAGTTTGCGCAGCGGGAACACACGCCGTTTGCTCCGCATCCAATCGAACATGTTCGGCACTTCGCCGCCAAACCATTCGACGCCGCGGCCCTTGTAATCGACCCATACCATCGGGAAATTACGTTGCACCCAGAGTTCAAACTGCTTGCGGATTTTGTCACCGTTGGGTCCACGGTTGCCGTGCATGATGTAGAAGGGCAGATATTGGCCGTTGCGCCAGCAGATCTCGGCCTGGAACCGCGGGCCGGCACCCATCGGCAGCACGCCGGCAAACAGGTCCGGATGGCCCAGTCCCACGTCGAAAGCCATCTCGCCGCCGTCGCCGAGACCGAAGAGAAACACGCGATCCTCATCGACGTTGAAGCGACGCCGCAGGTCTTTCAGTGTGTCCAGCACCACGGCATGTTCTTGCTCGCTGAATGTGTAGCCGCTGCCGCCGCCCAACCCTCCACCGTTCTGCCACTGCGGCGCGACGAGGATGTAACCATGCTCCGCCGCCGACTCCGACCAGCGCTCCAGCATCTCCTTCGCAGTCTCGCTCGCCTGATGCAGCACGATCAACAACGGGTACGGCCGGCTGTGCCGATATTCCGGCGGTAGTTGCAGCTGATAGGTCGCGCCGCCCGCCTTGCCCTCAATCACCTTTTCCGGCAAGGTCTTTTCCGCCTCAATGGGCGGCAACGTGCGGATGATCTGAATCAATTCATCCATTGAGGCCGTTTCCTTGCGCGACCCATGCAAATGCGGACGCAGAATCTTCTGGCGTTCCCCGCTGTCGTCGGCACGCAGATACGCCAGGATCATCTCCCGGCCGCGCCACAGACGCACGGCCGTCTCTGGGTTCGTCTCGGCCGACGCGCTGCCCAACAGCCAGCCCGACACGGCCAAACTGAGAAGCTGTTCGGGGCTGGTGTCGGATTTCTTGTTTTGTTTTTGGAAGCGTTCCGCCTGCCGAGCCTGGCCGAGGAAGGCATCGAGTCGGCCGACATTCTCGAAATTCAGGTCGGCGCGGAGGATGGCGGCCGCCGCTGTCAGCAGTCGGCTGTCCGCTCCCGTCGCTTGGCGTCGGGCTTCGTCCAGCAATCGCCGCGTCTCCGCCAGCAGTTGATCCGTCGTCTCGTACTCGGCCTTGAGTTCCTGCATCTCGGCGATTATCTTCTCCGGCACGCCCTTCGTGGGAAAGTCAGCCAACTCTTTACGCACGCGCTGATGTTGGGCGGCGAGATGATGGCGCTTGATCTCTTCAAGGTGATCGCGGACACGGAGTTTAAGAAGCCCTTTGCGTGCTGCCTCGACGCGCGCTTTCTGATCGGGCAAGTCGGTCTGTAAGCGGTTCAGTTCTTCCTTGGCGAGATTAAACCAGCCGGCCTGGGCGAAGAAGTCGGCCTTGCGCAGCCGGCGCGAGGCGCGTCGAACCGGAGCCATGTCCTTCGTTTCCTGAAAATCCGGATGGGAGTTGAGGAGATCCCGCGTCGTTTCGGGGCCGAACTCGCGCGTCAGATAGGCACAACTCCAGAAATATTTACCGGGTGAATCGATGCGTGCCCAGTATGGCGTCAGTAGTCCAATGTGTTGGGGCACCGCGATCAGAGTGCTGCCGCGAAGGCCGAGAGTGCGGAACTGGAAACGCCGGTTCCATTTGTCGTCCCATTTTGGCGGCTTGACCACTTCGAGCAATTCCGGTAAGTTTTTAGCGTTCACTTGGGATCGCCAATCTCCGCAAACGATTCGCTCCTCAATCGGCGGATCCTTGGGATAGACCAGGCGCACCTGCGAGGGACTGAAAAAGATGCGCCGCGGGCCGTCATCAATGAGGAAGAAGCCCTTGGGCATATGAATCATCTCGCGGCCGACCTTGTCGAACTCCAGCACCATCTCGCGCTTGACGCGCCCCTCGATGGCGAAGCCGTCCTTGAGGAAAATCATGTCGGCGCGAGCGGAGCGAGAGCTGAGCGCTAACGGCAGAACCAATCCCATGAGGGTGAGGCCTAGCGCGCGACGACACCACGAGGCATGAATGGCAATTCGCATGAGACACGCTCCAAAATTCCGTGGGAAGGCACCAACATCCCCCGGACAGCGGCTCAGAAGGGAACGAACGCTCTACCGAACGACTCGGTCTCGGACGTTGACAGGGACGGAGGCCGAGGAGAGAGCAATTCCGAACCAGACCGGAACCATCGTGGTATTCTGACCTGTTAGGGGGCGCGTCGTCAAGTAGGGAACGGTTGCCGATTGCCTGGCGAACCCGTGAATGGGGAAATAAGATACATTTTTAGGGACTGCACTCATCTCCGCGAGAGCGTGGACCTTCAAGAGACGGACACCCATGCCGATTCGCTTTCGCTGCCGCTACTGCAATCAGCTGATGGGTATCTCGCGCCGCAAGGCGGGCGAGAAAGTTCACTGTCCGACCTGCCACGCGGAAGTCGTTGTGCCGCCGCCCGAAGGCGAGGAACCATCCGCAGTCCCTCCCCCGCAACCGGTCGGCGGGGTTCCTGCTCCGCTCTTCGAGCGCAGCGACTTTGAAGCGTTCTTGCAAAATCCTATCAGCGAGTCGCCGCCGCCGCGTGCCGTCAATCCGTCGGTTCCTCCGCCGCCAGCGCCCTATGAAGGGGAGCGTCTTCAATCGCCCTTGCTGTCACTCTCGCCGGGTGTGCGGCCGCCCCGTCCCGCTGGGGTGGTGCTGTCGCCGACGCAGGCCACTTGGTTGACCGTTGCGGCCATCTTGCTGCTCGCCCTGGCTTTCGGTGCCGGGCTGCTCGTCGGTCATTACTGGATGGGATGAGCGCGGCTTTGCGTGTCGCGAGAAATGGCTTCGCGTTTCGCGCCTATTTCTTAACGAGTGCGGGCACGGAGTTGGCGAAAGAGGCGGCGGCGGATCTGCGACTGGCGAAGCTGGAGCAGGAGATGATTGAGGCAAGGCACATCGAAAGGCACGGTCTGGATGCGCGCCAGTCGATAATTGTCCAGCCGCACGGAGGCGGTCCCATCCTGATGATCCACAATCCAGGGATCCCCGGTGAAGCGAAGATCGAGCAGAGAAGGCCGGACACTGCGTAACGGCGGAGGTGATGTGGAGGAACGGATCGCCTGGGGCATTACGCTCTCGAGTAATTTCAACATACTTTCCTCTCCCATGATAGCCCCGTGGGTGGAGGTCTGGAAGCGTAAGTAGCGAATCGAGTGCCAAGCGATCCTCCATCGAGTCGATCGAATGCTTTTCTCGCAAGTTGCTTGACCTGCAACAACTTATATCTCGATGTTTCACGCCTGGTTCTCGGCCGAAGTTTCTCGCGGCATGTGACGTTTTCAAACAGGTTGTGTGATCGTGGTACATCGCAGGCATTCGCGGACGCGATGAGGGGGCACCCTCCGCAGAGTCGTTGCAATCGCTACAACTGTTCGACGCCGTCACAGTCGCCGCCGTGTCCGACGCAAAGAGAAAGAGCTTGGCGCTTGGGAGAACCGATGTCAAAGGACAAGCGCCGCGCGCATCTGGTGAGTTCGCGCTTGTGAGGCGAACTGGCACGGTTCGGGTGAGCCTGGACGCTCGCCTCGGAGGACAAGACCTCGGAACGCGGCTCGCTTGATCCCTCAATGGTTGTGACACCTCATCGGGGCGTTACAATGGGAGAGACAGGCAAGAATTTGTCCGACATCCGATTTGACACCCTGAGCGATGGTCCTGCCAGGAGTACGACTAACATGTTGCCGATCCAATCGCTATCTCCCAGCCTGGCATCCCGCCTCACGGGTCTGGTCTTAATCGTCCTGCTGGCTGGGTTTGTCGGCTGGGCCAGCGCGGCTCCTCTCCCCGAAAACGGCGTCAAGACGTTCCAGGATCTTCTCGATAAGGGGCGGACAATCTCCAGTGAGGAGGAACCAAGCCTGGCGGCCGAGCATTTGGCCGAACACCTCCGCGAATTGCGTGCGGCGGCCAACGAGCGCACTTTGTCCTTGGGGGAGTTGACGCAGGTTTTGCTCCTACAGGATTGGGGTATCTTTGAGCTAACCGATTTGAATGATAAGAACGTGGATTTCGATCAGGTTAAAGCGGCCGTGGGACAGAACAAGGAAACCTCGATCCTTCCCCTTTTAGCCGCCCAAACCGTCAGCATGGGTTTGCTGGCTCCTCCGCTGGAGATGACTCCTTTTTATGCGGCTTCCTCGCTGCTTCCTAAAAGTGGGGATCTCTTCAAAGACACCATCCAGGGGTTCCTGGTAAGGGCCGAAGACACGTCCACGGTCGTCCGGATGATAAGCTACGAAATCAAGCGTGACGTGCGGCAGCGACTGGTGCAGCGTCTGTTGACTGACATTCGTCCCTATCTACGAAGTAGCCGACCGGGAGATCGCGTCGCGGCCGCCAATCTGATCAGCCAAACCATGTCCGAGTCGCGCAGACTGAGCGCTCCCGAAGAACAGATTCTCGGCGATAAAAGTACCAGGACAGCTATCCTTACCTCCCGCTTTCTGCGCGAGGAACTGAGTAAGTTGGCCGGCGATGTCAAAAAGCTGACGGAGGCCGGCCAAGCTGTTCAAGTACAGGTGGCTGGCGTTCACGCGTTGAGCGAACTGAGCGAGTTGGGCGAGTCGAATGTGTTGCCCGAGTTGAGCGAGATGGTTGAAGTCAAAAG
Organism: Gemmataceae bacterium; assembly: GCA_035553375.1. Taxonomy (GTDB): domain Bacteria; phylum Planctomycetota; class Planctomycetia; order Gemmatales; family Gemmataceae; genus JAJPHU01. The sequence continues at coordinate 10,376 of DATNCY010000242.1, forward strand.
CCAACCTGAGAGCAGTCTGGCCGACACGATGACAACTATCAAACGGTTGTTGATGGACCGGCAAAGCGACGTCCTGGTTCGTCGGGCAGCGGCCGAAACTCTCGCTCATATGATCGATCTCGTGGACATCCAATGGAAAGTGGAAAGGAATCGACCTCAGCCCTCGACGGAGGCTCTGGGGAAGATTCTCCCGGTTGCCGCCGGCGGACTGGACGATTCCGACGCCAAAGTGCGCCGCCTTAGTCTGCTGGCGTGCCAGCGAGCGGTGACGACTCTGGACGATTTGGTGGGGTATCGCAAGGTGCCGTTGGGACAGGCGTCGATGTACACCAAGCTCGAAGCGGTTTTGCGCGAGAGCCTACCTCGCTTCCAGGATGCTGCTGAAAATACGGAAGACCCCGAACTTCGGATCGCGGCCTGCCACTTGCTGGAGACGCTGGTGGAGGTTTGGCAGAAATTACCCCATCCGAAGGAAGTGCCCGCGAAACCCCGCAAGGAGCCGGCTAAGGGCATCCCCATCGGCGTACCGTTATCGTCGATTCGGGGTTCTCGGCGACTCATTGCTCGCTCCTCGCAGTGGGCGATCGCACGCCCAGAGGAACCGACTCGGACGACGCTCCTGGCTCCGGTGCCGCTCCGGGACGAGATCCCGGCTTCTTCCGTCACCCTCGATCGGCCGGTGAAATTGTCCACCGAGGCGAAGACGCTTTCGACACCCCCCGCCAGTGCATGGGTGAGTCCAGCCGCTTTTGTCGCCCCACGAATCGACGATTTGCACCGTCCGACGCCGGTTGCGGCAAGTCTGGAAGGCGTCATCAAGGCTAGAATCGCCCGCCTGAACGACCCGGACTACCGCGTTCGCCTGGCCTCGGTCGATGTGCTGGAGGTGTATGTGTTGAAAGAGCGGGCGATAGCGGTGATTCCGGATTTGGTGACGGGGCTGTCCAAGAAAGGACAGGGGTTGAGCGATCCCAACAAGTTCGTTCGCTGGGCATCCGCTCGCACCCTGGGTCGCATCGCCGACCGCCTCAAGCCTCAGCAGGCCAAGGTGGTTGTGCCCGGTCTCAGGAGTTTGCTCAACGATCGGGAGGATCAGAGCGTTCGCATCGCGGCCGCTTCGGCCATCGCGAAATACGGCGATGCCGCGGGTGACGACGAAACGGTACGGCACCTAGGCCATGTCATCAATCGCGGTGATAAGGAGTACATTCTTGAGATCCTGCACACGATCCAGGGCATCGGCACCAAGGCCGTGCCCGCTTTGCCGTCCGTCGCCTGGATCATGAGCAACCGCGAACTGCCGACCACCGTGCGCGTCGAGGCGGCACAAACGCTCGGCCGATTCGGTCCCTTGGCGAAGGGGCAGCGCGACGTTCTTCGCAAGATCATGATCGACGATCCGAGCAGCGAGGTTCGCAACGCGGCCAGCATTGCCGTCCTCGCCATCGATAGCCCGAAGTAACGCACCGGCATCTGTTTAGAGGCGTTAACTTTTTGACAACTAGCCCGGAGCGCCAGCGACGGGGCAGCGTAACCCGTCGCTGTCGCTCCGGGCTAGTAAGTCAGGCTGTTCGTGCCTGTTAGATCGCCGGTTCGATAACTGCTGACATGGAACCAGCGCAGCCGCGCGAGCTGAGCGGATCGGCTCCGAAGGCGTGAATCTGATCGCACTTCAACTCAGCGTGTTCCTTGCTCGTGGTCAGCACGATCACGCGGCCGCTGGTATCCACTTCCACCGCCATCAGATACGCCGTCTCGAAGGGATGAGCGAACAACTCTTGCAACATACGGATGACGTAGTCGTAGGTATGGTCGTCATCGTCGAGCAGGATCACGTTGTAGGGCGGCTGCCGTTTGGTTCGCTGCTCCGTATAGGGCTTGGGTGCCGTGATGGTGTCGCTCATGTCCGCTCTCCGCTCTCCGCTTCTCGCCATCCGCTGCCCGCTTGGATAACTCAGCGGATGGCGGAGAGCGGTCAAGTTCGTCCGAGGCAAATCAAGGTGATGTCGTCGTGCGGTTCTCGATTGGTGGCGTGGTGCTGGACGGCCCTGGCGAGTCGGTCGCCCAGCACCCCGGCGGACACGGTGCCGGATTGCTCAACAACGCGTCGCACCCCCGCCATGCCGAAGGAGGAGTTGCGCACATCAAGGGCGTCGGTGACGCCGTCGCTGAAGAGGATCAGGTTGTCGCCCGGCTGCAAGGCGACCTGGCAGACATCGTAGATGCAGCCCTCGACCATGCCCAACGGCAGGCCGGTCGTGGCGCGGGGCACCGTGTCTTGAAGCACGGGGTTGCCCTTGCGCCACAGCTGCGGAGACGGGTGGCCGGCGCTGACTAAAGTGACGAGGTGGTGTGCGGGATCGAGTACGATGGCGGACAACGTGACGAAGCGATCCATCGGACTGGTAAACTCGTAGAGCAGGTCGTTGAGCTTGCTAACCGCCTGTCCAGGGTTCGTCTCGGCCAAAAAACAGAAGCGAGCGTCCGAGGATAGTTTGGCCATCAGCAGAGCAGCTGAGATGCCCTTGCCGGCCACGTCGCCCAGGGCCACGGCTAAACGTCCCTGCGGCAACGGGATGAATCCGTAGTAGTCGCCGCCCACCTCCTGGGCCGGTTGATAATAGGCATAAAAATCGTAGCCGGCCAGTTTCGGCAGACTGCTCGGCAGAAAACTATGCTGCACGCGCTTGGCCAATTCGAGATCGCGGTTGAAGCGCTCGCGAACCACCGCTTGCTCGTGCAGTCGGGCGTTCTCCATGGCGATCGCCGCTTGATTCGCCACACCCCACAAGAGCTTCAGATCCTCCTGCGTGAACTTCTTGCTCCGATCTTGCGTGTCCAGCTGGATGACGCCGAATGCCTTGCCCTCTGGTGTACAGAGGGGCACGCACATCACCGAGTAAATGCGGAAATCGACGACGCTCTGGCTGAGTTGAATACGTTCGTCGCGGCTGGCGTCGTCGCACAGGAAGGCTTGCGCACTCTCCAGACAACGGCGAACGATGGTTTTGCTGGGTCGGGCGTTGGCTTCCTCGTGCGCCCGGCGTGTCTTGACGACGCGCGGCAGCAAACGGCCGGTGCCCTCCTCGGCCTGGATGACGAAGCAGCGATCGGCCTGACGGAATAGCAAGAACAGGCTTTCGACGATCTTGGGCATCAGGGCATCGAGATCGAGCGTCTTGCTCAGGTTGGCACTGATTTCGAGCAGGCCGCGGAGTTTCTCGGCCGGCTGCGTCTCCAGAAGCAGGTTGCTGCTATGGCTGAGTTGGGCCTCGACCGTGGAGGCGGCGTCGTGTTCTTCGGGTTCACCTGTGTCTGGTGGTTCGCCGGGCGTAGCGTACGCCTGATCCATGAAGGCGGCCAGGAAGTCGCAGATGCGGATGCGATCGTTCTGTTTCAGAGCCGTGCGCGCGGTGATTTCTTGATTGTTGACATAGGTGTGGTTACGGCTAGGGTTGCCGCGGCCGTCGCCGTCGGTGATGTAGTAGCGTCCCTGAATGCGGAGAATGACGGCATGTTCGCGGCTGACCGATGTCATCGGGATGACGATGTCGCAGTCGGGATTGCGTCCGAGGACGAACTTATCGCCGTCCAGCGGAAGAATGGATCCTTCGTTGGTTCCCTTGAGGATGTGCAATGCGGGCATGAATTCCCTCCCAAGCTGCAACGGCGGCAGCCGGGCCGCCGGGCGATGGCGAACGAACCGAGCTTCTAGGAAATCACATGATTCTAGCGAATGAGTTCCGTTCATTCAAGAAAGGGTCCAGAGCATTTTGACTCCGAGGAAAGTCGATCGCGCTACAGGAGAGTTTCATGCGGGGGCGTAGCGTGTCAGACTCGGCACGCGGTCGAAGTCGGCGTCGTGGCTGGCGAGATGGGTCAGTCCATTCGCCTGCATCACGGCCACGATCAGGGCATCGTTGAATAACAACCCGATTTGCTGGCTTAACGCGACGGCCGCAGCCACCAAGTTCGCTGTCGTGAGGATGATCTGGAGTTTGCTCTGGACGACTTCCTCAATGGCCTGGCGAAAGCGGCTCAAGCGGTTGACCTCAGCGGGATGCGTTCGCAGGCGATTGCCGATGCCCGCCGCCGGCCAGTTCAACAGGGTAATCGCCTCCAGCGTCATGAGGCGATGGGCCGTTTCGCCCAAGATGTGCGTGGTGGTGACACCGGAAAGTTCGCCGCGTTCGATCCGTCCCATCAGGTCCGTACACGTCGCCCCAAAGCGCGGATGCCGCGAGAAATGATAAACCAGGGTGTTGGCATCGACAAAGACTCTCGCCCCAGCAGGTAGATCGGTGAAGATCATGAAACCTCCGGGGGAGGAGGATAATCGAGTTCAGCGTCCTCGGCCGCCCACTCGATTATCCGCGCATCGGTGCAGGGAATAATCCCAGCCGTGCGCTCGACCCAACTTTGCCCTGTATGCACGGTAATCGTCACTTTCTCCTGTTCCTTTAGTGGCAATGGATCGACCGGCTTGAGGACGCCGTTTTCGTAAACAGCCTCAAACGTCAACGACATGGCGATCTCTCCTTTGCCACCTAACCAAATACCAACCTCCATTGTACGTATGCGAGGCAATCGCGGGAACGCGGGAACGCGGTGTTGGGGTTGAATCACTTGCGAAAACTCTGCAACAATGCCCCGAATGCCTCCAGAGCCTGATTGACCACCTCCGGCGACGGCACCGGCAGCTTAATGTACGTCTCGCCCGTTTGCTCGTCGCGCTGCACCAACGATCTCGGCGCAGTGGGGCCATTGCTCGACGGCGTCGATGAACCGTTGCCGGCGGCGGTCAGCTGCTGCAACAACGCCATGCCCGTTTGAAACAGCCCCGCCCACGGATCGGCGGACGGTTGGGCCGCGACGGGCGTCGCTTCCTCCTCGGCTTCCGTCTCCGTCTCCACCAACGGCGGCCGGGCTTTGCGACGCTGGCCGCGCCGAGTTTCGTCCGGTTCCGGTCCCGCTCGTTCATCCGGCGGCGTGCGCAGCGACTCCTCGGCGTCCTCGATCATCGCTTCGGGGATGGCCGAGGTCGCCGACTCGACCGTCTCCATGAACTTGTTGAGCCGGCTGCCGCCCAGGAAAACCTCTTTTTCGCCGCTGTCCAGCACACCAGCGAATAGTGATTTCTTAAACTTCAGCACCGCCAGCATGCCTTCCTCGATCGTCCCCTGCGACACGAAGTTGACGACGCGCACCGGCTGACGCTGGCCGAGTCGATGCACCCGACCGATGCGCTGTTCTAGCACGGCCGGATTCCAAGGGAGATCCATGTTCAACACAACCGAGGCGTGTTGCAAGTTCAACCCGACGCCGCCGGAGTCGGTGGACAGGAATACGCGGCAGTTCGGATCCTCGCGAAAACGATCGATCATATCTTTGCGCTTCGGACTCGATAGGCCACCGTGAAACAGGACATGTTCCCAACGCCGGCCCTCGAAACGCCGCACCAGCAGTTCGTGCATGCGCAGCCATTGGCTGAACACCACGGCCTTGCTGCCCGGTGTTTCGAGCATTTCGTCGAGCAACATGGCCGCCTCGCCCGCCTTGGCACCCTGATCGCTGCGGTGATCGACGAGATAGCTGTTGTCGCACGCCATGCGCATGCGCTGCATGGCGATCATCAACCGTCGCTGGTCCGCCTCCGACAAAAAACGATAGCGCCGCCATTTCTGGACGATGCGCGCGACAATCTCCAGATTCTCCGAGTGGTGCTTGCGCTGAAGTTCCGTCATCGGCACGAAAATGTTCGTGTCGATGCGTTCGGGCAGTTGATCGAGTACCTCGTCCTTGTGCCGCCGCACCAGAATCGGCTCCAGCGTCTTGCCGATCTTGTCGAGGTCGCGATAACCGATGACCTTGCCGTCCGGGTCACGCACCTGATGATCGTGCAGCAAGCGGAAGGTGGGGCCGAGACGGAAGCGATCGACGAACTGCACGATGGAGATGAGTTCCTCCAGGCGGTTCTCCAACGGCGTGCCGGTCAGGACGAGCGCATAAGGAGCCGTGATCTTCTTGACGCTGCGGGCCGTGCGTGTGACCCAGTTCTTGATGCGCTGCGCCTCGTCGAGAACGACCAAATCCGGCGACCACGTTTGAATGAGATCGAGATCGCGATGTACCGTATCGTAATTGGTGATTTTGAAGAACGCCTCGGTGGCGAAATGAACTTCACGGCGAGCGCGCAGGCCACTCACGACTTCGACGCTGCGGTCACTGAAGCGTTCAATCTCGCGCTGCCACTGATGTTTGAGCGAGGTCGGACAGACGATCAATACGCGCTCGACGCCGAATAGGCGGGCCATAATCTCGGCCGTGGCGATGGCCTGGAGCGTCTTGCCCAGCCCCATCTCATCGCCGAGCAAGATACGGCCGGCCCGCGCCGCGAACAGGGCACCCTCGCGCTGATAGTCATACAGCGATATTTTTAGGAGGTTCTTGAAGGCGGCGCTGCGGCTGCCGCGCGGGAACGCCTCGCTGACCAGGGCGCGGCGACGCTCGGCATCGCGTACCTCGGCGATGAAGGCCAATACATCATCGTGACAGCGTAGCTCATGCTCGTGCTGGTTCGCCTCGGTGAGAAACGTCTCGAAACGGCCAAACGCCTCCGGGAGCAGCGTTCCCTCCACGCCGAACGATTTCGCCGCCAGCCGCGCCAGTCCGACGGGGCACTCGCTGCCGGGGCGGAAACGCACCTCGCGGCGCGCGCCATAGTGCAGATAAACCTCGCTGTAGGGCGGCTGAAATCCCGCGCGCAGAGCCGACACGCCGCCGCGCTTGCGCTCCAGGCTCGCGAGCGTGAACTCGATATGCTTGCAGGTTCCCAAGGTGTTCGTGGCGAAATCCGGACATGAACAGTAGTTATCACCCGGTTGCAAGCCGCGGATATGGACACGATAAGCGCCCTGTGTCTGCGGATTGGTGACGGTGAACGCGGAGAAGATGGGATGATCGCCGACGTTTTCGAGGAGATAGTTCTGCTCGCGGCCAAACTGCCGGCGCAGCTCGATCTGCCAATCTTCCAACGACATGCCCGCCGGCTTGTGCAAACGCGAGAGTTTGGGTCGGCGCTGCTTCGTCTGAGATTGCTTGTCCGCTTTCGCTTTCGTTTTCGGTCGGGGCGCAGGCGTCACGGACGCCGGCGGGCGCCGTTGAGACGGGCGCGGATTCGGGTGGGGTTCGGATTTCTTCGGCCGCCATTGCATGATGCGTTCTCCCGCGCATTTCCGCCGCTGGACGGGGAGCGGAATGATTTGCAAGTCATTGTACCGAGGGTAGCAAGGGATTGCCGCTATTTGCGCGGAAGCCGCGTTTCTGTCTGATGCGTGGATTGTTCTCATAGCGAGGAATCATCTCGACCACGCCGCAACCGCTCGACGAGAGCGGCCATATCCTTCGGCAGCGACGAAGTCCAGCGCAGGCGTTCGCCGGTCGCGGGGTGTTCAAAACCCAAGAGCGCGGCATGCAGGGCAATGCGAGGGATGCCGCTGCCGTCGGGCAGGGGTTTGCCGTTGAGCGGCCGATCATAAATACGTTCGCCGCACAGAGGCGTACCCGCCTCACCGAGATGGATGCGCACCTGATGGGTTCGGCCGGTTTCCAGCCGGCATTCGACGAGTGTGTACGCGCCGAGCGCTTCCACGACACGAACATTCGTGATAGCGCGCTGTCCCTCGCCGGGAGTGGGCGAACTGCCGCGACGACCATCACCGCGTTCGCGAACCAGCCACGACTCGATACGTCTGTCCTTCGCCTGCCCACGCACCACGGCCAGATACTGGCGCTCGATCTTGTGCGCGCGAAACTGTTGGCCGAGATGACGCTCCGCCTCGACCGTCCGCGCGAACACCACCAAGCCGCTCGTGTCCTTGTCGAGCCGATGCACGGCGCGTACAGTCGTTCCCCCCTTCGCATGACGGCGTGCCAGCAGGTCCGGCAACAGATCCGCCAGCGTTGGCGGCAGAAATCGCCGGGCGCGCTTTCCAAACTCGGCCACATCCTCGGCGTGCCGCATTGTCGTCAGACCGACTGGCTTCTCGACGATGACGAGGTGTTCATCGACGTGGCGAATGACCACCCGCGCACCTTGCGGCGAAGCAGCCACGGCAGGACGAGGAGGAGTGGGTTTCGCTGGTTTTTGCGGAGGTTTGGGTAAGCGCACCTGAACGCGCTGGCCGCGTTGGAGGCGGTGCTGAGGATCGACACACGGCGCGCCGTTGACGCGCACTTGCCGATCGCGCAGCAGACGGCGCGCGTCGGGACGCGACAGCGACAGACGGCTGCACAGGCAATCGCCGACAGGTCGGCCAGCCTCAGCCCGGTTCACGATGAAAAAACGAATGTTCATCCTCTCGTCAGGAGTCAGGAATCAGGAGTCAGGAGTCAGGAGTCAGGATTCAGGGGTCAGGAGTCAGGGGTCAGGAGTCAGGGGTCAGGAGTCAGGAGCCAGGAATCAGGGGTCAGGGTCGCAAGAGTGATCTTGTGAAACGGGCGCGAGGAGAAAAGGTGTCGGATGTTGGATCATCGAGCCAAGCATTTTGCCAATCTCGGTGCAACTCGCGGTCAGATCAAGATGTTCTTGGGTAGTGATGAAACCACAATCTCTCGCGAAGTCGAGAGACGTGTCGGTTTCACTGTTTTCTCCATCGCAATCGGTAAGCTTACTGACAAAATGCCGTAGGTATCGGCGCTTGGCCCATGCCTCACGAAGATTCATGCACACCGAACGCGACGAACGGCGAATTTGTCCCGTCAATGCATATTGCTCTTCTCTTGGAAAGCGCTTGCTAATCATAAAGATCCGCATAGCAACTTCATACGCCTTACGATAAACAATCAGTTCTTTGACAGAGCGTACAGCCATATCCCTGATTCCTGTTTTCTGCCTCCTGCCTCCTGCCTCCTGCCTCCTGATTCCTGACCCCTGACTCCTGATTCCTGATTCCTGACTCCTGATTCCTGACTCCTGATTTCTATGGCTTGGCGAACTCCGCCTCATCGATTTTATCGAAGGTTTTGGCGTCGAGCAGTTCGGCCTCCATGATCTCCTTGCCATCGCGGTAGGCTTTCACTTTCGTGAAGCGTTTGCACCCGCCGATGTCCTTGAAATTGCCGAAAAAATAATGCTGGCGCACCTGCTTGCCCTTGCCGTCGTCCAGCTTGAACTCGGCACGGACGAGCAGCCCAATTTCCTTGTCGAAGTATAGCCGTAGTTCCTTGCGCCCCCGTCCTGTCACCTGCACACCCAGAGCAGGCCGATCGTTGACCTTGATCTCATCGAGGACGGCGAGTTGATAGCTCTTGTCTTGCAGGAGCGGCAGCAGACGCTGGGCGCGTTGCACTTCCAGGCCGGTACGAATCTCGGAGAGGGCGGCACCATCGAGTTTCAGAGGCTGGCTGTTGATCGTGACATACACCTTGTCGCCGTTGATGATGTGGACGATGGTCGTTTTGCTCACACCGTCGTTCGTCTCAATGACGTGCTTGTACTGCGTGGGCAACTGCATGGTCGTCTCGGCCACGAACGGCACGGTATGGCCGCGAAGGACGAGGGTGCCCTTGAACTTGACCTTGTCGGCGTGAATGCGGGCGAGCGCTTCGGCGCCGCCGTGAACCTTGACGGCCCGCTCAATAATGGCGCGCGCGGTATCCTGGGCCGAGGCCAAACCGGCTCCGCCGAGCAAGAGAAGGACACTCCCTGTCCAAACGATGAGCGTGCGCATGACAATCTCCCGAAAATGACTTCGCCGCCGCTTCACGGTTTGGCGAATACCTTGTCCTCGAAGGCGTTGAAGAACTGATAGTCCGAAGTCTCCAGTTCCATCTCCAGCTTGCCGTCAACCCAACTCTTATGCTTCATGGCCATCTTATGCGTGCGAGGGAAAAGTTGACGCCCAGGTTGCTTGGCATAAACGCCGCCGTCCTTGCCGAGCGCGGCTTCCGCCGCCTTGCGCCGCGCTACATCCTTATCATTCAACGCCTGGAGCAGCGTCGAGTCCGGTTTGCCGTCTTGGTGCGCGACTGCGAACAGGGACGCACGCACCTCGTTGGCCAGGTCCACATCGCCGTCGCGCAGATAATTCAGCAACGCCTCGGCGGCACCGGCCGGCTTGCGCAGACCCAACAAATGAATGGCGGCGCTCACCTGCGCCTTGCTGCTCTGCTCGCCGATCCGTTGCAAGCAATCGCGAGCGCGGCGAGCGACCTCGCGGTCATCGTCCTTCACCGCCTCGCGCAGAAGCGGAATGGCAATAGCTCCCAGAGCCACGAGATCCTTCGACGCCTTTTCGCGCGCCTTGAAAGCGTCATCGCCGAGTTTGCGGATCAGGGCGCGGGCCTGTTCCAAGGCAGCCATGCTCGGCGTCTGCTTGCGCAGCAATGCAACAAGAGCGGGGCCGGTCACGTCCATTTTCGCTTCGCGCAGAACCGCCTCGTCGGCCGATGCCAGGTCCGGCTCACGGTAATCGCTCAGGATCGTCTCGTGCAGCTTCTCTTTCATGTCGGCGGATTTTTTCGCGCGGTAGGCATACTTGACGAGCAGACCGTTTTCCTTGTCGAAATACAGGCTCGTATCCGGCTGGCCTTTGTACGACACTTTGATCCCGCGAGCGAGCCGACCATCCACCTTGATGTCATCCAGCGACGCGAAGGTGAAGCCCTTATCGGTTAGCAGAGGCGTCAAGTTCGTCACGCGGTCCTGATGACGCGATACCTGCTGATCGGCGAGGTCTTCCTTGCTGAGATCGCGAATCTGACCATTCACGTCGAGCCAGGATTTTTCGCCGTTCATCACCACGGTCGCTCGGACCTTGTTGCCGAGGAATTCGGTATGAAACGCCAACTTGGTCCGCTGACCGAATTCCCATGCTTCACCATCCAAGGGGATCCCCTGTCCCAGACCCTCATGGTGCATGGTCCCTTTCACCTTCATGTGGACGCCGACGCGCTGCTTGACCGTTTCAGCGCCGCCGATCGCCTTTAGAGCGCGTTCGATGAGCGCACGCGGTTCCTCCGCAGCCTTGAGCGGGTTGATTCCCGCGAGCAGCAGAAGAGCGAACATGGAAGACAATCTACGCATGGCGAACTCCCCAGCGGCATCCACTCTTCCCGCGATGCGCGATCAGCTCAATTGCACATCACGGCGAACTATGGGTTATCATCGCAAGAATCCGCGCGCGGCACAATCACGTTCCGGCGGAGCGATTCGGCGTCCCTTGCTCGCGCTGCGGGCTGGCCAAACGAACAACCCCGTCTTGTGGACGGGGTTGTGATGCATCAATTCCTCAAAAACGAGAGGGAAGTTTCAGGCGGCACGCCTTTCGTACGCGGCGATGGGCGTTTGCGTGGAGGGACGCCGCAGCAACACGACAAGGGCCGCGAGTAGAACGAAATAGGATACCACAAAGGCACCATAAACCTGCGCTTGCTTGGCGAAGAGTTGATACAGCCGATCGTGATGGCCGGCTGAGTCCTGTAGGGTGGTACTCGTCGTAGCCATCAACAGCATGGATGCCACGAGAGAGCCGATAAGATACGCGCGCAGCCCCCTGCCCGGCGAGCATGTCGCCAGATGATAGCAGATCACCGCGAAGGGTACGACAAGCGTGACACAATGATGTTTCCATGTTCGCTCGCTGAACATCAGCATGCCTAACAACACGATGCTGAACTCGGCGCTCAGCCGCCAACTCTCGCGCGGCGTCGTCGGTGTCCGACAGACCCATACGACCAGGAGAGCGAATAGGCCCATGCAGCCCTTGACGAAAAGGCGTGCCTGCCCCGGACTGAGATTCAACAGGTTATCGTAGTGCGTCGGCGTGTATTGATTGTCGATGTAGCCGGAGAAGGACGGACTGTGCGTCGCCAGCCGCGACACCAAGCCGGGCAGCGATTGATTGTGGTGTTCGCTGGTGACCTTGCCTTCGACAACAAACGGATACACCATGTCGTAATACCAACTCGTCAGATGCTGCTCGTTGCGGTCCCAGCCCAAGAGTAGAGCCGGTACGAAGCCCGGCCATAGAAACAGGACCAGACCGGCCGCGCAACCGGCCAATGTTTTCCACGAGCGTTTCCACACGAGATACGGCAAAAATAAGGCGGGCGTCACCTTGCAAGCGATGGCCAGACCGAGCATGATGCCGGCCAGCAGATCGCGCTGGCGATGATACGCTGTCAAAGCAGCCACGACGAGGAAGAGGATGAACAGGTTGACGTTGCCGTGTTGCAAGTCGCTCATGATGGGCCGCAGCGCCAGCAAGATCGTGAGTCCCTTCGCCCACAGAGGGAACGGCCGAGACTTTTCCTCGACAAGCTGGAAGACCCAGCGGAAGGCCAGCAGCGTCAGACCGACCTTGATGTAGAACCAACACAGGGCGGCGAAAGTGGTGGCTGCCTTTTCCGACAGACCCAACGATTCAACCGCATCGGGCAGTCGAGCGAGAGGATAGAGAAGGATCGCCATAATAGGCGGATTCGGATAGTTGTAGCGCTCGGCAATGTCCACATGGCCGAGGTCGCTGATTTGCGGCTGCCAGCGTTGGAAGGCGGAGCCGCCGTGCCAGGCCTTGATACCGTAGGGGATGCCCAGGATGACAAAAAAGAGGACGAGGCCGAGTGCGAACCAGCGTTGACTGGCCTGCGGAACCGGCGAGCGGAGGAGAAATGTCTTCATGCGACGCGCGTCCTTGCACGAGGAATCTTGGCCGCTTGCGGCTTAGCGATTCAGTGCGCTAAGCCGCAAGCGGCTCAACACTTTACTCCGCTTCGCCCGTCGGCGACAAGGCGAGTCTGACGGGTCTCTCTGTGCCAGCGGCGCAAACTGTGCCGGACAACAGGCAGATTTCGCAAGCAATCCCCGCAGTTGGCGCTTGGCGCACGACCTGTTTTGCCCGTAAGGTGGAGGGGCAGCGCGGTCAACCCGGATTGTGCCATGAGCCAAGCCGATTTTTGGTACATTCGATTCCCTGACGGACGCATCCTCCGCGCCGCCAGCACGGGGATCCTGCGTCAGGAGATGGACGCGGGACACATCCCGCTGAGCAGCACGGTGCGCCGTTCGCCTCATGACGAATGGGTGTCGCTCGAATGGACGCAAGAGTTCGCCGATTTGGTGGAACAGCTGGCAGCGCGGCCGGCTCCTGTCGAACGGAACCCGGAGCCGCGCCGCAAGATCGCGCCGAGCGGCGACCGTCTCGACTCGTCCCGTCTGCACGTTGCCGGCGTGCGCGGCTGCCTCGAAGAGTTGTTGGCCGCGCTCGATAGTACCCTTCTCGCCAAGAAAATCTTCCTCGGCCTTGTGGCCGGCCTGTTTCTGGGCGGTCTGCTGGCGCTCCAGCAAGTCGCCCTGTTGGAACGCGATAGCCGTTGGTTCGTCCCGGTCTGCTGCCTGGCTGCGGCAGCGATGATCGTTCTCGATCTCGTCACGGCCCTGCTCACCCAGTTGACCTACATTGAGCTAGCGCGTCTGAGGCCGGCACGATGGAGCGAGGGACTGGCCGGACTGGGACGATTGACGGTCCGGGTGGTTCTGGGGCAAGTGATCGTGCGCGGAGCAGTCTGGGGGCTGATCGTGCTTCTACGTTGGTTGCCGTATTGGTTGAGTCCGGCACCAGAGGAAGCATGGACCTCAGGACAGCAGATCGCCGCAGGGAGCGCTCTATCGCTCGGCATGGTGTTGGAGGCGCTGCTGTGGCCGGTGTTCTGGTTCTGGTGGTTGCTGCCGCCGATTTTGGTGGTGGAGGAAGGATCCCTCTGGCGAGGTTTGCGGCAGTGGCTACGCTTGCTGCGTCAGCACCTTGGACGAGTGTTTTTGTATCAGGCAATCGCTCTAGGATTGGGTGTGCTGATCGCCGTGCCCTTTCTGATACTGATCGCGCCGCTGTTCTTGCCGACGTTCTATCCGCCGGAAGGATTGCGCAATGTGGCTGGCGGAACGCGCTGCCTTCTGCTGGGGTTGGCCTGCGCCCCAATGCTGACCTACTGGATTGTGGCCAATGTGTTCATCTACCTGAATCTGCGCTACGGCGCCAGCAATCGGCGCTGAGACACATAGCTCCCGGCTTGCCGGGGGAGAGCAGAATCTCCCCGGCAAGCCGGGAGCTATATGGGATCGACGTGATCGTCGATCAGATCAATTCGCGAACCGGCTCGCGATCATCGAGGATGTACATAGGTCGGCCGCTGCCGCTGGGGAACGTCTGCGATGGATCGATGCCCATAGCGCGATACATCGTGCTGAGTACTTGCGGCACCGTGATACGGCGATCCTTCGGATACTCAGCGCGGGCGCTGCTGGCACCGATGGCTTGCCCCATCTTGAGACCGCCGCCGGCGATCATGGCACTCATGACCGGCGACCAGTGATCGCGTCCGCCGTCGCTGCCATTGATCTTCGGCGTACGCCCAAACTCGCCCCACATCACCGTCACGACATCTTTCTCCATGCCGCGATCGTGCAGATCCTGGATCAAGTTGGCGATGCCGCGATCGACCTGCGGCAGTTGCCTGCGCATGGTCTTGAAGTTACTGCTGTGCGTGTCCCAGCCGCCGATGGACAGCGTCACGCAACCGACGCCCGACTCGACGAGGCGGCGAGCCGTCAAGAACTGCTCGATGCCCTTGTAGCGATCGCGCGAACGCGGATCTTCTTTCGTCAGATCGAGAGCCTTGCGCACCGTGCCGGACGCGATCATATCGAAGGCGCGGGCGGTGAACGAGTCGATGCCCTTCATGGTGCCGGTCGAATCAATGTCGCGGCGCACGTCGTCGAAGTTGGACAGCAGCGATTTGCGATCGTCCATGCGTGGGGTATCGACGCCGCCGGCCAGACGCAGGTTGCGCACCCCTTCGCCATCAGGCGTGAACGGCCGATGTGCCACGCCGAGATAGCCCGGTTCGGTGCCTCGGCTCATGCCACGCAAACTGACATACGGCGGAATGTCGCTGGCGCCGTTGGCGCGTAGCTTGGACATCACTGCGCCGAACGATGGATGATGAGCCGTGCGGTTGGCGTTCTCGCTGTAGCCGGTCATGACGAGCGAATCGGAGTGTTCATCGACGGAGACCAGCGAGCGAATACAGGCGAGTTTGTCCCACATGCGCGCCTGCATCGGGAACAGTTCGCAGATTTGCACACCGGGCACGTTCGTGGCGATGGGTTTGAACTCGCCGCGAAACTCTTTCGGCGCGTCCGGCTTGAGATCATACATGTCGAGGTGCGGCGGACCACCTGGCAGGTAGATCATGATGGCGGCCTTGTTCGACGAAGTAGTGCCGCCCTGGGCACGCAGACGCAGCATTTCCGCCAGCGTCAGACCGGCTCCGAACGCGCCGATCTTGAGGAAGTTTCGACGGGAAAGACCATCGCAAAACTTCTGTCGTTTGCCCCAAAGTGTCAACATTTCTGAAGCCCCCCAACAGGTTGAGATACGCTCCTCGGTCGCCCAAGGAGGACCGAACGGTGAGATGACAAGATGTTAACCGTTGTTGCACATTTGAGCAAATGAATTCGTGAAGGGTTTGCCCAAAATAACTTCTCGTATAGCCGCGACGCGCAGCGGAGCGTGGGTTTACGTTTCGCGCGAAACGCCAAGTCTCGCCCGAAACGTAAACCCACGCTCCGCTGCCCTATGATGAAAAGGGAAGCCTCAAGGGATGGTCTCGGAAAAGACGAGAACAACACAAGAAGGAGGCTCGCATGCTCTCCGAACGCGCCGCGCAGTACGCCGCCTTGAACGACGACATCCAGGCGTTTCGTCATTACATTCAGTCCGAGCGTGGCCTAGCCAGCAACACGCTGCTCGCTTACGGTCGCGATCTCGATCGCTTCGCGCAATGGGTCGCCGGCGACGGCTTGACGGCGTATCTGACGCCCAGCCTGCGCGACCTGAGTCATTATCTCGAATTTCTGCGCGCCGAGGGGCTGGCTCCGCCGAGCGTCGCTCGCCATCTCGTCGCCCTGAAGATGTTCTACCGCTTCCTTCGCCTGGAAGAGCGCACGACGGAAAGTTCGGTCGAACTGCTCAGTTCGCCGGCCTTGTGGGAACGGATTCCGCAGGTGCTGAGTCCGGAAAATGTGACGAAACTGCTGGATGCGCCGTTGTCGCTCGATCGCTACTGTCTACGCGATCGGGCCATTTTGGAAACACTGTACGCCACCGGCAGCCGGGCGTCCGAGGTGGTGAACCTGAAGCGAGAGGATCTCTATCTGGACTCGGCGTTTTGCAAGTGCTTCGGCAAAGGCAGCAAGCAGCGTATCGTGCCGCTGGGACGAATCGCGATCAATGCACTGCGTGCGTACCTGGAGGAGTTGCGGCCGCGCCTGATACGGACGGCCCCGGATACGCCGTGGGTATTCGTCAGCCGCGGCGGACGTGGGTTGACACGCGAAATGTTGTGGGTGTTGGTCAAGAAGTACGTCAAGCGCGCGGGGTTGAATGGGAAGGTTAGTCCGCACACGCTGCGGCACAGTTTCGCCACGCACTTGCTCGCTGGCGGCGCGGACCTACGCACCGTGCAGGAATTGCTTGGCCATGCCAACATCACCACGACGCAGATGTATACCCACGTTGATCGCGAACGACTGCGCGCCATTCATAAGCAGTTTCATCCGCGCGGCAACGCCGACCCAAAGAACGAAGGCGAACAGCCATCGTAGTCCCGCTGCCGTTTACGTTTCGCGGCGAAACGTAAACGGCAGCGGGACTACGCTCTGTTTGGACGATGGATTAACGAAGACCAATCACGCCCGACGGGATAGGACGGACGACCTTCTCGCCCGCCAACTTGGCCAGTTGCTTCGCGCGTCCGCTCGCCGTCCAGAAGTAGCGAGACTTCTCTTCCTCGCGTTTCTTCCACTCCTTGCTGCCCCGCTCGTCCATGACCCGGCTCAGTTGCTTGAGGATGTCCGAAGTGGTTGAGAGCCTCTCCGTGATCAGTTTGCTGCCGGTCAGATCCGTTGAAGAAATAGCTTTCTCGCCGGTGTTCTTCAACTCGACCCTCTTGCCATTCATGCCCGTGATGGCTTTGAGATAGTCCAGTGTCAGGTTGACGGCTTTGCCGTCGTTCTTGCCGTAGAGGAAGGCGGTGGGAACCTTGTTCTCGCGGGCCACCTCCACCAAAGCGGCCTTGAGAGCCGTCGTGAGGGGGCGTCCCTCCAGATTCGGGCTGATGGTTAGCCATATGGCGGCCGCCAAGTCTCTGCCCTCGGGATCATCCATGCTGCGCGGGAAGGCTTGCGGAATAATCATCGGCGGTGAGGTATCCTTTTGCCGATGCATCTCGGCGGCCATCCACAGAGCGCCCAGTGTGGCCCCCTGGCCGGCACCGATGACGATCAGATTTGAACTGTTCACTTCGCGCGAATCGTTCTTGCGATCCAGGAACGCCCGCGCGGCAGCAACATCGTTAATCAGGAAGGAATAATAATAGCGGGGGAAGTCCTTCTGATCGATGGACTCTGCTGATTTGGCCCCCCGAAAACCTTTCAGCATTTGATTGTGACGGAATTTCCAGAACTCTGGGCTGACCGACTTGCTATCGCCGAAGCCACGGAAGTCAAAACTGAGAACCGCATAGCCGTTCTTCTGAAGCTTGGCCGCCAAGTCGTCCCAGCCGTCCTTGTGGCTACCGCCGCCGCCGCCATGACTGAAGTTATGCAAGAGCATCACGACGGCATCCTTGTCTTTCTCTCCTGCGGCGGGCACGCTGGGATAATAGGTGCCGCCTAGCTCCATGCCGTCACAGGTGGGGAACGAAACCCGCTTGAAGGTCGCCTTTTCCTTCTCGTCCGCAGCCGAAACCCGACCGGCGCCAGCCATCAAAGCGAGCGACAAACCGGTGAATAAAACAAGATGTGTACGCGATAAGATTCGCATATCGGTCCCCTCTGAATTGATGTGTGCCCCACCCGAACAATTGTGATCTTAAAGTCTCGCGGCGCGGCGGTCAAGCAACAGAGTGTTCCAAATCTATGGCCGAGGATTGTGCATCCGTGGATAATGCTCCCAGACCATCGCAATACGACTCCCCTCTCCCCTGTACTCGGGGGAGAGGGGTTGGGGGTGAGGGGGCGCATTTCCCCCTCACCCCCA
>DATNCY010000243.1:0-31438 GCA_035553375.1 Gemmataceae bacterium
GGCGTGCCGCGCTTTCCCTCGTATATCGGTGTGCGTGATGACGTGGAGTTGGCCGCGCCGCCTCCGCCTTCTCCACCGCCGAAGAGCGCAACGGCATCCAAACCGAAGGCGGCGAGCGCTGCCGCGCCCTCGGCTCCGGTCGGCTCCGGCAAACGCTATTTCGAGTTCGTCGCCGCCACGTCGAGCAAGTTCTGGGAGGTTTCCGTCAATGGCAACGAGATGACCACACGCTGGGGCCGCATCGGCAGCGATGGACAGAGCAAGACGAAGGCGTTCAAGGATGCAACCGCAGCGCAGGCGCAGGCCGATAAACTGATCGCCGAGAAGACGGCGGATGGCTATATCGAATCATTTTAACTTCGAGACACGAACGCAATGAAGTAGGGGTCGCTTGCCGAGCGGCACCTGATGAAGAGGTCCGGCTCGGCAAGCCGGACCTACCTCATTCTGTTCCAGCTACTTAATGAATTTCACTTCTGACTCTCTTTCGCCACCTGCTCCGCCTGGCGCAGCACACGCAGCACATTGCCGCCGAGAATCTTCAAAATGTCCTCCTTACTGTATCCTCGATTGAGCAATTCCTGCGTGACATAGGGATAACACGACACGTCTTCGAGTTGCTTGGGCGTGGAGTTGATACCGTCGTAGTCGGAGCCGATGCCGACGTGATCGACGCCGGCCACCCGAATGATGTGTTCGATGTGATCGACAACGTGATGTACGCTGCCGGTCGGGATAGGATGTTCCTTGCGCCATTGGCGCACGGCGGCCTGAAACTCACGCTCGTCTGGATATTTCTTCTGGAGGTCGCGCGCCACCTGGAACATATCGCGCGACAGCCGCGCTCCCTCCGGCACCACGAAACCGGAATAAAAATTGACCATGACCACGCCGCCGTTCTTCTTCACCAACTTGAGTACATCATCGGGCACGTTGCGCGGATGCTCGGCCACGGCGTAGGCCGACGAGTGCGAGGCGATCACCGGCGCGCGTGTCACCCGCAGCGCGTGCCGCATGGTGTCGGCGGAGACGTGCGAGATGTCCACCAACATGCCCAGACGATTCATCTCGCGCACCACTTGCTCGCCGAACTCGGTCAGACCGTGGTGCTTGGCCGTGTCGGTCGCCGAGTCCGCCCAATCGAGCGTCTCGGAATGCGTCAGTGTCATGTAGCGCACGCCTAGCGCGTACAACATCCGCAACACGCCGAGAGAATTATCGATGGAATGTCCGCCCTCGACGCCGATCAGCGAGGCGATCTTGCCCTTTTTGTGAATGCGCACGATGTCATCGGCGCTATACGCCATCTCGAATGTATCCGGGTAGGCCGCGACCATGCGCTTGATGACATCAATCTGTTCGAGCGTCAGCCGAACGGCGGTGCCTTTCTTCGCCGTGTCCGCGGGGACGTAGGCCGACCAGAACTGCGCACCGAGGCCGCCCTTGCGCAGCCGTGGAATATCCGTGTGCAGTTTTAGTTCTTTCTGCAACTTGTGAAGGTCGATCTTGCGGAAGGAGAGATCGCCCTTCTCACGGAACTGCCAGGGCAAATCGTTATGGCCGTCGATCAGTAGCGCCTCGCGATGGATACGCAGCGCTTCATCGGTCAACTTCACGGGAGCGCGCGATTTTACCGGTGCAGGAGGCGTTCTCTTTTCCTCGCCAAACGAGGGGTTAACCAGTCCCCAGATGGTCAAGAAAAAGCACCATTTGAGAGTCCATAAAGGAAAAGATAATAATCGAGACATCCGCAACCTTTCTGAAAATGTCGGCTCAATCATTTCAATTCACATTTTTGCAAATGTATTTGCATAACTCAATACTTCCGCTGTTCCAATCCCACCAGCAGCCTAACCGTAACACCGCAGCCTGTCTACCTTATTGGCGTTGTCCACCGTGGAAAAATCGCTCTGTCATCCGACAAGCTTTCGGGATACTTTCTCCCCTCACAGTCGTCCTCGCCGTCTTATGCTAACTTAAATGGTCTCTGTTCTTCCTGTGACTCACCTCCGCGTTCAGCCGCCGAATTGATCCGCTGCCAGCCGGCAACGCAGCGACACGGTTTTCCCCTCGCGGCTCGTTTGTCCACTGCTGAGCAGATGGAGCAGCGGCAACAGTTCTTTACGGACGAATAGCGAGACTCCCTCCGCTGATCCGCAGATTGCGTTGAGATCTTCCTCCAGTTTGGCCGCGCTTTCTTCCGTGGGCGTATGGAAGTGCAACTCGGCCCGTATATCTTCCGCGCAGGTCAGACCGCCGTGGACGCTGTCGGCGTGCGTGAACAACGGACGCAGAATCATCTCCAGCAAGACATTGTCGATCCGAGCGACGGGGCCGAGTTGCTTGAACGAGGCGGCCAGCCAAAGGCTCTGCCGGCGATCGACTTTCGCGAGCAACTCACGCAGCGTCACGTCGCGGATTACGACGGAGCGAGGATGGCTCGCTTGATGCAAGGCCGCCAGGACGCGCGACGGCGTATCACTGACAACCAGCGCATCGCCTACGGGAGCGAGCAAGGTTGTCTGATTCCTTTGCCGATCCGCATACTCCCAAACACGAAAATGTTCGATAGTCTTTGTCTGGAGTTTGTCCGGCCCGATCTGAAAGCGCGAGCGGTCCAGACGGCCACGCGCCAACCACAGAGGTTGTCCGCCGCTGCCGGGCGCGAAGGAGATTTGCAGGGAATCAAGGTCATCAAAAGGCTTGATGCCGAGCAGATCCATCCAGCGGAACTGGCGTTCGCCCCTCTGCACGAGTTGTTGCAAGGATGGTTTCATCCGCTGTCCCACCGGCGATTCCAGCAGTGTCCGCAGGTTCACGGTCAGCATGGCCTCGCTGTCTTCAGGCACATAATCGGCCAACGCCCCGGCTGGAAACGGATCGTCCAACGCATCGTCGGAGCGCCACGATCCGGGGAGCCAATCGCGGAACAGGAAACCCAGAAGCAAGGCCAATGCGGCACCCGCCACGCCGACCAGCCAAAAGAGGCGCCACGAACGACGGCGAAAGATGCCGTCCGATGGAGTTGTGTTGTTGATGTTGTCGTTACCCATGCTCGCAACCGGCTTGGAGAGAGGTTCGACCCAACTGTTTCCCCATCCATCGTATCCCGGAACGATCGCCGGAGCAATTTCCCGCCAGCGATTCAGCGCTCTTGTGGGAGATGGATTCGCATGGTAGAGAAATAGGAGCCTTGGTGAAAGCGGAGAGTTGCTGACAATCGATTGTCACTTCATCGAAAGCCAGAGGACATCATTCATGGTCCCCAAGGTAGTTCTGACGGGTGGACCGTGCGCGGGCAAGACCAGTTGCCTCTGCGCCATCCGCGCGCACTTCGGCGACCAAGTCGTCACCATGCCGGAGACGGCCACTCTCCTGCTGAGCAGCGGCTTTCCGCCGCCCGGTCATGCCTCGATCCACAGTGCCCCGGACGAATGGATTCAAGCTTTTCAAGGGGCGATTTTGTCGATTCAACAAGAAGTCGAGGCGTCGTGCAAGCGATTGGCGCGAAACTGTCGGGTGCGGCTGATCGTTTGCGATCGCGGCGTACTCGATGGCGCCGCCTATTGGCCTGGTGGACGCGAGGCGTTTTTGCGTCACTTCGGCCAATCCCTTGAGGATTGTTTCGCGCGCTATCAAAGTGTGTTGCATCTGCAATCGCTGGCCGAATCGCATCCGCACCTGTACGGCCCAGAAGGAAACGCCATCCGCTATGAAGGTTTGGCCGATGCGCTCCGCGTCGAGCAAGCGGTGCGGGCCGCGTGGGAGGGGCATCCGGGCTTGGTTCTCATTCCGGCGGAGATTGAGCCACGGATCAAGATCGCCCGCGTCCTCGACCATATCCAGACCATGTTGGCGACGGCGTAAATTGTCAGCCCGCAGCGCCAGCAAGGGAACGATTCACCCCTTTCGCATCCAGTTACGTGGTGCCCCCTCTTACTCCCCTCTCCCCCGTACTCGGGGGAGAGGGGTTGGGGGTGAGGGGGAGAACGCCGCAAAGACAGACAGAGTTTGCTTTTGACGCTACCACCCCCTCACCCCCAACCCCTCTCCCCCGAGTACGGGGGAGAGGGGAGCCGAGTCAGCGACCGCTTAACTGGATGCGAAAGGGGAACGATTCACCCTTGCTGGCGCTGCGGGCTGGCAGGCCAATGCGGTTTAGTAGGGCATATAACCAGAGAAAAGGCCATTGCCTGTTTGCTCGCTTGGTGTCGTGCCAACGGAGAAACCGGTTGTCTGGGCAGACGGCAGGGGTTGAGGCACAAGCCTTTCGGATGTCGTGGGAAAAAGCGACATGGTTGCGGTGCGGGTTGGCGCGGGAGCGATCGGTTTGAAGCGACCATTCCACACATCATCCTTGCTGTTGCCTTCATGAAATTTCAGATCGCGGATATTCAACGAACCTTCATCGATGCGAAAACGGCAGCTGAACGGCGCGTCGAAGGACGCCCGAATGAAGTCATCGTCCTCGTCGTCGCACTCGATACTGGTGATGACGCCGTAAATGACGCCATCCTTGGTCAGGCCGTAATCGGCGTGCAGGATGCAAGGCTTTTCGCCAATGACGATGGCATGCAGTCGATTTTCCTCGACGAGGAGGGTAACGTGGCTTTTGCCGATCTTGCGTTCCCACTTGCCCAGCGGTTTCGCCATCGTCTGCGCATGCACCACGCCCAGGCTCGCCAACCACACCACGAGCGACAACACCGGAGTGAGTTTCGTCATCGAGAGGCCTCCTTCACTAGACAGGATCGCTTACGGATCCGAAACGGAGCGGGAGAGTACGGAGTTGCCAAGCGAAAAACAAGAGGGGCTATGTCACGGGATGCGATAACTTGGGAAGCGGTCTTGTGAGCGGGAAAGCATCGCGGTAAACTCGGCAATCTCAGCATCCATCCGGGATGATCTTGCACCCTCGTCGCCGTTCAGGGAGGAACAGGCATGTGTGGTATCATCGGCTATACGGGCATCCGCGAGGCGGAACCCATTCTCATCGAGGGGCTGCGTCGGCTGGAGTATCGCGGTTACGATAGCTCCGGCCTGGCGACGCTGGTTGGTTCGCGGCTGCATCTCCGCAAGCGAGCCGGCCGCATCGCCGATCTGGCCCGTCACCTTCGCGATCACCCCTCTCCGGGCCGCGTCGGCATCAGTCACACCCGCTGGGCAACGCACGGCCCCGCCAACGATCGCAACGCTCACCCTCACTTGGGCGGGGATGATCTGGTGGCCGTCGTCCACAATGGCGTCATCGAAAATTACGCCACGCTGAAGCGCCAGCTCGAAAGCGAGGGCGTCGAGTTCCACAGCGACACCGACACCGAGATTATCGCCCAACTCATCGCCCGTCATCTGTCCGTTGACGAAACCTCGCCGGATGACTTCATTGAGGCCGTCTCCAAAACCCTGGCCATGCTCAAGGGCACCTACGGCCTGGCGGTACTCAGTCCGCTATTTCCGGGAATGATCCTCGGCGCGCGTCTGGGCAGCCCGCTGGTCCTCGGCATCGGCGAGAACGAGAATTTTTTGGCCAGCGATCCCAGCGCCCTCGTCGGCCAGACCGAGCGCGTGGTGTACTTGCAGGACCATCAACTGTGCGTGCTGACGGCCGACGATTGGCACATTCTCGATCACGAGCGCACGCGGGTTGAAGCGCCGGTTCACGTGATTGACTGGGATCCCGCCGACACCGATAAGGGTGTCTTCGATCACTATATGCTCAAGGAGATCTATGAGCAGCCCGAAGCGCTGGAGAATGCGCTGCGTGGCCGGCTCGATGACTCCGACGCTACCAGTCATTTCGGCGGTCTGAATCTCGATACCCAGCACCTCCGGCGTGCCGAGCGCATCATCTTGACGGCATGCGGCACGAGTTACCATGCGGCGTTGGTCGGTGAATATCTCTTCGAGGAGTTCGCCCGCATTCCCGTCGAAGTCGAATACGCCAGCGAGTTTCGCTATCGCAATCCGCCCATCGATCGCAACACGATTGTCATCGCCCTGACCCAATCGGGAGAAACGGCCGACACGCTGGCGGCGCTGCGTGAGTCGAAACGCAAGGGACATCCGACATTGGCGCTGTGTAATGTGGTGGGTTCGAGCATCGCGCGGGAGGCGGATGGCGGCGTCTATCTGCACGCTGGTCCTGAAATCGGCGTGGCCAGCACGAAAGCGTTTACCAATCAGGTCGCCGTCCTCGCCATGCTCGCCCTCTACTTCGGACGCATGCGCCACCTCTCCAGCCTGCAAGGAACGCAAATGATCCGCGAATTGCGCGCGATCCCCGACGCCGTTCGCCGCGCGCTGTCGTGTCATGACACCGTCCGCCGCATCGCCGAACGCTACTATCATGTGGCGAATATCCTGTACCTTGGTCGCCAGTATCATTTTCCGGTGGCGCTTGAAGGTGCCCTGAAACTGAAAGAAATCAGTTACATCCATGCCGAAGGCTACCCTGCCGCCGAGATGAAGCATGGGCCGATCGCTCTGGTGGACGAAGATACGCCTTCGGTGTTCCTGCTGCCGCGTGGAGCAATCTTCGACAAGGTGATGAGCAATCTGGAGGAAGTCAAAGCGCGTGGTGGTCCCGTCATCGCCATTGCCTGCGAGGGCGACGAGGAGGTCGCTGCCCGTGCCGATGAAGTGATTTACGTGCCGGACGTGCCCGACTATCTGCAACCGCTCGTGTCCGTGGTGCCGTTGCAACTGCTGGCCTATCACATCGCGCTATTGCGTGGCTGCGACGTGGACAAGCCGCGCAACTTGGCCAAGAGCGTTACGGTGGAGTGAACGCGGTCTGTTATTTCGAAGATGTCCCGGCGAGGAAGTTGACGCACTGGACGGATTCGCCTATGTTAACAATGCGTTTTCGGACGTTGGACAGATAGCTCAGCTGGTAGAGCGAAGGACTGAAAATCCTTAGGTCGCCGGTTCGATCCCGGCTCTGTCCATTCGACAGAAAAGCCGTAGCCTCACAGGGTTACGGCTTTTTCATTTCCATCGCGTTAGCCGCACATTAGTTGCATTCTACTATTCGTCCACTTTTCCGGGCATAGAATAGCCTACAGAGGCCGAAGCATCCGATCCACGAAAAGTGGAAAAGTGGAACGGTAAGGACACGCTGAATAGTGGAATAATGGAATCCGATGCCGCACCCGCCTCCATCCTATGAGGAGGTGTTTCCGTGCCGAGAATCCCAAACCGTACGCCCACCCGTTCACTCATTGCACTTTCGCGCAGAGCGTTCAAGTGAGAGCGCATCTTGTGAATTGCGGCCAGAGGAGCGACCAAACCGCGCCGCCATAAATATCCCGGCAGCCAGCGTGAGCGCGGCGGCAGCCGGGAAGACCAGAATCAACATGCCCCAATTCGGCGTGAATCCACGCTGCGGATCGTAATCGAAACAGCGGAACAACGCGCCGCGCCGGCCAGGGATGGGAGCGAAAGGAACAAACTCGCCCCGCGCGTCCGCCAACATCTCCGCGAACTGCCTCGGTGAAATCTCTTCTCCCACGGAGATTCGGACGAACGTTCCAGAACGCAATGCGACCGTGATGGCCGGATGGTTGTACTGCTGTCGCGCTTCGTCCCAGCGAAAGTCAAAATCGAGCGCTTGGCACAATGCCGTCAGGTCTTGCTGGCTGGCCGGGGCCGCGAATGTCCATCCTCGGTCGGCTTCCAAGCCGTGGTGTTTGGCCAGATCCTTCAAATCTTCGGGGTGGTCGCGGAGATCGAAACTGATAACCACCATCTGATAGCGATCGCCGCTGGAGCCAACTTGTTCGACCGTCTTCTTCAGCAATCCCAAGTAGGGCGAACAGATACCGACGCAGCGCGAGAAGACGAGCGTGACAAACACCGGACGCTCGGCCCACAAGTCGCTCAAGCGGCCACTACTTCCATCGGCATAGCGCAGGCCGATGTCGGGCACCTTGCGGCCGAGCAAGCGCGACTCATCCGGTGGCTTGAAGATCAAGTTCGGATCGGGAATCTCCTGGGCGACGGCAACTTTGCTCGGCTGCAAAATCGACGTCGCAACGGTCAACGTGATCGCCAGCAGCGCGATCGATGTTAGACCTTTTTTAACGCGACTACACATCGTCGTCCCGTCTCCCAGAGGTAAATTAGCACTCCGACGAACAGCACCGTGATGAACACCAATGCGGCACCGGCCAGCCACGTGCCGGTCGAAATCAACTCGTGATACTGTGCGTAGCGGCGAGGAATGGAGTTCGCGCCGCCGAGATAAAACATCAGCACAAAGCCGTAGCCACCGGCGCAGATCAACGCGGTACACCAACGTGACCGTCGAAGGTTTTCCGGCAGCCCTGACAGCTTACCGCACAGGTGGAAGGTTCCGCCCAAAATCATCAGAACCACACCCAGAAGAAAATAGGTGTGAAAGTGTGCTGGAACCCACAGCGTATTGTGGAATTTGGTATTGAAGGCGATGGTCGAGTCGATCAGTGCGCCCATGCCACCAATACACCAACCCATTACGCCGAGGTACATCATCATCGAAGCCATTGACCATTGCATTCGGGCCCTCCACACCAAAGCCAGCGCGCCGTAAACGCTCACGACAGCCGAGGGGATCGCCACCCCATAGGAGGCCACTTGGCCGATGATCTGAACCGCCTTATATTGCGCAAAATCCATATAGAGATGGTGAAAATAGGCGATAATGATCAACACTAATACGAGATTCCAGGCTATCGCGACCCATCGAGAGTTCTTCCAAGGACGACCTGCGAACTCGGGAAGCAACTCGTATACCAATCCGACGCCCAAATACATTATAATGTTGACGATGAGGTGCCCGAAAAGGAAGATCAGGTTCTTCATCAACAGGGCATCGCTCATATCGGCGAATCCCGCTAATTCCAAACCATACAGTCCCAACATAATAACGGCCGAAATCAGGCCCGTCAGGTTGGCGATTATAGAGATCGTGACGATCAGAATGAACGGCGGCACCTCGAGACCGGGCCGGCCTGTGATGTAGTGCCATGACAATGCCGCTGACAAGGAGTATCGACGAGCGATTCCCCAGAGGACATCGATGTTCCAAACGGACCAGCTCACTCCCAGAATAGCAATCGCCAACAGAAATGTGTAAGTTGCCCAATCCTGCCAAACACCCTTGGGTGAAATTGACAGAGGGTAAAGGAAATACCAGCCGGGGCCATACTTCCCGATGAGCGTGGCGACGACCAGCAAGACCACTCCCAGCAGCGTACCCAAAAATGCAGTCCAGTTGGCCCACATGCGCAAACGAATATATTTTCTCAACTCCACGCACACACCGGCCATGACCGCCACAAACCACAATCCGACCATTCCCAAGCCATGCAAGGTGAGAATGCTATAGAATCGCTCGGCGGGGAGTAAATCAGCCGGCAGCAGTTTGCTTTGCGCGCTGCGAAGCGTCAAACCGAGCAAAACCAGGAAGGGGAACAGAATCAACAGTGAAATGACCCAAAAAAGAGTCAACCTGTTGGCGGAACGTGTTTCAGTAGCGGACATTTCGACCATGGGCAACGCTTCACTGTTGGGTGATGCGCTCATCTTGCGTCTCCTGATGGGTAATATTGTCTTCTAATTGCTCGCGACTGCGTTCGTGGCAGTTTCCTTGTCCACAACCTTCAATTCCGCTTTCATGGTGGGGTGGCCGATGCCACATAATTCAAAACACAGCACAGGGTAGGTTCCGCTTTGCGAAAATTGATATCGGAGGCGATTGACATACCCCGGCATAGCTTGCGTTTGTGCCTGAACTGTGCCTGCGCGGTCGTAAATACTAAATCCATGCGTGACGTCGATGCCCGATATGCGGAACTCAACTAATTCGCCGGCTCGAATCGGCTTAATCGATAAGAAGACTTCATCGTCCAGAGCGTCCTCGCGCGAGATTGGTTTATCCGACAGCTTGAACGCGAACTGCTTGCCGGAAACATACACCACCCGATCCGGCTTGACCCCTTCGACCGGATAAGGTGTGTCCGGTAAAGTGAGGAAGAGCGATACTGCGGCGAAGGCTAATAGGAACGAGAGGAAAAGAACTCTGTTCCGCTTGTAGGCCATCAGGGGCAACTCGCCGGGCGAATTGCCGCTGCGCGCGACGACAGCAAATGTTGCGACGATGATCGCCGTCCAGACCAGGAAAAGCACAAGAGCGAGGGATTGCATAAGCCATGATTCCTTTAGGTCAAGTATTTTCTCCGGGCGATCAATCTTCCGCGATGAGCCGTTCAATCGCTTTGAGTAGTCGTGGCTTCAATGTGGATTGCCAGTTGTCGAGGGGCGGCCGCGCATCCGCGAACTGGGGATCGTCGGACACGTCTACCGGCACCGATTCAAACGCGCCACGCAGGCGACCGTGCTTGTCCACCAAGGCCAGACTCGTCGAGTGAATAAACAAATCATTGGCCGATTGTCGCTCTTGTTCCTTGTCCAACACCACCAACTTCAAATTGTTGACCGCGAGGTCAACGATGGCTGGTTTCGACGCGTGAAGAAAATTCCATCGTTGCGAGTCGGCTTGGAAGCGCTCCGCGTAACCGCGTAACACCTTGGGCGTGTCGTACTCGGCATCTGCCGTTAGAGAAATGAACTTGACGGGCCGCTCTTTTGCAATGGAGGCTTGCAAGTCGGCCATTCGCGCGGTCATCATCGCGCAGGGGCCTGGACAGCGAGTGAAGATGACGTCCGCCACCCAGACTTCGCCCAACAAGTCTGCTCGACGAACGGTCTGCTCCAATTGATTGGTCATTGAAAAATCGGCGAGCTGGCAGATGACCGGCAAATCATCGGGGTCGCGCATCGGGAGCGCATCGGAAGCGCGGGATGCGGCCGACACCGCTGGATCCCAAACGCCGGTTTTTACCAGCAAGTACGGGACAGCCAGTAACAGCATGACGGTCGCCATAGCCAACAGTAACTTGTCTTGATTCTTCATTCAAATCCCCCCTGTGGCGCGTTGCCAGCGACGTGCGACGCCTGCCACCGATCAAAGGCTCCAGGAGTAATAATGGTTCCATCGGCCGCGCGCTGGGGGCTGTTGTCCATTATGGTCAGCCAGCCAATCATGGTGGCGTGACCATTGCCACATAACTGCGCACAGGTGATCGGGTATTTCCCTAAGCGTGTCGGCATGAAATGGATCGGGATAATCATCCCGGGAATCGCATCTTGGGTGATTCGCAATGGCAGTACCTTGAAACTATGAATGACATCCATGCTCGTCAAGTAAATGATAACCGGTTTGAATTGGGGGCGTCCGAGTAAATCGACATCTTGCTTGCCGTCCCCGTCCGCATCGATCGGTTCTAGTGGTACACGAATATCCTTCAACGGTGGCACCACATCATCTTTGCCTGCTTCGTCACTGGGAATATAACCCAGCGGATTCTTAGCACTAATCAATGTGTGATGTTGCGCACCGAACTTACCATCTTTACCAGGGTAGCGGGCATTCCATGTGAATTGTTGCGCGGTGACTCGTACTACCGTTGCCTGCTTCTCATCTGGATACACGGTCACGAAATTGTTCCAGAGCGGAATGCCAGCGCCGAACAGCGTCACCGCTTCCTCTACCACCACGAAGCCGATGAGCAGCACGAAAATGAAGGTCTTCACGCCGACCGGATTCGCCTGAGGATTGCGCTTGGCCCGGAAGCGCCATAACACGAAAAAAAGATAGATGATCCAGCCCACAAACAAGAGCAACATTACATTGTGAAGACCTAGTAGTAAGCCGTCAACGTCCTCACCGTGCCGTGAAGCGAGCTGCGGCAGGTTCAGCCAGTCGAATTGCCAGGCAGATAACGCGCTGGCAAGTAGCTTGTTAGTCCCGTCCATTGTCACATCGCTCCTTCCTGCACACCGGGCAGGACAAACGCATCAAAACCGGATCGATTTTTAGGTGGATTTCACACATTCCGAGGATAAGGAAGCGGTTTGCGACCACGCCCATCCCAAAAGTACGAGGAAACCAGTCTATTTTGATACGATTGCCCTGGCACATGGGGTAGCATCAACGGGTGTTTCGCCGCGCGACGAATCAAGTAGGCCAAGAAGCTAACTAATGATCCCAGCACCACGAGCAACACGAGCAACAGCGTGAAGACGGCGGCATTGATACCCTGGGCCACGGCATCGTCGCTGCGTCCCGTGCAGGCCGCACAAGCAAATGCCGACCGAGGCACCGCGAACACAATGCTCATGACGATCCAGGGAATTTTCCTCTTGGAACCTACCCGAAAACCAGAGATTAGACCGCGACTCACATCCGTGGGACGGTCTTCCAGTCCGTCTTTTGCCCCATGCGGCCTAGAACGCTTCTCCACGGTTGAGATTTCAGGTAGGCTCTTAATGATTTTCGACATGGCACTTACCTCAAGCACTAGAGTATCGCGGAGGAAGTCAAACACGAGCCGGCACGTCTCTTTCACACCAGACCGATGTCTTTGGTCTTCCGTAGAAAGAACCAGGCGTAAATCAGGAGTACAAACCCAAACAGGTTTGAGGCAAAGCCAATCCACAAATCGCTCCGACTGCCCGCCAGTGCCCAGTAACGATAACTTTCGTAACCGGCGAATCCGAACAGTAGCAGTTCGGAGATGGCGATAAACAACAAATGAAAAGCTTTCAGCGACATCTTGCTACCTCAGATAATGCCCTATTCCCGGCAAGCTAAAGTGCGCATAGGTTGTGAGGGCAAGCATGGCCGCCACGAACACACCTGTAAAAAACAGTATTTTATATATGTCTCGCTGGCCATGCCACAAGTGCATGAAAATAGCCGCGACGCAGGTGGCTTTCGTAGCCGCGATCAAGAGCGCCACGCCCACCGTCTGCCACAGCACTTCAAAGTGAACGTAGTACATGGCGACGGTTAATACGGTGCCAACGACCAACACCGCGTACACCGCCAAATATCGTTTTTGCTCGTGCCGGATTTCGTGCGCTTCTGCCGATGAACCACTTGGCACGGCCAATTCCGGAGATTGGGATACATTGGACATAGTTACCCTTTCTTTGCTGGTTGGCTACAGCAAATACAAGATTGGAAACAGGAAGATCCAAACCAGATCGACAAAGTGCCAAAATAGTCCAACGCATTCGACACTGTTCGTATAGCGCTTCGGATCGTCGCGCCACATGCGCGCGCCTGGCCAGAGGATAAAGGCAAACGCCAACGCTCCGCCCACCACGTGCAACGCGTGCAGACCTGTCAGCGTAAAGTAAGTGGCGAAGAATGTTCCATGCTTGGGAACGAACGCCGACATCCGCGCGATGTGTGAAACATCGATTGACACGTTTGCGTGTTCGTCAGTCTCGGCATGCACTGCCCTCACCCCAGTCGCCTTCTCCACCTTGCGTCGCTCTGCCTGCTGCAGCGCCGTCAAGCGGTAGTGAAACGCATCCGGATGGATTTTGACCGTCGACATACCCGCCTCTTGCAATGACGCCAATGTCTCAAACGGGCCAACTCCCTCAATGTGCCCAACGACCGAAGTGATCGGCAGATCGGCCTCGGTAGAGTGACCCGCCAATTGCGGATATTCCTTAGCCGTCAGCGGCTTGTTCAGCCAGATCTCATAATGGCTGAACTTGTCGTAGTATTCCCAACTCTTAATTCCTAAGAACAGCGCCGCGCAGACGAGTGTGACAATTTGCAATCGTCGATAGCGTTGGAAATCGCCCGCTTTCAGCGTCGTCCACGATAAGGCCACCGTCAAGGACGAAGTGATCAGCACCAGTGTATTGAACGCACCGATCGGGATGTTGAGAAGTCCATGAGGCCACTCCCCTTCCCGTGCGCCGATGCGCAGGAACACATAGGCGGAAAAGAGTCCACCAAACAGCATCACTTCGGATGCCAAGAACAACCACATTCCTATCTTGGCGTTATATAGCCCAGTGTCTTCACGAATTTCACTCGTGTATGGAATCTTCATACCGGTGCCTCTTGCTTCGCGGGGTTACCATTTGCCATCGCGACGGGCTGGTTTTGTGTCTCAAAATCGAGGATCTTGCCGTTCGATCCGTTCGATTTCCGTGTTGACGTTAGCGGTTGAGTTGAATGCGACAGGCTGTAGGCGTACGGTTCGCGGTAAACGAACATCTCTTGCACGAAATTTCCATGAGGCGGCGGCGTGGGCGTCTGCCACTCAAGGGTCGTCGCCTGCCAGGGATTGTCGCTCTCAACGCGCCGGCCGGCAAACGCGCTAGAGAAGAAGTTGTAAATGAATGGAAGTTGGAAGGCTCCCAGCGCCAGCACCGCCCAGCCAATCACACCATTCAACTGCATGACAGTCCCGCTCAGTGCGCCGACCACGCCTTCGTTGGAAGGATGAGCCGCCGAGTAGTTGTATCCGCCGTCGGACATGCGCCGTTCCATGCCGGCTAGTCCCTGAATCAACATCGGAAAGAAAATCAAATTCATGCAGACCAGTGAACCCCAGAAATGGACGTGTCCCAACTTCTGGTTCATGTGCCGCCCGGTCGCCTTGGGAAACCAGTAATAGATCCCCGCAAAGACGGCGAAGATCGTTCCGGGTGCCACCAAATAATGGAAGTGACCGATAATATAGTAGCTATCGTGCAGTGCCACGTCGGACATGGGGAGCGCCATCGGCAGGCCTGTCAAACCGCCGATACCGAACGCCGACAAAAAAGCGAGCGCGAACAGCATGGGGACCGTGAAGCGAATCGAGCCTCCCCACAGTGACAGCATCAGGCAAGTCATAATGACCACCGAGGGAATGGAGATGATGGTGGTCGTCGTTTGGAAGAACGTCGCGATGCCCGCCCCCATGCCCGTTACGAACATGTGGTGCGCCCAGACGACCATCGACAGAAAGCCGATGGCCAGCACCGAACCGACCAAGTAGCGATAGCCCCAGATCGGTTTGCGCGTGTTATTGGCAATCACTTCGGTGACGATGCCCATCGGTGCCAGAACCAGCACATAGACTTCCGGATGCCCCAGGAACCAAAATAGATGCTGCCACAATAACGGACTACCACCGCCACTCAGTCCCGTGGCCGGTTGCCCGGACACTACCAGGCCATGCGGCATGAAGAAGCTTGTCCCGGCTAGGCGGTCCATCAATTGCAAAATACATCCCGCCTCCAGCGGAGGAAATGCCAATAGCAAGAGGAATGCCGTGACAAATTCCGTCCAGACAAAAAAAGGCAGCCGCATCCAGGTCAGACCGGGAACCCGTAATTGAATCACCGTCGTGATGATGTTGATCGAACCCAGCAGCGATGACGTGATAATAAATAACATTGCCACCAGCCAGTAGGTTTGACCATCGGTTGGAATGATTGTGGCCAATGGCGGGTAGGAGGTCCAACCCGCTTGTGCGGCACCGCCAGGAACAAAGAAACTGACCAGCATGATGAGACCACCGGGCACATAAAGCCAGTAGCTCAGCATGTTCATTTTGGGGAATGCCATGTCCCCCGCCCCAACTTGCAGTGGGACGAGGTAGTTGCCAAACGCGCCGAACACCAGCGGCACAACCCCCAGGAAGATCATGATGGTCCCGTGCATGGCACCGAACGAATTGTACAGATCGGCGGAGATTTTCCCTTCGCCGGCGGGTTCTCCCAACGCGCTCTCCAACAGTCCTCCGACCACCGGCACCGGTTGGCCGGGATTGGCTATCTGCCACCGCATCATGAGCATCAGCGTGAGGCCGATAAGTAAAAATGTGAGCGAAGTCAGGAGGTATTGAATCCCGATCACCTTGTGATCGACGGAAAATATGTACTTGCGGACGAAACCCAATTCGTGCGATGCCGTCATCTTATTATCCCCTACATAAGCATGGAGCCGCGCGGTGATAATGCACTATGCCGCCGGAACCTTCAGCACGACATCGACGGTAGCCTTGCCGTCTTTAACTTCGACTTCTTTGACCTGTTCGCCCGCCTTGCGATGCTTAAACTTCACTTTGTATTTGCCGTCTGGAAGCCCTTTGATTTCAAAGTGGCCATCTTCGCTGGTGACGGCAAAAAACGGATGGTTTATGACGCTGACGTAGCTGAACATCCACGGATGGACATCGCATTTGAACTGGAGGAACTCTTCCGGCTTGTCATAGACGAATTCCAGCGGCTTGCTCCCCTCGGCCTGGCTCTTGTTCACTTCCTTATTGCCGGACACCTTGGGCAGCGTATGGATGTTGTGGGTTAACGGATCCTCGTTGGTGACGTGGACCGTCTGACCGACTTGACAGGCAGCCACGTAGGGATGGTATTCACAGCCGCGTTGGTCGATGGTTAGCGCAGCCGTCCCCTCGGGAATGGGTTGAGGAGGAATATCGATCAATGTAACCAACACATCTCCAAGCCCGCCATCCTTGGTCACATAGGTGCGTGTGTACCGCGGCAGTTCCGTGCCATGCTTCTTGCAGGAAGCGGTGCAAGAGGCATCCGTTGTGATCGGCAATATCTGCTCCTTGGGAGGTGTTCCCTCCAGCGTCACGCGACCGCCAATGGTTCCCTTACCAACCAGCGTCGCTTTGATCGGTGGCTTGGCCGATTTGGAACTACAGCCCACCAGTATGGGGCTGATGGCAATCATGGAGAGCAACGATAAGGTCATTAGCGCCTGCTTCGCCCATCGCCCAGTAAGACACTTTCGTTCCATGTGTTTGCACATTGCATCGAACCTCGCTTGTAAGTAATGTCATCTAGTACCGAAACGAACCGGCGGTGAGCGGCAGCAACAACGCCGGCAAATAGATCAAGGATGCCCGCAACAGCGCGCGGGCCGTTTGGTCGTTCCTGCGCAGCAGAAACGCCGAGGAGTAAAACAATTGCCCTAAGCCGAGCGTGAGCGCCCAAATGCAGTACATAGGGCCGGCGAAACCGAGTATGGCTGGCAAGAGACTTACCGGCACCAGGACCAACGCCCCCCCTACTGCCTGAATGCCCGCGAGTAGTCCCGTGGGTTCGACGACAGGCAGCAACTTTATTCCCGCAGCGGCATATTGCCGCTGGTAAATCCAGGCGATGGCCATGACGTGCGGGAACTGCCAGAGAAAGACGATCGAAAACAGCGTCGCCGCGCTGAGGTTCAATTGTCCGCCGACGGCAGTCCAACCCATTAAGATCGGTAAGGCTCCGGCCACCGCGCCCACAGGGGTACTCGTGGGTGAACGCGACTTGAGAGGCGTATAAATGCCCACATAAGTCAGCCAGGTGAGCGCGCCCAGCGCGGCCGTCGGCAGATTGACCAACAAACCGAGGTACGCGACACCGGCGAGTGTCGTGGCGGTGCCGAACAACACCACTTCCCAACCGAACAAACGCGCTGCGGGTAAGGGGCGATCGGCCGTGCGGTGCATCAAGGCGTCAGAATACCGCTCCAGCCACTGGTTCCAAGCGGTGGCCCCCGCAGCTACCAGAAAGGTGCCGAATAAGGCGTGGGCGAGCAACCAGAGGTTGGGCGCGCCGGAACTGGCCACGACCGCCGCCACCGCCACCGTGACCAACTCCATCAGCACGATCTTCGGCTTGGTCAGTTCCAGATAATCGGCGGCGCGTTGCCAAGTCAGCGAGCGCGCCGGAACACCGGATGCAGTCGAGGTACTCATGCCATGGCCTCCACTGCGATGGACGGCACAGAAGAACCTCCATCTTGCATTTCACAACGTGTGCGAAGCATTTCGAGGATTCTCCCAGTGAAAAGAAGGGACGGATGCGGGCCTGATCGTCCCTCGTCTCGCAGAGCAAGCATCGCAGCTTGCCTAAAGGCGGAACATTGCGGACAATTAACTCCAGTTATCCGCTGATTAGGTCAACGTATCGGACCCCTTAAAGGATATCAAGGTCCAATTATTCTTTTTTTCTTGAACCACCACCCAGACGGCCAGCGATGATTTCACAAACCGTCGAATATGCCCGAACGCGGCGAGGTGTTCAGCACGGGCGTACGGCGTGAAGGTACGGCCGAAATTAGCCCAGATAATGGAACGAAGGCTCGTAAATGCGTTGACGGAAGTGGTTGGCACCTCTAGTATTACTCGCAACGCGATGAGGCTTCGCGGGTGCGGTTCAGGGTCTGAAAATCCTTAGGTCGCCGGTTCGATCCCGGCTCTGTCCACTTTAAGTCCAGAAATCTGTAGGAGATCTGAAAGCCACTCCGGGGGTAAAGCGGCAAGCGGATCCCCATGGCCATCCTTGTGAGCCGCCTTTAAGGACTTCACCTCTTCAACTCGCAGCCGCAGTCGTCCGAGCGACAATGCCCAGTGTATGACCCAAAGCGATCAACGCTTTCTTCCAACCCCGACGACGCACTAACCGTCGTCGGTGCCGAACAAGAGCCGTTCGAGCAACGCCATAACCTCGCGGCGGCGGATCGTCTCCGCGTCTTCTGGGTCGGACAGAGGTTCATCGCGGCGTTGAGTGGAACCGGAATCAAAGAGCGGATTGCCAGCGTCAAAAACGATATCGATTTCGTCGTCACCTGGCGCGATCGGCTTACCCTTCCGTCGCTCGGCTTCCTCGCGGAGCAAGGCGGCTTCCAACAGATGTCGCACATTGCCGAAGAGATCGGCTGGCACTCCGAGAGACGCGGCGGCAATATCCTCCATCGGTTGCGGCCTCCGGGCCGGACGCAAGGCAATGTCGAGTTCCGCTTGCTTGTCCCTCCACCACTGGTTCGCGACTTGCAGACTTGCCTCTTTCGTTTCGTCCGTTCCGAGGGCGTTATCGATTGTATCGTAGCCGCCGCCTTTTGGCCGCTTGCGGCTTCGCGCGAAGCCGCAAGCGGCCAAAAGGTCAGCGAATCGCCCGCGGCGCTTTCTGTCCCTTGGGGATCTTGGTTGTGTATTCGCGTTCCTTCATGCGTTCCTGAAAGTCCGTCTTGGCATCTTTGAGCGCTTGCGAATCTTGCAGCAAATCGACGGCACTGAGCGCCAGCACCTTGGCGGCGACCAGCAATCCCTTGTGACCGATGGGCGAGCCGATGGCGGCGACGTTCTGCCAGCTGTGGCCCGGACTGCCGGCCGCGAAACAAGCCGTATCCAGGCCGGAGGTTGGCACATGCCAACTGATGTCGCCCACATCGGTCGAGCCGCCGCTGGCCGAATACGGCTTCTCCGGCAGAGGTTCAATCGTGTCGTTGAGCGGCTTGCGCTCCTTCAAGGCGAACTCGATGCGCAGCGGCTCCTGCAAGCGACGCGCGAGGTCGCGGTCGGCGTCGTCGAACTTCGGCGCTCCGACGCGCTGGAAGTTGCGCATAATGACGCGCGACAGCGGCAGATTCGGAATAATCTCATGGCAATCGGTGTCGATGCGCACGGCCACTTTCGTTCGGCTCATCTTGGCCGCGCCGTCGGCGATGTCACGCAGCCAATCGAAATTGCGTTCGACATCTTCGTGGGTATTGGCGCGAACGAAGTACCACACCTGAGCCGTGGCCGGCACGACGTTCGGCTGCGCGCCGCCGTTGGTGATGACATAATGGATGCGATTTGTCTCTTTTACATGCTCGCGCATATAGTTGGCACCGACGTTCATCAATTCGACGCCATCGAGGGCACTACGTCCCTTTTCAGGACTGCCGGAGGCGTGCGCGGGTAGGCCGGTGAACGTGAACTTCGCGGAGATCAGCGCCTTGGACGACATATACGAAACGCGGTTTTTCGTGCCGGGGTGCCAGTGCAGGCAGGCATCGAGATCGGCAAATTGACGGTCGAGCGTCATGTACACTTTGCCGATGACGGTTTCCTCGGCTGGCGTGCCGTACAGACGAATGGTGCCCTTGAGATGGTGTTTGTCGATGGCGTCCTTGACGGCGAGGGCCGCGCCGACGGCGGCGGTGCCGAGAGCGCAGTGTCCGCAACCATGTCCCGCACTCTGGCCGGAGATGGCCTTGCGCGTGGTTGCGCCGGCCTGCTGCGACAATTCCGGCAGCGCGTCGTACTCGGCGAGAATGCCGATGATCGGCTTGCCGGAGCCGTACTCGGCGACGAACGCCGTCGGCATAGCGCTGACACCCTCCTTGACGCGAAATCCTGCTTTTTTCAGCACCCCCGCCAGCCGCGCCGCCGAGCGATGCTCCTGCAAACCCAGTTCGGCGAACGTCCAGATGTCCTGATTGACGGCGACCAGATCCGTGCGCAGGTTGTCGAGATGATGGAGAATGTCTTGCTGAATGGACGTTGACTTCGCCGGCTCCTCGGCGGGCGCGGTATGGCATACGGCGAAAACGCCAACGAGGGCGAGCAGGAACCGCAGGGAATAACGCATGATGATAGTCCTCGGTGTGAACGGGTGGTGCGTTTATTCGGAGCGTGACAGAAGTGTACCAACGAAAGCAAGGAGGGGCCATTGGGTGCATTCCTGTTGTTGCGTAGATCGTCTTGGTAGGGTGGGCAGAGGGCCGCGAGGCCCACCAGCGAGACATGGTGGGCCTCGCGGCCCTCTGCCCACCCTACGAATCCTGCTTTCCCAGCGGGGAAACGGTAGTGAGCCCGTTCGCTCGAAGGATTAAGGAACCTTTCTTCCATGTGGAAACTCCGCTTCAGCAGTTTGTCGTAATTCACCAAACAACCGAGCCAGATCCGTGGGGGTATGATGGGCATTCAGTCCGCTGGGATTAGGGAGAACCCAGATCGCTGCTTCCGCGAGCATTTCCTCTTGGCGACCGAGAACGGCCTTGGGTCGCTGAAACGCTGTGCGATAAGCCGTGATGCCCAGAAACGCGATGAACTTCGGCCGATAGCGAGCGATCTTTCGCTTCAAGACACGGGCACCCTCGCGCAATTCGTCGTCGGTCAACTCGTCGGCGCGAGCGCTGGCGCGAGCGACGATATTGGTGATGCCGCAGCCGCGCGGCAGCAGTTCGCGCTCCTCATACGGCGACAGCAGGCGAGCGGTGAAGCCGGCCGCGTGCAGCGCCGGCCAGAAGCGATTGCCGGGCCGGCCGAAATGATGACCGATCGCCGCCGTATACAGGCCGGGATTGATGCCGCAGAAGAGAACCCGCAAATCCGCGGCGAGGACATCGGGAACAGTTTTGCCTTCGGCGGCAGCAATCTCCGCGCGCGTGGGTTTGCGATGGACGGACATGTTCTCCTCTCTCTCCCGAACCAACTTTCTCGCGTCGCCGCTTGAGGAAGTATATCGCTCTCACCCCCTGCTCCCCACTACAATAAGGAGAACTTCGTTCATCCGAGAGGAGACGCTTTTGTGAAGACGGCCTTGTTGCTCATCGCTCACGGCAGCCGGCAGGAGGAGGCCAACGCGGACCTCCATCATGTCGTTGCCGGTCTGCGCGCACGCGGCTGGCCGATTGTCGAGGCGTCGTTTCTCGAACTGGCTGAA
Organism: Gemmataceae bacterium; assembly: GCA_035553375.1. Lineage (GTDB taxonomy): Bacteria > Planctomycetota > Planctomycetia > Gemmatales > Gemmataceae > JAJPHU01. The sequence goes on from DATNCY010000243.1 coordinate 21,349, forward strand.
CCGGGCATGGAGGAGGGCGGTTGCCGCTGCGTGGCGCAAGGGGCCGAGTGCGTAATCCTGCTGCCCTATTTTCTGTCGGCCGGCGTCCATGTTCGACGCGACTTGGCCGAAGCGCGGACGAAGTTAGCCGAGCGCTTTCCGGCGATTGAGTTTCGCCTGGCTGAGCCGTTGGGCCGGCATCCGCTGTTGTTGGACGTGGTGACAGAGCGGGCACGCGAGGCCGAGAATCCTTCCATTCATTCTTAGCGACGAGTTAACCGATCATGCGATTCGCCGAATTCTATGCCGGGACGACCGGCCCCCATATTTCGTTTGAGGTTTTCCCCCCGAAGACCGATGCCGCCATGCAAACGCTGCGGCGCGTCGTGCCGGAGTTGATCGATTTGGGACCGAGCTACATGACCGTGACCTACGGGGCGCTCGGTTCCACACAGGAGCGGACGCTGGAGATCGCCGCCCTCATTAAGCGCGAGTACGGCATGGAGTCGGCCTGTCATTTAACCTGTGTCGGCTCCAGCCGCGCCGACCTCGATCGCATCCTCGATGACATCCATCGCGCCGGCATCGAGAACATCGTCGCCCTGCGCGGCGACCCGCCGAAGGGTGAAACGGCCTTCGCGCCGCCGCCGGACGGTTACAGTCACGCCAACGAATTGGTCGCCCACATTCGCCGCCATCACGGCGACAGCGCGACGGGTTTCGGTTTGGCCGTGGCCGGCTATCCCGAAAAGCACATTGAATCGCCCGACCGCGACACCGACCTGCGGCACTTCAAGAACAAGGTGGACGCCGGGGCCGATATTGTCATCACGCAGTTGTTTTACGATAACGCCGATTTCTTCTCGTTCGTGGACGCCGCCCGCGCTTTGGGCGTGACAAAGCCGATCGTACCGGGCCTTCTGCCGGTGTTGTCGGCCAAGCAAGTGCGGCGCATTACGTCACTGTGCGGCTCCCAACTGCCGCTGGCGTTGCAGGCCGATCTGGAAAAAGCCGGCGAGGACGACGGCCACGCCGAGGAGGTTGGGATTCGTCAATGCGTGGCTCAGGCGACCGAACTGCTGCGCCGCGGCGTACCCGGCATTCATTTTTATGTGCTGAATAAATCGAGCCACATGCGGCGTATCATGGAGGCGCTTCGTCCCATACTCGCCGAGGTCAGCGGTTTGGCGAACGGCCGGCGTTAGCCGGCTGGTGCGGGTTGATGCAGGCTGTACCAGCCGGCTGACGTCGGCCGTTCGCCACGTCATTGAGGACGACGTCATGAAAACGCCCTGGTTCTTCGCCTGTGTGTTCCTGATCGGCGGCGCTGCCGCGCTTATTGCGGATGATGGTTATCCTTTATCCATCCCCACACCGCCCAGTACGCCGGCTCCCGTGTACAAACGGTTGAACGTGCAAGCCCGCGATCATTGCAAGCTCGTCGTTCACGAATGGGCACCATCGAAACCCCTCGCCGGGAAACCCGTGGCTCTCTTCCTCCACGGCATCGGCATGCACGGCGAACCTTATGGCGCGGTCGCCGCCGGATTCACATCGCGGAGCATTCCTTTCGTCGTCCCGGATCTTCGCGGTCACGGCCGTTCCGAAGGCACGCGCGGCGAACTGGCTCCGCCGCATGTGTTGCGAGCCGACATCGGTGCGGTGATCGAGCGAATTCATCAGCGTTATGCCGGCGCGCCGATTGTGCTGCTGGGCGATAGCATGGGCGGCGTCCTTGCCACCGATTACGCCTGGCGCGGCGAACAGCGTCTCGCGGGACTGGCCCTGATTGTGCCGGCTTTCGGGCTACACAAAACGCAATGGGACAAGCCCGGCGATGATCTCAAGAATCTCCTCACGAAAGGACGTATCCAACTCGGCACTGAGGCCAAACTCAACTCCAGCACACAGTCGAAGGGATTTCTCAAGGCACGCCTCGCCGACAAGTTGGCTCTACGCGAGGTCAAGCTGTCCTACCTGACGACGATCGGCGAAATGCAAGCGGAGTGGCCACGTGCCGCCGACGCGATCAAGCTGCCGCTGTTCGTCTGCGTCGGCGGCAAGGACCGGGTGATTGATAACGCACTCGCTCGCCGCTTCTTCGATCGCGCGGCCACGCCGAAAGATGACAAGACCTGGCGGCAGCTGGACGGCGCGTATCACACGGTTTGCTGGGATCCCGTAACGCCCGAGCTGGTGGCCGAATTAGCAAAATGGATACTCAAGCGATCTAAATAGTTCCTGCAATCAACGCGGCCAATCGAGCCAGGCACGCCAGGCCAACAATCCCAGCAACACATACGTCGTCAGCGTCGCGGGCCACGATTTCGACACGAACTTCACCGCACTGCCGGCGTATTTGTTGAGGTGCAGACGCACGCCCATGAAATCGACGCTGTAAATCTCATCGAGTACCAGATGCGAGAGAAAGCCGAGCATGACGGCCCCGGCGAGGAAGATGCGCAGACGTACATTGTTGTCACTGGGATAGAGCAAGTACGTCGTCAGGCCAGCGATGAGCATGGCCGGGACACTGTGAAACATGCCGCGATGGACGGAGAAATGCTTGAACATATTCGACAAAACATAGCGGATAAAGACGTAAACGGCCGCCAGGACGGCGAGCGTTTGTTCGGTCGAATGATGGAATTGCTCGTAGACTTGTTTGTAGAGCAGGAACGGAGCGATGGCGGCGGAGACGCCGAACAGTTCGCGTACCGGCACGCCGCTATCGCTGTCGAGATCCGGCAGCAGTCCGCCCAACGTCGTCAGACTTGCCGCGATCAAGGCCGGTCCCCAGTCGTAGCCCCACTCGAAGAACGACAGGCTGCCGTAACCGACGCCGAGCGCGCCGGCGAATGCCAAATGTCCGCGAAAACTGGCCATGAGCGATCCTCGGACGGTGAGGGCGATCCCTTCACAATAGTTTCCCGATCATTATCCCTTTTGGTTTGTTGCCGACAAGACGGCCAGCATTCCCTGACTGGTTCGGTCGAGAAAAAAAGTGTATAAAACCGCGTTCGACTGAGGAATAGTAAGTAGGAGCGTGGCCCATCATCCGGCAAGGAGGTTCGATGGCGATCAACCCGATGAACAAGGTTCTCGAACACCTGCGCCGAACCGTTGCTCTGGGAGACGCGGCGGGGCTGACCGATGGCCAACTGCTGGAGCGTTACCTCAATCATCGCGAAGATGCCGTGTTCGCGGCTCTCGTGCGCCGGCATGGTCCGATGGTGATGAGCGTTTGCCGCCGCGTTCTCGGCAACGACCACGATGCCGAAGACGCCTTCCAAGCCTCCTTCCTCGTGCTGGTCCGCAAAGCTGCTTCCGTCGTGCCGCGCGAGCGGGTCGCCAACTTCTTGTATGGAGTCGCGCACACCACGGCCCTGCGAGCCAAAGTGTTGATCGCCAAGCGGCGCGCGAAGGAGAAGCAGGTAAAGGAAATGCCCGAACCCCAAGCCAAGGCGCGGGAACTGTGGGACGATTTGCGGCCCGTGCTCGATCGGGAATTGAGCTGTCTGCCCGACAAGTATCGTGTGCCGATTGTACTATGCGACCTGGAGGACAGGCCCATCAAGGAAGCGGCCCGGCATCTGGGTTGGCCACAAGGGACGCTGGCGGGGCGGCTGGCGCGGGGCCGAGTGATGTTGGCGAAACGGCTTGCCCGGCGTGGCTTGGCCGTATCGGGTGGAGCGTTGGCGGGCTTGCTCTCTCAACAGGCGTCGGCCATCGTGCCGGCACAGGTGGTATCTTGTACGATCGAAGCCGCAAGGCTGTTTGCGGCGGGACACGCGGCGTCGGGCCTGATCTCAGCTCCGGTCGCCGCGCTCACGGAAGGAGTCCTGAAAACGATGGTGTTAACCAAGTTGAAGACCGCAACGGCGGTCGTGGTGATGACGGCACTGGCCCTTTCCGCGGCGGGCGGCTTCTATAAAGCCGCCGCCGGCGATGCGCCACAAGCAGAGACGCAATCGGCCGAACGCCCATCATCTCCTCGGCAGCCCGTTGCCGCCGAAGGCAAAGTGCAACCGGCCAAGACGGATCTGGAGCGCTTACAGGGAGTCTGGTCGGTCGTCTCGAACGAAAGCGGCGGCAAGGTCCAGAAACTCGAAAAGGCCGCATTCCTTGTCGATGGGAAGAGGGCGAGTTGGCAGACCAGGAAGGGTGAAATCCAAGGTGGTCTCTATCTGAACCCGTCCAGCAAACCCAAGACTTACGATTTCGCGACGAGTGCGAGAACGATTGAGGGCATCTACTCGTTGGATGGCGACACCCTGCGGTTGTGCTTTGAACCAGGGGCCGAGGGAAAAAGGCCGAGCCGGTTTGCTACCAAGAGTGCGGAGCGACAAGTCCTCTTCGTGTTGAAACGACTTTTCGGGGCAGAGCGCTTCCCCTATCTAAGACCTGATGGGTCCAGGACATTTCCTCCCATCATCGAGGAGGAATCCAAGGAGCCGGTGCCACCACCGCCGACCCTTCGTGATCCACCACCTTCGCAATCCGCAGTGCAGCAGGCGAAGACGCCGGCGGATACGAAATCACCCCAATCGGGTTCCGTCGAACCGCTCCCATCGGCGGCGAGCAAAAACGAATTGCCCACCACGGCGATGCCTCGGCAGGTTCTCGTCCGTCTGGAAAAGGACCAACTCTTGGTGGAGACCTTGGATGTGGCGGTAGAACCGGTTACCGTGATGGCACAGGGGAAACCGCCGGTCACGACGTATCAAACCGTCCATATTCGGCGGACGCGGCACTTCCCCACCAGCGCGGTCAAGCTCTACGACATGAAGGGCAAACGCATCGACGCCAAGCAACTCCCCAAACTCGTGAAGAAGGAAATCGTCGCCCTCTTCTCGCCCGACGAGCGGGCGGTCGATCCGCTCAACCTTCAGCTGTTCAAGGAAGGGACGTTACTTTTCGTCCTCTCCTCTGCTACTTCTGTGCCGCCCACTCCCATCGGGGCATACCCACCAGGCGAATATTCACCGCCTCCCGCCCCTGTTGTCCCCTGATGCGCCGCCACAGTGACGAATGGCACAGCCAGCCCGCAGCGCCAGCAAGGGACAATCCCTTGCTGGCGCTGCGGGCTGGCACTCTACGCCTGTGGATAGAACCCCTTGCCTTCCGCCGCCAGTTTCCGCATTTGCTCGGTCGGCTGGAAGCGCGTCCCTAATTTCTCATACGCCTTCAGCTTCTCGATCACCTTCGCCATGCCCAGCGAGTCCGCCCAGCGCAGGATGCCGCCACGGAACGGCGGGAAGCCGATGCCCAAAATCAAACCCATATCCACGTCGCCCGGTTCACGCACAATGCCCTCCGTCAGCACCCGGCTCGCTTCGGTCAGCATTGGCAGAAATAGACGATCCGTAATCTCTTCCTTGCTAATCTCGCGCTGTCCTGTCCGGCACTTCGCCAGAATCGTGTCGAAGGCCGGATCGTCGGTGCCGCGCGATCCCTTGGCGTAGCTGTAGAAGCCGGCCTTGGACTTCTGGCCCAAGCGCCCGGCAGCGACCAATTCATCGAGAATGCGCGTCGGCGCGGCGCGGTCGGCGAAGGCAGTGTTGATGACGCGCCCCGCATATAGCGAGGTATCCAGGCCGACGAGATCGTTCAACGTGATGGGGCCCATCGGCATGCCGAACGCCGTAGCCGCCTTGTCGATGGCGCGCGGCGACGCCCCTTCTTGTAGCAATACCAGCGACTCATTCAGGTACGGGAACAAAATGCGATTGACCAGGAAACCGGGGCAGTCACGCACCACGATCGGCGTCTTGCTGATGCGTTTGGCCAGGGCGACCAGTGTGGCGACGGTGGCGTCGCTGGTCTTGTCGCCGCGAATCACTTCCACGAGCTGCATGCGATCGACTGGGTTGAAGAAGTGCAAACCGGCGAAGTTTTCGGGATGCTCGACCGATTTCGCCATGCGCGTAATCGAGATGGTGGACGTGTTGGAAGCCAGGATCGCCCCTGGACGCAGAACCTTTTGCACATTGCGATAAATGTCCACCTTCGCTTGTTCATTCTCGATGATCGCCTCAATGACGACATCGCGATCCGCCAGGGCGCTGAGCGTCATGCTCGTGCTGAGGCGAGCCAGTGCGCCAGCGGCGTCGGCGGCCGTCATGCGGCCAATCTCGACACGGCCAAACAAACTCTTCGTGATATTGCCGACGCCCTTCTCCAGCGCGGCCGGGGCATTGTCAATCAGCAGAGCCGGGATGCCACGACGCACATGCGCTCCGGCGATGCCCGCGCCCATGATGCCGGCACCGAGAACGCCGACCTGATGGACTGCTTGCGGCTGCACACTGGGATCGCTGACACCGGGGTCTTTCTGCAAGCGCTGCCCCATGAAGAACACGGCGATGAGGTTGCGCGAGATGGGACTGCCGACGAGTTTCACGAACTGATCGGTTTCCGCTTTCAACCCATCTTCCAGCGGCAGATTACAGCCCTTGGCAATGGCGTCCAGCGCCGCCAGCGGCGCGGGATATTGGCCGGCGGTCTTGGCCATGACCTGCGCGCGCGCGACGGCGAACGCGAACGTCATCTGTTCCTCGCTCAGCCCGACCGGCTGCTGCTTGCGCTGGCGAGCCATCTTCCATTCGTTCGACTTTTGTGCCCACTGGATCAAACGCACGGCCTCGTCTTGCAGATGCTCGACCGGCACGGCATCGAAGACAAGTCCAATCTGCCGCGCGCGATCCGCCTTGGCCGCCTCGCCGGCGCAAATCATTTCCGCGGCCAGCGATGGCCCAATCAACCGCGTCAGCCGTTGCGTACCGCCCCATCCGGGGATAAGGCCGATCTTCGTTTCCGGCAGACCAATCTCCGTTTTTGGATGCGTGCTGGCCAGACGATAATCAAAACCCATCGCCAGTTCCAGACCGCCGCCCATGCAAGCGCCATCGATGGCCGCCACGGTGGGGTAGGGCAGCGCTTCGATGGAAGCAATGAGATCGAGACCGCGTTTCACCAACTTGCGCGCGAGGTCCGGCTCGGCGGGAGCGCTGCCGAGTTCGCGCAGGTCGGCACCGGCGATGAACATGGCCGGCTTGCCGCTGCGGAAAATCAAACCGCGCAGGTCGGTGCGTTCTTTCAACTGCGCCATCATCGCTTCGAGTTCGCCGAGTGTGGCTTGGCCGAGTGTGTTGGCTCGGCTGCCGGGTTGATCGATGGTCACCAAAGCGATGTCGCCGTCAAGGATTTCCAATCGGAGAGTGGCCTGCGGGGAAGGCTTCATCGTCGCGTCCTTTCGTGGGTTCGCACGGAGATTGCCGGTGAGATGTGAGTGTATCTGAAACGGCTGCGCCTGCAAACCCACGCGCCGCGTCCGATCGGCTCCCCGATGCTGCTCGCGGAAAGGGAATTCACTCTGGCACGCACTCCGGGAATCAAATACAAAAGGGGGCGTAAACCAGGCCCACGAGACAAGCTCATGGCGAAAGTTGTATTACCGTTTGAGCAATACAAGGTAACGGTTCCGTTGCCGCCATTGTGCATCCGTTGCGGAGCGCCCGCGACACGCACGATCAAAATGATGTTCTTCGGCAAAGCCGTCAAATTCCTGGGAATGACGTTTATCACCGGCGGCGAAGAAGAATACATGATTGCTGATACGCCCCTGTGCGACCGGCATCGGTTCATGGGGATGGCCAAGCCCATAATCGCCATCTGGTTTTTGATTCTGCTCGTCTTGTGCGGCCTCGGTGCCGTGCTGAAGCCCTGGATGCATCATTATTTGGTCGCCTTCCCGATAATTGCCATCGTCCTGGTCGGCCTGGCATTCATTCTTTACGTGTCCATCACCAGTATCGGCGGCCAGGGTTACACCAAAAAGGGCGTCACCGTCACCGGCGTCTCTCGGGTATTTATCGACGCCCTGGAGGAACGCGAATGGACCGAGGAAGCGTTCGCGGCCGGGATACGCAAGAACCGTAAGGCGCGAAAACGTCCCCATCCGCCCTTCTGGATATCGCCGTGGTTTTTCACGCCGGTCGGCATTGGACTGGCCTTTCTCATCTTCACGCCGGTGGGTTGGCTGGTGGCGCGTTCGCTACCCGATGGCCCCTGGCCCGCCGGACGCCGAGCCGATCCCGTAGCCGCTCCGGTTGTTGCTCCGTCAACGGTCCCGCCGCCGCAACCTGTGAAACTTCAGCCCGAACCTCTGGTCCCGCAGAGCCTCCCCGGATTGCTCGCCTACTGGCCGCTTGACGATAACCAGGGACCGATCGCAATCGAAAAGTCCGGGAACGGATTCGCGCACCTTCGCGGCGGACAGTGGATCGACGGGGTGAAAGGTTCGGCCCTGCGTCTGGATGGTAAGAAGGATTATGTGGATCTGGGGCAGGATGGCCGGCTCAATTTCGCGGCCGGGGCGGAGTTCACCGTGGCCGCCTGGGTTGCCACCGACTCGGAGCAGGGAGTCATCTGTTCATTCCGCCGCCGGACGGCCGCTTTCCCGGTGATCGATCTTCTCGTGAAAGCCGGCCAACTTCATGGTTGGGTCCGCGATGACGCCAGCGGCTTCGGTGGAGCGCGCGTGACCGGCGGAGCCGTCAAGGACGGCAAATGGCACCATGTCGCGTTACTTCGTCATGCCGACGGGACGGTGGAATTGTTCCTCGATGCCGTCTCTCAGGCTCGCGGCAAGGGCGAACATTCCGGAGGGGCCATCACCACGGACCTGCGTGCCCTGGGTTCCGAACGCTTTATGATCCAAACGAAAAAAGCAGGACCGGGGTACTTCGCCGGTATCATCGACGAGTTTTGCGTATATGGCCGAGCCTTGAATGCCGACGAAATCGCTACGCTGGCCGGTGCCAAAAAATAATCCCCTGACCAAGTGAAAGCCGAGGAAAGGAAGATCGACAACGCGGGCGACTGCAAATGGCAGGAGAGAGTCGGTGTCGTTCCGTGAAGCGATGTGGTAGTATCTCGGTTGGAGAAGTGACGTTCAGCGGATTGCCGAATGAGGTTAACCGCGGAGGAATCGAGATGGCGGGGGAGTGGATTTCGGAACGATTCCCGCAATTTGAGGCAGCCATTCGCCGGCTTACGGAACAGCATCGCGAGTTGGAAGATGAACCGCTTCACCTTGCCCTCGCCTATCTCCCCCGGCGTGACGGCCGGGAGGTCGATCGGGGTATTTTCCTTTTCGAGGTGATCGGCGGCGTGGCGGATCGCTTCGGCCAGAGCGAGGATTTGTTCGAGGCGGCCTTCGACGCGATTCCCGGCTTACCGACCGGCTTCGACCAGACTCTCCACCTGATTCTGACGACCTCCCGCGAGTTCGAGGAAGCGCTCACGCATGGCAGACCGCTGGCAATGGAAGTCGCTGACGCGGTGCGCCACGGCGACTATAAAGTGCTGCACCACGATCGGGTAGGTCAAAAGGTTTTACGTCAAATCCGCGCCGCCGTCCAGCCGCGCAAGAGGGCTGCTCGTGGATGAGGCGCTGGCTTGGCTGCATCAGGCTCTTGCCGACCGGGAGGCTGCCGAGCGGGAGTACAAAGCCACCGCTAAAGCCGGTTCGCGGATTTGGTGTCACGCTCTCGCCAAGTACCAACAAACGGTCGAGAAGGCGGTTAAGGCCATGGTCGCTGCGCTGCGTGAAGCCGGCTTTTGGCGTGGACCTCCGATCGGCTTCGTGCATGAGGTCGAAAGGCACATGCGCTGGTTGATCCGTCTGCGGCGGACCAACAATCCGCAATCCGTTCAGCGTCGCTTGGTCCGTCTCTTCGACGCCGATACACGCGCCACCATCCGAGCCGTGGAAGCCTTGACCCCTCAAGCACCGCCGCCCGGCGAACGACTGCGGCGAAACACGGAGTACCCCTTTCACGACGCCAACGGTGACTTTACCTACCCGGCGGCCCCGGATCAGTTTTCCTCGGAGGAAATCGATCGGTTCCGAGCGTTATCACACCGTCTCGTTGAATCAGCCCATTGGGTCATCTCAGCACTTCGCCGCAGGCCAAGATAAATTGCCAGGCATTTGCCAATTGCGCGACGAAAGGGCGAATGATTCGCCGCAGCCTCTGCGCGTCTCCCGGCGAAATCGTATAATCTCCTGCGGTTGTATACTCATCCCGTGAGGGGTATCCGCCGC
>DATNCY010000244.1:0-19615 GCA_035553375.1 Gemmataceae bacterium
GTTCGGCCAAGTCCATTTGGCAGCTGGCGGCTTCAGCGTGGCCTGCTTTTTCAAGGCGGGCAACGCCCACAGCGTCACCGTCCCATAGCGATCCCCCGACGCCAAGAGCGTGCCATACGGCGAAAGGGTGAAGGCACCGAAATAACAATCCCTCTCCAAAGCAAGGCGTTCCTTGCCCGTGACGATGTCCCCTACGCGGATAGCGTAGTGCCAGGATGCGTCGGCAGACGCTCAGCACCATCGGACCATGTCGCCGCACCAGCGCCGCGAATGCCTCCTCGTCTCGCTGCGCGGTGAATCGCATCAATCATAGTCGCGCCTATGCGGAACGAGTCGTCGAGCGCCTGCTCGAATACCTGATCGACATCGACAACTATCGCGGCACAGGCCGGCTCTATCTGCCCTAATGCGCAACGCCCGTCTCTCACGGATACAACCCGCGACGCATCTTCTCCTTGGCAATCTTCTGCACCCCCAAACTCAACGCCGCTGTGCGCATGGCCAGTTTGCGCTCGCGCGCCAGGCCGCGCACCTGATGGAAAGCACGCAGCATCAGCTCCTTCAATTTCTGGTTGACCTGATCCTCACTCCACAAGAATTGTTGAATGTCCTGCACCCACTCGAAATACGACACCGTCACGCCGCCGGCGTTGCATAGCACATCGGGGATGACGTAGATGTCGCTGTCGCTCAGCAGAACGTCGGCCTCCGGCGTCGTCGGCCCGTTGGCACCCTCGGCGAGGATGCGGCAGCGTAATCGCTTGGCGTTGTCCTTGTGGATGACTCGCTCCAGGGCGGCCGGCACCAACACCGTACACGGCGTCAACAGCAAATCGGACGGAGCGATTGGCTCAGCGCCGGGAAAATCCTTGAGCAGCTTGCCTCCGGCCACATGCCGCGTCAGGGCGGCGACGTCGATGCCCTTGGCGTTGTGGATCGCGCCATAGCGATCGCTGATGGCGAGGATCTTCACACCATTGCGAGCCAACTCCTGGCAGGCGACCGAGCCGACGTTGCCGAAACCCTGCACCGCTGCCGTCGTCTCCTCCGGCCGTAGATTCAGTTCCTTCATCGCTTCGAGGATGCAGTAGGTGACGCCGCGGCCGGTCGCCTCGCGCCGGCCGATGCAGCCGCCCAACTCGACCGGCTTGCCGGTCACCACCTCGGGACAGGCATACCCAACCTTCATGCTGTAGGTGTCCATGATCCACGCCATCGTCTGCTCGTCGGTGCCCAGGTCGGGAGCCATGACATCCATGCGCGGACCGATGACGTTCAACACTTCCTCGGTGAAGCGGCGCGTCAGTCGCTCGGTTTCGCCGCGTGACATCAGCGCCGGATCAACGCCGATGCCGCCTTTGGCGCCGCCGAACGGCAGATTCATGATGCCGCATTTCCACGACATCCACATGGCCAGCGCCGCCACTTCGCCCAGATCGACGGAGGGATGATAGCGCAGCCCGCCCTTGGATGGGCCGCTCGTCAAGCTGTGCTGCACGCGATAGCCGGTGAAAACCTCGGTTCGGTTATCGTCCATGAGTACGGGGATGCTGACGACCAGGGCGCGCTTGGGCAGACTCATGCGCCGCAACACGCCGCGATCGATGTCGATGGCGCCGGCCACCGCGTCGAGCTGACGGCAGGCCATTTGATAGGTGGGCGAGTTCTCGAAAACGGGATTGGGTGTATGGGGATGATCGTGATGGTTGGTTTCGGGAGTAACGGCAGACGACATGAAGCCTCCCTTGGCTGGCGAAGAATGGCCGGGGTACCGGCGCGGTGATATTGCCTCTACGTTTATCGTAGCTTGTCAACGAGGAAAGGAAAACGGCACAGGCACAGCCGAAGTCCATCTGATACACTCGGAACTAGGCATTCGCCCCGCAGGTTTGCCCGCTCATGTTCATGAGGAGTCCGCCATGAGTGCATCCACGGATATTCCACTGACGATTACTCCTGAGGCCGCCGCTCGCATTGCCGAGTTAGGCATGCGGAAAGAGTTCGAGCAAATGATCGAACACACACGCCAGGTTGTGCCGGATTTGGCGGCCATCGAAGTGACAATCGCCGAATGCTACGACACCCGCGATGAGCCAGGCGTCAGCATCGAAGCCTACAGCGATCAGGTGTTCGAGCCGGGAGATAATACCTCGGAGAAAGTAAGCCGATGGGCCGTGAATAATTTCCGCCCTCAAGTGTTGGAACACCTGTGCATCTTGTTCAATCCTGGAGAGCCTTATGGACGGTAGGGCTTTTCTGGATGTGGCCCGCGAGTTGGTGGCCGGTATCACGGAAGCCCACTGGCGGGCGACGGTGATCCATGCCTATTACGCCTTGATGCTGGAATGTCGCGACGCCTTGGCGCGTTGGGCGGTCGCCATCCCGCCGCATCAGAACGTGCATTCGGCCGTCCGCTTACGCTTCGTTTACGCTGCCGATCCGGACTTGAAGTGGCTGGGTTACAGGCTTGACGACTGGAGCCGGCATCGCAACGAAGCCAGTTACAATCTGATGCCCCTGCGGCAATTCGCCACGGATACAGTGGCTCAAAGGGCCATCACGGAGGTATCCGACGCCTTGGCCCTGCTCGACGCCATCGAGTGCGATCCCGTCCGCCGCACCGCCGCCATCGCTGCTTTCCCGCCATGACGCGACGGGTCGCCACGGAGTTACTTGGCCGGGAACTCGATATTATATCGCTGAGTAAGAATCGGACGCATCGCCTTTACGGCTTCGTGTGCTTGTACCACGAGTGCGCCCGTCTTTTCAAACTCCGCCTGCAATTCCTCCGGCACCGGCGCGATCATCGGCCAACACTCCTTGTGACGGAAGATGGTCAGATCCGATATATTTTTCCATTCGCGTGCCAAGACAAGAACTTTCTCCACCAATTCCGGGTCCACGTCGAGAACGGGAAGACCGCGAAGGTTCTCGGCGTATCGTGCCTGCCGTTCCGCAATTTGAATGGGGTCGTTTTGCTGCGTGACATGCTCCTAACCGGCATCTTTGAGGCTTTTCCAATACGCCAAGGTAGCTGCGCCGCTCGGCGGGTGATCCGGATCTTTCACAAGACAGATTTTCTCCGCCCGGCTGCCCTGAACTGCCGAAATTAACACCTTGCCGTAACGAGGAGTCGCGCAGCCGATCTGGGCTATGCACATGGCAACACAGGGAAAAAACAGGAAGGCGACCCGCATCGCATTATCCTCGGAAGGGCCATTCACGCGACGCATACGCTTTCTGCGCCGGTAAGTCAATCCGGTGGTTGTTGGGAAGTGTCGGCGCAGGGAATCTCTATGCCATCTAGCTGCCGACCGGCACCGTCGGTTCGTGGCCGTCCTCAACCCACACCCAGCCGTATTGCGTGTTGCTCGGCGACGGGTTTTGCCGATGCTCCTCGCGCAATTGCGTCAGCTTGTCCGCCTTGATCGCTTGTCGCTTTGCCTTCACGTCGATGCCGAGCAGTTTCGCCGCGTTCAGGCCAAGAATCTTGTCCTTGACCTCATCGGTCAACTCGGCGTAACCGTGCTTCTTCATCAATGCCTCGTCCATCTTCATCTTGCGCAGACGGACGATTTGACTCTGCGGACTGCCGTTCCAGATCGAGTCGGTGCCCCACAAGACATGATCGGCGCCGGCCGTTTGGATCATCTGACCGAGCATATGTAGACACGCTTTCGGGGCGAACATCGACAGGATGTTGAAGGTGCTGCCCAACTCGAAATAGATGTTTTTGATCTTCGGATTCTTTTTGAGGATGCGCAAAATATCGCTGATCCACGGGATTTCTTGCGGATCGTCGGTCTTCTTATCCTTGACCTTCTCGCCGGTTCCCGACGCGAGAGGACCGACGCCACGGAAGCCGGAGTGATAGACGATGAAGTTCAAGTCCGGCCAATCCTTCGCCGCCTTCTCCAGGTCGAGTGGCCGGCACCCCTTCTCGTTGAAGAAGCCGAGCGGCAGTCCCTTGTGAACGCAGAGATTTTTGATCCCTAATTTCTTCGTTTTCTCCCAGAACGGATAAGCGACTTTCTCATCGTCCATGAACCATGCTTTTTCGCCCAGGTCCGCGCCGGTGTACATCTTCCAGGCGTCGATCTTGAGTTCCTTGACTTGGCGCTCCATCTCATCGAGTTCTTTTTTGCCGAGATTGGGACGCAGCAGTCCATGCGACAAGACGCGCTGCGAACCCGCCAGATCGTTGACGTACTTGCGCGTGGCCACCATTTGATCGGGCGGCAGAGGATTCTTGTCCCAATCGCGGCTCGGCACACCGCTGATGATCGCCATCACCGTATCGCTATCGCCGAAAATCTCCTTGACGTAGTGGGCGCGATTGAGCTGATCCAACGTGTCTTCGACGCCTTTCAAGGACGGCCGCAATGCTTGAAAGAAGCGAAGAACGGCCTTGCCGCTGGGCGTGTCGTCGTACCACTTGCGGCTGACATCGACGTGATGGGTCTGCATATCGAAGATGAACGGATCCTTCGGCCATTTTTCCGCGAACGCCTTGGGATCGTCGGCCTCGGCGGCCTCGACTTCATAGATGGGACCGAACACTTGATTCAGCGCCAACAGAGCGGCGGCCATGCCACTGCCGCTGCGGAGGAAATCCCGACGACTCACACCCTGGCGACGCGCGGCATTGTCGCTGATTTCGAGAACGCGCGCCTCGTATTCTTTTTGCTCGACCGACTGCGGCGGCGGAATGAATTCTTCATTGGAGGCGATCCGCGTCGGGATCGGCGGCAGATCGTCGCGACGGGCGTCGAGATCACATTGACGAATCCAAGTCATGGTACACCTCTTCCTTCTGGGGTGTCGCGTAGAGCCAGACCTTGCCGCCCCGAGAGAGCGTTGGTAGAGAATCTTGGCGAATCCATTCGGCTAGTTCCCGTTCGTGAGCCTCGTCACCACAGGAGAAATCGCGGACGAGGTCAAGATGTTCGACCTGGAAGGGAACCGCAATGAGAGAGTTTGCCATGAGTTGGCTCGCAAACGACGGAAATCTCTCCCCGGTTGATATGGAGAGAGATTCTAGCGAGGTTGACTCATGTTCAGCAAGGTCGCTTGAAGAGGAAGGATGGATCTTCGGTCGGCAGCGTGCGTGTGGGCATTGAGGGCGGGTTCGCTCCGGCCTCTTGGGTCAGGCGTTCCAGTTCGGCAGCTGCCTCGGGGATCAATGTCTGTTCGCGCAGACCAACCGCCCTCGATAGCCTCGGCGGTTGCCAGCCGGCCAGAAGCGAATGCGCCTCCGCGACATAGTCGCGAAGTTCGCCGACGCCGTCCACCGAGCCGAATTGGGCCTCCAGACGAGGGACGGCTTTCAACACATCCTCCGTCACCGCGAGCCAGCTGCGGAACAGGCTTTGTGTCGCGCGATCTTCTTCGTCCGAGAATTCCTCGACACCCCGGAAAATGCGGTCGCGCCATAAATCCTCGGCACGCTTCAGAAGATGGAAGATCGCCAGGCCAACCGAGACGGTGTCTTCCATATCGTGGCAGGCCATTGCAGCGCGATGGTCTCTCAGCCACGACTCCTCGTAGGTTTCGAGTTGCCGTTGGATGGGCGAACGGTGTTGGGGAATGGAACTCATCGGGAAAGCCCTGTCGTGTATTGCCACGTATTGCATGTACGATACCAGGCAGGGCAATTCCAAACAATCAAAGCTTCGCCATCACTTTTTTCAACTCAATCGTCAGCGCCTGGCCATCGACCTTGACGCTGGCCCGATGCGTCTCGCCGTTAAGCGACGACGCCGACCACTCGACCGTCAGCGTCTCGCCGGCGATATATGCCTGATGCGCGCTAATGGCCTGGCTTAGCTTGTCCGATTCCGTGCCCAGATACAGCGCGATGCGATCCTCCATTTGCAAACCGGCTTCCTTACGTTGCTCCTGAACATAGCGCACCACATCGCGGGCCATGCCTTCGCCGGCCAGTTCTTCGGTGATGCGCGTATCGAGAGCAATCTGCGTCTCGCCATCGACCACGCCGGCCCAGCCTTCCTGCGCTTTCACCTGCACGATGAGATCGGCCGGTTCGACTTGGATGGAGTCGCCACCGCACGGCAACTCGATTGGCCCGCCCTCACGTACCTTCGCGGCCAAGTCACTGGGATCGGCTGCGGCGATGGCCGGGAGAACTTCTTTCAGACGCGGCCCAAACTTCGGCCCCAGCGTCTTCATGTTCGGCTTCACGTCCGGAGTCAGCAGCGGCCCCCATTCGAGATCGTGCAGAGACACCGCCTTGACATTCAACTCCTCGCGGAGTTGATCGCCGAAACGCTCGACGGCGCGCTCATCCTCCTCGCCGGCCGCCTGCACCTTCAATTCCGCCAATGGCTGACGCACCTTGATTTTCACGCTGTTTCGCGCCGCAAATCCCAGAGATACCAGTTCCAACAAGCGATCCATATCCGTCGAGAGATTCTCGTCGATCAGATCCGCATCGACCTTGGGGAAGTCGCTCAGATGGACGCTTTCGGGTTGCTCCGGCGTCTTGAGGTTGGCATACATCGTCTCGGTCAAAAACGGCATGATGGGCGCGAACAATTTCGTCAGCGTCATCAGCACGGTATATAGCGTCTGATACGCGGCCTGTTTATCCTGGCCCTTGTCGCTTTTCCAGAAACGACGCCGGCTGCGGCGGACGTACCAATTACTCAGTTTGTCATCGACGAATTTTTCCGCCTCCAAACAAAAACTCATCAGGTTGTAGTTCTCGAATGCGGTTCGCGTCGTGCCGATCAAGTGCTGCAAATCCGAGAGAATCCAACGGTCGATGTCGGGCCGTTCCGCCAGCGGCACCGCCGGCGCAGCCGGGTCGAAATTGTCGAGCCGGGCGTAATTGCAGAAGAAGCCGTAGACGTTCCAGAGCTTCAGGGTGAACTTACTGCGCAGTTCATCCGCGGGAATAGGGCCGAAATCGAGGTTGCTGGCGGGATTGTGCCGGCAATACATCCAGCGGATGAGGTCGGCGCTCATGGGCGGATAGTGCCCTGTTTTTCCCTTGGGGTCGGTCAAATCATAGCCTTCATCCGCCGCTCCCTCGAACGGGATGGAATTGCCAGCCGACTTGTGCATCGGTCGGCCCCACTGATCGCGCACGAGACCATGACCGAGCAGCGTCTTCATCGGCGGACGCTGCTCCATCATCGTACTCATGGCCAAAATCGCATAAAACCAATTGCGAAACTGGCCGGGGAACGATTCCGTGATGAAATCCGCGGGAAACCATTTCTCCCACTCGGCGCGGTCCTTGTTGTAGCCCATCGTCGAATACGGCACGATGCCGGCATCGAGCCAGGGGTTGCCGACATCGGGGATACGAGACATCCGGTTCCCCGTCTTCGGATTGCGGATCTTCACCAGATCGATCCACGGCCGATGCGCCGTGTGCCCCTCGAACTTATCCCAGCCTTCGACGGCGCGCGTCTTCAACTCCTCATGCGAACCGATCACTTCAAAATCGCCGGTCTTCTCATCGACCCAGATGGGCAGGGCAAGACCCCAGAAGCGTTTCTTCGAGATCATCCAATCGCCCATGTTGGTGAGCCAGTCCAATTCGCGGGCCTTGCCGTTGATCGACTCCGGCAGAAACGTCACCTGCTCGACGACGCGTTTGATCTCGTCGCGCCACGACATGCAGATGAACCATTCATCGACGAGACGAAACAGCAGTTCCGTCTTGCAGCGCCAGCAGTGCGGATAGCTGTGCGGATATTTCTCCACCGCGAACAGCACGCCCTTTTCCTGCAAGTTGGCCAAAATCCAATCGGTCGTCGCATGATCGATGGCGTTCTTGCCCGTCAGTTCGCCGAAACCGGGCAGGAAGGCACCGAATTCATCGAGCGGCGCGACCGGCGGCAAGCCTTCTTCTTTGCCGAGATGGAAGTCCTCCTTACCGCAACCGGGCGCGATGTGGACGATGCCGGTGCCCTCCGTCTCGCCGACATCCTTCCAGGCGATCACGCGATGAATGTCGCGCGCTGACTCGTCCGCCGCCCATTTCTGTTGCCGAGCGATCCGCGCCGTCTCTTCGGGATACCCTGCGGCATGCTGCTGCGCCGGCAATTCATCGAATGGCCCATCGTACTGCCAACCGATCATGTCGGCACCTGTCACCTCGCCGACGATTTCGTAACCGCCCTTCGATTTGAAATGCTGCTCCAGCGTGCTGAGTTTCGGCACGCCCTCGATCCATTCTTTCTTCTTCCACTGCTCTTCGAGCCGTTGCGCCGTGAAGGCTCCCTTGGCCACGTAATAAATTTGCTCTTTATGTAACACCTTGAGATAGCTCAATTGTGGATTGACGGCGGCGGCGACATTGCTGCTGAGCGTCCAGGGTGTGGTGGTCCATACCAACAAGTTTTCGTTTGTGCTGCCGCGCAGCGGAAAGCGCACGAACACGGCTCGATGGGCGACGAGCTGATAGCCCTCGGCCATCTCCATCTGGCTGAGTCCGACCGAGCAACGCGGACACCACGGCATGGCATCGTATCCACGATAAATCAGGTCGCGATTGTGGCATTTTTTGAGAAAGTTCCAGATGGTGTAATTATTCTCCTCCGACATCGTGAAGTAGCTGCGCCGCTGTCCCGCCGGCTTGGCCCAATCCTCTTCGCGATCCCAATCCATCCAGTACCCCAGGCGGATCGATTGCTCCGTCTGCACGCGGGCATATTTATCGACGCGAGCTTTGCAGTGTTGGACAAATCGATCGATGCTGGCGAAGGCGTCGCCGGGCACCAGGTTCTCAATGTCGCGTTTCGATTGCAGCTTGAACTCTTTCTCGACCTCGACCTCGACCCATAGCCCCTGGCAATCGAAGCCGTTTTGATAACGCTGCTCGCAGCCGTTCATGGCGTGATAACGCTGAAACGCATCCTTGTAAGTGCGGCCCCAGGCGTGATGAACGCCCATCGGATTATTGGCCGTGATGGGACCGTCGAGAAAGGACCAGCGCGGCCCGCCCCGGTTCTTGGCGCGTAGCTTCTCGAACGCCTCGATGCGCTGCCAGAACTCCAAAACGGTGCGCTCCAACGCGGGAAAATCGACGCGCTGCGTCTCCACTTTCTCGAACGGCATGATGAACCCTCGCGGTACGGATGAATGTCGTTATCTTATCAGTTGACACAGGAGATCGGCAGACGTTCGTGCTTCTAAGGGAGTTGTACCATGCAATCGAAACGCCCGGATTTGACCATCGAACAAATCCTCGCCTGGGCTGAATCTTATCTTCAACGAATCGGCCAACGGCCGAATGGTCATTCTGGAATGATTCCCGAATCGTCGGGAGAAACCTGGGCGGCCATCGATAGCGCGCTAACGCACAATTATCGCGGTTTGCGCCTCGGTTTGTCGCTGGCGGAGTTGCTCAACCGATATTGGGGTGAGAAGCCTCTCAGCGAGAAGCCGCCCCTGACGATTGAGCAGATCCTCGCCTGGGCGCGGACGTATTACCGGCGAACGGGTAAATGGCCGACTGCGGCATCCGGAGCCGTGACGGAGGCTCCCGAAGAAACCTGGAAGCGTATCAATGCCGCTCTGTGGGAAGGCTTCCGAGGATTTTCGGGAGGGAGTTCGTTGTCTCAATTATTGCGACATCACCTTGGCGGCCGCATGCTCGCCAACGGCAATGGGATTATGCAAATAGATGAGCCACGGGAACGCGAAAACCCGGCAGATGAGGATCGCCGGACAACTCCTGGCGGACGTTGACGAACCCCGGTTCGTCGCCCGGATGATAGATCGTCACCGTGCGGTCGTGCGGATCGACCACCCACACCAAGGCGACGCCGGCTTGCAGATAGCCATCGATCTTTTCATCAACCTGTTCCTGCGTCTCGCTGGGTGAGAGGATCTCGACGACCAGCACCGGGACGCCGTCGATCAAACTGGTTTCGCCCGATTCGTGCGCCGCTAACTCAGCCGAGATGTATACGACATCGATGCCGACCGTCGTATCCGGATCGCGCCGCAATCGGCAGCCCGCTTCGCCGCACAGGACTGAGCCGCGCGGTTCCGGTTGTTGGTCGAGCCAAGTTAATAGAATTTGAGACACGCGGGCCATGATACGGCTGTGCCAGCGATTGCGGACGGTCAGGGGATTCTCTCGTAGTTGGCCGCGGATCAGCCAGCGCTCGACGCCGTCTTGCGGCAGAGCCAGCAGTTCCTCGGTGGTCATCGCGGGGGTTGTGGCAACCACAGACATTATCAATCTCCTCAATAAACACGGGGCTAGCTTCTCGCGGCAATGAATGGCCGCTTCGCTCACGCCTCCATCTGCCGGGCCACTCAATTCGGCAAAAATGCGGCCGGAGAGATATGGAAGAATTTGGCGAGCTTGACCACCTGATTCTTGGTAAGGGACCGGGTGCCATTCAAGACAGCGGAGAGAGTGGACTGGGCGATTCCGGCTGCCTTCGCCAGCTTCGGTTGGCTGAGGCCATTACTCCGCATCAACTCGCGCAGGACATCCGCCTCGCTAGCGTCTGATATTGGGACGTGTTCCTCCTCGTAGTCTTCCACCAAGTCGGTCAGGACATCCAAATACTCCTGCGCTCCCTCATCCAGATCCTCTTGTAGCAGGCGGTCGAGTATCTTCTGGGCCGCGTCCAGGTGGTGATCGTCGCGGAGATGAGTGAGGGGGAACCGCTTCACCAGATCGAAGTAAGTGTCCGGCATTACCCAGGGAGTGATTTTGACGGCCATCGTGCTTACCTCTTCTTTTTCCGCCGACTCTCCGCCGGCTTTCGTTTCGCGGATGCCTTCTTTGCCGGAGCCGGCTTCTTCGGTGGAGGCTTGTGGCAGCCGCAGTCTTCGATCCAGTATTTCTTGTCATAGTCCGCGTGGTCCATCACCCGCAAGACATAGAGGATGCCCCTGGCATAGTTCACCCGGCCGATCAGCCGAAATCGATTGTTGCCCACATCGAAGACAACGCAATTGCCGACCTGATCGCTCGAACCGAGCGTCTGCTTGAGCGCCGCGAAGTTGGCCCAGTGGGCGCTTTTTGCCAGCTTGTACCAAACGGCCAAATCTCGTTCGGCGAACACAGAATCCTGTTTCCGAGATTCCCAGAACTCCCGCAGCCGTTGTTTGGAGATGATGCGCACGTTGCAACCTATCGGCCAACGGAATCTCACGCTCTCAAGAATAATAATCGCAAGTTGCGATAAGTCAAGGGAAATTATCGCAACCCGCGATAAGAGGGTGGCTAGTTCATTCGCCGGCAAAGTCTGACTACCGACCTGGGATTTCTTCGTTCTTTCACGCAAAATATGCTTGCCCTTGCATGCGGGCGAATCCATAATCTCGAATTATCTGATACGGGCATTATCAGCGATCCATTCCTGCCCAAACATGGAACCGCTGGTTCGTTCTCGAATGGGCAACTATCTCGATTCCCCAACTTTGCGAGATCAACATGGCACGTCAACGCACTTCATCCACGAGCGGCAAGCAAACCACCAAGACGCCGGCCAAGGCCAAAACCAGGGAGCGCACGCCCGGTGATGATTCGCCGCGCACGCTGCCCGCCGGACTGCGCACCGACACGCGCTCCAAATTCACTCTGTACAATCTGCTCGGCAAGGAACGCGCCTTCTATCAGGTCGATCGCGTCGAAGTGGAAAAGCCAGCGAAGCCGCCCAAGGCGAAATCCGTCGCGCACAGCATCCTTATCATCGACCGTTCCGGCTCGATGTATTCCTACCTCGAAGATTTGAAGGACACGCTCATCAAGTTGCTGACGCTCGATGAGTATGCCCAGTACGATTTGCTCGTGACGCTGATTTCCTACTCGTCAGAGGGCGATTGCCAGGTCCATTTCCAGCGCCGGCCGATTCAGGATATCATGAAACGCGACTCAAAAGAGTTAAAAGAGATCAAAAAGATCCACGTCACCGGCCTGACGTGCATCTCGCAAGCGCTGCAGCTGGCCGCGTCGTTGTCCAAGGATGAGGAACTAACTTGTATCACCCTGCACAGCGACGGCTATGCCAACGATCCCAGCGCCAGTAACGAGGCCAAGACGCTGGAGAAACTGTGCGCCGACATGCAAAAACGGCCGATCTTCGTCAACACCATCGCCTATACGGATTACTCTGACTTCCGGCTGCTGTCGAAGGTCGCCAATACGGTGTCCGGCTCGTGTCTCAAGGCCGGCAACATCAAACAGGTGTATGACGCGCTGTATAGCACCGAGAAATTACTCGGCAGTTCCGTGACGCCGCCCGTCGAGGTGCCGTTGGAGAAAGGCTACGATTATCAGGTGTTCGTCTCGCATCAGGGCGGCAAGATCAACGGCGCGGCCGGCACGCTGATGATTCGCGGTCTCAAGGAAGATCACGACGCGGCGGTCTACCGATTCAAAAAGCTGACGGAAGCCGAATACAAGAAATTGAAGGATGTGCCGGAAGTGCAGACCAGCGAGGCGGTGCTGGCGTTCGCGCGCACGCAGCTTTCGGAAGGAGCCATCAACACGGCGAAATATGCTCTCGCCAGCACGTATGACGCCACGCTGGTCGAACGGCACGGCAAGGCGCTGACTAATCTGCAAGTGGCGGCGATGGCCCAAGATCTCGATACCGTGATGTTCCAGCCCGGCATTTTGCAAGAACACGAGGTACTCGATCGCGTTCCGGTCAACACGCGCATCAGCGTGCTGGCCCTGGTTCATCTGCTTGGCCAGCACAAAAACGACTTCGTCGTCAACCTCGAACATCTCAAGAGCAACTATATTCGTCGTGGCCTGCGCCGCGTCCAGGGCACGCGCGACGATAACGGCAATCTGATTGAGCCAACTTTGAAGACAGAGTTCGCCGACAAGGGCGATTACGCTCCGGTGTCCTCGTTCGACATCAACCGCAACACGGCCAATTTGAACATGCTCATCGCTCGGCCGGTGCATCTGCTACCGCGCGGCGACGGTAAGCCCATCGCGGAAGTGGCCGGCATCAAGCTCGATAAACTCAGCACGTTCAACAATTACACGATGATCGGCGACGGCGAACTGAACATCCCGAACCTGAAGGTCAAAATCAGCTCGCGCGAGCTGTTCGACACGCTGAAAAAAGAGGGCGTGTTGGAAGTGGAGGAGAAGCCAGCCCAGAAATACGATGCCAAAACTGATTACACGCTGCGGTTGGACACGCTGCCGCTGGTGCCGGCCTTCGAGGGCGCCATCGATCTCGATGGCGTTTTCGAGGATCTCGCCGATCTCAAAGTGCTGTCGAGCATCCTCGCCGCTCATCTGAAGGAGGAGTCCGATCAGTTCACGTCCGAACAGATTGAAGAGTTGAAGAAACATTATCTGTCGAAGAGCCTATATCTCAATTTCCCGACGACGACCGAATACACCGACCGCCAGCAGGCGCTGGCCGAGGGCAGCATCGACTCGCGCGTCAGCTATAAGATCGACATTGGCAATCGTGACATTCTCAACATGAGCAAGCTGATGTCGGCCAACAAGTTTCTCGATCGCCTCTATGAAGTGATCGATGCCAAGGGCCAGAAGATCGATAAACCGACTTTCGAGAACCTTCTCGATGGCGATGTCACCGTGCGCCACAAACAGTTGTCGGCGCGAACGAAGATTACGGCAGTCGATGAGTTCATGCGGCGCATCTTCGACGATTTCCTTGGCCTAACGAATAACGGCGTGGTTAGCGGCATTCTCAAGCGCGTGGGCGTGACCGATCTGATGAAGGTGCTGCAAGAGAAACACAAGGGCAAGAAGGTGCCGCGTTCCAACTACGTGGCCGCCTTGACGGATGCGCGGCGCAAACTCGATGCGTACGCGGACCACCTCTTCCAGGAGAAGGTGTCGCCGTTGGTCTTCTACGTCGGCTCGACCGGCGTGCTGCCCGACGAGATGGATACCAAGGCGTTGACGGCGGAGCAGTTGACGGCCAAGTATCCCGACCTGGCACTGTCGAAGGATGAGCAAGAAGGCATGTTCTTCGAGATCGGCGACACGATTTTGAGTGTGTACGCCAAGAATGAGTATTTCTCGCGATGAGATAGATTTCCTCATTTCGCCTACTGAGGAAGACCGTGGCTAGAGATGCGCGGTCTGCGGAGGTTGAGAGTATAATAAGCATGAAGAAATCATGCCCCACTTGTCAGGGCGACTTATGGCAAGCGAGATTCCTGGTCCACGCAAGCAGCGCACCCGACAACATGTGATTGCGGACCTCAGCGTTCACCATGTGGAGCGGTTCATCCTTGAAGCAGGTCACACAGCCCAGCGGCTCGGCAGCGACTACGGGTATGACCTGCTCGTGAGTACCTTCGACGAACAAGGATACGTCGACCAGGGTCGATCTACTTTCAGTTCAAGGCTATGGAGGCACTGGCCGCGAGTGGAACAGACTACGTGTATGACCTGGATATTCGCGACTACAACCTTTGGGTCAAGGAGAAAATGCCTGTCATTTTCATCTTGTTTGACGCTTCTCGCCGACGCGCCTACTGGCTCGCCGTCCAACAATACTTCAAGGAGAGCGTCGCTCTCCAGCCGAAAAAGGGTGCTAAGACCGTCCGCATCCGCGTGCCAAGGCGGCAGACGGTGAACGGCCGGGCCGTTGCGAAAATGCGCGAACTCAAGTGGCAAGCGATTCACCAAGAGAAGGGGGAAGGGCCATGAAACGAACCGACGTAACCTACGGCCAGTTGGATAAGGTGCTGCGTTCGCTCGGCTTCTCCCACCGACCCGCCAAGCACGATCCACCGGGGCACATCTACGAACACAAGGAAACGGGGGCGGTAATCATGCTACCGGCGTTCGCCGAAAGCGAGAAAGTATTCGAGTATCATCTAATTGCCGTGCGCACCGAGTTGGACAACTTCGGTCTCGCCGAACCTTCGGTTTTCGCCGCGAAAGTCCAGAAAGCCGGGTGACCGAGCTTTCGCGGTGTCCATCAGCCAAATCCTGTATCGGAGGAGATTTCCAATGAACGAGCAATGGCGGTCACGGATCACCATCGAGCCAGGTAAGCGAGGTGGTCGCCCGTGCATTCGCGGTATGCGCATCACGGTTTACGATATTCTTTCCTACCTCGCGGCCGGGATGACCGTTACGGAGATACTCGATGACTTTCCGTACCTGACGCCGGAGGACATTCAAGCCTGTTTCGCCTTTGCCGCCGAGCGGGAGCGGAGCATGGTGGTGGCCGTTGCATGAAGCTGCTTTTCGATCAAAATGTGTCTCCAAAGTTGGTTAACCGTTTGGCCGACTTGTTCCCCGGCTCCAGCCATGTGCAGTCGGCGGGGCTGGATTGCGCGAGCGACGATCAGATTTGGGAGTATGCTCGGCAGAATGGGTTCGCCATCGTGACGAAGGACGAAGATTACAACAACTTGAGTGTAGTACGGGGCAGTCCACCGAAAGTTATCTGGTTGCAGTTCGGGAATTGCACGACCGTCCACCTGGAGGCCGTGTTTCGTGCCCGTTTCGCCGACATTGAGGCGTTTGAGAAAGACCCCTCGGTAGGTACGCTCGTGTTGAGTTGATCGGCCACCGCGAATAGGTGAACTGGCCAGACAGAGCGCCGGCAACGGGTTTTCCGCCCCATCGCCGGCACTCTGTCTGCATCTCGTATTAGCGCCAATCCGTCACGGTCAACGATTTCTTTTCCTCGATTACCCGCTGCGGTCGGCCCTTGCCGTTGGCGTCATAGATTTCGACGCGATAGGGACCGTTGCGCTTGCGATTGTCGTCCACCCCGACGGAACTGAAGGCGATGCGGCGGCTGTCCGGCGACCAACAGGCCGCGAAATCCCAGCGATTCGGCAATTTCGCCAGCACCTTCGCTTTGCCCATCAACAGATCGACGACGTACAGGTTGAATTCTTTCTCTTTCAGACCACCGATGAACAGAACCTTTTTGCCATCGGGTGAAAATCGGCAGGTGCCGGCGAGATAGCCGGTTGGCTCATTGGTCACCTGGCGCACGTCCTTGGTTTGGGGATCGACCAAATGGATGCGGCCCTTGGAGAAGACCAGCCACAATCCATCGGGTGACCAACCGTGAACCCAAGCGCCCCAGCGATCCTTTCCTTCTCCCTTCAACTCCGGCAGCGTCACTTTCTGCACCTTCCCCGTCGCCACCTCAACGACATACGGGTGATAGTGATCGTCCTTTTCTCCCGGCCAGGCGGAGAATAGAATTTGTTTACCATCGGGTGACCAGCACCAACTCGTCAGTTCCTTCTTCGGCATGCGGACCAGCGAGCGCGGTTTTGCTTCACGCGCCACTTCGCGGAGTTGAATCTCATGCGGCGGCGTACTCTGAGCCTGACCGAAGGCCAGGAAGCGACCATCGGGCGACAACCGCGCGGATTCGGCTTGATACGTTTTGAGACTGAAAAAGTTGCCGTCGCTCTTTCCCAGCTTATGTTCCTCATCGAGTTGGGGCAGATCGATGAATTTTTTCCGCCGCAGATCGTAAATGGTGAGATCGAGTCCGCGGTGCAAGTAGAGCTTGCCGAGGTTCGGCGGAGCGGGTTTTTCCGCTACCGGAGGCGATTTCGCCTTATCGGCCAGCGGTTCATCACCGCCGCGAACGCGAGAGAAACCGACCACGACACCGACGCCCAAGAGGGCGACGATCAACACCAGCGACAACGATTTTAGTTTTTCGATCAACATGGTTTGCAGAACCTTTCGCATTAAGACGTGAACGGGACCGGACAGGCCCGCCATTGTTCCGGCCGCGACCAAGGTAGCGGCCTTGCTTGTGGCGGCCAGGAGTGCGACCGATGGCTCGACGGCCAGCGCCGCCGAGGTGAGCCGAGCCGTCAGCGCCGCGGCGGACAGCGCCACACCGCGACGGGTCAGGCGAGCGGCGAGCAAACGCCGACCGCGCGCCAACCGTCCCGAAAGCGTGCCTTCCTTCCAGCCTAATTGCTCCGCCGCTTGCTTGCGGCTCTTGCCTTCCAGATCGCAAAGGATGATGGCCAGACGATAATTCTCGGCGAGCGCCGCCAATTCCTCGTCGAGAATGGGCTGTAAATCCAGCCAGGCGGTTTCCTCCGTGGTTGCGGGAGATGGTTTGCTCATCGTCTGTCGTCCTCGCGCGGTCCAGCGCGCCCGCGCGGTTCTCGCTTTCAAGGCGGTGCGCTGGGCCACGCCATGCAGCCAACAGCCAAGCCGATCGCGCGGCACGATCGTCGCCGCCTTGCGCACCAAAACCAGAAACGTGGCCTGAAAAGCGTCCTCGGCATCGTGTTCATCGCCGAGGATGCGCCGGCAGACGCCGAGAACCATCGGGCCATGCCGGTGCAGCACGGCCTCGAATGCGCCGTCTTCCGGGTGCCGGAGATAGCTTTCCAGAAGCTGGGCATCGCAAACGTCGCTCTCTTCCGGCTTCCGAAACGCCGCGCGCAGATGATCGAGAAGATTCGCTTTCAACGTCGTACTCATGGCATCTGCTCCGTAACCCGCATGATCCTCCTCTCATCATTGCCCGCAGACCGGCCGGCGCGTACAAGTTTTTTTCCGCGCGGAGAAAAAATGCCTCGCCAGCCCGCAGCGCCAGCAAGGGACTCCCTTGCTGGCGCTGCGGGCTGGCAAGGCACCGCCCTCCGCAACTGCGATTGACAGTGCGGAAGAGGGGAAATATAAGCCCGGTGGTGAAGGTGCGCGGAGCGGTGGAGGATTCGTAGATGCTGGCGATGAGTGGTCGGCGAATCGTCCTCGGGCTGGGTAGTGTTCTGCTGCTGGTCGGTGTCGTGGTTGGCTTCCAGAAATTAGACCTGGAACGCTTTCACTCCACCCCGGAGCGGATGCGAGCGCTCGCCGAAGCGCCGCTGCCGGCCGCAGCGAACGACTTACTTGCGCCGGACGATTGGCCGCAGTGGCGCGGTCCCCGGCGCGATGGTCTCTCGACCGAGGCCATTGAGTTGCGGGCGACGTGGTCCAAGGACGGCCCGCCGGTACTCTGGCGCAAGGTCATCGGTCGCGGGTTTTCCTCCGTGGCCGTGAGCGGCGGCCGACTGGTGACGATGGCCGAAGAGGCCGGCACGCCGCCGCAAGAGAGCGTTGTCTGCTGGAACGCCGTCACCGGCGCGGAAATCTGGCGCTTCCGCTATCCCAATCACTATGAAGAGCGTTTCGGTTCCGGCCCGCGCTCGACGCCGGCCATCGCCGGAGGGTTCGTCTATGCCGTGGGACCGACCGGCATCTTTCATTGCCTGCGCGCCGACACCGGCGAAAAGGTCTGGCGGCACGATTTGGCCGAGGAGTTTCACAGTCCGGCCTCGCGCTATGGCGTATCGTTCTCGCCGTTGGTTGACGGCGATCTCGTTTACGTGATGCCCGGCGGCCCCGGAGGAGCGGCGGCCGCCTTCAATCGACGCAGCGGCGCGTTGGTGTGGAAAGCCCTCGATGATCCCGTTGGCTACAGTTCGCCGATCATCGTCACGATGGCCGGCGTTCGCCAGGTGTTGTTCTTCACGAACACCGCGCTGGTGAGTCTTTCCCCTGACGATGGCCAGGTATATTGGCGTTATCCGTGGCCGACCGAGAACGGCTTCAACATCGCCACGCCGCTGACCCTTGGCGATTACGTGTTCATCTCGTCCGGCTACGGCAAGGGCTGCGCCCTGCTGGAGATCACCGCGAAAGAGGGAACTCTTCAGGCTCAGCCCGTCTACGAACACAACCGTATGCGGAATCATTTCACCAGCAGCGTTCGCCATCGCGATCACATCTACGGCTTCGACCGCACCGACCTTGTGTGTATGGACGTGCGCAGCGGCCGAATCGCCTGGCGTCAGCCGGGCCTGCGCACCTTCCAGAAAGGCTCGCTGTTGATCGCTGGGGATCATCTTCTCATCCTGGGCGAATCCGGCAAGTTGTTCGTGGCGGAGGCGACGCCGGCCGGCTACCGCGAAGAAACTTCCTTCCCGGTTTCGCACAACAAATGCTGGACCGTGCCGGTGTTGGCCGGAGGCCGGCTGTATGTGCGCGATGAGGCACAA
This sequence comes from Gemmataceae bacterium, assembly GCA_035553375.1. GTDB lineage: Bacteria > Planctomycetota > Planctomycetia > Gemmatales > Gemmataceae > JAJPHU01. The sequence goes on from DATNCY010000244.1 coordinate 18,991, forward strand.
CTCATTTGTCTGGATCTGCGAAAGTAATAACTCCGCGAAGTGAGATGCCGAGCCGCGAGCGTTAGCGAGCGCTTTCATCTTATGCTCGCTCATGCGGTTGGGGGTCGCGTCTCTCGGGGACAGTTCACGCGGACGCTTCGCCGCAGGCGGGCTTTAGCAACGTAGAAAACACCAGCGATTAGTCGGCCACTACAACGCACGGCCCGGAGAAGGTAGAGTAGAAGTGCCGCCGGAGGGAAGGATCCCGTGCCCAAGTACCGGCTTGGAGGTTCTCGTGCCGGGGCGTCAGGGCATTCGTGCCCTGCGCGATTTCAATCCTGCTTGCGGGAGCGCCAATCTCCTTTGGGACCTCCCTCCGCGGTCTTTGCCATTCCTTCCCGTGGTGTCGCGGCAAGGCCGCGTGAATGGTTCAGCAGCCAACTCGCGCGGAAGAAAACAGAATGACGCGCTTTGGCGTTAGTCGTGTGGCCAGTTTGCTAAAGCACTTTGTTCGTTTCCTTGCAGGGAGTACCCTGCGCCACAGTGCCAGGAACTTGGGGTCTCAGCCGCCTATCCTAATCCACACGTCCGGTGTCGATGCCCGTTACGTTTCTGGTGCTACGAGCCCTCGCGCTCAGCCCGCTTG
>DATNCY010000245.1:0-68933 GCA_035553375.1 Gemmataceae bacterium
GAAGGGATCGGGTTCATCCCATAGCAAGCCGGCATCGCCGACGGTGAGCGGAACGGCGGTGGTGCCGTAGGCCACGATGGGCACCTTCAAGGCCATCGCTTCCACCACCGGCACGCAGAAACCTTCGTGTTCGCTGGTCACCACGAACGCCGATGCCGTCGCGTAGTAACCCTTCAACTCCGACTCCGTCACCCCATCGATAAACACCACGGAATCAAGCACTCCCAGACGCGACGCCTGCTCGCGCAGCCGATTCGAGTATTCGACCAGATGGCGATCTTCCTTGCCGACCAACAGCAAGCGACTATCGCGATCGTAATGCTCGTGATAGGCGGCGAAGGCGTCGATGAGGTAGCGATGTCCCTTGTTCGGCGCGCGGCGGCCGACAAACAGCAGATTCGTCTGGCCATCGCCCAAGCAACGCAAAACGTCCGGGTCGGCTTTCACGTCGTCGAGACGGTCGATGTGATGGAACGGGGGAACGACGGCGCAGCGCTCGGCTGCGGCTCCGGCGTCGAGCAATTCGCCCTGGTTATAGAACGAGTCGGACAAATACAGATCGCACTCGGCTTGCGCCAGGTGATGCAGTTGCTCGCGGCCGAGTTGACAGACGCGGCGCTGGTCGCCGGGGAAACCGGCGAAGAAGCGACCGGGCGTGACATTGTGATATTTCACGACGCGCTTGCACGTCGTCTGACGCAGCAGGTCCAGCCCGGCGGACCAACCGACGGCGTGATGATAGACGAGGATCGTTTCGGGATCGTCGCCCAGGAACGCGGGCAGTTCCGACACGTCCCGCGTGTCTGGACATTTCTTGACCCAGTGCGAATTGAACAGGCCGACGGTGTGGCCCTGGGCGGAGAGAATGCGCTGCATTTCCAGCGCGTCGTTGCCGACGGCGTCACCGGGGGAAATGCACAGGCTGACAATAGCGATTCGGCTCATGCGGTGAGTGTCCCTTGCTTGCGCTTCGGGCTGGTAATTGCTCAAGAAGCCTTTCGTTCCAGTTCCGGACGCCGACCCGGAAGGGTGCTGGCGAGACGCAGCTGCATCTGGCTGACGCACGCTTCCAATTGGCGAATCTGCTCCTGTTGCTGCACGACGCGCGTTTCGACGGTGTGCAGCGCCTCGCCCATCTCACGCAGCGAATCGAGCAGATAAGCGTTGAGGTCCGATTGTTTTCGCGTGATGAAACGCATCAGATACAGCACGATTCGCGAAGCCGTCAACGCCACGCGCCGCTTCAGTCCGTGGAAACGCGGCAGCACCGGCATGACATCCAATTGCGCCAGCGCCGCCCCGATCTTGAGGCGGCTCTTGAACTCCAGCCAGTTGAAGACCCAGGCGGCTGGACTGCGTGCCGTCAGCGAAACGGCCGCTGCGGCACGCTCGCGCATGCCGGCCGCTTGCTCGCGGATACGCGCCTTCAATTGCTCCAGATCCCCATCGGGATGATTGGTTCCACTCATGAGCCGGCCCACCTCTTCCTCTCGTCGTTCCAGCCCCGTTCGTATCACGCGGCCCGCGTCACCGGCTTGCTCGCCGGACGCAAGGCCGCAATATCGGCGTCCACCATGTTGCATACCATCTGCTCGAAAGACATTTGCGGCTGCCAGCCAAGCATCTCTCGCGCTTTCGACGCATCTCCCAGCAGCAGGTCCACCTCAGCTGGACGATAGAAACGTGGATCGATCACCACATGACGCCGCCAGTCCAGCCCGGCGCGATCGAAGGCGATGCGCACGAACTCCTCGACACTGTGCGTCTCACCCGTGCCCACGACGTAATCGTCCGGCTCGTCCTGCTGCAACATCAGCCACATAGCACGTACATAATCGCCCGCGAAACCCCAATCGCGCTTCGCTTCCAGGTTGCCCAGACGCAACTCGTCGGTCATGCCGAGCTTGATTTGCGCTACGCCGTGCGTGATCTTGCGCGTCACGAACTCCAGTCCGCGCCGCGGCGATTCGTGATTGAACAGGATGCCGGAGCAAGCGAACATCCCATAGCTTTCGCGATAATTCACCGTGATAAAGTGGCCATAAACCTTGGCCACGCCATAGGGCGAACGCGGGTGAAACGGCGTCGTCTCCTTCTGCGGCGTTTCGCGGACCTTGCCGAACATTTCGCTGGAACTGGCCTGGTAAAAGCGCGCTTTCGGACAAACGCGGCGAATGGCGTCGAGCAAGCGCGTGACGCCGACGGCAGTGAACTCGGCGGTGAGGATGGGTTGCTGCCAGGACGCGGGCACGAAGGATTGCGCGGCCAGGTTGTAGACTTCGTGCGGTTGCGTTTGTTCGAGAGCGTCGAGCAGGGAGGTTCGGTCGAGCAGATCGCCTTGAATGAGGGTCAGGCGATGGCGCAGATGTTCGAGACGTTGGCAGTTGTCGTTGCTGGCGCGGCGAATAAGGCCACAGACCTTGTAGCCTTTGCTCAAGAGCAACTCGGCCAGGTAACTGCCGTCCTGGCCGGTGATGCCCGTGATCAGTGCCGTCTTCTCCATCGCGCGTTCCTTCGCGTGATAAGTCCGATCCGCGGGCGTGGCGCCGGCCTGGCGGAAATCAGACAAGTAAGGGAGTATCCCGATGGCGAATGGGGATAGAGTGTTACACTCCTTCGGAGGATTGCGCCCGTCTGACGGCAGGTTTTAGCATTTCAAGAGCGCCAGGGTCAAGGCAGATTGCTCGACCAAGGCGGCTCGATTCACGCATGGGTCGGCAGCGTAGACAGCAAAACCCCGAGGTCGCCGTCAGGGTGGCAGGTCATGCCGTCGAGGGCGGCCGGCAAGAGCAACGAGTCACCGGGAGTCAGTTCTCGCCCGCCCTCGCCGGTCATCAGCCGGCCACGACCGTGCAGCACGAGGAGAACTTGCAAACGGCCCGTGCCCCCGCAGGTGAACGATTTGGAATTACGAAGATATTCCAGAGTGAAATAGGGGCAATGAATGAGACATTGCCGAATCGACCTGTTCTCGCTGTTGGAAGGGAGTGTTTCCCCCGAACCGGGGTATCCCGCGACGTGTACCGGATGCACTGGGCCGCTGTTCCAGTTGATACAGGCCAGGCTCTCCTCAATGTGGAGTTGGCGTGCATGCCCCTGCGCATCACGACGATTCCAATCGAAGAGGCGAAACGTGGCATCGCTGGTTTGCTGCACTTCGGCCATCAGAACGCCGCCACCGACGGCATGCACGGTGCCGGCCGGCAGGAATACGCAATCGCCGGGGCGCGGCGTGAACTGGTACAGACAATCGCTGACCGTGCCCTCGCGCAGAGCATCACGCAGACGCTTCTCATCAACGCCCGGCAGCAGCCCCGCGTACACGCGGCTGGTCGGCGCAGCCGCCAGCACGAACCATGCCTCGGTCTTGCTGCCCTCGCCCGGCCACAAACGGACTACATCCGCTTCATTGGGATGAACCTGCACGGACAGCCAATCCCAGGCGTCGAGCAGTTTGACCAGCCAGGGGAAGCGGGAATACTGGTGGGCGGCTTCGCCCAGCAACGCGGCCGGTTCGCGTTCCATCAGATGTCGCAGCGTTTGATTCTTGTGCCGGCCCTCGGCGACAACGCTCGCATGCGAGGGATGGTCGCTGATTTCCCACGCTTCGCCATACGTTCCGCCATTGGGCAAGGCTTTGCCAAGCACCTCGCCGAGTTGCCGGCCGCCCCACACCATAGGACGCAGATACGATTCAAAACGGAGCGGAGCGTTCACGGCAGACCCCCTAGGCTGCGGTCGCCGCCGGCGTCTGCACCGACGAACGATAGGCCGCGACAACTTCCGAACACGATCCCGTCATGATAATTCGTCCGTGATCCATCCACACGGCACGATTACACATTTGATGCAGCGATTCCAGATCGTGCGTGACCAGAACCATCAGATGCGCCTTGGCCATCATCTCGCGCATGCGCTCGCGCGCCTTGTGCTGGAACGATAGATCGCCGACGCTCAGCACTTCGTCCACCAACAGAATTTCGGGATCGATGGCCGTGGCAATCGAGAAGGCCAAGCGTACCATCATACCCGCGGAGTAATAGCGCACGGGCATGTTGAGAAAATCGCCCAATTCGCTGAAGTCGGCGATGGCCTGCTTCTTGGATCGCATGCTGCGCGGCGTCTCGCCTTGAAGATAACTGCGATAGGCAATGTTGTCCCAACCGCTGGCCTCGCCCTCGAAGCCCAGCGCGATGTCGAACAGCGAGGAGATGCGGCCCCGAACGATCCGCTGTCCGCCGGTCGGAGAATAGATACCGGCCAAGAGCTTGAGCATGGTACTCTTGCCAGCACCGTTGTGGCCGATGAATCCAACGCGGTCGCCCTGGTCGATCCGTAGGTTGACGTCTTGCAGCGCCTTTACTTCCATGAGCGGATTCTTCGACGGCAGGAACATTCGCTTGAGGATGAAGTCCTTCAGCCGAACATTGCGGTCCTTGCGCACATGGAAGGTCAGATCGACATGTTCCAACTCGATTCGCGCCATTGGCGATGTCCTTTTCCAAACCACCAGCCCGGAGCGTAAGAGGCACTAACAAAATGGCGAGCCTCCCGCGTAAGCGGGGGGAGTTGCATGCTCCCCCCGCTTACGCGGGAGGCTCGCTAAAACGTCAGAGCTTCATAAAGTTAGTGCCTCTTAGCGAGAGGTTCTTCGTCCCGTCGCTTGCGCTTCGGGCTGGTTTTGAATCACGCACCTTACAGATGGAAGATCAGTCGTCGTTCATCAATTTTTAGCGCGATGGCTGCGGCAACCGTGACCAGAAGTACGACCGAAGCCGCCATCGCATACGTCATTAGACTGGGCACGCGACCATATAGGATGGGTTCGCGCAACAGATCCAGGAACGGCACCAGCGGATTGTACTGCAAAACTTGTCCCAACATACGATTTTTAAACATCGTCTTGGAGTACATGATCGGCGTCAGGTAGAACAATCCTTGCAAGGCAATCTCGGTGAGGTGGCGAGTATCGCGGAAGCGGACGTTGAGCAATCCAAAAAGGGTGGACAAACTCCAGCCGAACAAGAGCAGAAGCATCAAGGTGGGAAGAAGACTGGGCAAGGCGATTAATTGGCTGACACGGGTGGAATCGTGAGCATCGGGACCGACAGACAGAGCGAAAACGATCGCCAGGAGAAGGCCGATAACGAAATGGAAGGCTGCTCCCAGGACATTGCGGAGGGGATAAATCGCCATAGGGGCGGGAAACTGGCGAATATAGGATTCCCCTTGAAAGAAGCAGCCGCAACCTTGCACTAACGAGGCACCGAAGAACCCCCAAAACGTGAAGCCGGTAAATATCAACGGAGCGAACGTCCGTACATCTGGCATATTAAAGGCATAGCGAAATACCAGAACGAGGATGGTCGTCATGGCAATCGGGTGCAGCAGCGACCAGCAGATGCCCAAGACGGAACCTCGATAGCGCGACGTCAGATCCATCTTGACGAGAGACAGCCAAAAGAAGCGGCAGTTCCAGATTGCTCCCAGGTAGTCGCGCATGCCTATTCCTCTTCCTGCGTGGCATCGCCGCCAAGCGACTGTCTTGCGACTCGCCGAGCAAGTCGGCCACAACCGCTCTCCCATACCGGCCTCCTCCGCGCTTCAACGCACCCTATGCGCCCGGCGGGTAGGCTGATACCATGACGGATGGGAAAAATCAATTAGATGTACGCATTGCTCCCGTTATGCCGCTTGAGCCAATTTTGCCGCATCCACCGCGCGGCCTCGCGCGGCGGCTACGGCGACGAATTCATCCTAACTCGCTTCACTGCTTGACATTCCGAACATCAAGCCTGGCGCGAGGATGGCGCGGCTGCAACGATCTCGCGGCCCGAACCTTTTCTGCGGACGGCGCGGGGGGCGATTGCGCGGGCTTTCTCCAAGGGGAGATTTTTGGCTAGCGGCGCAAGTCGCGGCCTTTTTACAATTCGTATTGTTGAGAAGCAAACTTGGCGCTCCGAGGCTGCTCTGTAACCGCCGCCCTCCTTCGCGGATGCGGCGAGGCCCTTTAACGAGATCAGGGGGTTTGGACAATGTTCGCACTTCGCCGGCTCTTTGCGGTCGGGACCGTGCTGTCGCTGCTCGCCGTACTCGCCTCATCCCATCTGTGGGGCGAACCAGGACCGGCGCGGCCTAAAAATCCGCTCGACAGCACCGACCTTCGACCATCTGATGGCGACAAAACAACCGCCCAGGACATCGCTCTCGAGCGATCTCTTTCGCGTTTCGCCGATCGTCCGCTTGTACTATATCGGACGGAGCAGGGCGAAACCTTGATGGCTCTGCAAGTCAAGCCTCCCTTGAAGCCTCGCGCGGCGCATCCGCGAGATTACCTCGTCCTCATCGACACCGCCGCGCACATGGCGAATGGCTACCTGACGACGGCACAGAAGATTACCGAGCAACTCGTGGAAAAGTTGGGGCCGGACGACCAACTCGCCGTGTGGACCGTCAATACCCGCGCCCATGATCTCTCACAGGGTTTCCAAACGAAGACGAACCTGGCTCCCGCTCTCAAGAAACTAACAGAGGAATATCCCGCCGGCGGCGTCAATCTCAAGGATGGTTTGCCGCAGGCTCTCAAGAGCTTCAATGGCAAGGCTGATCGCCAGCGTGTCCTCCTCTTTATGGGCAGCGGCGAAAGCATCGCCGGCCCTGTGGACGGCGAACTGCGAACGTCGTTGTGCAAGGACATGGTCGGCAACCAAGTGGCCTTCTTCAGCGTTCCGCTGGGCGTTCACATGGAGCCTTATAATCTGCACGGTTTCGCCAATGGGACCGGCGGCAAAGTCGTCCGTCGCAGTGCCGGCGCCAGCAACGCTCAGTGGTTGGTCAATCTGCTGGACGCGGTGGCTCAGCCGATCCTGTACAACACCGAAATCAAATTGCCAGGGGAGGTCGCCGAGGCTTATCCGACAAAACTGCCGCCGCTGCGTGCCGATGTGCCGACGCTGGTGGTGGGCAAAATCACCAAGCCCGGCGCACGCTTCGATTATACCCTGACGGGCAAGCCGACCAAGGACGGCGACGGCGTCAGTATCCAAATCTCGGAGAAGGTGCCGCAGGCGGAAGCGGAGAATTTCTTCCTGGTCAATATGGTCGAACAGTGGAAGGGCCAGAAGGATCGTCCGGCCCTGATGCAGGCCGATCGCGCTCTGGCCTACGCTTTCGAGCATAATCAGCTGGCTCGCGCCGATCTGGTGGCCCAGGCCGAGTGGGCGATGGAAAAGAACAAGTTCGCCGTAGCGGAGCGGTTGTTCCGGCGAGCGGTCAAGGCCGATCCCACATCCGAACGCGCCAAGGCCGGACTGAAACTGGCCGAGGATCTGCGCTCCGGCAAGAAGACGCTGGACGATGTCAAGAAAATGATCGAGAATAAAAAAGGCGATAAGGTTCACATCGGCAAGGCGGTCAAACTGCCGGCCGAGGAACTGTTTGCCGATCCTCCCAAAGACAACCCGCCGTTGGCCCCGGACGAGGCCGAGCGGAATCGTCTGAAGGACATTCTTGCCCGGCAGGCCATCGCCGATCAACAGCAGGCTCAGATCGTTACCGATGCCATCCGCCAAGCCAGCCGGCTCGTGCAGGCTGATCCCGACGCGGCGCACGAGTTCCTGAAGCGCACGCTCGATGGCGTCCGTACCAATCCCGACATTACCGTCCGAGCGAAGGCAGCCTTGAGCGATCGCCTTGAGCGATCCGTGCAGCAGATCGACATTCGCGGTGCCGTGGTCAAACGCGATCAGGCCGAAGCCCTGAATCTCCTGGCCGCCGCCAATGCTCGCACGACCATTACCGCCCAGGAGCGGCTCGAACAGAATCGCGTCCGTGAGCGGATGCGCGTCTTCCATTCGCTGATGGACCAGGCGCGCGAGCAGCAAGCCTATTTGCACGCTCAGTCGATCCGTCGAGACCTCATCGACCAGGGCTTGCCGGTGCCGCCGGCCGTCACCGCCGGCTATGCCATCGGTCTGGCCGGCTATCACCTGCGTGAGGTTCAAGAACTACGGCGTATCCGCGAGGAGCGCTGGCTGGCAACGATGCTCCAGGTCGAGAAATCGCACATTCCTTTCCCCGACGAGCCGCCGGTCGAGTTCCCACCGCCGGCCGCCTGGAGAGCGCTAACCGACCTCCGCAAAGCACGTTATGAATCCAGCAGTTTCGGCGCGGAAATGCCCGCGCGCGGTCTTGAACTGCAACGGCTACTCTCCCAGCCCGTTAAGTATCCAGGCGTGGATGATCCCAAGGCGACGCTGTCCGACGTGCTTGAGCAACTCGCCAAGCGCTACAATCTGTCGTTCGACATCAATGAAAAGGCGTTCAAGTTTGAAAACGTCATGGAGGTTAGCAAAACGGAGGTCGCCTCCCCCACGGCCATCCCCGAGATGCACACCACCCTCTCGACGATTCTCCGCAAAGTGCTGAGCCGCATTGGGGTGCCTTCGGGAGCGACCTACATCATCCGCCGGGACGTGATTGAGATCACGACGGGGACGTTCGCCGGAGCGGAGAAGGCGGTTCGCGTCTACCCGGTCGCCGATCTGGTGACGCCCATTCCGAACGCCTTCAATCGATCGGCCCTCCAGGGGGCAGCTACCATCCTCGGTATGAGTGCGGGTGCCCTTGGCGGTTTCGCCGGCATCGGCGGACTGGGAGGCTTGGGTGCCCTGGGCGGCTTGCGTGGCGGCCTTGGATTGGCTGGCATCGGCGGCATCGGCGGCTTGGCCGGCCTCGGCGGTCTTGGCGGCGGCCTCGGCGGCGGTAACATTGGTGGTCTTGGTGGAATCGGCGGTATCGCCGGCTTGGGCGGTCAGGGCTTTAATCAACTCGGTGCCAATGGTGGCATGCAGGGCAACTTCCAAGGTCGAGGCAACCTCGGCGTCGGCGGCGGTGTGGCTGGCTTCGGTGGCCAGCAACTCGGCCAGTTCGGTAACTTGGGTGGCCAATTCGGTCTCCAGGGCGGCAATCAAAGCGCTATCCTTATCACGCTGATTCGCCAGGTGGTCGGCAAGCCCAAGGACTGGGCCATCCAGTTCGACCCTGTTACCGGACAGCCTCTCAACCCCCTCGAAGACAACGCCGATGGAGGAGGGTTAAATCAGGAGAATAATCAGCTCGGCTTCTATCCGCCCGCCCAGGCGCTGGCAGTCAAGGCGTCATCCACCATTCACTCGCGGCCCAGCAACCTGATTGTCGCGCCGGGGGGCATGGGCGGCATGGGCGCCTTGCCGGGCGGCAAAGGCGATCCTCTGGCGGCGCGCAACCGCGATCCGAAGGTTCGCGTCGGTGCTAACGGCGACGAGCGGCCCGACGATAAAGATCCCAACAAGGGACCGCCACCCGATCCAAGAAAGATCTGGCAGGATGCTCTCGTTCGCGGCGTTGATAATCCCAGCCTGATTATCGCCACGGCCGACTTCCTGGTGATGAACAAGAAGTTCGATCACGCCGCCGAGTTCCTCAAGGCGGACCTACGCCAAGGCATTGTGGTTGAGCCGTGGGTCTACAAGTCGCTGGCCATCGCTCTGCGCATGAGCGGCGGTTCGACCGAAGACATCGAACGCGCCGAAGTATCCACGGCGGACATGGAACCCAAGGACGCTCAGGGCTATTTGCAGGCGGCGCAGGCGTTGGCCGAGGATGAGAAATACCCGCTCGCCCTGGCCTTCTGTCAGCAGGCCGCTCTGCTCGAACCGGGCACGCCCCACGCCTACGCCGACGCGCTCAACTACGCGGAACTAGCTCGCGATAGCAAGGCAATGGAGTGGGCGGCCGGCAATTTACTCCGTCACGATTGGCCCGGCAACAACAAGAAGCTGCAAGACCGGGCGCAACAGAAAATTGAGTCGCTCGTCAAACTTCTCCAACAGGAAGGACGCAAGGAGGAATCCGAGCGCCTGTTGAACGCGATCGCCAGCAAGCAGCAACGCGATCTGGTCATCAAACTCAACTGGCAGGGCGACGCCGACCTCGATTTGAAGGTGATCGAGCCGACCGGCAGCGCCTGCACGCCCTTGAACCGTCAGACGATCGGAGGCGGCGTCTTGATTGGCGATTCGCTGGCCGACATGACCCGCGAGACCTACCTGGCGGCCGAGGCGTTCTCCGGCGACTACCAGTTGGAGATCGACAAGGTCTGGGGGCATCCGCTCGGCGGCAAGGCGCAATTGCGGATCATTCGCCACCAGGGGACGCCCGAGGAAACCGAGGAATTGCGCACCGTCGTGTTGAAGTCGAATCACTCCGGGCCTATCAAGGTGAAGCTGGAGGGCGGGCGGCGCACGGAGACGGCCTATGTGCCGCCGCGTGAGTCGCAGCAAGAGCCGGAAGCGTTGGCCGCCTCGCCGCAGAGTCCGAGCAAGGTGTTGCATCAGTTGCGCGTCCTGGCCGATCCCGAAGTGACCGGTGTATCGCGTGGCTTCAGCGGCGGTATGTCCTCATCTGGCCGGCCGGCCTTGCCCAGCCAGATCGCCTCGCGCAAGGAGGAGCCGAGCAAGAATGATCGCATGCTGTATCAGACACGCGTCAAGCCGTTCGTCCAGAACAGCCTGAACGTGACCGCGCAGGCCGTCCTGTCGGCCGACCGGCGCTATGTTCGTCTGTCGATGACGCCGGTCTTCAATACCGTGACAGGAGTGCGGAACGCTCCTGTCGTCGTTAATCCGACGATTCCGGGTGTACGTTAACCGGAGTGATCGGAACGGTACTGTCCATCGCGAGGCCCGCGGCAAACCGTCGCGGGCCTCTTCGTTTTTGTCGCTTGCGGTCTGGCGAGAGCCGATTTATCCTGAACGCGGAGGATACTCCGCCGATGAATGTGCGACTTGTAATGGAGCGGAAGCGAAAACAGGTCTGGACCGCGCAACTGCGTGGCCCGGAAACGACGCTCGGCCGCGCCAAGGGCAGCACGATCCGCATCCCCTCCTCGGAGGTGAGCCGGTTGCACTGCCGGCTGCGTATCGAGAAGGGCGTCGTCACGGTCGAGGATCTGGAGAGCATCAACGGAACATTCCTCAATGGCGTGCGTGTCCGCGACATCGAAATGGTGCGTCCGGGCGATCGTCTGACCGTAGGGCCGGCGACGTTCGTGGTCGAGTACGAACTGACGCCGGAGGTGCTGGAGCGTTTGGCCGGCCAGGATGATTTCGACGTGCTGGAAGCGGATGACGACGAAATTGATCTTGTCGAAGAGACGGCCGACCGGCCGATCGCGCCTCCGACAAAGAAGGCTCAGCCAGTCAAGGAACCGATCGACGAGGTTGAGGAGATCGTGGAGGAAGCAGATGCGTTCATCCTGGACGAGGACGAGGAAATGAATTTGCCCGAGGGCGGCGATCTGCGTGATTTTCTCATCGACCTGGATGACACAGACGATCGATCGAGGAAGCACAAGGAATGAAGCCGCTTGCGCTTTAGGGCTTCCTGACAAAACCCTGCCAGCCCGAAGCGCAAGTAAGGGGCAAGCCCTTCCCTTGCTTGCGCTTCGGGCTGGCAATCGAGGGTTTGTCAATCATCCTTCCGAGGCGGATTGCATCGGCAGCTTGATGGTGAAGGTGGCTCCCTTGCCGACAACGCTCTCGACGCGGATGCGGCCCTGATGCTGCTCGATGATTTGCCGGCACACGCTCAGCCCCAATCCCGTGCCGCCGTGGCCGTTGGCGTCCGGTTCCTTCGTCGTGTAGAACGCCTCGAAGATAAGCCGCAGGCGATCCGGCGGAATGCCGACGCCACTATCGGTGATGCTCAGCTCGACCATATTCGTGCGCGAGTTCTCGCGCACCTCAATGCGGAGATGACCGCCGCGCGGCATCGCCTGCCGCGCGTTGATGATGAGATTGAGCAGCACCTGCTCGATCTGCGCCGGCACCACGAAGGCGCGCGGCCGGCCGTGATACTTCTTATCGATGTGGATGCGATGCTTGCTTAGATCCTTGTCGGTCAGAATCAGCGTCTCCTCGACGAGGGCGACGAGGTCGGTCAACTCGCGCTGCGTCGCGGTGCTGCGTGCGAAGCCGAGCATGCTGTTGATGATGGTGGCCGCTCGCTGACTGCCCTTGAGGATCTTCTCCAGCGCCTGCGTCCGGGTGGCATCATCATGCTGGCGCAGAGCAAGGCGCGCGTAATTGAGGATCGTCGTCAAGATATTGTTGAATTCGTGGGCCACGCTGCTGGCCAGCGCGCCGACACTGCTGAGTTTCTGCGCGTGCAGCAACTGCTGGCGAAGTTGATCTGCCTCGGAACTGGGAACCATCACATCCTCGCCGATCATTTGGGTCGCCTCCTGACCTCTCGCCGCGGCTCTCCCGAATCCGAAGGCCCCACACCCGAGCGCCGCCGACGTGGCCTAAAAATGAATATCGGCTGAACGCACCGATCTCTTCATCGGAACTCCTTGCTGTACTTGCGATTCGGGCAAATAAGCTGGGCCGCTCGCACAGACTGCGCGAGGATGGAAATACCTGCATAATGGCCGAGAAAGCCAGGATAGAGGAGAGAGGAAAGAGAAGTTCAGAGCAGGATAACGTAAGGAGAAGGAGGGTAAAACCTCTCCTTCTCCTTTTTTGGTAGTCCGGCTGAGATCAAGAATTAGCTGGCCGCACGCAAGTCGGCCAATTCTTCCTTGACCGGCGCGTAATGGCTCGGCTCCATACTGAACGACGCCGTGCCGCTGGTGAAGTTGCGCAGCTCACTCGTGTAGCCGAACAATTCGGCCAGCGGAACGTAAGCGTGCAGCTGGCAGCGACCCTTGTCGAGACTCGAATTGAGAATCTCGCCGCGCCGCCGGCTGACGTCGCGCGTCAGATCGCCGAGGTACTGACCTGGAGCCAGCACCACCACATTCATGATCGGTTCCAGCAGCGTAATGCCGGCTTTCATCTGGGCATCGCGCGTACATTCCATGGCCGCCAGTTTGAAGGCGTCCTGCGAGCTATCGACCTCGTGGTACTTGCCGTCCAGCAGCGTCGCCTGCATATCGACGCACTGGAAGCCGTATTTGGCACCCTTGACCGTGGCGTCGCGGAAACCCGCTTCCACGGACGGGATGTACTCGGTGGGCACCACGCCGCCGACGATCTCGTTAATGAAATACAGATTATTCGGGTCCTTCTTGTCGCCCTGCTCCTCCTGATATGTCGTCCACTCGGCGACCTGATCCTTGGTCAGCGGCTCGTAGCGCATGTAGATGACGGCGAACTTGCCGCGACCACCCGATTGCTTGATGAAGCGCGTCTCAATCTCGACCGCCTTGGACAGCGTTTGACGATACGCCACCTGCGGCCGGCCGACCGTCACCTTGACGCCCGGCGTTCGCTGCAATTTCTCGACCGATACTTCCAGATGCAACTCGCCCATGCCGCTGAGAATTAGTTCCTTCGTCTCCGGATTGGTGCGACACTTCAAAGTCGGATCGTCGCGCACCAGTTTGCCCAGGGCGTCGGCCAACTTCGTCTCATCGGTGGTACGATCCGGCACGATCGCTTGCGAGATGACCGGATCGGGGAAGCGGATGTCCTCCAGCAAAATCGGCTTGTTGTTGTCGCATAACGTATTGCCGGTGTACGTCTGTTTGAGACCGACGACGGCAACGATCTCGCCTGGCCCCGCCACCTCCAGACTCTCGCGGCGGTCGCCCATCATGCGGAAGATGCGCGCCACACGCTCGCCGCGTCCGATTGCCGCGTTCTTGATGTCATCCTTGGGATGCAGTTCGCCGGAGTAGATACGCACGAACACCAGATCGCCGGTCGGCTCGCTGATGGTCTTGAACGCCAGGCCGGAGAACGGTTCCTTGGGATCGGGCCTGCGCGTCGTCTCTTCCTTCTCCTTGCTCTTGGGAACCAACCCCGTTACCGGCGGCCGTTCCACTGGCGACGGCAGGTAATCCACCACCGAATCGAGCAGTAGTTGCACGCCGTGGAAGTTCTTCGACGAGCCGCACAAAACCGGCGTCAGTTTGCCGTTGAGCGTGCCAACCCGCAATGCCTTCCGCAGCAACTCCTCGGATACCGGTTTGCCTTCCAGCACCAACTCCAGCAGTTGGTCGTCGGCGTGCGAGGCTGCTTCGAGCAGATGGCCGTGATACTCGTCGGCCAACTCCTTGTATTCTTCGGGAATCTCAACCAGGTCGTACTTGACGTTCGTCTTGTCCTTGGGATCCTTGAGGATGAACTTCATCCGCACGAGATCGATGACGCCCTTGAACTGGCTGCTCTCGCCGGCCGGCAGCGAACAAATGGCCGGGATGATGCTCAGCTTGTCCTTCATCTGCTGAATGCAGCCGAAGAAGTCCGCGCCGGTACGATCCAGCTTGTTGATGTAGGCGAGGCGCGGCACGCGATGCTTATTGGCCTGATACCAGACCGTTTCCGATTGCACTTCGACACCGCCGACGGCGCAGAAAACGCCGACAGCCCCGTCGAGGACGCGCAAACTGCGCTCGACCTCGGCCGTGAAATCGACGTGGCCGGGCGTGTCGATCAACGTAATCTGCGTTTCGCCCCATTCGATGGAGACGGCCGCGCTGTTGATGGTGATGCCCTTGGCTCGTTCCAGAGGATCGAAGTCCGTCGTGGTGTTGCCCTCATCGACGTCGCCGACCTTGTGCTTGGAACCGCTGAAGTAGAGGATGCGTTCGGTCGTCGTCGTTTTGCCCGCATCGACGTGCGCGATAATGCCAATGTTACGAAGGTTTTCAAGCATAAGTTCCTGCCACCCCAGTGTTCAGTTTTCAGTGTTCAGTTTTCAGAATCGCATTTCTGACCGCTGAACACTGAACACTGAAAACTGAACACTGAATGACGATACTCCTGAAACGAGGATAAAGGGTCAACGGCGGCTGGAACACACGTCCAGCCCACGTCCAATTGCTTCGGTTATCTCCAAGTGCGGATTTCGTGCCGCGATTCAGAATCGCGACACGCGAAAAGGAGGGGTGGAAAGTAATCCGGGAGAAAAACCAATCATCATCAAATTCCACTCGGGCGCGAGGGAGAAGTTAGTTTATTAGTATACTGCGGCGTGTGTGTATTTGTCTAGGGATGTGATGAATTTCGTGAGAGTAAAATTCGTTTAGCCGCGACCCGAAGAGGAGCGCGACGACCTCGCGCTCCCTTCGGGTCGCGGCTAAACGGCACAAGCTAAGATGCAAGCGATAACGTGGTTACTCGCCTGCCTTGTCCCTCGGGGGACGAGGTTTCTTCTGCTGGAGTTCGTTGAAGAACGTCACCGCCTGTCCCTTGATGCTCAGACGCAGTTTCAGCACCTTGCCGCCCTCAATGCTGATGCGAACTTTATCGTTGTCCTTGCCATCCGCGAAGACTTTCTTGGCCACCGCCGGCGCGGATTTGTTGTCCTTGACCATCAACGGCGCAAACTGGCTCAGGGCCATCTCGAACTCCATCACCTTGCTGGCCTTCGGTTCCGCGGCCACTGCTTCCTTGAGCGCGCTCAGTCCCTTGTCGCCCATTCCGACGAGGAGGGCGTCTTCACGCACCGCGAAGTAAACCGGATTGTCACCGAACGTCTCCTTGGTATTCTTGTCGTTCTTGTCCGGGGTGACACGATGGATGCCGACCGCGCCGACCTTCTCGACATCGAACTGAACGGCCTTGCGTTCCTCGGCGGGCAGCCCGGCGACAATGTCTCGGAAAGTCTTGTCAATGGTCGTGCCATCCTTAACCTTGATGCCGGCCACGGCACTGTATAGCCCTTTCTCGTTGGGACCGCGTAAATCGGCCGCCACATCGAGTTCCCCGCTCTTGAACGTCGGCCGCAGTGCTTTGAGCAGAGCCGTCAACGCCTTACGCTTGGATTTATCCGTCTCCTTGTCGATGGCCTTCTTCTCGCCCTCTTCGATCATCGGCCCCAATTGGGCACGCATCGCGGGCGGCAGGTTGAAAGTCAGTGCGCCGCGCATGGCCGAGTTCGAGCCGATTAGCGAGGCCGTGGTGCTCTTGGTCTGCCCAAGGTTCTTGATGGTCATGGCCAACGGCGTGCCGGGTTTGCCGGCCACGCTCAGCGACAACGTCACGTCGGTGGTTTTGCGATCCACGTCCATGCGCAGCGTCGTTTCGCCGCCGTTGGTGAGTAGCGATTTGACGGCGGCTCCGAAGTCATCGACCATCGCGGCGCGGAACTTCTGCTCGGACTCGGTTCCTTGCTGGGGCAGTTTTTCCTTGGTCTTGGCCAGTTGATTATCCAGACCGCCCAGCCCCAACTCCTTGATATTGTCGGGAATCTGGTCGATGTTCACGGTTATGGACAGGTCGCCGATTTGACCGGCCGGCAGCACCTTGGCGGGAGCGAGCAATTTATCCTTGTCGAGAATGTCCTTGTGCAGGGCCGTGATGTAGGCGTACTTGTTGGCGAAACGGAAATAAATGGGCACCGGAATCTTCTCGTGATTGGCGGTGTACAGGCCATCCGCACCCTTATCGGTCTTGACATCCAGGCTCTCCAGAAAGCCGAGAAACGCTTTTTCATCGGCGACGGGAACCAGAACGACGACAGGGCTATCCTCGAACGAGGACTTGACCCAGCCGTAAGCGCCGATCGGCTGTTTGGTATCGATACCTTCCAGCCCCTTCTCGCCGATCTTGGACTTGAATATCCCATCAATCTGCTTGGCCGTTTCTTTCTGTCCGACCAGTTCGGCGAGATAGCCAAGATCGGCCCTCAGTTGATCGAGGGCGGCGAAACGCAGGATGAGGCTCGGCTTGTCCGACTTGGCTGCCGGCTCCTCGGCGGCCCGCGCCAACGCGGGCATCGCCAACATCAGGCCCAGCAGGGCCGCCCGGCAGATTAATCGACTGTACATAAAAACACTCCTTGAATGAACTCGGTTGAACACGCGAGGCGTTTACGCGAGAGAAAGCTCGCCCCCATCGGCACACGCCGCGAGTAAGACCGATCCTCTTCTCTCTACCGGAGAGTGGACCGCGAAGAGAATACCTCTTATACTCGCCTCAAGTGTCAGCCGCCGCGAATCTCGGCGGATCTCGGATCAGTATAGCGAGGGCTGCCCGGACAAGGAGACACCGTCATGCGAATGAAGCGAAGACTGTTCGTGTTCTCGGCCCTGTTGGGCCTTCCGCTGGGATGGCTGGCTTGGCCGACCGAAGCGCAACCGAAAGAGGAAACGCCGGTTCCGGCGGCCCCCGTGAGCATTGTCAGCAAGAAAGGAAGCATCGAGTTTCTTGCCGGCAAAACTCCGGCGGCTATCTACGAAAAGGGAGGCGATTTGGCCAAGCCCTATTTTTGGCCGCTGAACACTGCCAACAACAAGCACGTCACCCGCGACTGGCCGATGCTCAAGGCGCCGCCTCGCGGCACGACCGATCATCCCCATCAGAAATCCGCCTGGTTCACGCATGGCGATGTCATCCCCGAAGGCATGGAACTGAAGCGCAAAGTTCGCGGCGTCGAGGGCGTCGATTTCTGGTCGGAGGCGCCCAACCACGGCTGGATCGTCTGTACCGGCGCCAGCGACAACCATAACGAGGCCAATCAGGGCAGCGTGACAACGACCAACGAATGGCGCACGGCGAATGGCGACAAAATCATGGATGAAGTGCGCAAGATTCAGTTCTTCAACTACCCCACGGCTCGGTTATTCGTCGTGGATATCGATCTCCATGCCAGCGTTGTGCCGATCACGTTTGGCGACACGAAAGAAGGGGCGTTCGGTGTGCGTGTGGCCGACAGCATCGCCGAGAAGAACGGCAAGGGTCACATCACCAACGCCGAGGGCAAAGTGGGTGAGAAAGAATGCTGGGGCCGCGTCTCCGCGTGGTGCGATTACTCTGGTCCGGTCGAGGGCGACACCGTGGGCATCGCCATTTTTGCCGGGCCGAATAATCCCATTCCGAGTTGCTGGCACAGCCGAGCTTATGGACTAATGGCCGCTAACCCATTCGGCCGCGCCAAGTCCGGCTTCCCCGCCATGAAGGGTAAAAAGAACGAGAAAGACCTCGTTCATCTCGCCAAGGGTGAGCATTTGAAATTGCGTTACGCGATGTTCATCCATCTGGGCGACGCCAAGCAAGGCAAGGTCGCCGAGAATTATGAGTTGTTCAAGAAGATGAAGTAACAGAGCCATGCCAGCCTGCAGCGCAAGCAAGGGTGAGTCACTCCCTTGCTTGCGCTGCGGGCTGGCAAGTCGGGCGTTCGCCCATTGTGGGAAAGGTGCGAAATCAAGCATCATGAGCCAACCACCCCTTTACGCCGGATTGGATGTCGGCGGCACAACCATGAAGGCGGGCATCGTCGATGACGCCGGCCGTCCGCTTAGCTCCGTCAATCTGCCCACGGAGGCGCACAAGGGGCAGGAATACGGTCTGGCGTGCATGTGCGAATCGATCCGCCGCGCGGCCGCCGAGGCGCGTGTGGACGTGCGCGATCTCGCGGCGATTGGCGTGGCGACGCCGGGCCTGATGGACATACCCGCCGGTATTATCCTTGATCCGCCGAACCTTAAGCCGTGGCGCAACGTCCCCGTTCGCCAACACATTCACGACGTTTTCGGTATCCCGACGGCATTCCAGAACGACGCCAACGCGGCGGCTTATGGCGAATACTGGGTTGGTGCCGGTCGTGAAGTACACAGCATGGTAATGTTCACGCTTGGCACCGGCATCGGCGGCGGCATCATCTGGGGCGATCGCGTCATTGAGGGGGAACACAGCCACGGGGCCGAGTTGGGACACACGAAAATCGAGATGACCAATCCGCGTGTCTGCGGCTGCGGTCGGCGTGGCTGCCTGGAAGCATATGCCAGTGCCACCTCGGTTGTAAATCGCACCCAGGAAGCGCTGGCCAGCGACGATGGCCATTCCTCCTTGCATGCGAGCGCGAAAGCGGGAGAATTGACGTCTCAACTTATCTTCGACGCGGCCGCCGCCGGCGATGCGTTGGCGAGCAAAATCGTCGAGGACACGGCGTTCTATCTGGCGGTCGGCGCGATGAATCTGATGCACACGATCGACCCGGACATGATTGTTTACGGCGGCGGCATGATCGCGGCCGGCGATGCTTTCCTTGAGCGCATCCGCCATCACGTTGGCGAATTGGCCTTCCCGGTTCCCGCCGCGCGAACGCAGATTCGTTACGCGCAACTCGGCGGCGATGCCGGTTTCATCGGCGCGGCCGCCTGCGGCCGGCAACTGGTGCGGCGTGGATCGTGACGGAATCGAGCCGAATCAACCGCGCTCCGCCAGCGGTTTGACCGCTCGCGCCGCTGGTCCGGTATAACGTCCACGCGGTCGAATGAGCCGATTGTGTTCCTGCTGTTCCATGAAATGCGCGCTCCAACCCGTCACACGCGACATCACGAAAATAGGCGTATACAGCGGAATCTCCAATCCCAGAGCGTGATAAAGCCGGCCGGCCGGCCAATCGAGATTGGGGAACAAATGCTTTTCGGTGCCGATGATGCGCTCGATGATCTCGGCCGTCTCTTCCCACTGAAGCGAGCCGGCCGCTTCCGCCGCTTGCCGGGCATACGCTTTCAGGACACCGGCCCGTACATCGCCGGCTTTGTACACGCGATGACCGAAACCCATGATGCGTTCCTTGCGTGCCAGCGCCTCACGCACCCATTTCTCCGCGTTGGCCGGCCCGCCCGTCTTCTCCAGCAGTTCCATCACCTTCTCGTTCGCTCCGCCGTGCAGCCGTCCCTTGAGCGCGCCGATGGCGGCCACGATGCTCGAATGCAGATCCGACTCGGTCGAGCAGACCACGCGGGCCGTGAACGTCGAGGCGTTGAACTCATGTTCGGCGTACAGAATCAGCGACACATCCAGGGCGCGCGTAGCGGCCGCGCTCGGCTCCTGGCCGCGCAGCATATACAAAAAGTTGGCCGCATGGCCGAGGTCCGGCCGCGCCGCCAGAGGTGGTTGTCCCTTGATGAGCCGATGATGGACCGCGATGGCCACGGGAATTTGCTCCAGCAGACGCTCCGCCTTGCGTAGATTGGCGGCACGCGACGAGTCGGCCGTGTCGGGATCGAAGGAAGCGAGGATGCTGACGGCGCTGCGCAGCGCATCCATCGACGAAGCCGCCGGCGGTAGTGCTCCCAACAGATTGATAAGCGGGCTGGGCAGACAACGCGCCACGGCCACGCGCTTCTGGAAGTCGGCGAGTTGCTGGACCGCCGGCAGTTCGCCGTAGAGCAGCAGATAGGCCACCTCATCGAAGGTCGCCTTCTCGGCCAGTTCCGTCACCGGATAGCCTCGGTAACGCAGTCCATCGGCCACCGTGGAAATGGCCGTCTCACCCGCAATCACGCCTTCCAAACCCGGCGAATAGATTTCGCTCTCCGTCATGGCACACCTCAGAAGACGAGTTGATTCATCCGAAATACGATCGATCCCGCTCCTCGTAGCCGGCATAATCCAGCAGGTCATACAGTTCGGCTCGTGTGAGCATGGAGCCGAGTTTATCGCGCTGATGGCCCTTGGCGAAGATGTCCGCCAAGCTCGCCCGGGCCGCGCCGAGGGCCGCGCGCAGAGCCGTCACCGGATAGAGAACAATACGATAACCAAGCTCCGCTAACTCCGCGAAATCCAGATTCGGACTGCGGCCAAATTCTGTCATATTCGCCAGAAGCGGCGTCGGCGTCAGCACGCGGGCAAAAGCGGCGAACTCATCCTTGCTCTCCAGCGCCTCCGGAAAGATCGCATCGGCGCCGGCCGCGACGTACAGCCGCGCACGGCGAACGGCCTCCTCGAAACCAGTGACACCGCGCGCATCGGTACGGGCGATGATGACAAAATCCGTATCGCGCCGGGCCGCGACTGCCGCGCGGATCTTCGCCGCCATGAGGTCGGCATCCACGAGTTGTTTGCCCGACAAATGACCGCAGCGCTTGGGCAATTGCTGATCTTCGAGATGAATGCCCGCGACGCCGGCATCCTCGAATAGCCGCACGGTTCGCTCGACGTTGAGCGCCTCGCCGAATCCCGTATCGGCGTCGCACAACAACGGCAAGCGCGTCGCCGCCGCGATAATCCGCGCCGCCTCGACGAACTCCGTCAGCGTGAGCAAACCAACATCGGGCAACGCGGTTGAGGCTGACAGGGCGGCACCGGAGAGATACACGGCCTGAAAGCCGATGCGTTCGGCCATTCGTCCCACCAGGGCATTGAACACGCCGGGCACGGCGATCGGCGATGCCGTCCACGCATCGCGCAGCCGGCGGCCGGGAGACAGCGTGTTTTCGCGTGGGTTGTTCATGGATCGCCCTCAGTGCAGGAGCCGTTGTTTATTCTCTGAGGCGAGATACCATTGACAAGGGTTGTCCGCTGTGGCCGTGTTGCTCCGCGACACGAGCCATCCACACGCGGAGCGAGTGGGCCACACGGAGACGTCGGCTAACCATGAATTCCCGAACTGGAATCGGCGAGAACGCATGAATGAGTATGCGGCACAGGTCGCAAATGGCGGAGGAGTGCCGACGCCCTTTCTTCGATTAGGGCGCACACTCCGCAAATACGTCAACATTTTCCGCGTTTCGCTCGTCGAACGCATGGCCTATCGCGGCGACTTCCTGCTCGGCACCATTCTGCGCTTCTTTCCCGTCATCACAACCATCCTGCTGTGGAAAGCCGTCTACGAAGGAACCCAGCAGGAACGCCTCGCCGGTTTCACCGAACACAAGATGATCTCCTATCTGCTGCTCATCCACATAAGCCGCATGTTCTCCAGTATGCCCGGCCTCTCCGCAACGATTGCCCGCGACATCCGCGAGGGCACCCTCAAGAAATATCTTCTTCAGCCCTTGGACATGATCGGCTACCTGCTGTCGTACCGCGCCGCCCACAAGGTCGCCTACATCACCACCTCGGCCGGACCCTACGCCGGACTGTTTCTCCTCTGTTCGGGCTATTTCGCCGGCTTGTGGCCCGATCCGCTGACCTTGCTCGCTTACGCGGCCTCGTTGTTGTTGGCCTTCGTCATTGGCTTTTTCTTCGAGACATCGATGGGCATGGTCGGCTTCTGGTTTCTGGAAGTGACTTCGCTTTTGTGGGTGGTCAACACGGTCAATTACTTCGTCTCCGGCCAAATGTTCCCGCTCGATCTGCTCGGCCCGCCGTGGGACACGATCCTCAAATGGCTGCCCTTTCAGTATCTGGCCTACTTTCCAGCCGTCGTCTTCCTCCAAGAAGTGAAGGGACAAGCCCTCGTTGAAGGCTTGCTCGTGGAATTGTCGTGGGCGGTGATCCTCATTGCTCTCTCGCGCTGGCTGTTCGCCCGTGGGCTGCGCCGCTACAGCGCCTACGGAGGCTAAAACACATGGCCCGCTACTTTCGCTTATTCGTCGCTTTCGCGCGTTTCGGTCTTGCGAGCGAGATGGCCTTTCGCGCCAACTTCCTCGTCAAACTGTTCGTCGAGATGCTGTGGCTGGGCATTTTGCTCATCTTCTACTGGAAATTGTTCGAGAACACGAAAAGCATCGCCGGCTGGAGTCGCAGCGAATACTTCTTTTTCGTCGGCTGTCATTACGCCCTGGCCGGCATCATCGAGACGTTCTTTCTGTCCAACTGCACCGAGTTCGCCGAACTGGTGCGTTCCGGCGGTCTCGATCAGTATCTCCTTAAGCCGATCGACGAACAGTTCCTTGTTAGCTGCCGTTTGATCGACTGGTCCACAATGCCAAACATCCTGCAAGGGGCCGGCATCATGATCGCCGCGCTGGTCGTCATGGATTGGACCTTCGATCCGCTGCGGGTTTTTCTGTTTCTGGTCTTGTTCGCGTGCGGCTGCGCTCTGGCGTACAGCTTTCTGTTGATGCTGTCGTCCACGGCGGTATGGTTGGTGCGCAATCAGAGCCTGATGGAAATGTGGTGGCTATTCACGACGTTGATGCGCTATCCGCGCGAGATTTATCGCGGCTCCTGGGCCACGCCGTTCGGCTGGGTCTTTACCTTCATCCTCCCCGTCCTGGTCGTGGTCAACGTGCCTGCGCACACGATGGTCAAGACATTCGATCGCGGTTTCATCGCCTGGACGATTGTTGCCGCCGTCGTCATGCTCTTGCTCAGCCGGCGTTTTTTCGGCCGCGCCTTGCGGTCGTATCGCAGTGCTAGTAGTTGAGGCTTGGGGGCGCTGCCGTTCCTGTGGAAAATATTTTACTTGACACCAAGAATCCCTATAAGGGTTCGGCGGATTTGACTCGGACCCATTGGCCATCGGTACGAACGAACCGCTCGTCCCACTCCGTATTGACACCCGTCCCGAAGTAGTGCAACACGACCACGTCTGAACCGGCCAGGGTGATGTACGCCAACTCGCCCTCGTAGTTCCGGCTGTGGTAGCCGGACCTTGCGCGCTCCTCCGAACTCACCCGCTGTACCTCGTTGTCCATCCCGGCCAGGTGGGTCAGGACATCGCTGGCCAGTCCCAACCACTCGGGTTCGACTGCCCCACCGGAGGTTGGGAAGTACAACTCGATGTCGTGATCCGCAGACAGCCGTAGTTCGATCATGGCTTCATCGCCGCGAACCGACACGTTCTCGGGCCGCAGCGAGGACAGAGCAACCGCACCATCGATCCGGTCAAGCTCGACTCTCGGCACGACGCGCCCTCTTGAACGAAGAGTGGTGTATCCGCCGTGCCTTCCGGCGGAAACGCTGTCCAAGCCGACAACCGGTACGGCGGAGAGACTGCGGTTGGACGGAACCGTTGGTCCTTCACACGCACCACACGGCTCTTGAGGGACTTTCTATGCTAACACCACCTCAGACAATCCACCGTGTCGGCTTTGCCCCAACCGCCGCTCGGAGACACCTCAGCAAGTCCGTTTGTAAGGTAGTCAAGTCCATCTCTATTCGGTGATTTCCCGAATGACGCGACACGGATTGCCGGCGGCGAATACGCCCTCCGGTATGTCCCGCGTGACAACGCTGCCCGCGCCGATGACCGCCCGCGAACCAATCGTCACGCCGGGACAGAGGATCGCTCCACCGCCGACCCATACATCGGAGCCAATCGCGATCGGCTTGGCAAACTCCTGCTTGCGGCGCAGTTGCGCGTTCATCGGATGCGTGGCGGTATAGATTTGCACGGCCGGGCCGAACAGGGTGAAGTCGCCGATGGTCACCGGGCATACGTCCAACACGACGCAGTTGAAATTGAAAAACACCCGTTCGCCCAGCAGGATGTTCGAGCCGTAATCGCAGTAAAACGGCGGCTGCATCCAAACGCTGTCGCCGCCTTTGCCGAACAATTCCGTCAGAATAGCTCGCCGCTGATCCCGGTCGGCTTCGCGGGTGGCGTTAAGGGTCTGACACAAATATCTGGCCCGATCGCGGGCGCGGACGAGGTCGGGGTCGAGTGGGTCGTACAATTCGCCCGCCAGCATCTTTTCGGTTTCGTTTCGCATTGGACCTTTCTCCACTACTAGGTTCCCGTTCCGCTCCCGCGTGGGCAGCCTCTCCGGAGATTCTAGTCAGTCCATCTTTTTTGTTCCCCCCCTCTTCGGGTATATTCCCGTTAGAGGTCAAACCTCGGCATCGAGTGACGTTCACCATGTTTCCCCTGACCTTCGATTTCGACGTGGTCGTCGTCGGTGCCGGTCATGCCGGCACCGAAGCGGCCTTGGCGGCGGCCCGGCTCGGATTGCGCACCGCGCTGTTGACCATGAGTGCCGACGCGGTGGCGCAGATGAGTTGCAATCCGGCCATCGGCGGCGTTGCCAAGGGCCAGATTGTTCGGGAGATTGACGCTCTCGGCGGTGAGATGGCGAAGGTGATCGACGCCAGCGCCATCCAGTTCCGCATGTTGAACCAGACCAAGGGACCGGCCATGCACTCACCGCGAGCGCAGGCGGATAAGAAAATGTATCAGTTCACCATGAAACACCGGATCGAATCGCAGCCGAATCTGACGCTGCGCCAAGAGATGGTGGAAGGACTGGTACTCTCCGCAGTCCGCAGTCCGCAGTCCGCAGTCCGCAGCGAAAAATCACAAGCCATTTCACTGCCGACTGCGAGCGTGATGGGAGTGGTGGCACGGGGCGATACGCTGTATCGAGCCAAGGCGGTGGTGCTGACGACAGGCACGTTTCTGAAAGCGATCATGCACACCGGCGAAGCGCAGACGCGCGGCGGACGCGCCGGCGATGGCACCGCCGAGACACTCAGCGATAGTCTTACGGGCTGCGGCTTTCAGTTGGCGCGCTTCAAGACCGGCACGCCTTGCCGCCTCAATGGACGGACCATCGATTTCTTGAAAACAGAACGTCAGCCCGGCGACGAGAAGCCGCGGCCATTCAGCTTCGCCACCGGACGCATCACGCAGCCACAGATGGATTGCCATATTACCTACACGAATCAGGCCGTCCACGATCTCATCCGCGCCAACCTGCATCGGGCACCGATGTATTCCGGCCAGATCGAAAGCCGGGGGCCGCGCTACTGTCCTTCGGTCGAAGACAAAGTCGTTCGCTTCGCCGATAAGGATCGCCATCAGATTTTCCTCGAACCGGAAGGCCGTAATACCTGGGAGTATTACTGCAACGGCATCTCGACGAGTTTACCCAAGGATGTGCAGCAGGGTATGCTGCGTCTCATTCCGGGACTGGAGAACGCCGAGGTGATGCGCTGGGGCTACGCCGTCGAATACGACTACGCGCCGCCGACGCAATTGCATCCGACCCTGGAAACGAAGCCGGTTGCGGGGCTGTACTTCGCCGGCCAGATCAACGGTACGACCGGCTACGAGGAAGCCGCCGCCCAAGGGCTGATGGCCGGTGTCAACGCTGCACTCAAGATCAAGGAAGAACCGCCCCTTATCCTCGATCGCAGTCAGGCGTACATCGGCGTCCTCATCGACGATCTGGTGACGAAGGGCGTGGATGAGCCGTATCGCATGTTCACGAGCCGCGCCGAGTATCGCCTGCTGCTGCGCCACGACAACGCCGATCGTCGCTTGACCCCACTGGGGCGGCGCGTTGGTTTGGTGAACGACGCGGATTGGAGCCGGTTCGAGCAGAAACGGCAAGGCATCGAACACATGGCTGCGATGCTGCGCGAGAAGAAACACGATGGCGATTCGCTGGAGAAATGGCTCAAGCGCACGGAAACGACGTGGGAGCAGGTGCAAGCCTGGGAACCGTCGCTGGCCGATTTCGCGGCAGACGTGATCGAACAAGTAACGCTGGAAGCGAAGTACGCCGGCTACATTGACCGGCAAGCAAACCAGATTGAGCGTTTCCAGCGGATGGAGTCGCGGCCGATCCCGACCCATTTCAATTATGCCGCCGTGCCGCAACTGCGCGCCGAGGCCCGCGAGAAACTGGGCCGCATACGTCCTGCTAATCTGGGGCAAGCCAGTCGCATCAGCGGCATCAACCCGGCAGACCTAGCAGTCCTGCTGATCTATCTGGATTGAGAGATGATTGAGATCATAAGGCCGCCACTGGCCTTGGTGCCGGCAATCTGGGAAAGAAGTTGCAGTCGGCTAGCCCTGGCGATCCGATAAGGAGAGAGAAGAACGGTTTGAAAACAGAAGAGAGGAGGCTTGGATAATATGGCCTCGATGGGTAAATAGCAGCGACGAGGTAATTTTTCACACCTGGGTAAGATAATTGCGTCGTTAGGAGGAAGTACGGTGGAGGCAACAAGTTAGAGCGAAGCGGTTGGAGCGAATTGCGTTGACACGTTTCGCAAGTTGGTTATAATCGCGTTGGTTGGTAAGATTGGCAAAACCCCTCCGAAATTGAATCGGCACCAATCGCACGCGGGATGGCTCTCCGTCCCGGCTCTCACCTTCGGGACAGGGCTGGTTATCTCCACGGCTCCCGTACCGTGGTCGCATTGATGGAACGGAACGGACAAGAGGCAGATCAGGGACGATCCCGGTTTGGATGCCGGACCGAAACGGCGTCACAGACCACACTCGTGCGACTGGCCGCGCGCCAGTAAGGAATGGATAAACGCATGAAAACTGTTTTTACGACCGGCGAAGCCGCCAAAATTTGTAAAGTCAGCCAGCAAACGATCATTCGTTGCTTCGACAACGGACAGCTCAAAGGCTTCCGGGTGCCCGGCTCCCGTTTCCGCCGCATCCCACGCGAAGCGCTATATAAATTCATGAAAGACAACGGCATTCCGACCGATGCGCTCGAAAGCGGCAAGCGCAAGGTACTTTTGGTGGACGACGATGCCGAGTTGGTCGATCTGATGAGCAAGGTTCTCGACGAGGATGGCCGTTTCGAGGTGCGCATCGCCTCCAATGGCTTCGACGCCGGCATGATGGTCAAGGAATATCGCCCCGATATCATCGTCCTGGACGTGATGCTGCCGGACATCAACGGCAAGGAAGTTTGTCATCGGGTCCGCGCCGACACCACGCTGGAAGACGTGCGTATCCTGTGCATCTCCGGCATGATCGAGGAAGACAAGATTCAGGAATTGCGTCTGGCCGGCGCCGACAAGTTCCTGCACAAGCCCTTCGACATCGAAGAGTTGATCGACGAGATGTGCGGATTGCTGGAGATCGAGCCGGCATCAACCCCGGCCTAGTCGTGACAAGACGAACCAGCCCGGAGCGCCAGCGACGGAGAAACCTCGTTGCTAGCGCTCCGGGCTGGTATGGGATCACCGTATCACCTGTCACTTTGTCAGGAGAGATAGAGCCGTGAGCGACACAGCCAAGCGGGCGGAGGTCGTGCTGCGCCTGGCCTGGCTTTCGCCAAGCGCCGCATCCCTAGCTCTCCTCGGGCGACAGCCGGCGGCCACCACCTGGCCCGCGATCCGACGCGATCCCGGTGCCGTCCTTCTTGTGGTTCGCCACAGCGAAATACCGTGGCCGGGGCGGAGTTCCTCGGCCCCTCCGCCTTCTTTCCACTCTGTCGCCTTCGAGCAAGCCGCCCTGATTGAGGACGCGCTACACCTGCTCGATCAGCCCGATGGCTTCGTGGACTGGAACCATTCCGCCGTTCAATCGGTCTACGATGCCTGCTTGACTTTTGCCCGCGTGGCTCGTCGATTGGCCGAGCGAACCGGCCAGTGCGATCCGGAAGCGGCGTGGACGTGCGGATTGCTGGCCCCACTCGGCTGGCTAGCCATGTGCGCGGTCGATCCGGAAGCAGTGGCCGCTTGCCTGGCCGATCCCGCTCTGCGCGTAGACCCCGCCGAAACGCAGCGCCGTCACTGGGGCATCGATCAAGCCGCCATCGCGCGTCGTCTGGCGCGGCGCTGGCACTTGCCCGCCTGGGCTACCGCCGCTGCGGAACATCTTCACTTGCCCAGTGCGCTGGCGCAGACTTTCCGAGCCGATCCCGTCCTGTTTCCGCTGACGCGGCTGGCCATCGATGAGGCTCGCAAGCAAGGCGTAGATCTGGGATTGGGCAATGGCGCGTTCAACGCGGAGGATCGTTCCGCTCTGCTGATCTCCGCAGGACAGGATCTCGATGCGGGTCGCCTGGAGACGCATTCGCTTCCGGTCTGGCAGGAGCCGCGCCACGTTCCGCTGTTGCGCGATTTGCTGGAACTAGCGGCCGAGAATCGTCGGCTCCGCGAGCAACCGCTGCACGATCATCTCGAACAGGAAATTGACGCCCTGCATCGCGCTCTGGAAGAGCAGGTTCATGGCGAGGCTCAGCGTTTGCAAAGCGGCAAGCTCGCCGCTCTCGCGGAGTTTTCCGCCGGTGCCGGCCATGAGATTAACAATCCGCTCGCCGTCATTTCCGGCCAGGCGCAATATCTGCTCAGTCACGAAAGCGACTGGTTTCACGATGAGGCCGAGGATGCACCGCGCAAGGCACTGGAAGCGATCGTCACGCAGACACGCCGGGTCCACGGCATCCTGCGCGAACTGATGCAGTTCGCCAAGCCAGCTCCGTCCTGTCCCGGTTGGGTCGATCTGCCGGCTCTGCTGGGCGAGACGGCCGCCGGTTTGGGTGAACTGGCGGCCCAACGCCGCGTGAGACTTGAGGTGGCGCTCCAACCGGAGCGCTTGCCGGTGTACGCCGACGCAGCCCAACTCCGTATCGCGCTCTCCTGTCTACTGCGAAATGCGATCGAAGCTGCGCCCGCCGATGGCTGGGCGCGCTTGGTGCTGCGTCAGCCGACTGGCGACGAGTCGATCGAGGTCGCTATCGAGGACAACGGTCCTGGACCGGAAGCGGCTCAGCGGCCGCATTTGTTCGATCCGTTCTATTCGGGTCGAACGGCGGGACGAGGGCGCGGCATGGGGCTGCCGATCGCCTGGCGCTTGGCGCATCTGCAAGGTGGCGACGTTCGCCTCGATCCGCCGCGCCGTCACGAACCAACGCGCTTTGTCTTGTCGTTACCGCATCTGGTTTTGCCCGAAAGCGACGGCTCCGATCCTGCGCTTCTATCCCTGTCTTGCCTCACCAATGGCCGGCACGCTTCCTGAACCGCGACCAGCCCGCAGCGCCAGCAAAGGATCGTCCCTTGCTGGCGCTGCGGGCTGGCAATCCCCTCTTGCCAGCCCGCAGCGCCAGCAAGGGATCTGATGCGGCGGGCTGCTCTTGATTGTGCGGCGTCGGCGATGGTATAGCTCTCGCGAAGCGGACGCGGAATTGCTTCGTGCATCCCGCCATCCGTGGCTGTATCCTGTTCGGCGATCCGGGATCAAGGAACCGAGGAGAGCATGTTCATGGAAGCGAACGACGTCGCTCCGGTTGGAGGTGGGACTTCCACGCCGGAGGGCTATGTTTCGTCCCTCCCAGCGGAGCGTCTTGAGCGAGGCGAAGTCTTGTTTTATCCGACGGCTCCATTCGACCTCCCTCAAGGGGCCGATTTGGAGTTCCTGCTCAATCAGGAACTCGGCAGTCTGGCCCACAAAAATATCAGCTACAATCCGGCCAACGGCAAGGTCGGCGGCTTCGTGCGCCGTAGCGTCGAGCAGGTCGAGCAATTGCGCGACATTTTCGCGCGCTTCGCTGTGTCGGCCACGGAATGGCTGGCCAATCTTCTGCCGCAATACAGTCAGGCCTGGCATCTGGATCGCGCCAGCTTTCGGCCGCAAGAAGAGGCCACGCGGCGATTGCGGCCCACGGCACGCAATGACCTCTTGCACGTCGATGCGTTTCCCAATCGCCCCTCGCGCGGCAATCGCATTCTGCGACTCTTCGCCAACATCAATCCGCGCGAGCCGCGCATCTGGGTCACCTCGGATCCGTTCGCCAAACTGCTCAAGCGTTACGGCACGGCGGCTGGCCTGCACTCGCGCCACGGCTCACGCTGGTTGCAGCAACTCGGCCAGAGTGTGCTGACGCTGTTCCGTCCCGGCATGGCACGCCGTTCGGAATACGATCGTTTCATGCTGCGCTTCCACGATCACCTCAAGATGAACGAGGAATTCCAGGAGCGCGGTCCGAAATATCTTCATACGTTTCCGCCCGGTTCAGTCTGGCTCGCCATGACGGACACATGCAGTCATTCCGTGCTGCGTGGCCGTTACGCGCTGGAACATTCGTACTTCATTCCCCCGGCCGTTCTCGCCTTGCCGGACGAATCGCCACCGGTGTTGTTGGAAAAGGCGTGTGTGTCAATCGGTCGTCGCGCGGCGTGAAATGATGGCTTTACCAGCCCGCAGCGCAAGCAAGGGGAGTTCGTTCCCTTGCTGGCGCTGCGGGCTGGTGAGGTTTTCTTGTCAATTCTCTATCTGCATCTTCCATGAATCTCCTTCGCGCGTGCATTCGTTCGCTCATTCAGCGCCGCCCCTGGCCCGTGCTTGGCCTCATCCTCGCGCTCATCGCGGGCGCGGGTTTGCGCCTGGTTTGGCCGCAAGACATTGAATACAAGGCGGACGAAGCCTGGACCTTCGAGCATAGCCGCGATGGGGATCTCCCCTGGTTGGGCATGCCGTCCAGCGTGGACATCCCCAATCCGGGCATGAGCCTGTGGGTGTTTGTGGGATTGCAGCGTCTTTCGGGCGCGGAAGATCCACCGGCCCTGGCTCGCGCCGTGCAGTGCATCAACATCGCCGCCCTCGTTTTGCTTGCCGTCTTCGCGTTTCGGCATGTCCCCCGCGAGGAACGCGAACCGTGGTTGTGGGCCGTTGCTCTCGTCGCGGTCAATCCGCTGGCGGTTCTGTTTCATCGCAAAATCTGGCCGCCGTGCGTACTGCCGCTGTTGACGCTGTTGATGCTGTATGGCTGGTGGTATCGCCGGCGGCGCGTCCCCGCGTTCCTATGGGGGTTGGTGGGCGTGTGCCTGGGACAGATCCATATGGCCGGTTTCTTTTTCGCCGGCGGCTTCGTGCTATGGGCACTATTGTTCGACCGTCCCTGGCGTCAGCGCGTCGCCTGGTCGAGTTGGCTGCTTGGCAGCGTGCTAGGGGCGCTGCCGATGCTGCCCTGGATGTTTCATCTGCTCATGCAACCGAGTGGGCGATCTCTCAATCCGCATCGCTGGGTCCACGCTTGCGAGCTGAAATTCTGGATTCGTTGGCTGACCGAGGCGTTCGGCCTGGGCATTGACTACACTTTTGGTCCCTATTTCCGCGATTTTCAGAGCTATCCCCTGCTGGGCGGGCACCCCACTTACCTTGTCCTGCTCTTGCATGGGCTTCTGGTAGGGATCGGGCTGTTCTTGCTGGTTCGCGCGGTCGTGAGTTTAGGGCGTGAGCGCGGCCGCTGGCGTGAGCGTTGGATCGGCCGCGCATCGCCCAGCGCTTTCACCCAGAACGCGGCTCTATGGGGCTTCGGTCTGTTATTGACGCTGTCGAGTTTCTCGATCCATCGTCATTACATGATCGTGTTGTTTCCGCTCGAATTTCTCTGGGTCGCGCGCCTGGCTCTGGCTTCCGGCGACGCGCCCGCGCGCTCGCTTCGTCTGGGCCGCGTCCTGTTAGTGTGCTTGTGGTTCGGACAATTCCTCCTCTCCGCGAACATGCTCAGCTATATCCACACCCGGCAGAATCTTTCCGGCACCGAATACGGCACTCCCTACAGCGCGCAACACGCCGCTCGTTAGATTCTGGTAGAGCGAAAACGCTAACGTGGTAGGTGCCGCGAGCCGAGCGGCACTTCTTCCCGTCCGGCTCGGCTCGCCGGACCTACCCGTAGGTGCCGCGAGCCGAGCGGCACGGCTTGAGTAGGTGCCGCGAGCCGAGCGGCACTTGGGAGACAAAGTCCGGCTCGGCTCGCCGGACCTACCACGTTAGCGTTTTTGCTCTGGTAGGCTCGTTTACGTTTCGCGCGAAACGTAAACGAGAGTGAGCTTACGTCCTCCGTTCGCCAATTCCCCTATCCTTCCGTTCGAGAAAAATCAGCTTGAACAAGGTGGGGTTGCGCTGCCGCGAATGCCGATGTTAATGCCTAGAGGGGCCACAGTAACGAGGAGCGGTCTGGAGCGGAGAGCCAGGAAGGTTCCCCCGGCCGTTTCGTGCCTCACACGGAAAGGATATCGAGAATGATGAAGTCCAGCCGTTTCTTGTGCTTGTCCGGCATGCTTCTTTTGTCAGCGGTGGTTGGTTGCAAATCGAACTCGGGTTGCTCCGGCGGCAGCTGTGGCGGCGCGATGCAGACGGGCGCGCCGCCGACGGCCGCGCCGGTCTACTCGGGCGCGGGCTACCAGGGAGCGGGCAGCGCCGGAGCCATGTCTTCCAAGTATGGCAATGCCAGTGCCAGCCCGATGTTCGCGGGTGGAGGTATGAACGGCGGACAACAATCGTTTTCGGGGATGAGCGGCGCTCAGCAAGGATTCCCGGCGCCGACGACATCTTCGACGACGTATCCCAATCTGGGCGGCGCGCACTGAGCCTAATTTTTTGTGTAGCCGCAATGCGCCGCTTTGTGTTTCGCGCGAAACGCAAAGCGGCGCGAGGGAAAAGCCGCCTCAGGGATTTGAACCCTGGACCCCAGCTTTACGAAAGCTGTGCTCTACCGCTGAGCTAAGGCGGCATCGGAACCTCAAACCCCTGTAATCCTAGAGAAATCGCCTCAGAGTGCAACAGCAATTGAACGAGGCGATTCCAGCGCTTTCGCGCCGAACCGCCTCGCCGATTTACCGCCGTCTTCGCCGCGACGATTATTTGTTCGGCGGCATCACGGGCGGTTTCTTGTCTCCCAGACGCGGAGCCTTATCCGGCCGTAGGGTTGGATCGTACAGCGATCGCCGTTCCGCGCCGGTGCTGCGCGGCAAACGATAACCGATCATCTCCAGATATTTGTACAAAGCGATGCGTTTCACGCCATTTCGGACGGCTTTCTCTTCCATATTCGCCCGACCTGTGCGTATGTTTTGAATGTTGTCGGCCTTCTCCCGGGTATCTCCCAGGATCAGATAATCCGTCTGGAGCGTGATTCCCTTGCCCTTGACCGAACCATCTTTTGGATCCAGCCAGGCATCCACCACGATGTTCTGCCGCTCCAGGCTGCGGATGAATTCGGCTATGCTATCGCGGCCATCGCCCGTCAGGTCCATGAGGCCGGCCAGGGCCACATGCTTCTTGATCGTCGGGTTCCAACTCGGATTGTACAACACATCGCCTTCCAGAATCGGATCGCGGTTGGCGTCCTTCACCGACGTGATCCGTGTCCGCGACAGATGTTCGCTGACGACGTTCACGACTTCGAGCGTGCCCTTCGGTTGGGGGATCGGCCGGCCATCCAGACCGACGCCGTGAATGCTGAACGTCAACTGCGGCTTCACCTTGTCAGCTGAGCCGAGATTGATGTAGGGGTTGGTGCCGCGCGTATCCATTTTGACGATCTTCCAGTCCGTCCGCATGCTCGCCGGCGCTTCCGTACTCTTGACCTCATATTGCTCGATCTGTTCCTGCTTGCTCTTGACCAGACCGTTCAGGTGACTGATGTTCTTTTTCAGGCCATCAATCTGGGTTAGCAGCGTTTTCTTCTCCTCGTTCGCATTCGCTTTATCTTTCTCCCGTCCAGCGCTCACTTTCTCGACTTCGGCGCGAGCCGTCTTGATCGCATCGAGGTTCGACGTCTGGTCCGTGGCACTCTCTTTCTTGAACTTGGCCAAGTTGGTCTGATACTCCGCCTGGGCCGTCTTGAGTTCCTCGTCGCGCTTCTGAATGGTCTTCTTGGCCTCCGCCAGATTTGCCGTCAAGCCCTGGTTGCGTTTCTCCAGCGTCTCGTATTGCTCAAGAAGCTTCGTGATGCGTTCCTCGTAGGTTTCCTTCGGTTTGGCGCCGGCCCAGCCGAGATCCTTCTCCAACTCCTTGAGAACCTTCGTCACATCTTCCTTATCCTTGTCGCCCTTCATCACCCCCTGGTCGAACTGCGCCTTCTTGGTGGGCAGGTCGGCCGCCCCTTCGAGGTTTTGCGCCTTGCCCATGTAACTGCGATACATCTGGTCCTGGAACAGATACCAGTCGCGTTGCTCTTTGAAGAGCTTGGCATCGTTCTTGGCGGCGGTGACATCCTTGGTCATTTTCTCCTGCTCGGCGAAGCCGAAGTAGGTGGACACGCCCAAGCCGATCGTCGCCAGGATGAAGAACACCAGCGTGATAATCAGACCTTGTTTCGACTCGCCCTGCGATTTGGGAGCCATCGATGCAACCTCGTGGATAGGATCGAGCGATAGGAGTTGGGCGGTTGTGCGCCGCCGTGTTTCCAGCGAAAAAGAACCTATTCCAGTTTAAAAGATCCCTGCCCTCTGTCAATGGAATTGACCGGGTAAGCCAGGTAGATCGCGGCCCTCACGCGCTTCCTGCCGATTGTAGCGAAGAACGCGGCGTCTTCGTTCGGTACAATGACACGGAGGAAGGCCAGGGTGAAAACATGATTGGTACACGACTCGGTTCCTGGATCATCGATAAGGAAATCGGTCGCGGCGGTATGGGCTGCGTCTACCTGGCCCACCGCAGCCCGACCGACAACGGCGGCTCGGAACAATCGGCCATCAAGATACTCGCCGCAGAGTTGGCCGTCGATTCCGGCTTCCTCGCTCGCTTCGAGCGCGAGATCGACATCCTCCGCCAACTCGATCATCCCAACATTGTGCGCTTCCGCGAATCCGGCCAGCAGAAGGGCCATT
The DNA here is from genome assembly GCA_035553375.1 of Gemmataceae bacterium. Classification (GTDB taxonomy): domain Bacteria; phylum Planctomycetota; class Planctomycetia; order Gemmatales; family Gemmataceae; genus JAJPHU01. The sequence continues at coordinate 34,980 of DATNCY010000245.1, forward strand.
CCTACTTCGTCATGGAGTACGTGCGCGGACCGAGCTTCGAGACATTGTTAAGCCAGCAAGGCCGTATGCCGTGGCCGGAAGTTCTCGATATGGCCTGGCAGATTGCTCCGGCCCTCAAACACGCGCACGACCGCGGCATCATCCACCGCGATTTGAAACCCTCCAACTTGCTGCGCACGGCAACCCAACCTGCTCCGAGCCGCGATCGTCAGGGAGCGGGGGAAAACACGCTCCCTGACGGTCGCGGCTCGGATACGGCCGGGCTGGTCAAGTTGACCGATTTCGGCATCGCCAGTTTGTTCGCCAGTCCACATCTGACGGTGACGGGCGGCATCGTCGGCACGGCGGAATATCTGTCGCCGGAGCAGGCGTCCGGCAAGCCGGTGACGCGCCGCAGCGATCTGTATTCGCTGGGCATCGTCCTGTACACCCTGCTGATCGGCCGCACGCCGTTCGTGGGTGAAGCTCTCGATCTACTGCACAAGCATCGCTTCGCCCAGTTTGATCGGCCGGCCCGCCTTGTACCGGAAATCCCGCATGAGCTGGATGAAATTATTTGCCAGCTTCTGGAAAAGGATCCCGACAAACGGCCTGGCGACGCGATGGTCCTGTTCCGCCAGCTGGACAGTCTCAAACGCAAGCTGGCCTATCAAGCCACCCACGCCGGCGCGGACGCGGAGCAGACCTCGGCGCCATCGGTTGCGCGATCGGCGACGCGCGCAGGGAGTAATGCGGAAGGTCCCGCCACGCTGATGAGCCGGCTCATGCGTCAGGAGTTGGAGCGCGAGAGGAACGGCGGCCCACTGCGGCAGTTCCTTAATCGGCCGGTGGTACTGGCGGTGCTATTGGCGATCAGTGTGGGCCTGATTGCCTGGGCGTTCTGGCCGCTGAGCGCGGAGACGCTGTATCAGCGCGGGGCGGTCCTCATGCAATCCAACGATCCCGACGATTGGGACACGGCCTGGGACAAATATCTGGGACCGCTGCTGGCGAAGGATCCCGACACGCCGCATCGCGCGGAGATCGAGCAGTTCCGCCAGCGGTACGAGTCCGCCCAGGCAACGCGCCAGGCGAATCGGACAGCGCGGTTGGCCGGTCCGATGAGCGAGGCGCAGTGGTTTTATCAAGAAGGACTGCGCTTGCGTCAGCAGGGCGACGAGGCCGGAGCGCAGCGCGTCTGGCGAGCGCTAATGCAAGCGTTCCAGGATGTGCCGTCCGAGGGGTCGTGGGTACGGTTGGCCGAACAGGAGTTGGGCCAATCGGCCGAGAAGCCGATGAAGGAACGCCAATGGGGGCCGGTACGCGAGGCAGTACGGCATGCGCGGGAATTGCGCGAGCAGGGCAAGGGGAAAGAAGCGGACGCTATCGTGAAGGCATTGCAGGAACTGTATCGCGACGATAAGCAAGCGACAGCGATCTTGCAGGGCGAATGAAAGAAATTGATATCTAAACACTAATCTTCAGCGTATTGCGTACCATACTGCTATTTTTATCTCTATTTCATCCATTTTCCTACCATCTTCCCAAGGATTGCCTTGGCTCCTCGACGAACTTCTTCGGCCAGACAGCTGCGCGCGGCGCGCACCTGCACCAACGGCCTCGACTGAGACGCCAACTGGCGCTTGTAGAATGCCTCATCCGCGAGAAGATCGAACTCTCGGCGACCGGCTTCGATGGCTCGCCGAATGGCCAAGGCCAGGAGAACGGCTCCAGGCCGGAGGTGTCCCGGCAGGTCGGTTCGCCGCCCCATCTGGTAGGCATATGTCTTCCCGGCCCACACCATTCCATAAAGGACGGCCACCGGTTCGCCATGAGCGCGGAGCCAAAGCAGTTCGAGGGAACCTCGCTGCACCAGACGATCCATGATGGCGTTATGGAATTGAAGGTAGAACGGGGAGCGGAACACGCCGGTCTGGCCAAGGCTGGCCCATCGAGCGTGATGCAGGTGGACCAGAACCTTTTTACCTATCTCAAGGTCGGCGAGATCGGTGACCGCTTCAACTTGCGGTGGGCCGCCCGTCCAGGCAACCCACGCTTTCAAGGACCGATGGATGTTCCGCCGACTATTCGCGCTCAGACTCTGGAGGTAAGCCTCCCAGGTCGTGGGAAGGGGAACGAAGGGAGCGCGGGCCGTCTCCGTCAATTCGGCGTGTAATCCGGCGGCGCGGAAGGCGTCCACGAGCAGGCCAGGCAACCGTGTGTCGCCGGACATCATCGGCAACACGACTTCGTCCCAGGTTCCGAACGCTCCTTCCGTGATGGCACGCACCAAACGCCCGGCTACCTGCTCCTCGCTGCCGCGCTTGGCCAGCACCCCAAGATGGTTGGAGTAGATGCCATACTCGGTCGGTTCGCCGGAGGCCAGCAATTCCAGGCGACGAAAGGGCAAACCCCCGTGGTACCAGTGACGGCGGCGGAGCAGCGGAGCCAGACCGATCAGCCGGTTCGCATCGTGAAAAATTCCCAGCCGCAGTCGGCGACTTTGCAGACTACCGTAAACGCGCCACCACGTTAACAGCCAATCCGGCGACTGGGTCAACTCGTTGCGATCGCTTTGTTCCAGGAGCGCCGTCCAGGCCGGACGAAGCCGTTCCACTTCGTTCGGGTCCGATACCACGACGCAGCAAGGAGACGCGGGGGAGGCTGCGGCGCAGCCTTCCGTCGCGCCGGGAATCAATGTCCCGAAGGACGCCGGCGACGGGGAAGACATGCGTTGAAACCACTCCACAAGCGATACCCTTGGTGTTTGATGAAATCACGGACGGCGGATTGGCCATAGGGCGCCGGGTTCAAGCCCAACCGTCTCAGGGAGTGATTGACCGCGTAAATGGCACCGCGCCGCTGCGTCGCCGCCGTTTGCAACGTCAAGGCGAACGAGACGGTTACTTCGTTGCTCGTCGTTACCCAGTGCGGATGATTGACCGGGATGTGAACTCCATCGCCGGGTGCCATGTCGAACGCCTCGGCGCGATCGTGTGCTTCTTCCTTGAACGGCAGCGATTGGTGCAAGCCCTTGTAAAAAAGCTCGATGGTTTGCTCCGAGAGAATCGACCGATCATCCCCAGGCAAGACGTGGAAGGTCTTTCGACCGCGGATCTGAAGGAGGAAGTTAATCTCCGGATCCATGTGATAAGGTGTAATCTGGTTCGGGGCGGAAATAAAGACATAACCCTCGCGAGCCTGGATGTCGCGCGTGCAAGGGTGCCCCAGCGCCTCGATCTCAGCAAGACAGGTATACAACAGATCGCGATACTCGGGAACCAACTCGATCTTCTTGAGCATGATTCGCGTATCGCTGTCATGGATGCGATGGAAACTTTCCTCCATGGACAAACCATTGCCCGGAATCTGAGCGGGTGCGGCGTCCACAGGCACATTGCCGGAGTTGATGCGGACGTACTTGGGAGGGAGCTGCTTGGCCAATTCAAGTAAGCGCGGCATGGCCAGCAACGGGTGGTCGATGAGTTGATGATGGAGGAAACAGGCTCGGGTGTTGAGTCGCGTTAGGAAGGTTTCGCGATCGGGTCGGAGAAAAGGCCCCTTCTCAGGAAGGCCGACCGATGCCGGTTGAGGTTCGGCAGAGACAATTTGAGTCATCGTTGCTCCCGTGCGAATCGGTTGTCGCATCCATTGCGCAGATGGAGCCGTGCTGAGAGAGTCGGCTTGGTTCTGTTCCGAACCACTGGATAACAGTTTCGGCGTCCCATGAAGCGGTCAGGCAACTATAGGACAGCGCTTGGACGGGAGCAAACCATCGTGTGGCCATTGGCAAGGAGACAGCCGGAGGCTACATTCAACTTGCCCACCCAAGGTCATCGAGAGGCCAATTGCCGAGGAGTTTTCCGAACGGTCGCCGCACGGAGATGGAGTGGACATGACCCTATCGCGTACCTGCCGGCTCGTGACGCTGGGCTGCAAGGTCAACCAGTACGAGACGCAGTATGTCAAGGAGACGCTGGAAGCCAACGGCTACGTCGAGCCGGCCGAGGGGCAGGCGGTCGATCTGTGTATCGTCAATACCTGCACCGTCACCGCCGAGGGCGATGCCAAGAGCCGGCAAGCGGTGCGCCGTCTGCATCAGGAGCATCCACGGGCCGACATCGTGGTCATGGGCTGCTATGCCACACGCGATCCGGAGGCGGTCGGCCGGCTGCCGGGCGTGGTCAAGGTCGTCACCGACAAGACGCGCGTCGTCGAGGAACTCGAACCGTTCGGCGTCGTCCACACGCTCAGCGGTATCTCACGGTTCGACGAACATCAGCGCGCCTTCGTCAAGGTGCAGGACGGTTGCCTGCTCCATTGCAGCTATTGCATCATCCCGCACGTCCGCCCCGCGCTGCGCAGCCGGACACCGGAGGACATCGTCGCGGAAGTGCGGCGGTTGGTGGAGAACGGCTATCGCGAGGTCGTGCTAACCGGCATTCATCTGGGACATTACGGACTCGATCTCAGTCGCGGCCGACCGAAAGCGGAGTGGTGCCGCCTGTGGCACCTGCTGGAACGACTGGCCGATCTGCCCGGCGATTTCCGCATCCGCCTCAGCAGTCTCGAAGCGGCCGAGGCACGCGACGATCTGATCCACGTTTTGGCGAACCAGCCGCGCATCTGCCCGCATCTGCATCTGTGCTTACAAAGTGGGTCCGATCACATTCTGGCACGCATGAAGCGTCGTTATCGCAGCGCGGGTTTTCTCGAACGCTGCCGGCGCATCCGGGCAGCGCTGGATCAACCTGCTTTCAGCACCGATGTCATTCTCGGTTTCCCCGGCGAGAGCGACGCCGATTTCGAGGCGACCTGCCGAGTGGTCCGCGAAGTGGGTTTTGCACGCATCCACCTATTTTCCTATAGCCCGCGTCAGGGCACTGAGGCAGCCGCCTGGCGTGAGAGCGTGCCGCCCGCCGTGGTCGCCGAACGGCGGGCGCGATTGCTCGAAATCGAGCGCGAATTGTCGGATGCGTATTGTCGCAGTCTCGTGGGCCGGCGTCTCGATGTGCTGGTGGAGGGAGCCGATCCGCGACGGCCCGGTTTCGTGCGCGGTACGTCGTGCCGTTCGGTTCCGGTCGTGTGTCGCGGACATGCCCCGGCGCTGATTCGTCGCCGCATTCCTGTCCGCGCCATGACCGTGGTCGAGGGTGTTGTACTTGGCGAACCGGAGGCGGAGGACGCGGGTTGGGGAGAATCGCGGTTGGCCTTGCCGTTGGTGTCAACGGGCGCTTGACATTGAGGCGCGGAAGATTAGTGTGGAGGCGTGCGAGCAGTCTCGGAACGATCCGCTGGTAATACTGCGAGGGCCGAGCCATGACGCGCCCCTATCGCCACATTGAAGTCGAACAGCGGAGAGAGGTTTTTTGCGTTCGTCTGCGCCATCCGCGCATGGATGAGTCGGCGATCTGCGAATTGGCCGGCGAACTGCGCGGACTGGTCACGGACGAAGGCTGTCGCAAGATGGCCTTGAGCTTCGGACCCCAATCACCGGAATGTCTCTACAGCGTCTTTCTGACCAAGCTCATCAGTCTGCAACGGATGCTGCGCGAACACGATGGCGAACTGGTATTGTGTCACGTCCAGCCCGTCGTGCGCGACATCTTCGCGGCGTGCTGTCTGGATCGATTATTTCAGTTCCTACCTGATTTCGAGGCCGCTGTCTCGCAGAGAACGGAATGAAGTACGGGTGGAAGGCACGCCCATCCTCAGTCCAGATAGACAAACGCATTCGTATTCAAAAGAACGAGACAGAACGCCGCCAACGCTCGCTGACCGGCGTCGCCGACTGAGTGCGTCTCGGACTCGATCTGCCGCTGTTGCCTCTGGAGAAAGGTCTCTGCCAGTTTGCTTTCCGCAGGAGAGGGCGGACGGCACAACGCCAACTCGAAAGCCAGCCGAATTTGTGCGGCCTTGTCATCTCCCGCTTCACGCCGCAAGCGGTCGGCGAAATGCGCGGCCTGTTCGTGCAGGAATGCACCATTGAGAAACGTCAGCGCCTGCGGCGCGGTTGTCGAGGTCATGCGCTGTTCGCAGCTGGAGGTGTTGTCCGGCGTGTCGAGCAGTTCCAGTTCCGGCAGAGCGAGCGAACGCTTGGCGAAGACGTAGATGCTGCGCCGTGCCGCCTGGCGTGCATCGGACTTGCCCCAGCCATCGCCGGGGCGCGATTGACCTTCGAGTACGGCACGCGGCAACGCGGGATAAACGCTGGGGCCGTGCATTTGTGGGTTGAGTTGACCGCTGACCGCCAGCACCGAATCACGCACCGCCTCGGCCTCCAAGCGCCGCTGTCGCCAGAGAGTGCTGGACCTCGTCCCTCGGCCCACCTTACCCGTCGCGCTGGAAGTTTGGTAGGTGCTTGATAAGACCAGCAGACGGTGAATCGGCTTGAGTCGCCAACCCTCGGCAACGAAGCGAGCGGCCAACCAGTCGAGCAATGCCGGATGCGACGGCGGTTCGCCCATGAGACCGAAATCGTTGCCGGTGGCCGCCAATCCCTTGCCGAAGTGCTGCATCCACACGCGATTGACCATGACCCGCGCCGTCAGTGGATTGGCTTTGTCCGTCAGCCAGCGAGCCAACCAGAGACGCCGGCCGGTCGAGTGAGCCAACGCCGTTGGCCCCGGCGTTTGCCGGTGAACCAGCACGGCCGGCAGTCCCGGCGTCACTTCCTCCGCCTCCAGATTCGGATTGCCGCGCTTGAGGAGGTGCGTCACCGGCGCCGTTGATCCGCCCTCGTACCAGATATACGCCTTGGGTGCTTCTTGGCCGTGCTGCTTCCATGCCGCCTTTTCCTCATCCGTGCCAATGGCCCATTCGAGTTCCTTGCGGCCGATGCGCGGGCGCTTGAGGGGCTGAAAGACGGCGAGCATGCGGTAGTAGTCGGCCTGGCTGAACGGCTCGAACTTGTGATTGTGACAACGCGCGCAACGGATCGTTAGGCCGAGGAACGCGGTGGCGGTGACGCCCAGCACATCATCGAGTTGGTCGTAGCGATCCACGGCGGGATTGGCCGGCTCGTCATCCCAGGTTCCCAGGCGTAGAAACGTGGTCGCGATTTGTGTCTGAGAGTTCCAGTCCGGCAGTTCATCGCCGGCGATCTGCTCCTGGACGAAGCGATCGTAGGATTTGTCCTCGTTGAAGGCATCAAGGACGTAATCGCGATAGCGCCAGGCGCTCGGTTTGGTCCCATCACGCTCGTAGCCGTTGCTCTCGGCGTAGCGCACCACATCGAGCCAGTGGCGTCCCCAGCGTTCGCCGTATTCGGGCCGAGCCAGCAGCCGATCGACCACCTTCGGGAACGCCTCGGGGGAGTTGTCAGCGAGGAAGGCTCGCTGTTCGGCCGGCGTCGGCGGCAGACCGATGAGATCGAGATGGACTCGGCGCAGCAACGTGCGTTTATCGGCGAAGGGGGCCGGACGCAATCCGGCGGCTTCGAGACGTGCCAACACGAACGCATCAATGGGCGAGCGAATCCAAGCGCGATCATGGACGGCGGGAATCGCCGGTTGGTGGACGGGTTGGAAGGCCCAGTGATCTTTGCCGCGCTCGGCGAGGGATTTACCGGCGTAGAGCGTGCCGTGCATCGTTTGCCCGAGGCTGCCAACGAGGACAAGCTGAATGAGACCGATGGTGATGCGTCGGAGCGTCACGGTCGAATCCTCCTGACAGAATGCGAATGCGCGGCGAATTATCTCGGCAAGTAAGTGCATCGTAACCGCACGAGGAAGCGACCGGCAAGCAGAAATACGGGATGTCGATGAAGATTGGGGGCGCAATGGCAAATCGTTGCAGTTCTCCCTACCTTGAGTGTACGCGGATCATTTTGGAGTCGTCTCCGACACAACGGCGGCGTTTGTTGCACCGTGTTTCCCTCACCTGGAGGTCACGCCCGTATGAGCGGTTTATTCGATCGGGATTCGATTTTGGGATCGCGCTTCGTGATGATTCTTGGTGCCATCCTCGGCGTCGTACTCTTGCTTGCGGCCATCGGAATCCTGTTTTGGGTCGAGCATCGCGCCATTCTCACTGCCGCGAGCCTCGCCGAAGGTTCGGGAAAAGTGGTAAGCATTCAACCCGACAAGGTTGATCCGGCCAACGACGGCAAACTCGTCCACCTGACCGGCGAGGCGGTCACAAGCGACACGGTCGCCGATCCGCAACTTGGCATCTCGGCCAAGGCTCTCCGCCTCGCCCGTGAAGTCGAGGTTTATCAATGGAAGGAAACCAAGACCGAGAAGAAATCGGGGAAGGATAAGACGGTCACCTACGAATACACGCAAATCTGGTCCAACAAGAAGCCGCCTTCCTCCTTCGCGTTTCACACCCCGACCGGCCACACGAATCCATCGGACAAACCTTTTGTCGATGAGAAATTCAAGGCCGCCGAGGTCAAGGTGGGCGCGTTCACACTCACGCCGAGCCAGGTGGATCACATCCCACCGGAAGAGGCGCTGCCGGTGACGGAGGACGTGCTCGCCAAACTTCCTGCGGAACGGAAGGCCGAAGCGAAGATCACAGCGGACGGCTTGCTGTTTGTGGGGGCCAATCTGGGCGGCAATCCAGACGCTCCAAAGGTCGGTGATGCACGCATTCGTTACAAGATCGCCAAACCGCAGACCGTCACCGTCGTCGCCAAGCAGACGGGCAACACCTTCGCACCGTATCCCTCCGCGGCCGGCTCCGAGATCGATCTGGTCAAACCCGGCCAGCACAACGCCAAAACGATGTTCGAGTCCGCGCAATCCTCGAACCGGCTCCTCAACTGGGTGCTGCGTGTGGTCAGTCTCTTCCTGGTGGCGCTGGGGCTTTTCCTGGTGCTTCGACCCGTTGCCAGCGCGGCTTCGGGCGCGCTGCCTGAAGGCATTGGCTTCAACCTCGGCGTTGCCGTCTTCGCGATTCTCGCCGCCTTGCCTGTGGTACTCGTTGTGATTGGCGCGCGCTGGACCGTCCAGCAACCGGCCATCGGCAGTGGTTTGATGATCGCCGGCCTGCTCGTGTTGGGCGGCTTGATCCTCGTGGCACGTAGCGGCAAACTGAGCCTATTCGGCGGCGGCAGCAAATGGACGCAGGAAGAACGCGACCACTTGCGGCGTATCGCGCTCGATCCAGAGAACCCGCAACCGCGTCTGGAATTCGCCGATGTGCTGGAAAAGAAGGGTAATCCCTTGGGCGAATTCATCCGCGTCAGTCACGAACTGGACGCCATCCCCGAGGGAGACGAGCGCCGAGAAGAGCGCGATAACCGTTGGAGCGAGCTACTGCAAACGCATGGTCCAACGTGGTTCCAACCGTTGCGCCGGCTTCGTCTGGAGCCAAAGATCGTCGGCACCTTCTTCCCGTCCTTGTGGATGCACAACGGCATCATTGATGAAGTGCTGATCGATCTGCCTGGCATTTTGCCGGAAAAAGCCGCTCAACTCTTCGAGGCCGTTCCGGGGTTGCGCGTACTTGAGTTCCATAACATCCGCACGGAGCCGGGCGTTGGCGGATGGAAGGACACACACTATGACCCCGATGTGAAGGCCATCGTGCGCGTACCGTACCTGGAACAAATCGGCGTCATCAAGATGTCTTCGCTTGGCCTGAAGACGGAGGACCTGGAAGCGATCGCCTCCTCGCCGTATCTGAAGAATCTCACCGAGTTGGATTTCAGCTACAACGAGGTCGGTCCCGAAGGGGCCAGCGCAATCGCTCAATCGTCCACCTTGAAGCGCCTGCGTGTGTTGGAACTGCGCTCCTGCGGCGTGGGTGAGGAAGGAGCGATCGCGCTGGCTGGGGCGCCTGGCCTGGCCCAACTCACCACGCTTATTCTGGGAGCCAACGCGATTGGACCGCGCGGAGCCTCCGCCTTGGCCGCGTCCGTCCATTTGAAGAACCTTCAGACGTTGGCCCTGGACGATGACGTGATCGGTGAGGCCGGTGCGCGGGCAGTGGCCGCCTCGCCTCACTTCCGGGAGTTGACCTTCCTCGATCTCAGCGGTAACGAGATTGGGCCGGAGGGCGCGCAGCTCTTGGCCGGCTCCGCAAATCTGGCCAAGTTGACGACGTTGAAGCTCAATACCAATCGCATCGGCGGAACCGGCCTACGTTTTCTCGCAGCCTCACCCCATCTCGGCCAGTTGAAGGTTTTGGAACTTCAATCCAACGAGATCGACAACGAGGGAGCGATCGCGCTGGCGGCGTCCGGCGTGATCCGCCGCTTGGAGGAGCTATCGCTGGCCTACAACAACATCGGCGATGACGGTTTCAAAGCATTGGCGGCTTGGCCGGGTCTGGCGCGCGTGCAGAAGTTGAATTTGCGCGAGAACAAGGCCGGATGGTCGGGCGTCAAAGCGCTCGCGTCCTCGCCGCATTTGGTGGGGCTGAAAGAACTTGACCTGAGTAAAAACGACATCGGCCTCGCTGGCGCTCAAGCTCTCGCCGGTTCTCCTGTACTCCGGACGCTTAAATATCTGTGGTTACACGAGGCGGGGCTTACGAAGGATGCGGAGGAACTCTTGCGGGAACGCTTTGGCGAGGTGGTGCAATTGTCGTAGGGGGCACGAACCTTTTGACCAGCCCGCAGCGCCAGCAAGGGAACCCTTGCTGGCGCTGCGGGCTGGTCAAAAGGTTCGTGCCACTTCATAGCACTAACGCGGATCATCACAGGAATCGCGCTGCCCATAGACCCGCGAAGTTACACGCGCCCACGAGTAAAACTTACACACTCACGGAAAGCATCCTTTCAATTCAGACTCTTCGTAATTTCCTCAAAACCTATCGAGGCAATACTTTGCGGTCCATTTCATCCGATAGTCGCTTTCACTGGCACGGCAGTTGCATTTATATTTCATCGTTGTTAACTCGAACACCCGTCGGGCTGTTTCCCGCGGCCCGCTCACACGCCTACGACCCATATCCCCCAACACTTCCCCACGAGCCGGTGACGAAAGTCACCGGCTTCTGGTCTTTTTAGGGGCTGTAATCGCATGCGGTAGGTCCGGCGAGCCGAGCCGGACTTTGACTCCACAAGTGCCGCTCGGCTCGCGGCACCTACTGGCGGTAGGTCCGGCGAGCCGAGCCGGACTGCAAGTGCCGCGGCATCACGAACTCGCGTCACCAAGGATGCGGCCCAGTTCACGCAAATCGAGGTTGCCGCCGGACAGCACGCCAACGACGGTCTTGCCGGCGAGTTGCTCACGCATCTGGAGTGCCGCCGCCGTCGAGGCGGCCCCGGCACCCTCGGCGAGATTGTGCGTCACGCGCAGCAAGAGACGGATTGCCTCGCGCAACTCGTCGTCACCGACAAGCATCATGTCATGAACATATCGACGCATAATCTCCAGTGTCATTTCCGCCGGCATGCGCGTGGCCATGCCTTCCGCGAAGGTACGCGGCGTGTCCATCTCGATAGATCGCCCCTCACGCCAGGACAGTGTCACCGCCGGTGCCAGTTCCGATTGCACACCGATGACGCGCGTCGTCGGCTGGCGCGCCGCCGCGACGATCGCCGTGCCGCAAATGCCGCTGCCGAGGCCGACGGGCACGAGAATCACATCCGGCTCCGGTAGTTCGTCGAAAATCTCCAGGCCGTAGGTGCCAACACCGGCGATCAAGTCCGGTTCGTTGGCGGAGTGAACATAGCGTAATCCCTCGCGGTCGCGAATGGTTTCACAGTGCGCCCGCGCTTCATCGAAATCGCGGCCATGCTCGATCAGTTCGGCTCCCAGGGCACGCATGGCGGCGATTTTGTCGGGATTGCTTTTCACCGGCACCACCAGCACACAGCGAACACCGAACAGCCGGCATGCGTAAGCCAACGATTGCCCGTGGTTGCCGGTCGTGCAGCCGAGAATGCCACGGTGTTTTTCCTCGTCAGATAGCCGGCTGACGAGGTAGATGCCGCCGCGCACTTTGAACGCGGTGGTGGGTGTGTGGTTCTCGTGCTTGAGAAAATAGCGGCAGCCAAGCAAGTGCGACAACGCCGACCATTCGTACAACGGCGTCGGCTTGAGATAGGCGTGGACCACCGGAGCGGCAGTCAAAACATCGGCATAGGTTGGAACAATCACGCTCTCCCTCCTTTCCGAGCCAGAGTCTATCGGCTCTCAAGCTTAGCGGGAGAGAGGGAGATCCGCAATCGAGGCGGGAGAGGGAATCTGCCTATTGAAGATGCGGATAGGCGTCGATCAATTCCTCCGCGCTGGAGAATTCGTTGATCGGCAATTGCTCCAAAGTTGCGAATACTTCGCTAGGCGCGCCATTTTTCCGCGCGGCATGAACAATATCATCCTTGTGGGCGGGGAAGTGGATGCCGTCAAGGAAACGCAGGATGCTTTCATCAGTCTTTCCACCGGCTAACCGTTCCATAACTCCTCCTTTTACCACCGTAAGCTTTCACGGCCCCCATCTGGGCAGACCTGCTCTACCACCGGAGGTCCAGCGTTTCATTATGCGGCAACTACCATGCCGGCTCTTGTCGGCGCACTTCCGGCATGATGGTTGCATTAACTATTACGCCAAAGCGGGAGACACGGAGAATCAGAGGCGCATTCGATCGCGAATAACAACCCGGACAGAGGAGCATCCAATCATGAGTTCCGTCATGCAACGGCAATCCACTAACCGCCCGATCGAAAACGATCGGAATCCACGGAGACCCATTAGCCCGACCGCGTACGTATTGATGGTGCAGGGGATTTATTATTTGGCGACAGGCATTTGGCCTCTCGTCAGTATTGACACCTTCCAGATGGTTACGGGACCAAAGACGGATCTCTGGCTTGTCGATACGGTCGGCGTTTTAATCGCGGTCATCGCCGTGGTTTTACTCGTAGCGGCTTGGCGTCGCCAGACCATTGGGGAAGTAATCTTGCTGGCTGTGGGCAGCGCACTGGCTCTGATCGGGATCGATGTGATCTTCGTCGCGCAAAAGGTTATCCCGCGCATTTATCTGCTTGATGCTGCCGCGGAAGGCGCTCTCGTTATTGCCTGGATCGCAGCCCTTATCATCGAGGCACGCACGCTCTGGAAGCGATCCGATAGCTGTTTGTGAGCATCGGCGATGTGATAAGGGACAAACCCGCCCCGTCACTTGGTCTTTTGCGTAAACGGGACGAATAGAATGACCTATTAGCCCGGAGCGCCAGCGACGGGACAACTCAACCCCGAGCGCTAGCGACGGGACAACTCAACCCCGGAGCGCCAGCGACGGGACAGCGTACCCCGTCGCTGGCGCTCCGGGCTAGTCGTCAAAAAGTTAGTGTCTCGAAGGCTTTTTCTCCGTATCGCCGATTAGCCAACTTGCAAGGCAGGGAGGGGAGCAGAGGCCCATTCCGTGTCGCTCTCCTCCGTCCGATCGCCCGCCACTAACCACGTCCCATCGCCGCGCAATTGGAGCTGCATATCGTGGTATTCGAGCAGATCTTTTGATCCTACACTGAGGTAGGTCGTCGAAGTACGGGAAAGAAGTTTGAACAGATTATGTATGCGGGCAGCCGGAAGGGCGCTGGTCGCTTCATCCAGAAAGGCAAAGTCCGGCTCGACCAACAAGAGGCGAGCGAAGGCGAGGCTCTGCTGCTCGCCCAGAGAGAGAATACTTGTCCACTCGCGCTGCGGAGTATCCAGACCACCAACGCGCTCCAAGACCGACTCCAGTTGCACGTCACGCAGCACGGCGAGCAATCGCTCGTCGCCGATGACCTCATCGTCCGCAAGGGTATAAAGCAGCTGATCGCGCAAGGAGCCGAGCGTCAGGTAAGGTTGCTGCGGCAAAAACATCATTTGTTCCAACGGCGGACGGAGGATGCGGCCTTGTCCTTCCTTCCATAGTCCCGACATCGCCCGCATGAGCGCGGTTCGACCGGAACCATCGGGACCTGAAATCAACAGACGCTTGCCGCGCGGGACATCGAGCGACAGGTTTTCGATGAGTAACCGGCCATCGTCCGGCGTCGCCAACGTCAATCCTTCAAACGCCACCCGCGTCTCATCCTCCACCACTTCAAGGGGCGACTTCGCGGAGGCCGGTAAGTCTTCGGTCGCCTCATAAAACGCGCCAAGCCGCTCGACGACCGCGGCGAATGTAGTGATGCGCTGAAACTCTTTCACGATGAGCGAGAAGGCGTCCAAAACGAAGTTGAATCCCACTTGCGCCTGCGCCACCTGACCGAACTCGATCTTGTTTTGCATGTACAGCGGCACGGTGATGAGTACCGGAATAAGCTGCGTCATGTAGCCGTACCACGACGTGAAGAAGCCCAGGTTTCGATTGACGCCGATGATCGACCGAAAATTCTCCAGCGCCTTTTGCAGCCGGTTGCACACCCGACCATTCTCCTTGTGTTCACCGCGCAACAGGGCGATCGGGTCGGCATGTTCACGAACGCGGATCAGTTCATAGCGGAAGTCGGCTTCCTTTTTGAACTGCTGTACATCCAGACCAACCAGACGCCGGCCCAACAGGACGGTCATGATCGTGCCGAAGGCCGCGTAGCCGACGGCGCCGACGAGCAGCCAGGGGGTGATCGACCAAAGGACGCCCGCGAAGCCGGCCAGCGCGACCGTGGCATTGACCAAAATAAGGACAATGGAGAGTGTATTCGTGGTGAATGTCTTCACATCCTCGGAAATGCGCTGGTCGGGGTTGTCGAGTTGCCCCGTGATCTTGATGCGGTGATAGGATCGATTGGCCAAGTAGCGGTCGGTGAGATGGCGGGTGAGCCAGCCGCGCCAGCGCAGGCCCAGTATTTCCTCGGTGAAGCGCAGCAGCGTGGCCACCAGCGCCGAAATGGCGAAGACGCCGGCATAGAGCAGAGCGAGATGGCAAACGCGATCCGCCTTGCGTTCCGTGGCGGAGGTGATGAGGTCGCCATAGACGTAACTGTTGCGGATGTCGAGGCCCTTGACGAAGAGGACGAGGAGGAGCAGCACGGAGAAGAGACCGATGCCCCATCGACCGGCACTGGATTGGAAAAAGGGCTTGGCGATAAGGAGGAACCGTGACCAACCGCTGCGGGTTCTCGACTTCATTGGCATCCTCTCCTGGGCCGCTGTGGCCGTGGTGTCGGATCGACCCGTCACCGCCGTCGCGCGAGTACGAAAAGCGGCAGCAATGCCGTCGCCGTGCCCGCGTCCGTGGGAGTGACAGGGCAGATGGTGATAAGAAGCGCGCGAACCCCAGGGCCGATTAGGGAACGAACCGCACGCTCGGAGATTGTCCCCGCTGCATGAAGTGGGAGTTAAGGATTGCCTCTTCTCTCCGGGAGATGGCCGGTTCCGTCGCGGTGTGCGCCGACCACTCCTCGTATCCCTTAAATGGGTTGTCCGCGTAGCGGATATTATTTTAGCAGCTGTTGACGAGCGCGCAAACGGCAGATTTGCTATTTTTGCGAGAGGACTAATAGCTCTTCCTCAACCGTTGACTCGCCGTGCCGCGCCCAATCACCACGACGCGCTCGGGGGAGGTATGGTGATTGCGATCCATCGAAATGGCGGCCACTTCATGCCAGGCGAACGGCAGCGTTGGCCGCGCAGCGCCGTCGCTATCGAAGCAGAAGTAAAAATTCTCGCGCGCCAGCAGATCGGTACCGTTATCCGGCGAGAGCGGATCGATACTCATGCCGTAGTGATAGGCGAACAGTGCATCGATGTGGCCGAGACTGACCAGGCGCTGTCCCTGGGGCAATTGCTCTTTCAGGCGCGCTACCGCCGTCGCCTGGTCCTCACTTCGACGAACGCGGACATTGGTGAGGATGCCGGTGAAGGTCAGAACCATGAAACACGCTGCCGCCAACACCGCCGTGCGGATACGCGATGCCGCTCCGCCTTCGCGGGCCTTAAAGATGAGGACAGCCAAGCCGATAACCGCCAGCGCATACGCCAGGGCGAGGGGCCAGCGTTCCGCCCAAAAACTGTAACGTGGATGGTTTGTCAGGAAGATGCTGGCGAGCATCACCACCACGCCCGCCACGATCATGGAACTGGCGACAAGTAGCGTGAATCGTCGCCAACCCGCCCGCGCCATCGTCGGCAAATCCGCGTGCAGACAGCACTGCACCATCAGGCCAATCAACACCGCCAGGCACGGATACAAGGGAGCGAAGTAGCGCGTTTGACCTTCGGGCGGAATCCAGCAGGTGGGGAAGGAAGTGGCCACGCACAGCGCCATGAACAAGGTTTGAGGGCGAGCTTCGCCCAGGCAGCGGCGAAGATCACGGCTCAGATAGCCGAGCAGGAAGAACGACCACGGCAGGGTGCAACCGAGAACTTCCAGCGGGAAACGCAACAAGTGAACGCTCACGTCCAGCGCTTTCCAGTCGCGGAAACGCATGCTGGTATCGTTGCTGAAGATCGCCCACACGTCCGGCCAACTCGTGCGCGCTGCGCAAGGAATCAGCCAGGCGAAGACGATGGCGACGCCCACGGCGATTCCCGTCAGATGCGCGCGACTGAAAAGACGCCGCCATTGCCCGGTCCACAGCAGATAGGCCACCACGGCGGCGGCGAAATATACGGGAGGTTGCGGTCCCTTACATAAGACGCCCAGGCTGACGCAAATGTAGCTGACGATCCACGTCCCCATGTCCGGCCAACCGCGTACTTGCCCCCAGTGCCACAGCAGGAGCGACGCGCTAACCAGGGCGATGAAGATCATTTCCGTTTCGGCCTGGCAGCCGGTCGTGAACATCTCGCCGAAGGTGACGAAGGCGACGGACGCCGCCAGCGCGGCGACGCGCGACAAGCACGTACGCGCGTATCCGTAAATCAGCAGGGCGGTCAGAAGCATCGCCAACACCGAGGGTAGACGCACCGCCCATGGCGCTTCCGAACCGCAGACAACCCGGCTCGCGGCGATCAGCCAGTTTTGCAGCGGCGGACGACTGAGGAAGGGCTGTCCTTGTTCGCGCGGCACAATCCAGTCGCCGCGCTCCAGCATTTCGAAGGCGACCCGAGCGCGGCGCGATTCCTCGCCGCGCATGGACACGTCACCAATACGTATCAGGTAGGCCGCCAGAACGAGTACGATCAAGACGGCGACTTCCGGCTCGCGCCACCAGGATTTGCGGAGATGCGTTTCCTGTTGTTGGATCAACTGGTTGCTCACGGGCTCTTGCACCCCATACATCCACGGAAGGGCGGCTATCCCCTCATCGGCACCCGTGAGACGATCACTTCGGTGGAACGGAGCATTCAGGGATTTGAGGCAGGGTGCCAAGGTAAACAGCGCTCGTTGGCGCGACGGGGAGGTTTGTAGCGATTTTGCCAGCCCACAGCGCCGGCAAGGGAAACAAAATCCCTTGCTGGCGCTGCGGGCTGACAATTCATTGGGTTAGCGCATCACGGCTTTATCCCGACGACGATGAAACCTGTCAGGGTACAGAACAGTCGTCCCGCCTCGTGGATTTCCTGCAATTGCCGCAGCCATTCCTCGCCTTCGGCCGGCGACAAAACGCCGCCCGTACACGCGCGTTCGACCGTATCGGGACCGACCATCTGCATCGCCACGGGATAGCGCAGCCACAGCGTCGCGGGGGTGATCCGCACGTCTTGCAGTCCGGCCTCGTGAAACAGCGCCGGAATGCGCCGGCCGAGCCAGCCATCGCGGAAGCCGTCACACCAGACCTGAACGATCTTTCGTGTCATCAATTTGCCGGCCATGTCCACGGTGACGGTCTCGAAATCGACCTCGTAGACGAGGACACGCCCGCCAGGGCGGGTGACGCGAATCATCTCACGCAGCGCCTGCGCCGGCGAATCAAGGTGCATGAAGATGCGATCCGCACGGCTGGCGTCGAAATGATTGTCGGCGAAAGCAAGCCGGTGCGCGTCGCCGGCTTGAAATTCGATCGGCAAACCGCAGCCCTCGGCACGCTGCTTCGCCACGGCGATCATGTGTTGGCTGCCATCCACGCCCACGACGCTGCCGTCGGGCACGACCAGACGCGCCAGCGCCCGCGCATCCTCACCGGTGCCGCAACCGACATCAAGGATGCGCTGGCCGGGTTGCACATCGAGTAACGCGAATGTGTGCCGCTTGTACGCCTGAAACGATTCGTCCGCGCCGGCCTCATCAAGGAAGCGGATGTAGTAATCGGGATCGTTCGTTCGATCGACGTTGGTGAAACCGAACAGTTTGTGCTTGTCCATACCAATCAATCGTTGGAGGCGGCGAGGTTCTCGCCAGTTGAAATTCACAGCACAACGGAAGTATTCGTAGGGTGGGCCTCCCGGCCCTCGGCCCCCTACGTATCAAGTTAAGCAGCTGACGGTAGCCCGTTGCGCAGCTGACAAAGAGAAGTCCTTGGTGTTTCATGGGTTTATTCAACCACCCCTGAACCAACGAGGAACTCCCCATGACGATCATAACCCAGATCGCCGACGCCATGCAAACACTCCTCACCACCACGGTCCAACAGGCCGCCCGCGACAGCGGCTTCTACCAACGACGCTCCAAACCTTGACAGCGCCCGCTCCCCGCTTTACTTTCGATGGGTAGGATACCCTGTTTATTTGGACAGACTACCCCGCCTGATGGTGAATGGTTCGCGATCCAAAATCGACTTCCTCTTCGCGCCCGCCCGCGATGTCCGTTGGAGAACCCACATGAAGCAACCCCTCCTCCTCACTGCCACGTCGCTGGCGCTGTTGCTCGGAGGGCTACCGCTGTCCGCCGCGCCCGTGGATTATGTGCGTGAGATCAAGCCACTGCTAACGCACCGCTGCTATGCGTGTCATGGTGCCTTGCAACAAAAAGGTGAACTGCGTCTCGACACCGCCAAGCTCCTGCGTGAAGGCGGCAACAGTGGGCCAGCCGTCATCCCCGGTCAGGGAAGCGAAAGCCTGCTCCTCGCCCATGTCACCGCCAGCCAAGGCAAACGACGTATGCCGCCGGCCAGCGAAGGCGAAGGACTTTCGACCAAAGAGATCACCCTGCTGCGGACCTGGATCGATCAGGGTGCCAGCGGGCCAACCGACGAAAAGCCGGAAACCGATCCGAAAGATCATTGGGCTTTCCGCGCACCCGTTCGCCCCGCGCTTCCCCCTCACCCCCAACCCCTCTCTCCCGAGTACAGGGGAGAGGGGAGCCGATTCCGAACCGGCAATCCCATCGATGCCTTCCTCACAGCCGCGCGCCAAAAGCATGGCCTGACGCCGCAACCGCCAGCCGATCGAGCCACGCTGCTGCGTCGTGTTTATCTCGATCTCATTGGCCTGCCTCCCACGCGAGCCGAGTTGCAAGCCTTCCTGACCGACCCCGCGCCCGATGCCTACGAGAAAGTGGTCGATAAACTGCTGGCGTCGCCGCGCCACGGTGAACGCTGGGGACAGCACTGGATGGACATATGGCGATACTCGGATTGGTGGGGACTTGGCGCGGAGGTGCGCAACAGTCAGAAGCATATGTGGCACTGGCGCGACTGGATTCTCGCCTCCATCAACGCCGACAAGGGGTACGATCAGATGCTCCGCGAGATGTTGGCCGCGGATGAACTGTATCCCAACGATCTCGATCGCCTCCGCGCCACCGGCTTTTTGGCTCGGCAATACTTCAAGTTCAATCGCAACAGTTGGCTGGAAGAGACGGTCGAACACACCGCGAAGGCGTTCCTCGGTCTGACGATGAATTGCGCCAAGTGCCACGATCACAAGTTCGATCCGATTTCGCAGATTGACTATTATCGTTTCCGGGCGTTTTTTGAGCCGTATCAGGTTCGCACCGATGAAGTGCCCGGCGAGATGGACTTCGAGAAGGACGGCATTCCGCGTGCCTTCGATTGCAACCTCGCTGTGCCGACTTATCGTTTCGTCCGGGGCGATGAGAAACGACCGGACAAGAAACGCCCTCTGACTCCGGGTTTGCCGCGACTTCTGGCCTTCGGCCAACTCGATATTCGCCCCGTCGCGCTGCCGTTGGAATCTCATACGCCGGGGTTGCGTCCCTTCGTCTTGGAAAATCATTTGCGTCTGGTCGAGCGACAGATCCAGGTTGCTCGCGAGAAACTTGAGCAGACAAAAAAACTCAAGAAGCCATTCGCGGTGGAGGAGAAATCGTTGGCCGTCGCCGAGACGCAGCTGCCGGCCCTGCGTGCGCGGGCGGCTGCCGATCGCGCACGCCATCAGTCTCCGCCGACTGCGGAGAGCCACAAGTTAGCCCGGCAAGCGGTCATCGCCGAACGAAAGCTGGCTCTGGCGCGTGCCGAGGAAACGCTGGCGATTGCCGAGCGAAACCTGCTCTCGGCGACGGCGGCGAAGAAAGCAGAGTTCGAGAAGAAACGCAATGCCGCCCAGACCGCCGTTGCCACGGCTCGCAAAACGCTCGATGCTCCAGGAGAAACGTATACGCCGCTGCGCGGGGCGCTGAAGACGCTTGAATCGAACATGGAAACGGAAGCGTCGCGCGGCAAGCCGTTCCCGACGACAAGCAGCGGACGCCGTTCGGCGCTGGCGCGCTGGCTGACCGACCGCCGGCATCCGTTGACGGCCCGCGTCGCCGTCAATCATGTGTGGGCGCGTCATTTCGGCGTGCCGCTCGTCGCCACCGTCTTCGACTTCGGTCGCAAGGGTGCGGCTCCCACGCACCCGCAATTGCTCGATTGGCTGGCCGTCGATTTCATGGACAACGGCTGGAGCCTCAAGCGTCTGCATCGCCTCATGGTGACTTCGGAGGCGTATCGGCTCAGTTCCTCCAGCGCCGGCGCGAGTGCCGCCAATCGGAAGGTGGATGCGGAAAATCGCTATTATTGGCGAATGAACGCGAGTCGGATGGAGGCCCAGCTTCTGCGCGATAGTCTGCTGCACCTGGCCGGCGAACTGGACCCGGCGCTGGGCGGACCATCGCTGCATCCGGTGCGGAATGAGGCGTCGCGCCGACGCAGTCTCTACTTCTTCCATTCGCACAACGAGTACAATCGGTTTTTATCGATGTTCGACGATGCCAGTGTGTTGGAGTGCTATCGCCGGGCGCAGAGCATCGTTCCGCAACAGGCGCTCGCTCTGTCCAACAGCCGGCTCGCTCTGGATACGGCCGCTCGCATCAACGCACGCTTACATCAACATCTGGGCACTCTTTCCGACGCCGCGTTTGTGCGTGCGGCGTTCGAGACGGTTTTGTGTGCGACGCCGACCGCCGCCGAGCAGAGCGAGTGCGAGCAAGTGTTGGCGGAGTTGGCCGGCTTGCTGAAGAAACAGGGGCGTCCCGACGCGGTTCGCCGCGCTCGCGGCGATCTCCTTCAGGCGCTGCTGAACCATAACGATTTCATCACCATACGGTAGGCGAAACTCCCATGAGCAAACACCGCAACTGTCCCGGTATCCATCGGCGAACATTCCTCGCGGATATGGGCATGGGTTTCGTTGGCCTGGCCCTGGGCGCGATGCTTCAGCGCGATGGCTACGCTTCCGCCGGTCCCGCGTGGACGCCGCCGGATGGCAAACCTCACCTCACGCCGAAGGCCAAAAACGTCATTTGGCTATTTATGAACGGCGGCGTCTCGCACATGGAGACATTCGACCCCAAGCCGATGCTCACCAAGTACGCCGGCAAAACCATCGCCGAAACGCCCTTCAAGGATGCACAGAATCCCGACAAGCTGAAATTGGCTCGTGTCGTCGTCGTCAACGACGCCAACGGCCAGCAGCGCAATAAACTCTATCCGCTCCAAGTTGGTTTCAAGAAGCGCGGCCAGAGCGGGATCGAGATGAGCGATTGGTGGCCCCACCTGGGCGAATGCGTCGATGACATCGCGTTCGTGCGTTCGGTGTACACCACCGACGACAACCACGGCGCACAGACGCAGTTTCACTCCGGCCGGCACATGCTCGATGGCGAGTTTCCCACCCTGGGCGCGTGGGTTCACTACGGACTCGGCTCGCTCAACGACAATCTGCCGCAGTTCGTGTCGATGGGACGCCGCGAATACTGGAACGCCAAGGATGGCCATTACCTCGGTCCCGCTCACGATGCGGTTCCGCTGCGCATCGACCCGGCCAACCCACTCGACTACGGCAAGCCCGAAGGCGATGTCAGCGCCGCCGAACAGAAGGCCGCCTTCGATCTCGTTGGCCGACTCAATCGCCTGCGCGCGGTCGAGTATCCCGACGATCCGGCGCTGTCCGCGCGCATCCAGTCCTACGAATTGGCCTTCCGCATGCAGAAATCATTGCCGGACGTGCTGAATTTCAAGGATGAAACAGAGAGGACAAAGACGTTATATGGACTGGATCGACCGGAGACGCGCGATTTTGGGATGCAATTGCTGGCCTCGCGTCGCTTGGTGGAGCGCGGCGTGCGTTTCATCCAGATTCAGCACGGTGCCGGCGGCGCCGGCGTCTGGGACGCGCACGGCGGTCTGCGTGCCAACCATGCCCGCAACTGTTTGCAAGTGGATAAGCCGATCGCGGGGCTGCTCAAGGATCTGAAGCGCCGCGGTTTGCTGGACGAAACGCTCGTCGTCTTCGGTACGGAGTTTGGCCGTACACCCGGCACGCAGGGTTCGGATGGCCGCGATCATCACATTTACGGCTTCTCGGTGTGGCTGGCCGGCGGCGGCATCAAGGGCGGCATCGCCCACGGCAAGACCGACGAAATCGGTTTCCACGCGGTCGAGAACCGCCACTACGTCACCGATGTCCACGCCACCATCTTGCGTTTGCTCGGCCTGGACTCGCGCCGCCTGGAAGTGCCCGGCCGCAAGCGTTTGGAGATCGATCACGGCAAGGCCATCGCCGAGATCATGGCTTGACTGCCAGCCCGCAGCGCCAGCAAGGGTACTCTTTCCCTTGCTTGCGCTGCGGGCTGGCATAGTTCTCGCTCATCAATCCTACGAATGCACCTTCAGGAGAATGGTCATGGCAACGCGCTTGTGCTGGTTGGGACATGCCTGCTTGCTTCTGGAGAGCGATGGCACGCGCGTACTGATCGATCCATTCCTCACGGACAATCCGGCCGCCGCGCTGACCGCCGATAAGGTGCCCGCCGACTTCATCCTCGTCTCACACGGTCACGGCGATCACGTTGGCGATACGGTGGCCATCGCCAAGCGCACGGGCGCGCCAGTGATTGCCAACTACGAGATCAGCGAATGGCTTACGAAACAGGGGGTGAGCAAGGTCCACGGCCAGCAGCACGGCGGTGGCCATACGTATCCGTTCGGCTACGTCAAATTGACCTTGGCCTTTCATGGTTCCGTCCTACCCGATGGCACTTACGGCGGCAATCCGTGCGGTTTCCTCATCACCTTCAAGGACGGCACACGCATCTATGACGCGGCGGATACCGGCTTGTTCGGCGATATGCGGTTGATTGGCGAAGAGGACGTGGACCTGGCCATTTTGCCGATTGGCGACAATTATACGATGGGGCCGGATGATGCGCTGCGCGCGGTGAAGTTAATTCAACCGCGGCAGGTGATGCCCATTCATTACAACACCTGGGAATTGATTGCGCAGGATGCCCACGCCTGGGCCGAGCGCGTTCGCCGCGAAACGCAAGCCGAACCCGTCGTACTCAAACCCGGCGAGTGGGTTGAAGTGAAAGCGAAGGCAGCGGGATTAATCGTTTAGCGGCGTTCACCATCCCAGCGCCTTGCGTAATTCATCGAGTCCACCGTGGAGGGCGGCATCGAGAGAGGAATAAGTAGCGCCGGCGTCGAGACGCCGGCCGTTGATGGTTTGCGTAATGCGACAGCCGAATTGTCCCTTCACCGGCACCGCCAATAGGAGATATTGCGGCTCCTTATCGAGATAGACCAGCCACGATTGACCGTCCTTGCTCCCCTGCAAGTGGACGTTGCGCTTGCTGAGCCAATCCGGAGTCGTCACCGTCATCATCATTTCTCCCACATCCCTAGCGGCACTAACGCCCTGAGTAGGTCCCGCTTGCCGAGCGGGACCTTGCCCCAACAGGTCCCGCATGAGGTAGGTCCCGCTTGCCGAGCGGGACCTTGACCCAACAGGTCCCGCTCGGCAAGCGGGACCTACCTCATGCGGTTACAGTCCCTTATTTCTCTCAGCGACATTGTAGAAGCAGCGTAGTGCCCTGTCACTCTGGCAGCGGTTGCCCCTTCGTCTCCGGCGCGAACGGCAACACGGCAAGGCCGAGCAGGAAAATGGCGCACATGGTCACGCCGGCATAGCGCATCGGTTCGGGATAACCACTGTAGACGCGATTTGTCAGCAGGCCCAACAGCGTGGGACCGGTCGCCGCCAGAAAGCGCGCCCCGTTGTAACAGAACGAGGTGCCCGTGCTGCGCAGACGAGTCGGGAACAATTCCGGGAAATAGATGGCATAGCCGCCGAACAGCGCCAACTGGCAGAAGCCCATGATCGGAATCATCCAGAATACATCGGCGATGGTGCGGAAATACAAGAAGGTGAAGGCGGTACTCACGAGGGCGAGTACGAAGGAGATGGCGAAGGTCGGCTTGCGGCCCAGGTGATGCGTGATGCGACTGAAGGCGTAAATGCCGAAGAACGCGCCCACATTCATCATCAGCGAGGTTACGCCCGCCCAGAAACTCACCATGCCATCGACTTCCTTCGCCGAAAGTCCCAATTTCTCGAATTGAGCCCGAAAGACCGTGCGCTGCAAATCAATGCTGAAAAAGCCAATGCCCCACAGACCAATGATGCCGGACGAGGCCAACAGCAGACCGAGTACGGCGTTGCGGCTCCAGCGTGGATTGCCGAACAATTCGCCGAAATAGGCGCGGATGCGCTGGCCTGGACTAATGCCGGCGGCCACGGCTTGCCAGCGTTCCGGTTCCTTGAGGCGGCGCATGATGAGGAGCGTGAGCAGGGCGGGGAAGGTGCCGATGAGGAACATGCCGCGCCAACCGAAATCGCTGCTGAGGTGGCCGTGCTGCGTCAGGTAGCCTTGCAACATGCCGATGAGGGCGGCAATGATGTTGCCGACCGCCGACAGCGCTTGCAGCAAACCCAGCGCGAACGGCCGAGCGCGGTCGGGCATCGCTTCGGCGACCAGCGAAATGCCGACCGCGAATTCGCCGCCCACGCCCAGGCCGGTGAGGAAGCGATAGACCGAAAAATCGAATACAGACGTGGAAAACGCGCTGAGGCCGGTAAAGAGCGAGTAAAGCAAGATGGTTAGCATGAGCGAGCGAACGCGGCCGAGCAAGTCGCCGAGGACGCCGAAGAACAGGCCGCCGGTCCCCCAGCCGATGAGGAAAATCGACGTGGCAAAGCCGGCCTGTTCCGCGACTTCTCCGACGCTCGGCTCGTGGCCCAGTTGGTCGGTAAGCAGTTTGTGGATGGCAGGCTTGCGGGCGATATTGAAGAGTTGCTGATCCATCGTGTCGAACAGCCAACCCAATGAGGCGACCATGAAGACGAACCAGTGATAGCGGTTCATCTCACGCCACCACGGCGCCTTGGGGTCGGCGACATCGAAAGTCTTTTTGTCGGTAGGAAGAGGCGGGTCGGTATAATGCATCTCTGGTTACTCACAGCTGCGGGCGGGTGGGGGCGCACTTTTCTAAGTCTCCCACATATACCGCGTTATCGGCTTCAATGCTAGTATTTCCGCGCGCATTCGTGCCATTCGCGGCTGCTACGCTGAGAGTCTGTCCCGTAAGCCCCTCTCCCCTGTACTCGGGGAGAGGGGTTGGGGTGAGGGGGCAGCAATCCCACACGGGCACTAACTTTTTGGCCAGCCCGCGGCGCCAGCAAGGGGCTTCCCTTGCTGGCGCTGCGGGCCGGCAATTCATTCGGTTAATGCCTCTTCGTCTGCTCTTTCTTCGCTTTCTTCTTCGCCTCAAATTCCTTGATGTACTTCTCCGGCTCATCCTTGAAGGCATCGCGGCAGCCGGAGCAACAAACATAGTACGTCTGCCCCTTGTACACGACGGCCATCGTGCCCAGCCCGCCGCTGACGATACATTCCGGAGCATCATCGCCGCCGGCGAACTCCACGCCCTCCTTGGTCGCGCCCACCTGATAGAGCAGCGCGAATGTCGTGCGCGCCGCCGGTTTCACCTCGTAGCGCAGCAAATATCGATTGAAGTGCAGTACGTTGACGATCAGCCGTTGCGTCTCGTTCTTCTTGTCGTCCTTGCGATCCAACGTCAGACACTTCTTGTTCAAGGTGCCCTCGAAAACAAGCGTTTCCTTGGCCGGCGTTTTGGCGGTGAGCCGGTAATGATCCTTATCGGGAAGATAGCGCAGCTCGGCATGGGTGAAGTATTTGCCCTTATCGATGGCGGCACGCAGATACACATCGTCGCCCTTGAACTGCCATTCCCAGATGATCTTCTCCTGCCAGAAGCCGCGTCGTTGTTCCTCGCGCGTGCCGGTCTTCGGTTCGCCGGTACCGCGCCAGGCACCGATCAAATCGTTCAGCGCTTGCAGCGCCTTCTTCGGACTCTGCCTGACCGGGGCATCGGCCGCGCGCACCGAGACGCCAAGAGGCAGCAGCGAGGACAGACAACATAGAAACAGCACGCGCTTCATGGGTCGCAAGCTCCAGCAACAAGAAGGGGCGTCAACTTCTAGGTTTACCCGTTGACGACGAACCATGCAAAGAAAAAAGCGATCTTGACGCCAAACGCGGCCCCGGTATAACCCGCGTCCATCGCGATGGTCTTATTCCGATTCCGCGTACCGGGCCGGTTCGCCGCTTGCGCGGAACCGATTCGTCTGAGGGGATGGCGATGCTGTTTTGTACCGCCTCATTCATGGGCTTCTTCGCCCTGCTTTTGCTCGTCTACTGGTCGATCCCCTGGCGACGCCCACGGGTTTGGCTCTTGTTGGTCGCCAGCTTCTATTTCTACGCCAGTTGGAACAAATGGCTCGCCATCATCATCTGCATCTCCACCCTGCTCGATTATCTCCTCGCTTTGGGCATCGAGCATTCGGTTGCGAATTGGCGGCGAAAAACGCTGCTTGGGGTCAGTCTGTTCGCCAACCTGGGGCTGCTGTGCTATTTCAAGTACACCAATTTCTTTCTGTTGTCGCTGGATGAAGCGCTCATTGCCTCCGGCGCGCCGACGTGGTTTCGCACCCTGCGCGTGATTCTGCCGATTGGCATTTCCTTCTACACGTTCGAGGCCATCAACTACATGGTGGACGTGTATCGGCGGCGCATGCCGGCCGAGCGCAACTTGGCCGATTTCATGCTGTTCATCCTGTTTTTTCCGCATCTGGTGGCCGGACCGATCGTCCGCGCCCGCGATTTTCTGCCGCAGATCAAACGCCCCAAGCATTGCGATTGGGTGCGTCTGCACCTGGGTTTGCAATACTTCCTCATGGGCTTGTTCAAGAAATTGGCCATCGCCGATCGCATGGCGCTGTACGCCGATCCGGTCTTCGATAGTCCCCTGGACTTTCGCACGGCGGCCGTGTGGATCGCCATGTTCGCTTACGCGCTACAGGTATACTGCGATTTCTCCGGCTACACGGACATGGCCATCGGCACGGCCCACATGCTCGGCTACAAATTGGCCGAGAACTTCAACATGCCGTACCTGGCCGCCAACATCGCCGAGTTCTGGAACCGCTGGCATATCTCGCTCTCAAGTTGGCTGCGCGATTATTTATTCATCCCGCTGGGCGGCAGTCGCGGCGGAGCATGGAAGACCAATCGCAATTTGCTTATCACGATGACACTGTGCGGCCTGTGGCACGGAGCGGCCTGGACGTATGTGGGTTTCGGCGCCATCCAGGGCTTGATGCTCATCACGCAGCGCCTCTTCCATCGCTGGTGCAAGGGGCAACCGCGGCTCGACGGTATCTTGCAATCGCTTCCGGGCACCGTGTTTCGCATCGCCTTCACGTTCGTTTGTTTCTGCGTCAGCCTGGTCGTCTTCAGGGCACCGAGTTTCGGCCATGCCTTCGAGATGTACACGCGCATGCTGATTCCCGCGCCGGGGGTGCCGGGCACCCCCGTGCCGGAGTTTGGCTTCTGGCTGACGGTGGCCGTGATGCTGGCGGCTCATCTGCTGGGCAAGAGCGGCGTATGGATTCGGCCGACTCTGCGTCTTTCCGCGCCGGTGCTGGGTTGCAGTTACGCGCTCGTGCTTGGGTTGGCCCTCGTGCTGGCGCCGCAAGGAGGCAAGGCGTTCATTTATTTCAATTTTTGACGCCTCACTAGCCCGGAGCGCCAGCAACGGGAGGCAAGACCCCGTCGCTGGCGCTCCGGGCTAGTAGCGTGGATAAAAACATAACCAGGATAGGTAATGTCAAGTATATTCTTGTTGCCCGCCGGCAAAGGAAGACGAGTTATCGTCTGGAGCCTGCTGTGTTTCGCGGCGAGTCAGGTGGCTCTGTCGATGTATCTCGATTACCGCCGTCCCGAGATACGCGATCCCCTGTACGGATACCGTCTCCGTTCGCTGCGTGCGCGGCTGGCCGAATCGCCCAAGGCACCGTTGTTTCTCGCTCTGGGCAGCTCGCGCATCAAGTACAGCCTGTGGCCGGCTCTTATGAAGGTACACTCCGCTGATGGCGTGCCCGCGCCGGTGGTCTACAACTTCGGCATCAACGGCATGGGCAACATCCGCGAATTGATGTATTTTCGCCGCTTGTTGGCGGACGGCATTCGCCCCGAATGGTTGCTGTTGGAAGTGTGGCCGCCGTTGTGGACGCAGTCCGGCATCTTCGAGGAAACGCGCATGGTGCTGGGCGAGGACGATCAGCACTGGGGTGATATGCCCTTGCTGATTCGCTATTTTTCCGGCAAACCCGATGTCGTGAAGCAAGGCGTGCGGCGGAGCCTGCTGCCCATCACCGATTATCGCGGCAGTCTCATCCAGGCCACCCTTCGGAGCTTGTTGCCGCGCGAGCAGGTCAGCGAGACGAATCGGCATCTGGCCGACTGGATTCCCTTCGACAACACGGGCTGGTTCCGTGTGCCGTGGCAGCGCAACACACCGGAAGAAAAACGCATCGCCCTCGAACACGGTGCCGAAGAAATGAAGCCGCTGGTGACGCCCTTGCGCATCGATCCGCGCAGCGACGCCGCGCTGCGCGAACTACTCGACGAATGCCGCACGCGCGGCATCAAGGTTGCCCTGATATGGATGCCGGAACACAGTCTGACACGCGGTTGGTATCCGCCGCAGGCTCGCGCCCTGGCTCATCAATATCTCGATCAACTCAAGCAGGAATATCAGGTGCCGATCGTGGACACGCGCGAATGGGTGCGTGACGAGCATTTCGTGGATTATTGTCACGTTGGTTCACAGGGCGTCGCTCCGTTTTCGGAGCGACTGGGCCGAGATGTTATAGAGCCTATTGCGGAGGGTAAAAATCTTAATACTGAGGTGCTTTTTCAAGAAGACGGCCGTTGACGGCCTCCGCGTCCAAGCCTTTCGGTGAAGGGAAGAAAAGAGGACGCAACTCACCGCGCAGAGATGAAAGGAGTCGCGTCGCCTTTTCTCTTTCTCAGTCATCTTTGAGACAAAATCCAGTAATCTTCAGCTTCCCGGATTGGTTGCTTCCCGCAAATGTTGCCCCATCGGCGGAGATCCGAAGGGTATCTATCCAAGCGCCTCCGGGAGCCTTTGGGTCAGGGTATCCGATAATTAACACACCCTTGCCATAAGTCCAAGTAATCGCATTGTCGATCCCGAAGACTTTCCCATTCGAGTACAGATTCCTAAAATCGAGATGCCTTCCGTTTACGAAGTATCTCACCCGGGCGATTACTCGGACAGCGAGGAGATTCTTCAGGTGTGCCCGCAAGTCAGCAACCATACTCTCGTTTTTTGCTTTCAGTTGCGCGTCGATCAGGGAATTGTAGGCGCGGCGAAGTTTGGTCTCTGCGGTGTTCGTTGAGACGAAATATTTGGCGAGGTAGGGCCGCATGGGTTCGGACCAGGGGATCATTCCACCGTTTTCAAACCGCTTCTTCTCTTCTTTGACCGCATCGATCAGCTTGAGGCGCTGCTCGGTCGATCCCTTGCTTTTCGCCAACCGATCCAGGGCCGCATCGAACTCCGCGAGGAGTTTCGCGCGTGCGTCCTCACGGGATTTCTCGAACGCCTTCGTAGCCTTGGCTTCGGGAGTAAGTTTATCCTCCGGGAGTCGGGAAGGCGACACCTGCTTTGGCGACTCGGGTGGAGTTGCTTTCGCCGGCAGTTCCTTGACCTCGATTTTGCGGAACTTGACGACGGAGGCAGGGCCGTGCTGCTGCAAGGCGAAGTGGCCTTTCTTGTGGCGCGAATCATGTGTGTCCACCACCATCTTGTCGTTGACCTTGATGGTGATATGATCCCCTTCGGCGATCACCTCCTGGGTGAACCACTCGCCGGGTTTGTGCAGTTGTTCCGCTACCTTGACGATGCTGTAGAGGCTGCCGGTCTTCTGTGGATTAGCGGAGTTGGCGTCGATCTGGGCCAAGTAGCCCATGGGGAAGCCAGCGCCAAACGCACTACGGAAATACTGGCCGCTGTTGCCGCCGTCATTAATCATGGCCTCAACGCGGAAGTGGAAGTTCTCGTAGTCGCCGCGCTCACTGAAGAGATGGCCCAGTTTCCCGCTGCCGATCAGGATGCCGTCCTTGACCTCCCACTTTGCGTTGTCACGGGAGTGCGATTTCCAGCCGGTTAGATCCTTGCCGTTGAACAGTGGCACGAATCCATCCTTGGCCGCTGGCACCTCTGGGGGCTGCACGGGCGGCTTCGACGCAACCGGCGCGGGCGGGTTTTCCACTGGCTTCGGCGTCTCGTGTGAAGCGATGTTGCCCTGGTCTTTCACGATCTCCGGCTTCGCTTCGCTCTTCTCTCCGGGCAAATCGGGCAACCCCTGCAACAGCACTTTGCCATCCGGGTCCGTCACCTTGATGTTGCGGAAGGCGAATTTTGAAGAGTTGACGTGGAGACCGACGAAGCCTTTTGAGTGCGTTTCGTCTAGCTTGTCGAACATCAACTCACCATCAACATAGATGCGGATGCGCGAACCGCGAACCACGGCGCGGAGAGTATACCACCGATCATTCTCGATTAACGGCACCTCGCGTTGCTCTATGGAATAGCGGTGATTCCGAGCGGTTTCCAAGGTAACGAATTTGCTGCCCTTGCCCAAGCTGACGCAGTAAGCGTTCCCCCAACTCGAGTTGCGAAACCAAAGCGCGCAGTGCGCCGGTCGCGCCAGTCGGTTCACGTCTACCGTGAAGTCGTAATCGCGCCAATCCTTGTCTCCGAAATACATATTGGGATACGATCGGTTTCCCCAAGGGTGATCGACGACTACCATGTCGTCCTCAATCCGCCACGGCCCGACGATTTCTTTGTGGACGGCAAACCTAACCATCGGCTTCGGCGTGTCGCCCGCGACTTGCGGATCAGGGGTCGCGGACGCTACGGGAGACGGGACCACGGCGCCATCCTTCCGCTGCCCGTCTCCATCGGGTTGCTCCTCCTTCGAGTCCGGTGCCTTTTGCAACTTGTCGGGGCGTTGCGGCGGTTTCTCAAGGTTATTTTGTGCGGTTCGTGTCTCGTCCTTCGGTTTCTCCGGCTCATTCCAAAGTGGCAGGGCGAAAATACCGCCGACCAGCACCAGCGCCGCCACGGCCGCGCCCAAGACCCAGCGTGACAGGCCACCCTTGCGCCGCCGGCGCGACCGCGCCTTGTCCTCGCCCTCGAAGTCCCACTCCGGCCCTGCTACGGCAGCCTCGGCAGCCGGTTGCGCCTCGATGACCGGCTGCACTACAGCCACCTTGACGGCCGTTCGCTTCGGCGTCGCTGGTTTTGCGGCTGAGCCAACATGCAACTCCGGCAGCACTTCCTCCAGCAGCGGCACCGACTCCAATCGACCCTTCAGCGCGTCGAGCGTTTGCCCCGCCAAACGCGACGCCCGCGCGTCCGCGAGTTTCAACAGTTCGTAGAACAGCGGCGACTTGACGGGTGCCCGTAAGTCCGCCTCACGGAACAGTAGATTGTCGCCACTGTCGTACTTCTCCCATAGGGCGCGACCGCCGACCTTGACGGCGTGCAGAACCGTGGCGACCAGCAGCAGGGGGAAGCGGTCCACCTCCAGGCTATACGTCCGCTCCGTCATCCGCTGAGGGTGTTGGTAGCAGGGATGGCCGACCTCGCCGGAGTCGCCACCGGCCAACGCGGGCACGAACATGCCATCGTAATCGACCAGCTTGACGGCCAGCGAGTTGGACGTGCCGCTGGGCACCAAGAGGACGTTGCCATGTTGTAAATCAGCGTGGGCGACTCCAACGCCGCGCAGCCGTGCCGCCATGCGCACCCAGATTTGCAGCAAGGCTTCCAGCATGGCCGGTTTGTCGGCATATTGACGGACGAACTCGTTGAGGGTCAACCCCTCGACCCATTGCATCTTGAGGACGGGATACCACTGGCCGCGAACGCGGAGGCCCTGCTCCAGAAAGGTGAAGTCCACGGTGAACGGCAGGTTGGCGTCCTGAAGATGGCGGCTGATGGCGGCGTAGCGTTCGCGCAGTCCGGCCACCTCGCGGGTGAAGCACTTGACGGCCCAGTGACCGCCGTTGGCCGAGCGAAACTCGTAGACATCGGCAAAATTGCCGGAGCGAGGGATGGGGATGTCCAGCGCGTTGAGGACGGGATCGGCGTTGCGCAGTTCGTCATCGCTGAAGCTGGTCCGTGGGTTTTGAATGGCTTCGTTGTAATCCTGCGACAATGGCCAACTCATGGCTGGGCACCTTCCATAAGGAGATCGATGAAGAACCAACGTCACGTCGTTGCCGATTCAAAAATCGTTCGCGCAGTTTATCGCCTCTCACTCTGATGAGCCACAAAGTTCCTCGATCCTTACGAAATTTTCACTAATGAGAGCCTGGAAGATCATCACCCATATTGGGTGAGCGATGGATCGAATTCAGGCTCATCCTGCCGGTGAAACATTCAGTAACTCATTGCCGAGCCGCACCACTTCCGAGGGCAGCGGCATATTGCGAAAGCGATGAATCCCCGCCGGGAAGTCTTCCAGTTCGGCCTCGTCAATATGCAGTTGATCGGACACCGCCAGCAAAAACGGCTCCATCACATGCTGGCGCAGGCGGGCGAGATACTGTTCCGCGCTATATTGTCCGCGGCGCAAGCGCGTCAATCCACGTTGGCCGCCATCGCCGCAATCGCTAACCTGGAGAGGGACATGATGTTGGCGGAAGAATCGAGCTAGGCCGAGCAAGGGAGAGAACGAAAGATGAAACTCAAGGTTGTCATCCATGCCGGTGAGTCGCCCGGTCGTCGTTGTCGCGCTGAAGTGCCCGTGTTGCCAGGTTGTGTCTCCGAGGGGGACACGCCGGAAGAAGCGCTGGCCAATATCCGCGCGGCGATCGCTTCCTACTTCGATGCCACCAATCCACCGCGCGGCGATGCCGACCGTGTGGAGGAAATCGAGTTGAACATGCGTCCAGACGAGTTCCTGGAGGCTCCCGCCGACGAAGCGGAGGCCGGTCCCGAAACGCCTTCGCAGCCGTCGGCCCTACGTCGTTTTCTGATGGAACGGGGCCGCCATGAGACCGCCGCCCTCGTCGCGCTGACGGCAGGATTGTTCGGCGCGTTGGCCTGTGGCGCGCTGGCCTTGACTCCTCTCTGGATTGGCTTTCTGATCGGCTACCTGACGATGGCCAGCTTCGCCGCGCTGATCTGCACGGTGGACCCGTGATGGGCCTCCTCAACTGGCTGCGCAACCTGTGGTTCACGCTGCTGGCCTCGACACGCTACGCGGCAATTGGCGGCACGGCTGGCGCCCTCCTCGGACTGCTGGCTCTCTGGCTGGATCGCAACCCCTACACGGCCTTCTTCCTCGGCGCTTGTCTGCCGCTAGGACCATTCTACTTCTGGTTCAGTTCCGCCCGGCAGATCGAGAAACAACTGGCCACCCTGCGGCAATGGCACGCCCGGAAGCTCATTAGCCAGGATGAATACGATGAGCTGCGCGGCAAAGCCTTGCGCTGGTATGCGGAACGATTGTATGGAGTACAAGCATCGGCCAGCCGGTACCAAAAACCGAAAAGAGGTGCCGCGCCTTGATCCGCCGGCA
>DATNCY010000246.1:0-4076 GCA_035553375.1 Gemmataceae bacterium
TCCTGCAACTGCTGGCGTTGAGCGGCCGTCAAAACGGGAACAAAGATGCGAGGTTTCATACCTCATTATTCGTGCCCAACTGCGATCAGGAAAGACCTTGATTGACGTTGCACTAGCACTCATCACAATAGAGTTTGCCAGCCCGCAGCGCCAGCAAGGGATTTCCCTTGCTGGCGCTGCGGGCTGGCAAAGATGTCGTTGTTGACGCGGCGGTCTGGCACGAAGAATCGCCGCCCTCACTTGGCCGATTTCGGCCGCGTCACCATTGGGAAGTCATCGGTGCGGAACGGCGTAGCCGGCAGGCCATCCTTGTTCCACAGATTGACCGTCGGATTGTTCGACCATCCATAGCGCACCGCCACGGGCTTGGCAACCTTATCGCTGCGGACGACGACTTTGTCTCCCTTGATCTCCGCCTTCGCCGGGTGGAATACCTGATCCGAACCGGCCACGGTGAAGCCTTGCAAGTTCTCCCCCTTCATCTCCAGTCCCTTGCCGAGATGGGTGAAACTGAGGACCGCCTTATCCCCTTCGATCTTCAAACTCTCAAAGACCGGGCCGGCATACTCGATTTTCTCACCATAACCCAGAGCGAGCGCGGCCAGCGCCAGACGAGCGCCGACCGGCTCTTTCTTCTTGGGATGGATGTCGATCGCATCGCCGACATCGGTGATGACGGCCATGCCGGTATTTTTGAGATTCTGCGTCGTCAACAATTGCGCCTCGCGCAATTCCGCCCAAGTGCGATCGCTTTTGTCTCCGCGTGAAATCCACGGGGCCAGCTGCACGAACAGGAAGGGGAAATCGCCTTCTTTCCAGTCGTCGCGCCAGTTTTGGATCATTGTCGGGAACAGCTTGCGATAGCGATAGGCTTGGCCGGCGTTCGATTCGCCCTGATACCAGATGGCACCCTTGATGGCGTAGGGAATGAGTGGTGCAATCATGCCGTTGTACAGTGCCGAGGGCGAGTTGGCGTGCGTCGGACTCTTGGGGGTCTTCGCGCCGTTTTCCTTGGCACTCTTCACCGCGTCCTTGTATTTTTCGACCGCCTTGTGGTAGTTGATGGATTCGTTCTTCCATTCCTCATGGGATTCAAGGACGGGTCGGCTGGTCCACGCTTCCGCGAGTGTGCCGCCCCAGGACGTATGAATCAAGCCCACCGGGACATTACGAGCCTTCTGCAAATCGCGGCCGAAATAGTAGGCTACGCCGGAGAAATTCTTGACCGTGTTCGGATTGCATTCAACCCATTTCGGATCGCCAATGAAGCTTTTAACGGACTTATCGGAAGGATGTTTCGGCACGGTGAAAAGGCGAATCTGCGGATTCTTGGCGTTCTTAATCGTCTCCTGGGCGTTGTGACAAGAGGCCAGGTTCATTTCCATGTTCGATTGACCGCTACAAATCCACACCTCGCCGACATAGACATTTTTCAGGGTGATGGTGTTCTTGCCCTTGATGACCATCTCATAGGGACCGCCGGCCATCTCCGGCGCAACCTGGATAGCGACCATCCACTTGCCATCCTGGTCGGCCGTGACGCCGGCACTGGCGGCAGTACTGCTGGCAGTGTTCGCGGTGGTTTTGGTGGCCGTGAAGGTTACGTTGACGGATTCTCCCGGAGCGGCCTTGCCCCAGATAGGACACTTCATGCCCTGTTGCAGAACCATGCCATCAGAAAAGAGGGCATGCGGTTTGACGTCGGCGCGAGCTTGCGAGCCGGCAAAACAGGCTGCGGCCGCCAGCGCTAGGGCAGCCAAAATACGTCGCTTCATGGTGAGACTCCTCGTTGTGCGATCGAATGAGATTCTCGTTACGCCCTCCTTTGGGGCGTTTGATCCTGTGCAGGATGGTAACATGCGTGTCGCGGCGATGCACCTTGTTTTCTCTCGCGTCGCAATCGTTCCGGCGGCGGCGTTGTAAACTGTGCCGTCTTTGACGCCGACCGGCTTTTCGCAACGCATCTACGGCTCACTGCGCGTCTTTTTCGTCGCCCGCAGCGCTCGCCATACCAGGAACAGACTGCACGGCAGACCGAGAACGCCGGGGATAGAGAGATCAAAGAACGGCTCAGCCAGCACGCGATGACACAGCATCAGCGTCGATCCCAGAAAGAGCGATGCGCTGAGCAGACCATCCACCAGCAGGGCGACCGACGTTTCCAGACGGCGATGCTCCAGGTGAAACTTGAATTGCCCGCGCTTGGTGCGATCGAGGATGTCGCCCACATCGCCCGGCAGCGTCCGCATCAGATGGTCCCACTCCATGAACATCCGCCGCCAATGGCGAAAGATCCGTCGCGGCGACAATTTTTCCTGGACAACCCGCACGTAATAAGGCCGGATCATCTCCGCCAAGCTGAATGAGCGATCGAGCTGCCGCGATGTGCCTTCGAGTACAATCATCGCCTTGAGCAGCGGCGCTAGATTGGCCGGCAGCAGCAGATGATAGCGACGAATGATGTCGGTAATGCCGTTGAGCGCACCGGAAACATCAAACTGATTGAGCGATTGTGTCCCGTAGTCGGCGAGAAAATCGTGAATCTCGGCCTCGAAAGCGTCGCGATCGAGGTCGGCCGGCACACGCGCCAGCCGCGTCACCATGCCGGTGAACTGAT
Source organism: Gemmataceae bacterium (assembly GCA_035553375.1). GTDB lineage: Bacteria > Planctomycetota > Planctomycetia > Gemmatales > Gemmataceae > JAJPHU01. The sequence goes on from DATNCY010000246.1 coordinate 2,618, forward strand.
TGGAGTCTTTATTGATGGCGGCGAGCAACATGGTCGTGAAGGCGTCGCGCGTGTGGTCGTCGAGCCGGCCCACCATGCCGCAGTCGAGTACGCCGATCACCGTGCGCGGCAACACCAGCAGATTGCCGGGATGCGGGTCGGCGTGATAGAAGCCATCGCGGAAGATCATGCCGAGGATGATGTTGGCGCCGCGGCGCGCGATCGTCCGCAGATCGTGCCCTTCTTCTTTGAGACGTTCCGTGTCTCCAATGGAGATGCCATCAAGGTAATCCAGCGTCAGCACACGCTGTGATGAGAGGGACGGATGCGGAGCGGGAAAGCGTACCGTCGCGTCGCCCTGGAAATTGTGGATGAATTCTTGAATGTTGCGCAGTTCGCGGCGAAAATCCAGCTCGCGCAGCAACGTACGGCGGAACTCCATCATGGTGGCGTGCGGCCGATAGTGGCGTAACTCCGCGCTGTATTTCTCGCCGATTTCGCTCAGGGCCATCATAATGTCGAGATCGGTGGCGACCTTGTCTTCAATGTTGTGATGCAACACCTTGACGACGACTTGCTGGCCATCACGCAGCCGCGCGCGATGAACTTGGCCGATGGACGCCGACGCGAACGCCACGTCCTCGAACTCGGCGAAAAGCTCCTTGATGGGCTTGTGCAATTCCGCTTCGATGAGGGTGCGGGCCGTCTCAGGGGGATCGGCGGGGGTGTCGTCTTGAAGACTGGTCAGTTCGTCGGCGAGGGCGGGGCCGACGAGATCGGGGCGGGTGCTGAGAATCTGGCCGAGCTTGATGAAGGTAGTGCCCATCTCCGTCAGGGCCATGCGAATGCGCACCTCGGTGGGCAGGCCGGCGATAGGTTGGCCATCGAAACTGGTGAGGAATTTACGAACAGGCCGGACATTGACGGCCTTGAGCCAGTCGGCCAGGCTGTACTTGCAGAGGATGGTCACGATCTGGGCCAGCCGACCGGCGGTGCGCTGCCCTCGGGCGAGGGTCGTGAGATCCATGAGGCGGTGACTCCGAAATCGTGAACTCTCTTCAGTTATTCGTTCGCTCTGCCGGCATCTTAGCGGCTCTCACGCAATGCGGTAGGTCCGGCGAGCCGAGCCGGACGGAAAGAAGTGCCGCTCGGCTCGCGGCACCTACTCAAGCCGTGCCGCTCGGCTCGCGGCACCTACCTCAATGCGTGCCGCTCGGCTCGCGGCACCTACTGGCGGTAGGTCCGGCGAGCCGAGCCGGACGGAAAGAAGTGCCGCTCGGCTCGCGACACCTACCGAGCGAGCCGGTTCGGTCAGGATCAACCTATTTCTTCTTGGATGAATGCTCCTTCGCGGCACCAACCTTTTTGCCAGCCCGCAGCGCCAGCAAGGGAATGTACCTTGCTGGCGCTGCGGCTGGCAATTTATTGTGTTCGTGCCGCTTATCGATTACACTTCTTTTATAAAGACACGCCAGGGAGG
>DATNCY010000247.1:0-11612 GCA_035553375.1 Gemmataceae bacterium
ATCGAGAGATGGCCAACACGTTGAAGTCGCACTTGCTCCGCTATCTCCGCGAGCTTCGGCCGCTGGCGGTGGAGGATTTGCTCGAAGGCCGCTACCAGAAATTCCGCAAAATGGGTTTCTTTCTCGCCGGTCCCGACGTGAATGGAGCCGTGGGCGGAGCATCGTAAGACAGTGTTCAGTGTTCAGTGTTCAGTCGCTCTTAACTGAACACTGAACACTGAACACTGAACACTGAACACTGTTCGCTGATTTGGCTGGAATGCGATAGATAAGGAATGTCGTTGTCCGGTCCACCGGCGTCAAATGCTGGAGTGATCGCGTCAACTCCTGCAAGTCCGGATAATCTTTGCTCACACTGCCGTACAGGATTGAGGTGGCGACCGCAAGGATGCCGCCCTGCGCGCGCTCGGGTAGACCCTCCGGCCCCAGCTGCAAGGCTCCCACGGTCAACGGTTGCATGGGTAATTGTCTGAGGCTTGTATCGGTGCCGTAATAGAGAACATGCAGGTCGCGCACCTGATGCGCGTCCTGCCATTGGGCCAATTCTTTCAATCCTTGGCCCCAATCGTAATTGGAATCGCTGAGGCAGCGATAGCCGTTGCTCGTTCCACCCCAAAGTTCATTGGTGTAACACAACGCATGAGGCCAGACTGATAGCGATGCCCAGAGCAGCCAACCTGCACTCAGAAGACAACTCGTCGTCAGCAGCGGTCGCAGCCGACTCTCTGCCAGTTGTTGGCGCGCGGTCACGAGCGCGGCTGCCAGTCCGACGACGGCGAGGCTGACCAACGGCAACAGGAGACGGATGCCGGTTTGGACTCGGCAGACCAAACTGAACATCAGCAGGGCAAGGGCCGCGATACAGGCCCAGTTCCGCAGCGCTCGGCGGCAAATGGCCGCGAGCAAAAGCGGCAGAACCAACAGGGGCAACGGCGATTTGATGCTGATGGCCAGTGGGAAATAATACCAAATGGCCCGTCTCTCAACGTGATCGAGCAGAAAAACCCCGTGTCCTTGCACGTTATGGCGCATTTGTCGAACCAGGGCGACGCCGGCGTTGCTGAAAATGCGCAGATGCTCGGCGAACCACACCATAACGGAACTCGCCGGACCCTCCGGCAGCTGACGTGCCCAGGCCACGAAGGAGGGGGAAACGAGCCAATCTGAACCGCAATAGCAGAACACCCCGATCCCCGCGAGTGTATAGATTTGGAGCAGATCGCGCCGAAAGGGACGCTGGACGAGAGCGACCAGCGCGGCCCGAAGTCGCGGCCACCAATCCTCTGTCTCGGCCGTGGTCGTCAGCCGATATTCGAGTTCGACCATGCTGAGGCCGATCACTCCAAACACGAGACCAGACGCCTTGCTCAGCACAGCGAGGGCAAACCAGATAGCGGGCACAAGGACGCGGCTCAACCACGGTCCATCCCTTCCTGCTCGGAAGTGAACCAGCAAGGCGAGCAAACAAGCGGAGACGGCGATATCGGTCGTCGCCAGTCCGGTATGAGCGAGCAGGTTCGGTTCGCAGGCCAGGAGCGCGACGGCCAACCGCCCGCCCCACATTCCCGCCATCTGTCGCCCCGCACGCCATCCGTAGAGCAGCAACAGCCACCAAAAGGGCAGCGTCCCCATTCGCGCCACAGGCAGCAAGCGATCGAGGTCGCGCACGGGATCGAACGTCTCACCGCGCCAACACTCCCAGAGATGAATCGGGAGCGTCTGGACGTGTGGAGGCAGGGGCATGGTTCCGAGGTCGAGCAAGCGCTTGGAACTACCGGTGTGCCAGCTCTCTAGGCCGCAGTTGATGTAGGTCGGCTCATCGAAGGTCGCGCTGAGGCGCGCGGCCGCCACGACGCAGGAAACCGAACTGGCGACGATCCAGAACAGCAACCAAGCCGCGTCAAAGAGTCGGCTCTTGTCCCAACCAGCCATTCCTTGCCTCCAATCCTCCGTTGCCCCAAGCTGGGCTTGGTGAAGCTATCGCCTGTCGCGCGATCTGGGTCAATAGCACCTTGCGAAGAAGCATGTGCGTGCAGGCGGCCTAAGTAAGTTATTGCGCTTTCACGAGTTAGGACGCCTCATATTCGCGGTAGTTAATTAAACATAACATACATTATCGGACGTTAACACACGCGAAGCGAATGTTCACCAACTCGTCGGGTAAATTAATAAGGTCCGATAAGAGTTCTTATGTTTAATTAACTCGCTCGAAAAGCTGCATTGAGGCGAGTTGGAAAAGGGTGCGGATTTGGCGAACAAGGGAGGCCGGGTTAACTCTGCCGAAGCGGGAATCAGTGCGCCGGCTATGGCTGATCAGGCTGCGTCGCCACGCGCTCGAAGATGACCGCCCAGGCGTCGCGATGCCGCTCGCGCCACGCCGCGCTTTCGGCCAAGCGGAAGGTCAACGGGGCGTTGACCTGGATGCAGACGAGTTGCACCTGGGCGCGATCGAGTTTCTCACGCCAACCTGGGTCGGTTTCGAGGATGGAGAAATATGCCTGGATGTGTTCCTTGCCCTGCACCTCATTGCGGTCGTCGATCCAATTGCGGAAGTCGGGGCCGCCATGCCATGTCAAGTATCCGCCCCAGTCGTAGGAATGAAAGACGACGGGACGCTGGCCGTGTGCCTGACGCCATTCCGCGTCGATCACCAAGAAGCGATCGAGGGCAGCAGACGGAATGATGTCGGGTTGATGACGAGCTAGACGCCCCTCCGCAACGCGCGCGAAACCCAAAAGTAACACCGCGCCGACGAGACTCCATAGCCACCGCGCCGGACCCGGATGAGGGGAGGCTAACCAACGGCCCTCCCCCGAGGTGGCGAAGTGATGCGCCTGCCGCCGTAGCCAGGGGATGTTGAGACTGGAGCGCGCCAGAAGCGGAACAGCAACGATGATCCAGAGCGGCACATAGCGGAAACCGCTCAGCGCGAAGTGAAACCACAGAAGACTCAGAGCCAACTCAACCAGATTGGGCCGGCGACGGCTCAAGGCTAACAGCAGCGGGAATAACAGCATCAACCATTCAAAACGGATTGCCCCTTTACCATGAAAATCGGGGGACTTCCATTCCTGGTGCAAATCCATGAAGAAGGGTTCGCCGAGAAGTTGGAAGATCCAGCGGTACAACGACAAGCCATACGGATTAATGAGCGTGGACAGAAAAGCGCCGACGAGCAGGAGGAGCATGTGCAGCGCGCGGCCGCGCGCCGCGAGTCGTCTCTCGACATTGGCGGCGAAGAGCGTCAAGCACGCTTCAACGAGCATCGTCGCGCCGAGCAGTGTGAAGCCGGCAAGAAAACCGCCGTGCATATTGGCCCACAGAGCGAACAACGGTAGTAACCATAGGGTCGCTCGCCGAGAGCAACGTCCCTCGTGAAAGAGAACGCAGACCCGCGCCGTCGCCAACACGAACAGCATGGTGAACAGATTCGGCCGCGCGACCCACGAACAGGAGATGCCCATTGCCGCCTGCGAAGTCCAGAAGACGGCGACTGGCCAGGGCGAACCATCGCGCAGGAGGATGCGATACAGACAACGCAGCGTGAAGGCAATGATAATCGCGGCGATGGCCGCGATGCCCTCCAGACCCGCCCAGCGCTCGCCGAGCCAGAAGGGAATCTCGCCCAACCATTGATTGCTGCGCCACGGTTGCGCGTGGCCATCGCGCGGCTGCGAGAACGAGTCTACCGTAAGCCAACCGCCCTGCGCCAGCATGGCGTCGATATTCCGCAAGTGCCAACCAAGGCCCGGATCGTCCAACAATCCCTGGCGGGCGGTCTGAAAAATGAGGAGGGCGAGGACGAAAAACAGAATGTCGGCACCGCCGAGATGATACCAGCGTAAGGGAACTGACAAGTCATTGTCAGCGGAACGAAGTTTATTCGCGGCAGAAGGACAAACCGGCGGCGCGGAATCGACTTGCGGGCGGTCGGTTGTCTGCATAGGACAAAGAACCTTCACATTGGATCGTGGATCGCCTGCTCATGGCGCGCAGAGTGTGGAGGGGTGACATACGAGTGTCACTTCAGGCTCCGCAACTTGTTCGGCGCGATAGCCGTTGGCGAATGCCACATTCTCGATGACGCTGTCCACCACGAAAAGAGGACGCCGCTGCGTGTGTCGATGCGTCCGAACCACGTACTCGCCCAGCACAGCCAGAGACAGAAATTGCACGTTCCAGAGTGCCAAAAAACCGAGCGCGGCCCACATCCAACCGTCCAGGGCGATCGCCTGACAGACCGCGAGCAGCGCGACCACCGCGATGAAAGCCATGCTCAGCGTCGCCAAACCGCCGGCCAACAGTGTGATGCACAGAGCCGGCAAAGTCGAGAACGCCGTGACCGTATCAAACGCGAGTTTGATGAGCCGGCCATAGCGATATTTTGTCTGCCCCCCTGCCCTTTGACGACGGACGAACGGCACACCGATCTGACGAAAGCCAATCCAGCCAATCAGTCCGCGGAAGAAACGCGGGTCTTCCTGAAACTGTCGATACACGTCCAACACGCGACGATCCATTAGGCGAAAATCACCGGTGTCGGCGGGGATGGGCACATCGGCGATGCATCCCATCAAGCGATAAAAGAGATACGAGGTGAGTTTTTTTAGAACGCTCTCTCCCTTGCGTTCCTGGCGAATCCCGTAGACCACCTGATAGCCTTCGCGCCAGCGCGCCACGAACTCCGCGATCAACTCCGGTGGATCTTGCAAGTCCGCATCCATAACGATGGCGGCCTGTCCGCGGGCGTGTTGCAAGCCGGCCGTGGTCGCCATCTCATGGCCGAAGTTGCGCGAGAGGCCCACCACACGAATCGCCGGATCGTGCAAAGCCTTGGCCGCCAGAATAGCGCGCGAGCGATCGGTGCTACCGTCATCGACAAAAACGATCTCGTAACTATCTCCGAGCTTGTCGAGTTGCTCCTTGAGACGATGGTAGGTTTCCTCAAGCACCGCTTCTTCATTCAGCAGCGGCACGACAATGCTCAGCAGCGGCGCGGCGAACGCTTGCGATGGTGAGATAGTCATGGCTTTCGCCTTACGGTCAGGATTCGTGTTCGCTACACTCAGCGAGGTACAGGGAACAGGCGTCTCCCTCTCGTGGAGGCGCGTTTCAACTATAGCTTGCAACGGAGCAAAAAGATAAACCGCCAAGACGCCAATAGATTTTCTGTGGATTTTTCCTTGGCATTCTTGACATCTTGGCGGTTCAATAATTCATCATGCAAACATCCGTGAACCTCAATCGCAACCAGCTGCGTATCGGCATGGTTGGCCTTGGTATGATCTTCGACGAGACCTATCGACCACTCTTCGAGCAGTTGCACAGCGAAGGTCTCTATCGGCGTGACTTCGGTTTCGTGAATGTCGAGTTATCGGCGGTGGCGAGCCGTACCGGAATTCGCGGCGAGCGCTTGCGCCAGGTTGCCGGGGAGCGCCTTGGTTCTTTCGCCAATTGCCAGGGTTCCGAAGCGATCGATCAACTTCTCGCCGAGAGCGTTCATGCGGTGTGCGTCGCCACGCCGGACGATCGGCACTTCGACTCGGCCCGTCGCGCTTTGCAAGCGGGCAAGCATGTCCTCATCGAGAAGCCCTCGGTTCTGCGTCTTCAGGAACTCGATGAACTCGACGCCCTGGCTCGCCGGCAGGGTGTTCTCGCGCGGGTGGTTTACCACAAACTCGCCGATCCCGATCACAAGAAACTGCGGACTTATGTAGTCGATGGCGTGTTGCGTCACGTCAATAATGGGTATTGTTCGCTGCTGGAACCCAAGCAAATCAGCGGCCGGCAGTTCGCCGAATGGATCGCGGGGCGCAATCCCGCTACTTATGTGGCCGTGCATTACATCAAGCTGATTGACTTTACGTTCGGCTCGTCGCTCGCCGCCGGTGCTCGCTTGGCTCGCATCCAGGCGACGGGGCAGCGCGGCCTCGTCGGGCCGGCGGATGGCCCAACCTGGGATTCAGTGCAGATGCAAATGGTCTACGCCTACGCCGATGGTCGTGAGGCGGCCTTCGATATTCATACCAGTTGGGTGACACCCGATAATTTCCCCGGCTATGTCGAGCAAGAAGTGCAATTTCGTTTCGACAATGGCGTATGGAATGCCCACCAGCGCAAGCGTGGTGTCGAAGTGACGATCGAGGACCGGACGCCGGGCGAGATGAAATATACGCCCAATCACCACTATAACGCGGCGTTTGTGGAACCGTGGGGCGAGCGGAGTCAGCGCGGCTACGGCGTGGAAATACTCCGGCGCTTCTTCGAGGAAGTTGCTTATGTCGAGTTCGGCGGATCGACCGGCGAACGCGACCGGCGTTTGCAGGAGATGCGGTCGTTGGCTTACAACGATGTGTCCGCGGATCGGCCGACCGTGGCGACCGTGCAAGCGCTTGAGGCGATTTTGCAGCGTCACGCCAGCGGACAACCGGGATGTATCGTGACGGTCAACGATCCTCTCGGCGGATTGGTGCTTAAGATTCCGGGGCAGGCCGAGTCGGTGGTACTCTACCCCGATTCGGTGTAAGTGGATTTCCTCTTGGCATTCGGAGCGTCTTGGCGGTTCAATACGGCGACTGGTTGACGGACCCTGTTCCCGCGAAATACTTGCGGCGGCTGTGATTCGCCCGTTCCTCGGAGTTGACATGACTGCTCCTCTTCATCATTCCAACGAAACGACATCCAACACCATCCGCGACCGACTCGTGAAATATGAGCCGCGTGCCTTGCGTACCTACACGCCGACTCAGGCCGTCCTGGCTCGCAGCGCCGGCGTGTTTCACTGGACGCCGGAAGGACGCCGGCTGTACGACTTCACCTCCGGCGTCCTCGTCGCCAACCTGGGACACAATCCCCTATCGTGGATGCGGCGATTCTCGCAGCACATGAACTGGCCCGTCCTCAATGCGAACGCGGATGGAGATTACTTCACCGCCCTGCCCTTCACCGCCTACAATTCCGCGACACCGGTTGAGATTGATGCCACGCAGCGGTTGATTGAAGTGCTACAAGGACGACCCGGCGGGCAGCGTTTGCAGCAGGTTCTCTGGGCAGCGTCTGGCTCGGAAGCGATTCAGAAAGCTCTGTGGGCTTCCCTAGGGCGCGATCATTCCCGCGATATGATCGTGGCCACGCGATACGGGTTCCACGGTAAGAAAGGTTTGGCCGGTGCTGTTACCGGCTGCGAAACAGACCACGACCGCGATCCGCGCGTCCGTTTCATTCGTTTCCCGATGACCGAATGTGCCGATGTCAGCCAGCGCGACCAAGCCTTTAACCCCCTGCCCTATCGCCAGGAACTCGATGCGCTGGTTCATCAGTTTGGCCGGCGCTTGAGTGTACTCATCACCGAGCCTTACCTCGGCGGCGGCGGCTCCTACCATCCACCAGCGGCGTATTTGCAGATGCTGCAAGCGTTCTGCCGCGAACACGATCTCGTTTTCATTCTCGATGAGGTTCAGGCTAACTTCGGACGAACCGGCGATTTATTCGCTTACGAAACCTACGGCGTAGAGCCGGACATCGTCGTCTTGGGGAAGGGACTGGGCAACGGTGTGCCGGTCGCCGCCGCCGTGGGGCGAGCGGATGTACTCGCCAGTCTCGACTACGGCGAAGGCTCCGATACCTGGAGCGCGAACCCGTTGTGCTGTGCGGCCGTTCTCGCCACCTTGGAAGAATTCGCCTCCGGCGAAGTCCTTACACGCAGCCGGCGCAGTTCCGCCATTCTCGAAGAGGGACTGGTGGGCTTGAAGGAACTGCCCTTCATCGCGCGGGTGCGCGGCGAGAAGGGCGGCATGGTCTGGGGCGTCGAATTCCGCGATCACGCCGGCCGCGACGCCGGCGAGTGGGCGAATGCCGCCGTCCTCGCTTGCTACCAGGGCGAAACGCCGGATGGCGACGGCATCCACCTCATGGGACCACTCGCCCGGAAGGTCGTCCGCATCGCTCCCCCCCTTGTTATCACCGAGACCCAGGCACGCGAGGTTATGAAGCTGATGACACGCTTGCTCGCCCATCTGAACCACCAACACACCAAGACGACATAAAAATACATTCACCACGGAAAACACGGAAAACACGGAAAAAAGACAAAAGAGAAAGACAAAAGGGCATGGAGAAGGTAGCGTGATTAACAGCAGGTGGCGGCACGTTTTCAACGTGCCAGCATTCGGCACGTTGAAAACGTGCCGCCACATTTGGTTACGGCGTTTTTCCAAGTTTCTCCCCCAGGCTCTTCTTTATCTCTTGTCTTTTTTCCGTGTTTTCCGTGGTGAATGTATTTTTGCCTGTGCATGTCGGCGTTGATCTTTTGCCGCGAAACGATTATCCCGTTCGTGGGTTGCTCCGTATTCGGCGGAGCGCCGGTCTCCTCTTCTCTTGCATGAGGCCCACGGATGAGCCGTCGATCCCTTCTGCTGGCCATCGGCATCTTTCTCTGCCTGACGAGCGGCGTGGGCACGACCCTGTGGATGCTGGTTCGCTACGAACCGCGCATTTACCTCCAGGCGGCCGTGCCTCCCGGGGAGGCTCGCCATCGGCTCTCCGCGGATTGCTCACGCGAACTGATGCGCCTGTACAGTTCCGTAACCGACCACGACGATCAGGCCTGGGAGCATCGATTCACGGATGAGCAGATTAACAGCTATTTGGCCGAGCATTTCGTGTCGAGTCAGTTGGACAAGACGCTCTTGCCCGAAGGAATCAGCCAACCGCGTATTGTCATTGAGGCGGACAAGGTACGTGTGGCCTTTCGCTATGGCAGCGGCTTATGGAGTACGGTTGTTTCCATCGATTTGCGGCTGTGGCTCGTGAAGGGCGAACCGAACGTGGTCGCCCTGAAACTGGTGGGGTTTCATGCCGGCGCCCTGCCTATCTCGGCACAGTCGCTCTTGGAGCGCATTTCGGAGACATGCCTGGCCAATGGCATCGGCGTCGATTGGTATCGCGATGAGGGCTTCCCCGTGGCCCTGCTGCGCTTCCAGACCGAACAACCCCACCCGACGCTGGAACTGGAGCTAATCAAGCTGGAACCAGGAGCGATCCATATTCAGGGCCGCACCAAGGATCCGGCGTCGTTACGTGCATTCCTGGAAACTCCCCTCCGCGACTTCAAACTCGTGTCCGATTAAACGGCAATTCTGCTCATCTCTCCTCCTTCAACTCGGAAGCGTCCACGAACTCCCCGGTCCAGCAGTCGGCCTCCACCAATTTCAGACGCAGAATACCACATAACCGTTTCCCTTCGAGACGCACCTCCACACAATCCGCGGCTTGCGTCCGCCACGTAAAGCTGCCGTGGTCCCAGCGAATCACGCGACCGCGACCGCCGCTGATGGGGCCTTCATAATCGAGATACAGCAAGCGATGATCGAACGTGGCCGTCGCGAGAATGGCTTCGCCGCCGCAAGGAGGCGCGGTGAATCGCCAGGTGCGCAGAACCCCTTCGGACTCCAACATGAAGTCCCAGTGTCGTTTCGGGTAATCGTGTTCAAGTAGGACAAAACGGAGCATGCTGCGCCATTATTCCGATTCTATGATGCCTTCCTGCGACCCCTCCCGTCGCGCTAACTTACGCAGTCGTCACGACCAGAACAGCGACGATGCAAATACAGCCGCCGGGCGATGTCATCGCCTTGCTCAGCGGTAGACCATCGGCTAGGGTTCAAGCAGATAGGCGCTCCACTCTGAAGCCATCGAGGTAGTGGCTGGGTGGCGCTCGCGTTGAGTCGCCACCTCGCGCTGGGAGCCACTACCTCGACTTTACCAAATCACACAGGCCCACGAACGGTAGTTCATGGGCCTGTGTGATTTTCTGAATGCCGCTTGCGGCTTAGCCTTCTCGGAACGCTAAGCCGCAAGCGACGAACTCCTTGACCTACGCCGCCATTTGCACGGCCATCGCCGCGCTGAGCGGCTTGAACGCCTTGATGATGAGCAAGCGTCCAAACAATCGTTCGAGCTGCGAATGAGGCAGCCAACGCCACAGATGCGGGACTTCCGAACGACGTAAGTGACGCTTGTAAACGCGCGATTCGACGAAGCGCGTAAAGAACTGGCGGAGAGTGCGGCCACTGAAAGAGATGGTTGGCGCATTTTGCAGGTTCCGCGCTCGCAACCAGCCGTCCCAGGGCAAGCAACGCCGACGCCAGTAATCGATGTCGAAACGAGCCGGCGTGACGGCCAGCGCCTTGCCGCCCGGTTTTAGCACCCGATAAATCTCGCTGATGACAGCCGGCGGATCAGGAACATCTTGCAGGAGGTTGGTCACGCACACCACATCGATCGAGGCGGATTCGAGAGGCAAAGCTTGAGGGTTGGCGTGCAGAAAAACGCCGCGCAGCCCGCGCAGCTCAAAGTTACGCTGAATCAGGGCGAGTTGTTCGGCAGAAGGGCAGCAGGCGACAACCTCCGCGCCATGGCGCGCATACTGGACCCAGTCGGTTCCCAGGCCATTCCCCAGGCCAAGAAGAGTCTCGCCGCCGTGCTTGGAGAACTCAAGCAAGCGCGGAATCCAGCCACCCTGCCGGCTATGGCGGGCGTTCTCGATGTCGAGGAACCATTGTAGGGTGAAGGGATCCGCGCCCTCGCGGATTTGGCCGTTGCCGTGCAGCGATTCCCCGGCGTAAAGGCGGTCGGCGAACTCCAGCCGATAATGCGGCCCGTTCAGACCGCGCTCGCCGATGGTGGGCGGTGCCGGCCCCTTGACCAGCGCCGGCATCCAGCCTTCCCAGAGTTGCAACTTGCTTGAATAGGAATCAGCCATGCCATCTCCCTTGTTCCGGACCAAGGCGGACGCCAATGGCTGCCCGGCGTCCATCCCCCCAAACACCTGCGGACATAGCTCATTCGCTTACCCGCGTCAAGACGACCTTCCTGGAAAAATAAAGGACGAAGCAGGAAAGAAGTCGGTTTTGAGCCGTCCTTCGTCCTTACAATAGAGAACATCGTGATACCGCATGCCCCGCCGTTTCGCCCCTTTGCCGGCGTGGTGTCACTCCCTCAAATCGTTGGGATGATCCTTATGTTCGACCGGGTCAAGCGTCTGTTTTCCGCCTCGGCACGCGACGCGCGCTTGCAGGAACATTTGGAGCATCTGCGTCAGCAACTGCCCGTCCCGGTCTTTTGGTTGTTCGGCAAAACGCAAAGCGGCAAGACCTCGATCATCAAGTACCTGACCGGCGCCGATTCCGCGGAGATCGGCAAAGGGTTTCAGCCGTGTACGCGCTTCTCCAGGCAATATCAGTTCCCGCTCCGCGAGGCACCGCTACTCACCTTTCTGGACACGCGCGGACTCGATGAACCCGGCTACGATCCGGCCGAGGATCTCAGCCAATTTAACGACCAGGCGCACGTCTTGATTGTCACGGTCAAGGCGCTGGACCACGCGCAGGAAAACGTCCTCACGCATTTGCGAACCATCCGCAACGCCAGGTCCACGCGGCCGGTGCTGCTGGTGTTGACGTGTCTGCACGAGGCCTATCCCCAGCAGCAACACCCCCTGCCCTACCCCTTCGGCACCGATGGCGAATCGATGGCGCCCCCCCCTGCCCTACCGGCGGATTTGCTGCGCAGTCTGGCGGAACAGCGTCGCCGTTTCGACGGCTTGGTGGATC
>DATNCY010000248.1:0-3920 GCA_035553375.1 Gemmataceae bacterium
CGCGGGAGACATGGGAGGAAATCCCAAAATCGAAAACCGAACCCGAACCAACCCCGAAGGCTAATCGCCAAAACTCGAAAACATTATTCCCCTTTTGGGTTTCTAAATTCGCATGTCCTTCGGATTTCGGATTTCGTAACACTTCACCCGTTTGCAACATTCGGCGCTTGTCAGGTATTGCGCTACGGCGCGGCATCGGGTAGATGATCGTGGATACCGCGGCGCCTGCAACATCTTCCCGATCTGGCGACCATCCTTGAGGCGGCCCGGCGCGGCGTGCTCTCGCAGGAACAGGCCGAAGCGTTGCCGCGGCTGGGCCCGGAGGCCGTGACGCTCTTCGCGCTGGAGATGGCCCGGCATGTCGCCGGACTGCAATCGCCCGCCCCCTCGCCGTCCACGCCCTCGGGGATGGTGCCGGTGCACCAGAAGCCGGCGGCCGGCAGGAAACGCCGCAGGAAGCCGGGAGCCAAGGACGGACACCCGGGGCATCGCCGCAAGCCGCCGCCGAAGATCGACCAGAAGGTCGAGCACCGCCTGGCGGTCTGTCCCTGCTGCGGCGGCGAACTGCAACGCTGCAACCGCCGGCGGACCCGGGTCATCGAGGACATCCCGCAGCAGATCACGCCGGTCGTCACCGAGCACACGGTCCACCGCGATTATTGCCCGGCATGCCACAAGCACGTCGAGCCGGTGGTGCCCGACGCGATGCCCAACGCCACGCTGGGGCACCACGTGGTCGCGCTGAGCAGTTGGTTCCACTACGGCCTGGGCGTCACGATCGGCCAGGTGCGCGACATCCTGGCCGCGCACCTGCACACCGATATCACGGCCGGCGGGCTGCTGGACGGCTGGCGCCGCCTGGCCGACGCGCTGCGGCCCTGGTACCGGCAGATCGCCGCCGAGGCCCGGGGCGGCGCCGTGCTGCACGCGGACGAGACCGGCTGGCGCGTCGACGGCCGGACCCACTGGCTGTGGTGCTTCAGCAACCGCCGCAGCTGCTATTACCAGATCGACCGCAGCCGCGGCTCGCCGGCCCTGCAGAAGTTCTTCACCGAGGCATTCGCCGGCACGTTGGTCAGCGACTTCTGGCGGGCTTACGAGTCCGTCTGCTGCGAGGACCGCCAGTACTGCATCCCGCACCTGCTGCGCGAGCTGCTGAAGGTGGACGAGCACAACCGGTCGGAGGCGTGGCGGGCGTTCGCCAAGCAACTGCGGCGGCTGGTCCGCGACGGCATCCGCCTGCGCAAGCGGCACGACTTCGACCCGGCCCGGTACGCCTCGCGCATTCGGCTGATCCACCGCCGGCTCTGCAAGCTGGCCGACGCCAGCTATGCCGACCCCGACGCCGCACGCCTGGGCGAGCGGATCAGTCGCCATCGCGATCACCTGTTCACCTTCCTGGATCGCGTCGAGGTGCCGTTCGACAACAACCATGCCGAGCGGCAGATCCGCCCCGCGGTGATCATCCGCAAAAACCAGCTTGGCAACCGCAGTGACGCCGGCGCGCAAACGCAGGCCGTGCTGATGAGCATCTACCGCACGCTGCGGCTGCGCGGCCGCGACCCGACGCAGACGATCGCCCACGCCTTGAGCGAACTGCTTCAAACCGGCAGACTACCCGAGTTGCCCGTGGAAACGGTTGCAAACGGGTGATGTGTTACGAGGAAGGAATGGGGAGGCGCGGCAGGAGTCATGTGCCAACAACTCGGAACGAGAGAAATCACGCAGAGGCAGCAGTGCAATGATGGAGATGGCGTGCGATGGAGACTTCGCACGACACGATGCAAGCGAGATGCGTGGCGGCTCGCCGATCCCTGCGACGGGAACTCCGCCTTAGGCCTTGACGCGTCGAGAAAGCCGGGCGAAGCGACGAAAGGACTCAGTACCGCTGGCGTTTCTGTTTTGGATAAAAGTCCCGGTGGGGACGCCATGGCCCCCTTCCCGCGGGGTTCCGGTGGCCGGTGAAGCCGGCTACTGCCTCTCCTCAAGTAACTTGGTAAGCAGCTTGATTTGTTCCTGTTGCATCGCCAACAACTCTGCCCATTGTTGTTCGCGCAGCGTGTCGATCTTCTGATGCAATGCCAGAATCTCCAACTCGGATTTCAGGTTTACCTCGTAATCATGCCGAGCGGCAATGCGGTCTTTGGCCGCGTAACGGTTTTGGGACATCATGATGACCGGTGCTTGCAGGGCCGCCAGCATGGATAAAATGAGATTGAGAAAAATATAGGGATAGGGATCGAAAGGCTTGCTGAATTGCGCCAACACAATCGTGTTCAGCACTATCCAGAATAGAAGCAGCGACAGGAAAAGCAGAATGAACGTCCACGATCCCCCAAAAATTGCGATACGGTCGGCAAGGCGTTGCCCCAGCGTCAAGCTTTGCTGGAATTCTTGGTGAGGGTTTCGGCTGACGTGACGGCGTCCCATCAATCGATCAAGGACGCGCTGCTCGCTTTCACCCGGCTCACCGCCATCGCAAGCCTCCAGGAACTTTGCCGCTACCTTTTCGATGGGGTTGCTCGTGGTCATGTTTTGCCCGGACAGATAGGTGCTTCATGATATTTACGGACACTACGACGGATTCTACAAGGCCAGCAGCCGACTCGAAAACTGAGGCGCGGGGCAGGCTGGCAATTCGTTCTCAGGCCGTGATTCCGGGGCTAATTGTCGGAGCGAGACCGCTTTCGCCGCGGCGGGAAGTTGGGGCCGAAAGAGGATTCTGGAATCTCCGGAATGCGATGCTTTGGATATGATGGGGCGGGTGGCACGGCGCTTCGGGTAGTCCTTCCGCGAGGCACGATCGGGTCAACCCGGCCCGGGCTCTCGACCCGACACTGCTTTCTGGCCAACGAAGGGAGGACCGACACTTTCACCGCCGAGATGGAGGCGGGATGGGCGAGCGCCCCGGCCGATCGATTAAGGACTTTTATTTGAGTTGCGATATGTCAGAACAAGAACGATCGCAGGCCGCAGAATCGCCGCGCGTCGCCCAGTCGCCGCGTATGCGGCTCTCGACGTTCTTGCCGCTGGTTTTGCCAATACTGGTAGCCATTGCCGCGGCGTACGTGCAATGGATCACGGTGGGCTTGCCGCCGGTTCCCTCCGTTGTCCATCTCACCGCCGAGACGACCACTCAACCGTTTGGGTTTCCACTCTGGATCGGCATTACCCACTACGTGAATCTTCTGTTCATGGTCCTGTTGGCCCGCAGCGGCCTGCAAATCCTGATGGATCATCCGCGGCTCTACTGGAACGTCCACTGCACCCCCGGCAGCGAGTGGGTGCGGTTCACGCCGGTGAAAGTGCCGCTCGACAGGTCTTATACGGCTAAAGACGACGCGCGATATTTGACGCCATGGATCGGTCTCCCCGGCGGACGCCATACGCTGGGACTGGCGCGGCACTGGCATTTCGTCAGCGCGATGTTTTGGGTACTGAATGGTGCAATCTACATCTGCCTGCTCTTCACGACGACACATTGGCGGCGCATCGTGCCCACCTCTTGGCGCATCTTTCCCGATGCGTGGGCGATCTTCGTTCACTACGCGACGTTTCACCTGCCGCCCGAACCCAACGGCTTTTTCCAGTATAATGCCCTTCAGCAACTCAGTTATTTCGCCGTGATCTTCATCCTGGCGCCGCTGTCGATTCTGACGGGGCCGGCGATGTCGCCGGCCCTGGTCAACCGCTTTAGCTGGTATCGCCGGCTGCCGGGCAACCGCCAGGTGGGTCGCTCGATTCATTTCCTGCTTCTGGGCGCCTACGTCGGGTTCGTCATCGCTCACGTGACGATGGTTTTCGTCACCGGCTTCGCCCGCAACATGAACCACATCGTCATTGGCACCAACAATCTCCTACCCTTCGGAATGTTCATCGGGTTGAGCGGGCTGGTGATTCTGTTCCTGCTCAACGTCATG
>DATNCY010000249.1:0-37413 GCA_035553375.1 Gemmataceae bacterium
GCGCAGGGGGATCGACGCGCTGGCGCTGTTGTGCTTGGAAACGGGCAAGATGCGGAACCCCACGCTGGCGACGCTGCACAAATGGGCGGAAGCACTCGGGCAGAAACGGGACGTTGATCTATCATCCCAATGACTGGCTACATTGCTCGGCGCGGACGTTCAGCGACTGGAGCCGTGTGCCTGGTGTTTCTTCCGCAGCGCGGCATGCTCCTGATCCGCCAATTCATCGCTGAGCGTGCGCAGGCTACGGCGGACAAACTTGGCATCGCTCATGGGATCGCCGACCGTAAGGGGTTCGGCGAGGCGACTCATCAAGAGGTTGAGGCGTCCGTGGTGTCGGCGGTCGGGGTATTGTTGGCCGCTGAGGCAGTCGGGATACTGGCATTGGCGAATTGCGTGGTTGGCCATGATTTATCTTCTGGAATGTCTCGCCTCAAGGCACGAAGGACATTAGAGGAGAAATCTTGGAAGTCATTCTTGGACGCGCCCCAAGTGTAGGCGTGCGAAGTTGTTTCCGTGCCGGTGCCGTCGCCGTTGCGATACATGGTACCCGTAGCCAGCGGCGCGATGGTTTGGACGTTGTAGGCATGGGCGTAGTATTGCCACGTCTCCTGCGGAATGAGCGTGCCCTGCTGACCCCGCTGAATCTGCACCTCTTGAAGGAATGCGCAGTAGGAGGCATTTTCTTAGCATTTCATCGCAAGATCATGAAAGATCGGGAGTAGCGTAGAGCGTCACCATTTTCACTCCATTTTCACTACGGAATAAAAAAAGTCAAGTAACAATTACACGGAAAATTGCGTGAACGTAAGGCGTGGTTTTCCTTGACATTCTCGCACCAAATCCGCTGGCGTGCGACCGTCCTCTCGGCTACACTCGCCGGGCAGTTCCACCGAAACTCACGGAGGGCGAACGCAATGTCTTCAGCGCTGGCGATGGTCCTGATGGCGACGATGGCGGTTCCGGGGAACGGGCCGGAGAAGGTGTCGGGAGAAATGGAACAATGGCTGGACTTGAGCAGCGAGTGGAAGGGTATTCGCCGGGGTTCATTGGTAGAAGAACACATCGGTCTAATCAACGGGCGATTAGTCGAACTCGTCAATCAATTCGCACTTCCCCTCGGCGAGAAAGTTATCGACGAAGGGGGAGGGCGTTTCCGTGTGAGGTTGTGGGACAAAGATTTCCTCGGGATTTACTGCCAGGAAGGGACCAAATTGACCATCTGCTTTCGGTACGCCCATGAGGGGTATCCAACTTCCTTTGAAGTCGGAAAACATCAACCTCTCCTCATTCTCCACCGCGTCAAGCCCGGCAAGTGACCGTCCTTTCGGCCAGAGATTTTTGCAACAACCTTTCGATTTTTGCAACAAGAAGCATTTTTAACTTAAAGCCCCTTTCGATGGTTTGGGTTCGGAACGGGTTACGAACCCTTCGGCTTACCTTCGGAGCGGCGGAAGAGCTTCTTGCTTGCCGTGGTACGCCACGTCCGTTACGATACTCAACATCGCCTCCCAACCTCGCTGGTGTCCCGCCATGCTCTCACCCCCAACCCTCCACCGCCGTGAGTTCCTCCAGGTCGGAGCCAGTAGCCTGCTGGGCCTTGGACTACCTACTCTATTCGCCGGCCGTGCCGCCTCGGCCTCTGTGGACGCACGTCGAGGACACTCTCGGTCGGTAATTCTGGTGCTGCTCACCGGCGGGATGAGCCACCTCGACACCCTGGACATGAAACCAAACGCTCCGGCAGAGGTCCGCGGCGAATTCAAGCCGATCGCCTCCGCTATACCCGGTATCCAGTTATGCGAGTACTTGCCCTTACTCGCGACGCGCATGGGGCGCTGGGCGCTGGTGAGGTCGCTGTCGCATGGCGAGAATGGCCACCTGCCCGCCACGCATCGGCTGCTCACCGGCGCGCCCATGCCCAACCAGCGTGGAAGCGACTTGGACAACGTCCTGTCACGCCGCGACTGGCCCTCCTACGCCGCCGGGCTGAGTTATCTTCGGCCGAGGCACGATGGCGTGCCCACCGGCGTCACGCTGCCGCACGCCTTGATTGAGGGACCCCTGACTTGGCCGGGCCAGCATGCCGGACTACTCGGCTCGGCCCACGATCCGCTGCTGGTCACTCAGGATCCCAACTCGCCTGCCTTCCGCATGGACACATTCAGCTTGCCCGAGGGCACCGACTCCGCTCGGCTGGAGCAGCGGCGGCATCTGCTCGACAAGGTGGACCCAGTCCTCGCTGGCGAACACTCCTTCCGGCGACATCAGCACCGCGCTTTCGAGATGCTCAGATCCAGTCAGGTGGCGCAATCCTTTCGCCTGGATCGCGAGCCTGACCGCATCCGCGACCGCTATGGCCGCAATCCCTTCGGCCAATCGCTGCTGTTAGCTCGTCGTCTGGTACAGGCGGGAGTGCCGGTCGTACAGGCCAACATGGGGATCGTGCAGAGTTGGGATACGCACGCCGACAATTGGGGGCGGCTGAAGAACCGTTTGCTGCCCTGGTTGGACCGTGCGCTTGCCGCTCTGGTGGACGACCTGCATGCGGAGGGCCGCCTCGACGACACGCTGGTGGCGGCTGTGGGCGAGTTCGGCCGCACCCCTAAAGTCTCGACGCTGCCGGGATCGACGCAGCCGGGACGCGATCACTGGGCGGCGGTCTACTCGGGGCTGTTTGCCGGCGGCGGCATTCGCGGCGGCCAAGTAATCGGCCGGTCGGATCGCGTCGGCGCCTTCCCGGTTACCGACTCCTACACGCCTTACGATGTTGGGGCGACGGTCTACCGGGCACTTGGAGTCGATCCGGACGCCGAGATCCGCGACACGCTTAACCGGCCGTCGCGTCTCAACACGGGCCGGCCGATTCAGGCGTTGTTTCAGGGAGCATGAGAGAGCAAAGTCGTCCTATGGTCGCGCTGGATTGGGTTCATAAGTCGCGATCTGCTCCATCACATCAGAGCAACGCTCTCAGCGATTCTCTTTACGGGCCGGCGACTCCCAGACGTGCTTGAGCAGGGCGAAGATCTCCAACTCCGCTTCCTTCAGTTCGGCCCGATTGAACGGGAAGAAGTCGTTGACGCCAAAATAGGACTCCGTCATCTCGGCGAAGAACTCCTTGTGATTGGTCAGCGCGTAATGCTTCACTCGTCTGCCGTTGTACAGCAGAACCTTTTCGCCGTGACCGCGCTTCTTGTACTTCTCATAGGCTTCCTTGATTCGCGGTTCGTCGAACCCCAGCACCTGGTCGTGGTAGGCGTGCGCCAGTTCGTGCAGAATCACCCATGGTTGCTCGTTGATGTTCCGCTTCGTGGGTAGGTCGGCCGCGCGGGGCAGATGCACGCATTTCGCCAGATCCGTCGAGTAGCCGTTCGCCTTGAGCCAGCCGGCGTCCGGATGGTATTGCATGGAGCCGAGCTTGCCGTGTGTCAGGTCCAGCACGATGGTCACCGTCTGGAGCTTCTTCACCTTGTCCTCGGGCACGACCGCTTTGATGTCGCTCAGTTTACCTTCGAGAAATCGCAACGCTCGGATTCCCAACGCCTCATCCGGTCCCTTCAGAAGTCGGTCATCCACGCGGATGGTCCAGCCTTCGAGTTTTCGCACCGTGTGCGCGGTAGGCTTCGCCGGTTCGGCAGGTTGTTTCTTGGGGCCATCGGCGGCCGGCAGCCTTGTCAGAGGAACCAGCAGCAGAGCGACTGCGATCAGGATTCGCGTTGATGACATCATTTCATCCTTTGCTTCGGGGTTGAATACAACTATTTAGGTCCGAAATGGTAAATTGTTCCTCAAATCGTGGCCGATCGTTGACCTTGTTCGCAGTGTCAAGATAATGTTGTTGTGCGCGATGTCAAGAATCGCCTCCGCAGAGCCTCGGATGGCTGAAACCATCACTCCCTGCATCCGAAGCGGCCCATTCAGAACCGAGGTTTCGCTCGTCCATGCTGCCCCAACAACTCCAAGGAGAGACTCGTGAATCGCGGCTGTGTCTTGCTGGCAATCGTCGCGGTCGCCATCTTGAGGACGAATGGGCCGTGCGCGGCTGCGGCGAACCCGCTTCCGACGCTCGCGCAGCAACTGGTGAAGGAAGACGCCGGAGCGCTGGCGAAGGCGGCACGAGAGCAAGGCGATGCGAGCCGGGGTGCCATTGTTTTTTACCGCCCCAGTCTCCTTTGCACGCGCTGTCACACTGCGGGCGAGAAGGAAACACGACTCGGTCCCGACCTCGCCAAGGCCGGCAAGGAGGCCACGGACGTCTACCTCATCGAGTCGATCCTCCTGCCGTCGAAGCTTGTCAAAAAAGGATTTGAAACCGTTGTCATCACAACGAAAGCCGGAAAGACGTTGACCGGCCTCCTCGCCGAGGAGCGTGCGGACGCGGTTGTTCTGCGCGATGCCGCCCAGGACGGCAAGCCAATCACGATTCGGAAGAAGGACATCGAAGAGCGCAATGACAAGGGGGCGTCACTCATGCCGGAGGGACTTGTGAACGCCCTGTCCGATCGGCAGGAGTTTCTCGACCTGATCCGCTACCTGATGGAAATCGCCGCCAAAGGGCCGGCACGCGCCCAACAACTCCGCCCTGCGGCATCGCTGTTCACCCCACAGCCCTTGCCGGAGTACGAGCGCGACCTCGATCACGCCGGTCTCATTCGCTCCCTTGACGGACAAAGTTTCAAGCGCGGTGAGGCCATTTATGTCCGTGTGTGCGCCAATTGCCACGGTACGAAAAAGCAAGCAGGCTCCATGCCGACCTCGTTGCGCTTCGCCGAAGGGAAGTTCAAAAATGGTGCCGACCCGTTTCGGATGTACCAAACGCTGACGCATGGCTTCGGCATGATGACGCCACAGACGTGGATGGTGCCGCAACAGAAATACGACGTGATCCACTTCATCCGAGAAGCTTACCTGAAACCATACAACCCAGGCCAATTCGTGAAGGTCGAGAACAGCTACCTCGCCGGACTGCCGAAGGGAACCCGTCGCGGGCCGAAGCCGTCGAACATCGAGCCGTGGATGAGTATGAACTACGGCCCGAGCCTGATGGTCACGCTCGAAGTCGGCGACAAAGGCAACTTCGCCTACAAGGGCATCGCGGTACGCCTGGACAACGGACCGGGCGGAGTGTCGCGCGGACGGCACTGGATGCTGTTCGACCACGACACGATGCGCGTCGCGGCGGCGTGGAGCGGAGAAGGATTCATCGACTGGCACGGCATCAATTTCAACGGCCAGCATCAAATCCATCCGCGCGTCGCGGGGAAGGTGCGGTTCGCCAACCCGATCGGTCCCGGCTGGGCGAATCCAGAAACGGGCCGATTCGACGATCCGCGTTTCCGTGGCCGCGACGGCAGAGCCTATGGCCCGCTGCCCCGCTCCTGGGCTGGGTACAAGGGGATGTACCATTACGGCAACCAGGTCATCCTCTCGTACAGCGTCGGCGCGGCGAAGATTCTGGAAATGTCTGCTTACGAGCTTTCGTCCGGCGACAAGGTCGTCTACACGCGCACCTTGAACATCGGCAAATCGCCACGAGACTTGCTGATGCGTGTCGCGCCGACGGGAACGGCCGTCGCACTCGTCGGCGACAAGGCATCTCTAGCTGAGGAGGAGGGCTACACGCTCGTGCGAATCCCGGCCGCGGCAACGCCGGCAGCGATCAAACTTCTCCTTTCCGACGGGGCGCAAGATGACCTGAAGGTCCATGCGAAGCTCTCATCGCCAGCGGTCTCCCTGGAGCCGTTTATGAAGGGCGGCCCACGACGTTGGCCGGAGGTGCTGAAAACCCAGGCCCTCGTCGGCGCGGACACGCAGGCATTCGCCATCGATGTCCTGACGCCGCCGACCAACAATCCATGGAATTGCCGGATGCGCCCGACCGGCTTCGATTTCTACGCGGACGGCCGCCATGCCGCCGTCTGCACCTGGGACGGCGACGTTTGGCTGGTGGAGGGCATCGACGCTCCCAGCAAAGGGCTGACCTGGCAGCGCATCGCGTCCGGCTTGTTCCAACCGCTCGGCTTGAAGATTGTCGAGGATGCGGTCCATGTCACCTGCCGCGATCAGATCGTGATTCTGCGCGACCTCAACGGCGACGGCGAGACGGACTTCTACGAATGCTTCAACAACGACCATCAGGTTACGGAACATTTCCACGAGTTCGCCATGGGTCTGCAAACCGATGCGGAGGGCAATTTCTACTACGCCAAGGCTGCCCGCCATGCCCTCAAAGCCGTGGTGCCGCACCACGGAACGCTTCTGAAGGTCAGCAAGGACGGCTCGAAGACCGAGATTGTGGCCACGGGCTTCCGCGCTCCCAATGGCGTTTGCGTCAACCCGGACGGCACGTTTTTCTTGTCGGACCAGGAGGGATTCTGGATGCCGAAGAATCGTATCGACCTTGTGGAACGCGGCGGCTACTACGGGAACTTTTGGGGTTATCACGATGTGACCGACTCCTCCGACGCGGCGATGAAGCAGCCCATCTGCTGGATCACGAACGCTTTCGACCGCTCCCCGTCCGAGTTGTTGAGAGTCACGAGTGATAGGTGGGGACCGCTGAAGGGATCGTTGCTGAATTTCTCCTATGGTTATGGCAAGGTCTATGTGGTGCCGTATGAAAAGATCGATGGCCAGGTGCAAGGTGGAATGTGCCCGTTGCCGATGCCGCCGTTTCCGACCGGTGTGATGCGCGGACGCTTCCATCCCCACAATGGGCAACTGTATTGCTGCGGCATGTTCGCCTGGGCCGGCAACCAGACGCAGCCCGGCGGCTTCTACCGGGTCCGCTACACGGGCAAGCCCGTCCATCTGCCGATCGGCTTAAAGGCCAAGAAGAACGGCATGACCATCACATTTAGCGGGAAACTCGACTCCAAGACGGCGTGCGAGCCGAAGAATTATGCCGTGAAGACATGGTCGCTGAAACGGAGTCAGCAATATGGTTCCAAGCACTACGATGAGAAACCGGCCCAGGTGACGGCCGCAACCATTTCCGCAAACGGCAAAACAGTGACGCTGGAAATCGCCGACATGAAACCGACGTGGTGCATGGAGATCAAGTACAACATCAAGGCGGCCGACGGCTCCACGGTGCAAAGCTTCTTGCATAATACCATCCATCGACTCGCCGACTGATCCAGCAGCGTTTCTCGGGGATCGACAAGGAACATTCACCGTGAAAACATATCTGTCAACGGCCTTGATCCTGCTGTACACGTTTGCTGGTGAGGCTCCCGCCGACTATAAGGGCTGGCGGCATTCGGGATCGATCTATCTGCTGACCACACCCGAAGGTGCGAATCTGGAAGCCTCGGCATCGGTAGATGATTTCCCCCTGCTGGTTCGTTTACACAAGGACTTCTTCCCTTTCAGCGAGACCAAAGCGAACGGAGAAGACCTTCGCTTTGCCACCGTTGACGGTAAAGCGATGGCCTACGAGATTGACCAATGGGATCCGGCAGGCGGAACGGCAGCGATCTGGGTGAGAATCCCCCACATCAAGGGGAACGCAACTCAGGAGTTGAAACTGTACTGGGGCAATGCCGACGCCGCAAGCGAGTCGAATGCAGCGGCCGTGTTCAACGAGTCGAACGGATACCTGAGCGTTTGGCACATGAACGACCCGGTCAAAGATGTCGTCGGAACCTTGCGGTCCTCCGATGCCGGAACGACAGCCTCCGCAGGCATCATCGGAAGAGGCCGGCATTTTGCCGGCAAGAAGGGAATCTTCTGTGGC
Source organism: Gemmataceae bacterium (assembly GCA_035553375.1). Lineage (GTDB taxonomy): Bacteria > Planctomycetota > Planctomycetia > Gemmatales > Gemmataceae > JAJPHU01. Next base: position 7,739 of record DATNCY010000249.1, read on the forward strand.
GACAAAATTGCAAACTATCCTTCCGCCGCCGGTTCCCACAGCACCGAAGCATGGTTCCGGGCGGAGAAGCCGAACGCGACCCTCATCGGCTGGGGTAACGAAGGGGGAGGCCGCGGCAGCAAAGTTCGGATGCAGTTTCGCAGCCCGCCGCACGTCCACATCGACAGCGATTTCGCCGACGTAAATGGCGCGAGCCGGCTGCCGATGGGCGAGTGGGTTCACGTTGTTCACACTTACCGCAAGGGAGAGGGCAAAATCTACATCAATGGCCGGCTCGATGGTTCGGCAAATCCTCTGCTGGCCATCAAAATCCCAGCCCGGTTGTGGATCGGTGGATGGTATCACAACTACGACTTTGTCGGCGACATGGACGAGGTGCGGATCTCCAAGGTGGCGCGTTCGGCCGAATGGGTGAAGTTGCAGTTTGAAAACCAGAAACCGCTGCAAACGCTGACGGGTCCGGTTGTGCAGTCGGGCCAGGCGTTTTCCGTTTCACCCGGGCGGGTCACGGTGCGGGAGGGGAAGACCGCGACGGTGTCCGGCGAGGCCGGAGGTGCGCGGAAGATCTATTGGATTCTCAACCGCGATGGCCGGGAGACGATCGTCGCCACAGACCGATTTGCGTTCGCTTTCGACGGGGGGCGGGTGACGGGCAACCAGTCGGCCACACTGCAATTCAAGGCGATCTATGCCGATACGGTGAAGACGCGGAACATTCCCCTTACGATTGAGGAAGCCATTCCCGAGCCGGTTTTCACGTTACAGGCTCCGGCCGCCTGGGATGGACGCGCGACGATTGAGGTGGTGGCGAAGATTGCCAATCTGAGCGAGATGCAGGCGAAGGGTGCGGGCCAGTTGAACTACACCTGGAGCGTTTCAAACATCGCCACGATCAAGGAAATCAAGCCGGGGAAACTCATCCTCAAGCGCGCCCAAAACAGCGGCAAGATGACCGTGACAGCGACCGTCGATAACGGAGGCAAGCCGACCACGCACGCCGCCACCATTGTAGTCAAGGAGCCGAAGCGCGACGCATGGATTGCGCGGATACCGGCGAAGGACGAGAAGCCCGAGGAGAATCAATTCTACGCCCGCGACGACAACAACGAGGGCACGCTCTTTTACAACGGAACACTGAACCAGGCTGCCGACTCGGTCTTTCTCAAGCTCTATGGGGACCAACGGTTGGTCGAAACCAAAAGCATCAAGCTGACGGCCGACAACTCCTACGCTCTTTCCGTGAAGCTCAAACCGGGACTTATCAAGTACAAGGTAGAGTTCGGTTCAAAGACCGGAGGCCGCGAGACGGTGCTGCATACGGTCGGCAATCTGGTCTGTGGCGATGCGTATTTGATTCAGGGGCAATCCAATGCTGTGGCGACCGATTTTGGCAAGGAGGAGCCTGCATTCCGCAGTGAATGGATTCGCACTTTCGGCAGCATGTCGAGCAACCCCAAAGGAGTAAAACTCTGGGGCAACCCGGTACATCGGAGCCGCGATGCGGAAAAGCTCCAGATTGGCTATTGGGGCATGGAACTAGCTCGCCGCTTGGTGGAGAATTACAAGATCCCCATCTGCATCCTCAATGGCGCAGTCGGCGGAACCCGCATCGACCAGCACCAGCGCAACCTGGCGGACCCGGAAGACACGACGACGATTTACGGGCGACTTCTCTGGCGCGTTCGGCAAGCGAGGCTCACGCACGGCATCCGCGGAGTTCTCTGGCACCAGGGCGAAAACGACCAAGGCGCCAATGGTCCCACCGGCGGATTCGGTTGGGAAACCTACCGTCAATACTTCATCGAATTGGCGGCGGCGTGGAAGGAAGACTACCCAAATATCCAGCACTACTATGTGTTTCAGATTTGGCCCAAGTCGTGTTCCATGGGCATAAATGGCTCGGATAACCGCCTGCGCGAGGTGCAGAGAACCTTGCCGACCGCGTTTTCAAAGATGAGCATCATGTCCACGCTGGGGATCGATCCTCCCGGTGCCTGCCATTTTCCTGCGGCGGGCTACGCGGAGTTCGCCCGGCTCATTAGCCCTCTCGTGGAGCGGGATAACTACGGAAAGGTTGTCACCACATCCATCACCCCACCCAATCTCCAGCGGGCTTACTACGCCAGCGACAAGAAGGACGAGATCGTGTTGGAGTTCGACCAACCCGTGAAATGGGACAATGCCCTGGCGAGTCAGTTCTATCTCGATGGCGTAAAGGGCAAGGTTGCATCCGGCGTGGGGTCCAGAAACCGGGTCACTCTCAAACTGGCGTCGATGTCGAAAGCGCGGAAGCTGACCTATCTCGACAGCAGTTCGTGGAGTCCAAAGACTCTGCTGCGTGGAGAAAATAGTATCGCCACCCTGACCTTCTGCGACGTTCCGCTGTTGCCTGCAAAACGGAAGCCTTGATTGTCTCCGAAATGTTTGCACGATGGACGGCCTTTTCGTCCCGCGCGCAACCGATTTTTCAGCGCAACAAGGCACCAGTCTCATGCAATGGCCGGTTCTGAGACAGGAGGTGATGCTGACCGTTACTTGGACATCGCCCAGGTATAATAGCCTTTTATACCGTTAGCATACCGCAGTGACGAGGCCGGCTTCCAGTTGGTCTGTAGAGCCGTCTTCAGTCGCTCTCCGAGCGCGGCGTTCAGGAGCCGGCGGACGATGGCCAGGCCCAAGCTGGTCCCCTTCGGCTTGGTCGTGAAGAACGGCTCCAGGGCGCGCTGCCGTTGCTCCGGCGTGAACCCCGGCCCGTTGTCCTGGATCGCGATTTGCAGCGCCGGCCGGTCGCCCTGGGGCCGCCTCGGGGCCGAGGACAATACCTTGGCCGCCAGAATAGCCCGGTTATCCAGTGTGGCAGCCAAGACGTGGACCCGGCCGATGAATCCCCGCCGCCGACCAGCCCCTAAACAGCTTGCAGCTCAAAGGAGGTTTGACCAACATGGCATTCTCCGCTTACTTCCTAGCGTCATTTGACCTCGACCACATCCACCACATTCACTTGAATGAACTGGCCGTTGAACGGCTTGGAGGCTGGAGGGACATCCGGTACAACGAGCTTGGCAAAGTTTGAGATCAGCCGGCCATTTTGGCCGTCCCCGTCGAAGGTCACCGTGGCTTCGCCGTCTATTTCGATGGTTTTCGTGTAGTCGATCTTGAAGATGCGGTGACCGACCTTGTCCTGACGATTGAGAAAGTAGTGAGAGGGCGGAGATGAAACGGTGATCTTGTAGATGTTGTAGGTGCTGTTGTTCGGCTCGCCGCCGATGTAAAAGTAGTCGCCGTCCTTCTTGCCGTTCTTGTACATCATCGGCTCGACCACACCACGGAAACGCAAGGTGACCTTGTAGCGTTTTCCCTTGGTGCCGCCGAACTTTTTCACAGCCGTGAAGTTATCCGTCTTTTTCGGATCACCCTTGACCAGACCCGATACACAGTCCATCCCCGGTTTGGGATCCTTGGGCATGGCCTCCTTGCAGGGGAACTCGAAGCGGTAGCCATCGAGTGCGGTTGCAAATGGCTTGGCGTTCTTGGCTTTTGCGGGCGTGTCGCGCGTCTTGGCTGGCTCTTGAGCTGCCGCACCCCATTCGGCGAGTTGTCCCAGTCCGATCATGAGGAACAGGGCGAGCCATCGTGTCATCTTTTGCATTGGTCGTATCTCCAACAAGGATAGGGGCCTTCAGAATGTTCCAGGGATAGCCATCACAACCGCAATCGCGTTTCAACCGATGCTCTCCCTACGGATCTCCGGGCTGTTCAGGCTTGTTCACACCATTCGGTTGCGGGGTCAGGCGATAACTTCCTTGATCACGCGGCCGGCCACATCGGTCAGGCGGAAGTCGCGGCCGTTGTGGCGATACGTCAGCTTCGTATGATCCAGTCCCATCAGGTGCAAAATGGTCGCTTGCAGGTCGTGGACGCCCACCTGGTCCTCGACCGCCTTGTAGCCGAACTCGTCGCTCTTGCCGTAGTGAACGCCGCCCTTCGCGCCGCCGCCGCAGAAGAGGGTGGTGTAGGCGTGGGGATTGTGGTCTCGTCCCTTGCTGCCCTGAGAATCCGAGGTACGGCCGAACTCGCCGCCCCAGATCACCAGAGTATCCTGGAGCAGCCCGCGCCGCTTCAGGTCGGCCAGCAGGCCAGCGAAGGGGATGTCGGTCATCATCCCACAATCGCGGTGGTTGATGAGAATGTCGTTGTGCCCGTCCCACGGCACGTCGGCGACCGCGCCGCCGGAGATGCGATTCGTGGGACTAAAGACCTGCACGAAGCGCACGCCGCGCTCGACGAGCCGGCGCGCGATCAGACACTGTCGCCCGAAGGTGGCGCAGTCCTTGTTGTCCATGCCGTAAAGCTTCTTGGTCGCTTCAGTCTCCTTGCTGATGTCGAGTGCCTCGGGGGCAGCTGACTGCATACGGTAGGCCAGCTCAAACGAGCGAATGCGAGCAGAGAGATCGGACGGGTCGCCGCGCATCTTCTGATGCTCAAGGTTGCTTTCGCGGAGCAACTCCAGCTGCGCCTTCTGACGCACATCGGTCATGCCGGACAGAGGTGACACATCGCGGATGGCCTCCTTCTGCCGGGCATCGAGCAAGAGCGGCTGGTGCGTCTTGGGCAGGAAGCCGGGCGACCAGATGCCGTCGTCGCCGCGCGGCTTGGCGTCGTGCATGACGACGAAGGCGGGTAGGTTGTCGTTGGTCGAGCCGAGGCCGTAGCTCAGCCATGCGCCCAGGGTCGGATAGCCAGGCCGGGACATGCCGGCGGCCAGCTCCATCGACGCCGGCGCGTGGTTGTTCGCAACGGAGTGGCAGGAGTGGATGAAGGCCATTTCATCGGCGTGTTTGGCGACGTTGGGGAACACATCGGACACCCATGTGCCGGACTTGCCGTGCTGCGCCCACTTGAACGGCGAGGCAAGGCACTTGCCGCTCGTGGTAAAGAAGCCGGTCTTCGGGTCGGCTCCGGCGAGCTTCTGGCCGTCGCGCTTCTGAAGAGCGGGCTTGTAGTCAAACGTATCAACCTGTGACGGGCCTCCGGTCATGAATAGCCAGATGATGGACTTGGCTTTGGCGTCGAAGTGCGGCTTCTTCGCCGCCGCTTCGAGCAGACCGTCTCGGCCAAGGAGGTACGCCAGAGCCAGCGAGCCACAGCCGAGGCCGGACGTGCGGAGGAACTCGCGACGGCAAAGAGGTAGCAAAGAGGGATTCATATCGGTATCTCTGGGGAGTCAATCGACGTACAGAAACTCATTCAAGCACAGCAGCACCTGGCAGAAGTCCGCCGTCGCCGTCTCCAACCCCTTCGGCCCCTTGCCCTGCTCGGCGCTGCGGAGGATGAAATCGGCCATGCGTTGACGTTCGCCGTCACCGGGCCGACGGCCCAGAACGATGCGGTACGTCTTCTCGACGGTCTGCGGTACGTCGGCACCGCTGGCGGGCAGCACGGTGTGGGCGAGCTTCTCGGCCTGCAGGCGCACCAGCCGCGAGTTCATCATCATTAACGCCTGGGTCGTAGCCGTGGTCGCTTGACGCTCGCCGACGCTCTGGATTGGCTCGGGGGCATCGAACGCCTGGAGAATCGGCAGCAGTCGGCTGCGCTTTACGGTGAGGTAGATGCTCCGGCGCGGGCTGTTCTCGTCGAGCGTGCCGGGGCCGAACATTGTCAGGTCGAGCGAGCCGCCGACCATCAAGAGGCTATCGCGAATAGCCTCGGCTTCCAGCCGCCGCGGCGGGATGTGCCACCACAGACGGTTCTGCGGATCGATTCGGAGGGCGGCCCCATTGGCATCGCCGCCCTGCTGATAGGTGGCGCTTGTCAGGATCAGCTTGTGAATGGGCTTGAGCCGCCAGCCCCCCTTGATTAGCTCCGTGGCAAGGTAATCGAGCAGTTCGGGATGGGTCGGCGGCTCGCCCTGCGCGCCGAAGTCGTTCGGCGTGCGGACGATGCCCTTGCCGAAGTGATGCTGCCACAGCCGATTGACGATGACACGCGCCAGCAGATGGCCCCCGCCGTGTTTGCTGTCCGTCATCCAGTCCGCCAGCGCGACGCGCGGCGGCTTCGCAGCCGCCTTGCTGTCCGACGAGACGCGAAGCCAGCGGCTCTCGTCGGCGTTTGCCAGCACCTGGGCAAACCCCGGCGACGCAACGCCGTTCTTGCGTTCCGTCTCGCCGCGGATGAGGTAATACACGTCGCCGCCCCGGCCCGAGGTCGCGGAAAACACAGACATCAGCGGGGGTTTCGGCTCCTTCGCCAACGAGCGCTCGACGGGTGCGAAAGCCTGTTCGGTGACGGGGTCCACCTTGCGGAACCAGCGGACAACGTCCGCGCGGTTCTTACCATCGAGCTTGCCCTCCTGCGCCGCGATCAGCGTCAAGATCTCACTGCTTGACTGCGGCCGGGCTGTCCCGTCGAGGTTTGCTTCTCCCGTCGTGATCGCCAGCCGGACACGTCCCGCGGCGAAGGCACGCTCGAACTTCAGCACAATCGATAACATGGTGCCGCCCTCAAAGCCGAACGGCTTCTCGGCGACGAACGTCGCGGCATGGTCCTTCCCTGTCGCGTCGCCAACCGACCAGCCCGTCTTGGGGTCGCCGTCGATGGCCGACGCCAGCATGTTGCCGCCACGCTCGAACGTCGCCTTGCCGGGCTTGAATTTGACGACGACCGGCTTCGTCCCTTTCTTCCCGGCGGAGGCCGACGGCGTCGCGGTGAGGGTGAATTCGGTCAGTGTGAAGTTGCCATCAGGGGAACGTCCGGGACCGGCTTTCGGCAGCGAATCGTCGCGCAGTGCCTCCAGGCGGACGGCGGTGATCTTCGTCTGCGAGGTGGCCGCCGTGAGGGTGTAGGTATCAGTCTTCTCCGCTTTGCCTGTCGCCAGGTAGGAGCCATCCTTGAGCTTTTTCAACGCCGTGCGCCCCGTGGCGCTGGTAGGCTCCAGCGTCAACCACGCCGCCGCCGGCTTCGCCTTCTCTTTCGCCAGCCACTCGGCGAAGCGCCCCGGCAGAGTCTCCTTCTCGAACTTCGCCAACTGCTGGGCCAGTGGGGCGTGGGCGGAGTCAAACGCCGCCTTCGTCTTGCGGTATGCCTCGGGGTGAGGGTCCATCTGCCGGGTCATCGAATCGGTACGGGCCAGGTTCGCAATCAGCCGGTAATAGTCCTGCTGCGGGATGGGGTCGAACTTGTGTTCATGGCAGCGGGCGCAGCCCAGAGTCATGCCCAGAAACGCCGTCCCCGTCGTTGCGATCATGTCGTCGAGGTGGTCGTAGCGGATCGGTTCAAGCGTCTTGGCGGTGGTCTGGCCTGGGTAAGGTCCGGCAACCAGGAAACCCGTCGCCGAAACGGCGAAGAAATCGTTGGGTTTGATCTCGTCGCCGGCCAGCTGCAAGCGCACGAACTCGTCGAAGGGCATATCCTGATTCAGTGCCTTGATAATGAAATCGCGGTAGTGATAGGCCCCCCTGCGGTCGCCGTCGAACTCGTAGCCGCCGCTTTCAGCGAACCGCGCCACGTCAAGCCAGTGCCGTCCCCAGCGCTCCCCGTAGCGCTCGCCGGCGAGCAGGCGAGTGATGACCCTCTCCAGGGCGTCCGGCGAGGAGTCGTTGAGGAAAGCGTCCACTTCCGCAGGCGTCGGCGGCAGGCCGGTGAGGTCGAACGTGACCCGCCGAAGGAGCCTCTCTCTGGGGAGCGGCTTGCTCGGCACCAGGTTCTTCGCCTCCAGGCCGGCGAGGATGAAGCGGTCGATGGGATTGCGCACCCAAGCGGTGTTTTTTACGTCCGGCGGCGTCGCAGAGACAATGGGACGGAACGACCAGAACCGTTTGCCCTCGGCGGTATCGATGCGACGTTTGCTCGGCAAGACGCTGCCGTCGCGCGGGTCGGGCGCGCCCATCTCGATCCACTTGACGAAGTCGGCGATGACCTCGTTAGACAGCTTTCCACGGGGCGGCATTTTCTTGATCTCGCCGTCGTGGCGCAGCGCAGAGAGCAGGAGGCTTTTCTTGGGATCCCTGGGGACAATGGCCGGTCCGGTGTCTCCGCCCTTGCGAATCCCCTCGCGCGTGTCCAGTTGCAGACCCCCGCGCAGTTTCTTTTGCCTGGCTGCCTCGGCGGAGTGGCATTGGTAACAGTTCTTCACGAGAACTGGGCGGAGCTTCGACTCGAAAAATGCCAGCGCCTTGGCATCCGGATTCTGAGCGGCAGCCGACGTTTGCAAGCCAAGCAGGCCCAGCACCACAAGGGTAACATGGATGGTTAGCGAGTTGTTCATCGTTTACCTGTCGAGGGATAGCTGCGAGGGACTTCTGGTGGGTGGTAGGTAGTATACCGAGTAAATGGCGGATTCACAGGAAAATTTGGATCCCTTTCGCGCTTTCTCACCGGTTGCCGGAAGTCGTCACTTCCGCAGATCGTAACAGTACACATGTCCGTAGAACGCGACGAAGGCGTAGTCCACCTTGTCGGCCAGGGCAAACGCGTGCCTGACCTTGCTGACGTGCGGGTTCGCCTCTGCGTCGTCCGCAGCGTGCCGAGGCACGGGCGACGGGTTCCGCCTCGACCGTGTGACGCGAGCGCGATCGGTGCCCCGACACACGCCAACAACGGCTTGCCCTGCTCGCAACGGGTGAATAAACTGTCGGCATCAGGAGAACTCACCATGCTCGGAACTGCTACCCATTACTGCGGTACGGTCTGCTTGTTTCTCGTCGCATGTGCGACCGAACTGTGCGCCCAGAAGGCACCCTACAACGTCTTCCCGCCGGCCGAACCGCCGTACTACCGCGTGCGCTACGAGGCGTCTGACAAACCGGGTGAACTGATTTATGGCGTCAACTACACGGTCTGGATTCCGCCGGGCGTGAAGACGCTGCGCGGCGTCATCGTTCACCAGCACGGGTGCGGCGAGGGGTCGTGCAAGTCGGGTCTCACGGGCGCTTACGATCTTCACTGGCAAGCACTGGCAAAGAAGCACGACTGCGCGCTGCTCTCGCCCTCCTACGAGCAACCCGATAAAGCCGACTGTCAGAGGTGGTGCGACCCGCGAAACGGCTCCGACGCCGCCTTCCAGAAGTGTCTCGCCGATCTCGGCGCGAAGTCGGGCCACCCGGAACTGGCGAAGGTGCCGTGGACCTTGTGGGGGCATAGCGGCGGTGGGCACTGGGCCGGCGGGATGGTGATGCTGCACTCGAACCGCATCGCCGCAGCTTGGTTGCGATCGGGCGTGCCGCTCCTGAAAGACAATCCCACTCGCAAGGGAATCAAGGCGCACAAACTGCCGAACGCGGCGCTCAAGGTGCCGCTGATGTGCAATCTCGGCACCAAAGAAGGAGTGACCGTCAAGGACAAGAACTTCGCCGGCGTGTGGCCCGCCAACGAAGTCTTCTTCAACGAGGTTCGCGGCAAGGGCGGGCTTGTCGGCGTGACCGTCGATCCGCTGTCCAGCCACGACTGCGGCAACCAGCGGTATCTGGCGATCCCGTGGCTCGATGCGTGCCTGACCGCACGGCTACCGAAGGCCGCAGGCCAACCGCTCGTCGCCATGCCGACGGACAAGGCGTGGCTCGCGCCGCCCACCGGCAGCGAAGCCGTTCCGGCCGCGAAGTTCACTGGCGAACCCCTCAAGGCCGCCTGGCTGCCTAACGAGGCGCTGGCGAAGTCGTGGATGGAATACGTCAAGGATACGAAGGTGTCGGACACCACTCCGCCGCCCGCGCCGGCGAACCTGCGCGTGCAGGACAACAAGCTGACGTGGGAGGCCGAAGCCGATCTCGAAAGCGGCCTCGCGTGTTTTGTCATCGAACGCGATGGCCAGGTTCTCGCGAACGTGCCCGAGCGAGGGAAGAACCCGTTCGGGCGTCCGGTCTTCCAGAACCTTCAGTACAGCGACACGCCGACGCAGCCGCTCGTGCCCATGCAGTTCACCGATACGAAGGCGGACCTCGCCAGGACGCACACCTACCGCGTAATCGCCGTCAACACCGTCGGCCTGAAATCGAAGCCCAGCGCCGAGGCGTGGAGGGTTCCGCTCGCGGCGCAGCACGCGGCATCGCTCGCCGGCAAGCGGGTTGTCTTCCTCGGCGACAGCATCACGCAGTCCGGCGGGTACGTCGCTTTCACGACGTATTACCTCGAAAAGCTGTATCCGAAGAAGGACTTCGACATCATCGGCCTCGGGCTGGCGAGCGAAACGCTGTCGGGATTAAGCGAGGACGGCCACGCAGGCGGCAAGTTCCCGAGACCGTGTCTGTTCAAGCGCCTCGGCCGCCTCCTGGAGAAAACCAGGCCGGAAGTCGTGGTCGCGTGCTACGGCATGAATGACGGCATTTACCTACCGCTCGACAAGGACCGATTCGCGGCGTTCCAGAAAGGCGTCACGAACCTGATTGAACAGTGCAAGAAGGCGGGCGCGAAACAAATCTACCTTGTCACGCCGCCGATCTACGACTTCAGCCCCAGGAAGGACGAGTTCAACTACGACGCGGTACTCACCGCGTATGCGAAATGGGAGACCGCGTTGAAGGTTCCCGGCGTGACCGTGATTGATCTTCACACCGCGATGCGAAAGGCGCGTGACGCACGCACGGGCTCCTTCTCGGGGGACAGGGTTCATCCCGGAGATGACGGGCACCTGCTCATCGCGAAAACGATCCTCAGCGCGCTCGGCGTGAAAGTGCCGGACGAGACGCCCGCGACGATCATGGCCGACCCGCTGTTCAAGTTGGTCGAGCGGAAGCGCGCGATCCGGTCGACAGCGTGGATGAAGCACATCGGCTACACCCGCGAGAAGACCGTGAAGCCCGAACCGCTCGGCACCGCCGAGGCGGACGTGTTGAAACTCCAAGAGAAAATCGACGACCTCCGCCGCAAACGATGACCGATCCTGTGGGGAATAGTTTGAGGAGGCGACCACACGCGAAGAAGTCCGTCAGGTTCCACTCCATGCCCTTCCGAACCTGTCGAGAACAGCCCGCACATTTCACCGAGGCCGAGTCGCTCGACATCTTGCCCGCGCTGAGGAACTTCGGCGGTTCGCCGACCAGTCCGAAGCCATTGCCAAGAGAGCTTCGTCTGGGTGGGCGGATGACCATGCAGCAAGTGTCTCGAACCGTGACTTCACTCTGTTGAAGTTATCCGAGTTCTTCCCACAAACAAAGGCAAGGGAAAAGGTTGTCGGGCGGACTCGCTAGGCGTTGAAGGCCGTGGGACGCCTGGCTAGTCTGACCAGACTCGTCCCTGTTTCAGGGAGGTTCAGCAATGCAGTTGTCCAGCAGAACGCTACGAGCGCCCCCAGTCGTCCCAACTCTTAGAATAAGCAGGCAGGATGACCCTTGCCGCACCGCGTCGAGGAACCTCTCAGGTGACAACGGGAGCCGAAGCCGATGCGCTACCAACCGATCGAGAACCACGGCATCGTTGGAAACATGCACAGCGCCGCCTTGGTTAGCCTGGACGGGTCGGTCGATTGGCTCTGCCTGTCGCGGTTCGACTCGCCCAGTGTGTTTGGGGCGATCCTCGACGCCGAAAAGGGAGGGCAGTTCCGGATCGCTCCGGCCGCCACTGGCGAGCTGCGCCGCAAACAATACTACTGGCCGGACACCAACGTCCTGATCACCCGCTTCCTGCACCCCGACGGCATCGCCGAGGTCGAGGACTACATGCCGGTCGGCCCCGGGGCCGGATCGGACGCCCAACTCGTCCGCCGGGTGCGGGTAGTCCGCGGTCGGCTGCCGCTGGAGGTGGAGTGCAGGCCGGCGTTCGACTACGCTCGGGCGCGGCACGTCACCAGGGTGAGCGAGTACGGCGCCCGCTTCGACGGCCCAGACTTGTCCCTGGGGCTGGCCGCCTCGGTCCCCCTTCGGCCCGACGGCAATGGGGCGGTGGCCGCGTTCTCTCTCGGCGAGGGCCAGAACGCCACCTTCGTCCTGCGGGCCATTGCGCCGGACGCCGACCCCGGCCGGTGCCCCGGGACAGGGGAGGCCGAAGATTGGTTCCGCGAGACGATCGCCTACTGGCAGCGATGGGCGGCCCGCTGCACCTACCGGGGCCGGTGGCGGGAGGTGGTCCTGCGTTCGGCTCTGGCCCTGAAGCTGCTCACCTACCAGCCGACCGGGGCAATCATCGCCGCCCCGACCACCAGCCTGCCCGAAGGGATCGGCGGGGTGCGGAACTGGGACTACCGCTACACCTGGATTCGCGACGCCGCGTTCACGTTGTACGCCTTCCTCCGGGTCGGGTTTACCGAGGAGGCGGCCCGGTTCATGGATTGGTTGACCGCCCGCTGGAAGGAGCGCGACTCGCACTGCGGCGGGCCCCTTCAGCTCATGTACGCCGTCGATGGCCGATCCGACCTGGCCGAGCAGGAACTGACGCACCTGGACGGCTACGCGGGTTCGAGACCGGTCCGGATCGGCAACGCCGCACATGGGCAGCTACAGCTGGACATCTACGGGGAGTTGATGGACGCGGCCTACCTGCACAACAAGTATTCCGCCCCGATCGGCTACGACTCCTGGAGATACCTCCGCGACCTGATCGATTGGGTGGCCGGCAACTGGGGGCGGGAGGACGAGGGCATCTGGGAAGTGCGTGGCGGGCGGCGGCACTTCGTCTACTCGAAGTTCATGTGCTGGGTGGCGTTGGACCGCGGCCTGCGGCTGGCGGACAAGCGTTCCTTCCCGGCCAACCGGGCCGCCTGGCTGAAGGCGCGCGACGCGGTCTACGAGGAGGTAATGGCGAGAGGCTGGAGCGAGTCGCGGGGGGCGTTCGTGCAGTCGTACGGCTCCGACGCCCTGGACGCCTCCGCCCTGCTCATGCCGTTGACCTTCTTCATGGCCCCCAACGATCCGCGCATGCTGGCCACGGTGGACGCCATTCGGTCGGCGGCTACCCGTGGCGGGCTGGCCGCCGACGGGCTGGTGTACCGCTACGACCCGAAGGCCGCCCCGGATGGGCTGCCGGGGGTGGAGGGGACGTTCAACATGTGCAGCTTCTGGCTGGTGGAGGCCCTGACGCGGGCCGGGCGGACCGACCCGCCCCGTCTGGCCGAGGCCCGCCTGCTGTTCGAGCAGATGCTGGGTTACGGCAACCACGTTGGATTGTATGCCGAGCAAACCGGGCCAAGCGGCGAGGCCCTGGGCAACTTCCCGCAGGCTTTCACCCACTTGGCGCTGATTAGCGCCGCTTTCAACCTCGACCGGGCCCTCGACGGCCGGCCGCTACACACTGCTGGATCATGAGCGCGTTGCGGCGCTTGATGCCGGCGTAGATGCGTCATCTAAACTTCACAAGCGGGCCGCCGGTATTACCGGGAAAAAGCTGCGCGTCGTGGAAAACCCCAGCCGACCTGCCGCAAGTATTCCTGCCACTGCGGGTATAGTGGCGGGTTACTGCCGTAGCTCAGGAACCGGTTGCCCCAGCGAGAAGAAGTCCTTGGAGAGGCCGGACAGAGTGAGCGTCATCGAGTACATGACCAGGTGCCCGAGCCACTCCCGCAGGACGCGCTCGTCACCGAACACGCGCTTGAAGAGCGGGTTCATCGACTCAAGGTCGAGCAGCGTCTCGTTTACATCGAAGATCAGGACCGAAGGCTTCCCCCCGATCCATGGCGCATTGGTTCGGCGATCCACAGGATTGGAATGCGATTCTCCATGTTTTGGGGCTACGGCCATCACTACCTCTGTTTCGGTTACGCTGTGAAGGCCGGTAGCGGCCCTCTGAACCATCGCTCACAGAATCACTACCATTTTCCCTTTGGCCTCATTGGACTCCATGACGCGGTGCGCCTCCTGGATGTCCTCGAAGCGGAACACGCGCGACGGCTTCGCCTTGTAATGTTTTGCCTCCACGTCAGCCGCGATCGCCTGGAGCGGCACGTCCGACAGGGGAAAGCCAGGCTTGCCGAACACGAAGCTGCCGAAGAAGGTCAGATAAACGCCGCTCGCCATCTGTAGTAGCGGGTTGAAGTCGGCGATCGGTGCCAGGCCGCCCAGCCACCCGGCCAGGCAAGCACGGCCGCCCCGGCGCAGCATGGCGAGGGAATCGAGGATGGTGCTGTTGCCGACCAGGTCGAGTACGGCGTCGATCTTCCCAGCCTCGACGATCCGTTTGGAAAGATCCGGCACCTCGACCTCCGCCCGGACAGCGCCGAGCGCTTCTACCATCGGGAAGCGGTCGCGGCTGCGGGTGGTGGCGATGACCTTCGCTCCGGCGTTGACCGCCATGTTGAGGGCCGCCTGGCCGAAGGACGAGGTAGCCCCGCGGATGAGCAGTGTCTGGTCGGAAATAACCTCCAGGTTGCGGAACAGGCACGTCCAGGCCGTGGCGTAGGTCTCTGGGATCGCGGCCAGCTCTGCCCAGGAAAGGCCCGATTCGATGGCCGCCACGTTGGTCACGGGGGCGCGGGTGTACTCGGCGTAGCTGCCGTTGATCGTGCGGCCCAGTCCGCCCATCAACGCCGCCACCTTGGTCCCGGGGACGAACTCCCCGCTGGGGCAAGACTTGACGACGCCGACGCACTCGATGCCGCTGACGTCGGCAATCTCGGCCCACTCCCCCTTCCGCATGTGCAGCTCGGCGTGGTTGAGGCCGAACGCCTTGACTTCAATCACTGCATGACCGTCTTTCGGTTCGGGCTCCGAGATCTCCCGAATGACCAGCACTTCCGGCCCGCCGAATCCCGTTCTGAGAATTGCACGCATGGGACACCCTCCTGCGATCGTGAGCTGATGTTGACGATGCTGCCGCCGGAGGGACTGAAATGGTTGACGGCCTCTTGCGTCGTCAACAACAGTCCCAGCACGTTGAGGTCAAACTGCTTGTGAAAGTGTTCAGCGCTGATCGCCTCCAGAGGCGCAAACTCATATACTGGTACATTTTCTGGTGGCCCGGTTCGCGGCCCGCGTCGGCGTGCGCATCGAGTCGGTCGGAAAGGCGACCCTGGAGCGACTGAGCCGCTATTGGTGGCCAGGAAACATTCGCGAACTGGAGAATGTTTTGGAACGGGCGGTCATTCTGTCGAACGGTCCGACACTGGAGATCGATCCGGAAGTGTTCGCCTCCGCACCGGCAGATCGCCCTCCGGGCACTGATCCGACAAGGCAGCCCGGTTCCGAAAACGAGGGTCTGGCTGCGATCAGTGTGCGACAGACTCCGTCGCTCGAAAGCCTGGAAGCCAACACACGGAACCATATCCTGGCCGCTCTTGAGCAATCGGGTTGGATTATTGACGGTCCCCAAGGCGCAGCGAAAATCCTCGTCCTCCATCCTAACACGCTCCGTAGCCGAATGAAGAAGCTCGGCATCGCCCGAGCGCCCCAGGAAGGCCAACCGGGATGACCATTCGCACATGAGCTTAAGGATTTGCTTCGCGGTCCCAATGCAGCAACTCCGCGACGAACGGAGAGCAGGAGTGAATCTGAACACCTTGCCGCAGAAGCTGCTGCATTTCAGCGCCGGGACGATCGATAAAGCTGAGACTTGAAAGATCGAGGCGGGGAAGGGAACCCTCCTCGGAGGTGTTTCGGACCGTAGCAGGTTACAGAGATTGACTTGCGCTCTTCGGTCGAGAGGACCGAACCAGGTTGAGTACGAGGAACTTGTGATCCTTTGCCCCCGCCAGCACGACTTGGTCGTCGCGCCTCGCAAGATACATGAACCCCGAAGCCCTAGGCATATAGGTAATATCCGCGCTCCACACATGAATCGGACGCGTGATCGCCACGTTCCTCAACAGGTACGGATAGACCTTGTGACCACGCGAGGCCTGAATGATTTGGCGAGCGCAGCCGACTCCGTGTCGATTGCGATGGCAGCAGGTCAGGCCATCGTCCCCAGGCCCGGCACGAAGCGCCCGACTCGCGAGGCATAGCTGCGGAAGCCATCCCCGTAGGTCTGGATCAGGTATTCCTCTTCTTTGCCCACCTGGTAGCGCACCCCGGCGGCGATGAACAGCAAATGCGCCACGGACAGCGCCGTCGGCAGCGCCAAGCCCATGCCGGCAAGGGCGACGAACATGCCCAGGTAGATCGGGTTGCGGCAGAAGGCGTACAGGCCGCCGGTCACGAGGCCGGGTGTGGCTCTCTCGTCGATACCGATCCGCCAAGAGGCGCCCATGCCCAGTTGGGCAGCGGCCATGAAGGCTACCCCCATCGTCGTCACCAGCGTCCCCGCCCACGATAGCCACGGGGGCGGGGTTACGATCAGCGCCCACGACAGCGATCCCGGCCAAGCGGCGAATGCCAGCGGCTGAGCCATGACTGCGAGGAGTATCAGGCAGAACCCACCTTCTGCGGCCATTTGCGCCCAGCCCCCCGAGCGGAACAGGGCGACGCCCGTGTGACCGTGCCGCCGGTATTGCAGCCAGACTCTCCAGACGACGCCGATGCCGAAGAAGAGGATCGCCCCAAATAAAGGCAGAACGCGCACCGCCATGACTGATCTCCCGCTTGTAAGACTCGGACGTTTCCTGCCCTCTTCTTCCGATCAGGATCGCGGCTGTGACGGCTGCACTCACTTCCTGAGGCGGCTGGCCCGCGCCGACGGTATTCCCATCCGTTACTCGGGTTGCCGCACGATTACTTCGCCTTCTTGTCGCCTTTTAGCACCGCCTCAAAGGAGCCGGCGACGTAGGTCTTCTGCTTGTCATCGACGCAGAGGACTGACCGAGGGGCCTTCGGTCGGTAGAACTGTGCCGTGAACGCTATCGCTGCCGAGTAATCAGCGAATTCCGTCGGCGAATTACATACTCGCCATTCTTCTTCACGGTGAGGTAGTACATGGGGATTTGCTCGGTAGTGTTCCACTCCGTAAAGGCCAGGCAGTCGCGCCTTGGGTATCCTACATGCAGATGGGTGAACGCAAACTGTCGTGTTATGCCGATCTCTCTCGTTCCCAACGAAGGATTTGAAGTCTTTCACAGCCACCCAAACCGTAGCCTAACCACCGCACGCCACATTGGCAGCAGTGAGCGGCGAAGATTAGCCCTCCCCTCTCTTCCCCGTTCCAGTGTCCTTCAGGACCGAGTCCATCAAGCTGCGCGCACTTGCAATCGCTACATCGATCCGGCACAGGCTTGGGCCATCTACTTTGTCCCGCCATCCGTCTTCTCTCCTAGACCACCTTTGTTGATTTACCCGCGTAACGGTCGGGTGAATGATCGAGAAGATGCGGTAGGCATGGCGAACCGGCACGGGCCGCACCAACCGTTTATTTCAGGTCGTCAAAAGCGAGGGTGAAATCCAGCCTATCGTCCACCCCGAGCGTTCTGCGCTTCGCACGAAATTCCAGTTCCGTCAGCGGACCGTCTACTTTCTCGCCGTGAACCGTGACAATGAAGTATTCCGTAACCGCCTTGTCAACTTGCCTGGAGACATCTACCGGATGCCGCTTGGCGATGACGTGCGACTCGTTGAAACCCACGGCGATCACGGTCGGGGAGACCAAGGTATCCCTGCCGTTACCATTAATCTTGACGAGCGACATTTGCTGGCGCGAATCAATGGCCGCAAGCCCGATGTCCCCGACCAGACGCTTGTCGTAAGCGAGACCGATCCCACCACAAGCAAGCAGCAGCGCACTCAGGAAGCCGATAGTCAAGACGGTCAAGCACCGCATCGCATCGTCCATTAGCCGATGATGGTGAGGTAGGTGCCCATGCTCCCACAAGCCTCATCCAACAAGAGTAGTTTCGGCCGAGTACCTGTGGCCGTCAACCCCATCTCCCGCTTCCTGACGGCCCGACACGGAGTCGGTTACTTTTGCTTGCTCCAAAGCGACAGTAACTCCTGAATCACCAGAATGGGCAGCAGAAAGAGCAGGAAGTGGCCGATGAGGCCAACGAAAAGAAACCCCAGAACGAGCAACGGCACCCACATCAGACGCCCCCAAGTGCCGAGCCATCCGAGCGCGAGGCCGCAGGAGGCAAAGACGCATAAGCCCAGACCGATCACGGTTCCCTCGACCTTGTACTGTCCGAAAGCGCGCCTCCCTCTCTCGAATTGTTGAATGACGACCACGCAAACGGATGTCGCGTCGCCGGATTAGTCCGGTTCCTTGACAGACACGAACGGATATCGGTGCCACGGTTCCAGGAATTCGATGGCCACTTCACCATCACCTCCGCCATCGCTGGCCAGCACAAACGGCAACGGGTCGGCGGCAATCTGTGACCAAGTCACGTCGGGACCGAAAACCATGAGGTCGCCGTGGTCGAGGTCGTAGGAGCCGTACCGCCCCTCGGTCGGCAGCCAGAGGAACAGCCATGCCGGAAAGGAATCAGCTCGTTTCGGGCCGCCACGTACCAGGTTTACCGCCGGAACTGCATAGTGGCCGTACTCATTCGCGTGCGGATGGTCACCGACGAATGGGGCCATGTTTGGCGTTACCGCGAGCGTCACTACGTTCAACTCTTCGACCGGCACCAAGGTGACAGTCTCGTAGTGTCCCGCGTTCAACGTCCTTGGACCACCACGAAGGAATACGGCGAGGTCTTTAGGGATGAGAGGCAGTCCCATCGCTACTCCTATTCTACCGCTTGAGGATCGACCACCCGAGACGGATTTGGGTAGCGGCAAACGGGCGTCCTGTTTCCTCGGTTCTCAGGCATCGCGGAATGTCGCGAACTATTTGCGATGATGCCGTTCCCAGACACGACGCCACTTGAGCTTCATCTCCCTCATCCCATGTTCGCGGTGGCGTTTCTCACTTGGCTTCGCGTAATGTCCGAGCCACTTCGGCCACTTGTTCAATGCTCGATCCATGCAGACAATCCGCCTGAGCCTTTTCAGTGCCTGCTCGATGGATTCCCCTTCGAGGACGACAACTCTGCCTCGCATATAAGTGCGTCTTTACGGCTGACGCGATGCCGGTTGATAGAACCTTCCGCCACCAGCGTTATGGAGCTTGCGGGCCAACAGCCATCCTCTCGTGCCGCCATTACCAGGTCAATCCCCTGCGGAGTACCCAAAACCATGTCGGGGCACTTTCTCTCTGGCATTGGCGATACGGCCCGGATTCGTGAGAGGCGTGTCACTTCTGTGACACAGATCGTCGAACTTCGCTCAGTTCACTCCAGCGTACCACGCAAATCGACCCGTCGTCCGCCACAACGAATCCCGGCGCATACCCAAACCCTGAGCCGGGGCCAGGAGGGTTGGATGGCAAGCGCTCGGTTTCGTAGTCGAAGTACCAGCCCGTCGCTACGCGCCGTCCCTCCGCAAGACGCCACACAAAGCCTTCGACGGGGCGAAGTGAAGTGAAAGTGGCGGTCAGACAGCGGCGGTGCTGTATAGCGTGGTGGGGACGTGCAAGCACCTGGGGATGGATCCGTTCGTCTACTTGCGTGAAGCGTTGTCAGGCTTGTTTGCTTTGGGGGACAAGCCGGCGCACGAACCCTTGCAGGAGTGGTTGCCCGATCGATGGCTGTTGCAGCGTAGCCGGGCATCTCCGAACCGGCCGGCGTTAGCCGGGTGAAAAAACACAGACAAGTTGGCCAATCATCAGCCTGCGGATCCGCTATGGGTCCGTGGGCTGACGCCCTTTGTAATCGCATTCAACTCCAACGTGATCCGCCGGGCGCGTACCATTGCTGGTGGCCCGACAAGCGAACATCAAAAAGCTACTTCAAGTCGCATAAGAGTTTGTGATTCTTGCGCAGCCAGCGCAAGAATCAAACCTTAGTAGAACAGGACAAGTGAAGATCAACGAACAGCGTCGGTCCATTCGGCGAATATGGGTTGAATGAGGCATATCCCGGTCATTTGCAACATTGCGAGTTCGCGTTCACGGAATTATAGCAATCGGGAATGCTTTCCTTGCAGATGTGGCCGTAGGTGTATTTCCACTGCCCCGCCTGTTTTTCGTAGCAGCGCACGCTCCCCTTTTCGCACATCATCTTGTATTGATCGTTGCCACAGCAGTGCTTGAACTCGGCTGGGCGGATCCCTCCACCAAGAGCTTGCACAGCGGCTTCTTGGCTGCCGACTAGCGAGGAGCCTTCGGAGTTCTCGAAAAAGGAGCGATCAGAACTTGGACGTCCAATTTTCGGGGGAAGTCTCATCAAAGTAATCCTCTGGTAGCGACGAAAGCAAAAATCGTAACATCGCCTACGCAGAACCACAAATCCCTATTCGAATGGCAAGAGGCGAAGCATCGGGTACAAATGATTACCTAATTGCTAAGCCCAGCATCAAATAATTGCAGCTCTGCGTAGGCTATTCTACTTGGTGCAACCGGCTTGGCTCTCGATCCTGGGATGTTCAAGAGTTTATTCGAGAGTCGTGCCGCAGATTCCATTCCAACAGACGGTGACCCCGCCAACCTGGGGGGTGATGCCAAAACTGCGCCCGGCATTCAGGCTGGCCGAGGAAGCCTGCGCCGTGGAAGTAGCCGGCATTTCAGACGAGCGCTCGTTACTACGGACCACCTTGAGGCTGCTCATTTTGGTGGTACTGGCTGTCATCGAACGGGGAAGTCGCATCGCCAAACTCCTTAAAAAAGTGACCGTCGAAACACTAAGCACGTAAAACTACGCAATACTTGCGCCAAAAACCATCTGAAAATTGATTCAGGCGCTAGCTGCCTCCCTGTCAACAGTTGCGAAGCAGTCGAAACACCAATCTGTTGGGCGACGCCTCCGATGTCGCGAGGCGGCTTAGTAGCAGGTTTCGCGGCACTTCTGCCGGCCCACAAGGTCACCAGGGTATAATTGGTCGCACATCTGCAGACAAAACAATGGATTGCTTGCCTGAGGAGAGATCCTTCCACTCCTTTCGCTCGCCTCTCGCATGGCGACCATACCCGATGAAAACCGCTCTAGTTTTTGCAGGACAATTCGTTTTGGCGGCAGTCGCATGTTAGCTAACTCCTTACGACCTTCAACCTGAGGTCGCTAATCAGGGCGGGGACAACAGACTTGACGTCCACAGTTCCCGCGACCACAAATTTGCCTTTCAAAATGTCGCTTCCGTCAAACAGTTTGAGTTCAAAGTCATAGCACTCGGACAGAGTGCGGCACCGATCGTTCCGGATGACCGAGATGCTGTCCACCCAAATGTCTGCAATGGTACTATTCGGACCAATGAATTTCTTGAAGTTAGCGTCCCCGCTCAACTTGCTGAATGCGTCGAGAAGGTTCGTCGCCGCAAAATTCCTGGTCCGATCTTCAGGGGAGCGACCGTAATTACGCGTTTCTTCCATCAACCGGCGAACGAGGTGGTGAAAGAAATCCTGCTGCTCCGGAGTATAGCCGGAAGTAAAGAATTTTGAGAAAAGGGTTTCGGTCGCCCAATTTTGCGTCCCCCGCATGACGGGACTGATGACTTCAACGACTTGGCCAGAACGAAGTCGCACCTTGCCGACGATCTGACCAGGAAAGGCTGCAGCTTCGGCTTTTAGGATTTCCGTTTGGTCCTCCGTTTTCTTCTCGTCCCCTTTCTGGTCTTTTGCTCCACCAGGCGAACCTTCCCTCGCGGGCTTTGGGGGCAGCGGCAAAGGAGGCCAACCGTGATCCTCTTCACCGGAATAGCAGGAGAAATACTCGTACAGGCAATCGGGTTTGGCACCAATACTTTGCAGGAAAGAATAAACTGTGGGCCACGCACCGAACGACTGTTCAATGAACAGGGCAACCAACTGCTTGTATCCTTCGGCGGCGAAAGCCCGTGTTGGCTGAATCGCGTAGATAGGTGAGCCATCTTGTTCAAGAGTCCACACGACGGATTCGGCATCGGCCATGGCGCCATGGTAAGCCTTGGTTTTACCGGAGGCGATCGGGCGACTCCCACCGAGCAAGTAGTGAATAAACGCACTTGGGTCCAGAACGCCCACCGTGTTCGCCGGAAGGCTCAACATCGCGTTGAGGGAGTCCTGCGTGCCAGGTAGCGGAATGTCGTAATTGATTTTGCCGACGGCGTAGACGAGTTGGGCGCCTGCTTCTGATTTGCAACCACAGCCACAGTCGTAAGGCAATACAGTTCCCGAACCGGATGAGGCTTTTTCTCCCGTCTCCTGCGGAACCACCGATTGAGACGGTTGGTCGGCCCGCGTATCTGTCGTCGTGCTGGAGCAAATGTTACTCTGGCCTTCGGCAGACTGTTGCGCATGATTCATCGGAGCGATCCCTTCTTTGATTGCAGCAAGAGCTGCGGTCATATTGAGTCGGCCAACCAAAATTCGTCTGCAATCGGAATCAACGCGAGGGTCACATCTGTCGACAGTGTTGAGGATCGCGCGACGAACTTTATCCGGATCGAAGGCGCCAAACTGCGCCATCTGTATCGACAAGAGAAGACCAGCCACACCGGAAACAATTGGCGTTGCGAGACTGGTTCCGCTCTTTACTGCTACCTGATTGTCAGGTGAAGCCACCAATAAGTCTTTTCCTGGCGCGAGAATACCGTTTTCTTGGTAAACACGTCCCCAGTTACTGAACTCAAGAGAATCTCCGGCCAGAGACATGGCACCAACAGCAATCACCTCTCGTGCTGCTGCTGGAACGGTCAAACACTCGCAACCATCATTCCCCGCGGCAGCGAACACTAATACCTTTCGGTTGTGACATTCGCGTAGCACTTCCATCAACTTAGAGTCCAGACGACATTTGTCCCTGTACACATCACCGCAATCTTTGGGCAACAACTCTCCGGCGCTAACATTAATGATGTGTGCACCGTGATCCAGCGCGCCACCAATCGCTTTTGCGAGAGTCTCTTGCGAACAGTGACTTAACTTTCCATCTGATCCGTGGCGATATACAGGAACAATAACCCCTCTGCAAAGAGGAGCCACGCCTTTTACAGAACTCGCGTGCGATCCAAAAAGGAGACTTGCCACATAGGTTCCGTGCTTTACCGCAAATTGCGACCGATCATCTCCTGTTTCAAACCCCTCAGGATAAAGATCAAGAGGATCAATTACCTCTAATATCGATTCTTTGAATGTTGGATGAGTCTGGTCAACCATTCCATCAAGAATCGCTATACACACCCGAGAATCGCCAAGGGATTCACCCCATAGCGCCTTCATCCCGGGGACCGACTCAACAGCGTTCCCGTTTTCGACAGCCTTTTCCCTTTCTTCGTGTGATACAGCCACCAGACTAGGCGCAATTGCGCCTGATTTGGTACCAGTACTTCGGTTTGTAACTGGCTCAGTCATTGCCATGTCGAGAACCGTAGTCGCGGCGCCGACAAGAACCGGAGTACCTCACCCCAAGCACCTCAAGCACCGCACGCTACCTTAAGGGACTGTCAAGAAATAACTTGAACAGTGACATTATTGTGTCACTTGTTACTCAGCCACTTCTCTCGCATAAATTGAGGCCTTTCCGCGTTCTATATGTTGACATTATATAATACAGTACGTTCAAGTTATTTCTTGACAGTCCCTTATTAGTTCCGGAAGTGCATTTTACCCCTTTTTACACTTGCTTCCGATGCCAAAGTAGCAATTGTTTTCATCATGTAATGCAAGAAAATCCATTTTTTCACGCCTCAACGCTTGCTTACCTTCATTTTATATCCTGGTCTCGTTCACAAGACTATCAGAACACAGGCGAGAGTTAATTTTAGTATTATGCAACTCTTCTGAAACAGTATCAAGGATAGCAAATGCGGGCTGTGATCGTCGTTTGGGCCTCTGAACATATGTTCGTTATCCGCAAGGGCCTCTATTCCATGGAAACGCCTTCCGATACTGAGCATGCGTTCCTCAATGGTGGCCGAATCGACGATCACAGCCGAAACGGGATAGAGTTCAGCAGCCGGCGGCCGCTCCCCAACGAATGCAATCCGCCACAGCAGCTGGCGGCCGCCGGTCTGCTGCAACATCTGGTTGAACGCAACCCCCGCACTCTCCTCTGGACGTTCAAGCCAATCTACACACAGAGTGTAATGACTCGCATGGCGGCTCGACTAGGGAAGATCGCCGGAAGATAGCCGGCAATTAGCCGGGGATCTCGGTTACTCTTACCCCTCGACCCTCCGACCAACGCACGCCTTGCCCGTCGGCCTCCATCGCGAAGCGGATGCTCCAGGGGGCAACCCCTCTGTTCAAATTCTTGATGGCATCGTGCAGCCGCTCGCGACGATCCACGCCGCCGCGGGGCGGCAACGGATCGTCGATGCGTGCCGGCCAGCGCAGTTCCTGGAAAGCGTCCAGGATGCACATCTGATTGGGAGCCTCCCGCCGGAAACGCGAGATCAGCGTATCGCCATAGTACAGGGTACGGATATGGCGATCCCAGCGTGGTTTCTGACGGCGCCTTCCGTTCGTCCCGGTGGTTCCCATGGCTGGCAGGTCGGACTGCTGCCAGCCCAGGCCCCAGACAGCCGCCGCTAGGGCAGCGCCGGGCTCCGTGAGTGTGACGGCTGGAACGATTAATTTCACTCCCCCTTCAACGTTTAGGACTTGCTTGAAGATGAGATAGCCTTGCGTCTCCGCCCTCCGGATCACCTCCGTCGTGAAGCCGGAATTGATCAGCGAGCCTTCGGTCGCCAGGACTTCCCAAAAACGACCGTGCCGCTGACACTCCTGCTGCTGGTAGGCGAACAACAGCAAGAGCATCGCCTTCACGTTGCGCTGCGCATCCTCGATCAGAGAGAAATCATTCGCAATTTCCATGGACGCCCTCCTGGGCTGGGTTCACCGAGGTGAATGGTCTTCGCTTGATGCTGTCCTTTTTCCGAGCGCTGTCTCGGCCCCATCTCGCGGCGATGGACAGGCCGAGGCGTTGCTGGTCACAGACGTGCGGGATGGAACTGTAACAGACGCTCTGATGCTCTCGACAATAAAAGGCGGAACGGAAAAGGCAACAACAAAACGCTGGGGCGAGCATTTTTTACAAGTCTTCATATTTCTGCCACGGCGACGCTCGCTAATAGAACTGCCGATAGGTCCGGAGTGGACGGGGAGCCGAGGGAGAGTTTCGATTCGGCCCATGGGGTCAAGTGCCCGTGGTTACACTTTGGCGTTCGTGAGGGGCATCACTAGCCTCGATTTCCACGATACTTAGTTCGGTTAACAAAAGCGACCTGTGAGGTCAGTTAAATCGGATCGCCAGACGCTTGTCGCCAAACCAGGGCTAGGGGTCGGTTCATCCGCGAGTCCCGACGCGACGAGGAAGGGGTTGTGAGTTCGCTTGTCCAAGGTGACGACAACTTCGTGTTCCAGAACCTCGACGGTGGCCGACACGTCCAGCAGGTTGCGGAAGATCTTCTTGGCCGTGGCCTGTTGGTACTGCCGGCCAATCCGGTTGGCCAGCAGACGATACAAGGCACTGGCCATGAGGGTGATCTGCAAGTCGAAGTCCACCTTCGTGCCGATCATGGACGACAAGGCATCGAGGTGAAAGAACTGGACGGCTTCGGAGATGCCGTTCTCGATCAGCATGCGTTGGGCATAGCGGGTCACCAGCTTCGGACAACTGGTTCGGAGGTTGTTGGTCAGGAGGATGGTCGGCTCCTCGTGGCCCAGATCGATCACGATGATTTGCCGCACTCGGCCGTCGTAGCCGAGCAACGGGACGCGCTCGTCCAGGACGCGGGGTGTGCGGAAGGTGCGCGTCAGGAAGGGCAAGGTGATCCGTCGCCAGGCCGAGGCCGGCAAGCTCCTGATGCGGCCCAGCATGGGCCGCGTGCGGCGGCAACAAGGGCGCGCAGTTCCATCTCCCGGCTCGAAGTGCCGGCCTGCTGTCCCGAGGTGGTGCGAAGGATGACGGCAGCACACCCGCCGGATCGAGTCTGATCGACGTAGCTGCCATCCGTGTAGATTTCCGTGCAGGACATGACGGTAGGGTGCAGCAAGCGGGTAGTTCGCGCAAGGGTCTCGGACGTGCCGGTTCTCTGGGGCTATAATAAACCACGGTTCCATGAACAGGAGATAGACATGGCCGATAACGGACCGATCCTGGTTACCGGAGCAGCCGGGCAACTTGGGGCGGTGGGACGGACCGTGGTCGGCCTGCTCTTGGAGCGAGGCCTCCCTGTCCGCGCCATGGTCCGACGCGAGGACGAGCGGGCGGCGGCCTTGCGGGCCGCTGGCGCCGAGGTGATGGTCGGCGACCTCCTGGAACCGGCCGACGTTTATCGGGTCGTCAGCGGCTGCCGGCGGGTCTACTTCGGCATGTCCGTGTCCGCCGGGTATCTGGAGGCGACCGTGACGATGGCGGCCGTCGCCCGGGAAGTCGGCGTGGTCGCCCTGGTCAACATGTCCCAGATGACCGTCTCCGAAATGGACATCCACAACACCACCCCGAGCAACCAGCAGCGACAGCATTGGCTCGGCGAGCAGGCGCTGGCGTGGTCCGGCCTGCCGGTCGTCACCGTCCGGCCGACCATTTTCCTCGAAACCTTCCTGACGCTTGCCAGCACGAACGTCCGCGAGCGTAGCCAGATCGAGCTGCCGTTCGGGCGGGGCAAGACCAACCCGGTCGCGGCGGCAGATGTCGCCCGCGTGGTGGCCGCAGTCCTCGCCGACCCAACGCCGCACCTCGGAAGGGTCTACGAACTCACCGGCCCGCAGTCGCAAGACCTGCACGGGATGGCCCGGGAGTTCTCCGAGGCGCTGAACCGGGAGGTCGTGTACGCGGACGTCGCCCCCGAGGCGTTCGAGGCCGTGTTGAAACGGGCGGGGCTGCCGGAGTACGTGGTTCAGCACGTCGTGACGATGGGCGAACTGCACCGGGCGGACCGGTACGACCGGCAGGCGGACGGCGTGGAGCGGGTGACAGACACGCCTGCGATGGGCGTCCGAGAGTTCGTGTCGCTTCACGCCAACGAGTTCGGCGGTCGCCGACGTTGAAGGTCGGTGTGGGGATAGTTCGGGGGACAAACGAGGAGAATCGTCATGAAGATCGTCGTGATCGGCGGCACCGGGCTCATCGGCAAGAAGCTCGTGACAATCCTCCGGCAACAGGGCCACGAAGCGGTTTCTGCCTCTCCCTCCTCGGGCGTCAACACCATCACGGGCGAAGGACTGGCTAGTGCCTTGGCTGGCGCGAACGTGGTCGTGGACGTGTCGAACTCGCCGTCGTGGGCGGATGCGGCAGTGATGGATTTCTTCGACACCTCGACCCGGAACTTGTTGGCGGCAGAGACTGCGGCCGGGGTAAAGCACCACGTCGCGCTGTCGGTGGTCGGGGCGGACCGCATGCCGGACAGCGGGTACATGCGAGCCAAGGTTAATCAGGAGAAGCTGATCGAGGCCGGCGGCATGCCGTACTCCATCGTGCGCGCCACGCAGTTCTTTGAGTTCCTCGGCGGGATCGCCGAATCGGGGGCTGAAGGCGATACCGTTCGGCTCTCGACGGCCCCCATGCAGCCGCTGGCGGCCGACGACGTGGCAGCCGCCCTGGCGGACGTCGCCGTCGGCACGGCGTTGAACGCCACCATCGAACTGGCCGGCCCCGAGAAAATGTCCATCGCAGAGTTCGTCGGACGGTTCATGGCCGCGAGCGGGGATAAGCGGAAAGTGATCGCGGATCCGCAGGCCCTTTATTACGGGGCGGCGATGGGCAGCCGCGGGATTGCACCGGGTGATAACCCGCGTCTTGGCCCGACGCGGTTCGTGGAGTGGTTCAGCCGCTCCGTGCCGCACGGGTAAGTCCAAGGCTCGCCGCATTCAATAGCGGTTGTCATGGGCGGCCACTCGCGGGGCTGATGCGGGCGTTCCTCGCGAAGCACGCCACGTAGCGCTCTCCCGCCGCGAGCCATTCTGTGTAAGGTCGGCCGCAGCCGGTATTCCCTACTATTCGGCGGACAGACAGATCTGCCCGCCTCCCCAAAGGAGACTGACCATGAGCTTCTCAGTCCAAGACAAGGTCGCCCTCGTGACCGGGGCAAATCGCGGCATCGGCAAGTCAATCGTCGAAACGCTGCTGAAGAACGGTGCCTCAAAGATATACGCGGCGGTCCGGAACCCGGACTCGGCTGCGGACGTGGTGGGGGCGTCGGGCGGCAGGGTGGTGGCGGTCGAACTCGACCTGGCCAAACCGGCGACGATCGCGGCCGCTGCGAAGGCCGCGATGGACGTGCAGCTGGTCGTGAACAACGCGGGCGTCCTCAAGACCGCCAGTCCGCTCGCCGCCGACGCGATCGACGCCCTCCGGTTCGAGATGGACGTGAACGTCTATGGCTTGATCCGCATGGCGCAGGCGTTCGCGCCGGTGCTGGCCACCAACGGGGGCGGGGCGTTCGTGCAGCTTAATTCGGTCGTGTCGCTGAAGAATTTCGCCGACTTCGCGACCTATTCCGCGTCGAAGGCCGCCGCGTACTCGATCACCCAGGGGCTGCGCGACAAGCTGAAGGCACAGGGCACCCTGGTGGTGAGCGTCCACCCTGGCCCGATCGCGACCGACATGGCCGACGCCGCCGGCCTCACCGCGATCGCGGAGCCGTCGTCGCTGGTAGCCGACGGCATCGTCGCGGCCTTGGCTGCGGGCGAGTTCCACGTCTTCCCCGACTCGATGGCGCGGAAATTCTGGTCCGCCTATCAAGGCTTCGCCAGGACGGTCGTCGAGGCCGAAGTCGGCGAGGGTTGATCCGTCGCCGGGCCACCGGCGGGGCGCCGAGTTTCTGCTGGCCGACGCGCTGCTGGCGTAACCGAAATGACCGAAAGCCGGATAGGCGTTACCCTACCCGGCTCTCGGACTTTCGTGCCTTGCCTGCCGGCTCGCGGCGGGTGCAACACCGGGCGGTAAACGCCGGGTAGCGTGATGGTTTGGCGCGGAGCCCTGGCAAGGTGAGGGTAGTATCGGCAAGCGCGGGGAGGCGTCTTGAGTGGTGATTATGGGTTCGAGAGTCCGTCTGCTTGCGATCGCGGGCGAAGTGGCCGCGCAGCGGGTGCGCAGTACGGAACCCACGCAGCACGCGGGCCGAAGGCATCGCCCAGATTAAGGTTGGTCTGCGGTGTAGGGCTGGCTTTCGGCCCACAGCAGTTGCCACCGGGCCTCGTTTTTCGGCTGCGATCAGTGCAGTGGCGATCGGGCGGGAAGTGAACGAGTAGCCAGCCAGATGCACAGACCGTTCGGTCTGGTCAATCACAGACACCATGGCCACGGTGCTGGCGCCATTCGGGCTGAAGGCGACCTCGATGGATTGCTCGAGAAATTGCACGCGGAGCTGATGAGCTTCTTGTCTCGCGATGAGTAAGAGCTTGATTACTCAATCCTAGTCTGGGCGGTGGACAGGTAGTCGGGAGATCGACCAGTCTTGCAAGATGTTGCCGACAGCTTTTCGCAGGGGTAAACTTGATCTTCGGACTGGATTCATGCTCCCGGATGGCGTTCATCTGGGAAAGGTCGGTTGATAAAGTGAGTACAGAAAATGAATCAAGCGACTCTCATTATGGTAGGTTTGGTACTTCAACTGTGTTCAGTTGCGCAAATTAGGGCCGGAATGGTAATCGGCTACACGGACAGAGCCGCTTTTGATGGAGCAGCCCAGCCTCAGTTTCAGTGGGGATTTGACGGTATTGTCCAAGGAGATACATTTAACAACTACCAGGGGCCCAATGGGATTGTACTCACGTCGGCCCTTGGGACGAATGATCGTAACCGTTCAGACCTCGGACAGAAGGGACGGTGTTGATTGACCGGCAAAGTGAGCTTGAACAGTAGTTGTCATCCAAGCGAAGACATCGCGGTTCTGGCGACGGCAGGTTTCGATCACCGTCAGCAGACGCTCCACGAA
>DATNCY010000250.1:0-96111 GCA_035553375.1 Gemmataceae bacterium
CTCTCTTCCGGGTCTTCGGGGATCGGCGGCTGGTCCGGCGTTTCGATCGAGCGAGCTATGTCCAGGCACTCCCGTAGGAAACATTCCAGCCATTCCATCTGGCTCACCTTGGAGCGTGAGAAGAAATGGATTGATTCGGAATCCAGTTCAACGCTTTTCGACCAGCTTACACCACCGAATGCCCGAGTCTCTTTCACCAAAGAGATACCGCGCCGAGCGGCGGCTTCCGTGTCCATGCGAGAGAAGGTGTTGAAATAAAGCTTCTCTGGAGCTGCGTGAATAAAGCCAATCCAGTACTTGCCTCCCTCAAGGCTGACTCCATTGTAATTCCACGCATCCGAGACTCTAATTTTTTTGACTTTACAGGTGACTGCGGCCTCGCGTAGCATGTTGAGCCAACTCGATAAGGCACGAAGGCCATCGGGCATGTACTTACCCACTTGAGTCAGATTCATATTCCTCCCCCATAAGAAGTCCAGGAATTGTCGCGCGAGAAAGTTGGCAACCTGGCCAGCCGTCTCGATGTCAGGCAATTCTTTTTCCAGCCAATCGGCGAACTCAAACCAGCGGATCTCCAAGTCTGGGCGAGCGTCTTCCGATTGGAACACTTCTGGATAGCGGGTCAGAAGAATTAACCGCGTTTGTTCGATTCCGCACTCGCGGAGAAGTACTCGATACCCCTCCAACTGCCCGGCCCGCAACTCGGACTCGGCTTTCACTTCAACCCAAACAAGTTGATAAGGCGCACGAAATTCCAAATCGGGCCGCCCCTGGCCAGCTTCCACTTGGGTTCGGACTATAATCGCGCTGGCCTCGTCCTGAGGCAAGTCAATAAAACCACCCGTTAGCTGTCTCACCAACCGCACTCCGACCTCGGGAGCCAGAATCAGCAACTGTTCCAGCACGACAGCCAGCGACTCGGTCAAGAAGTTTTCATCTTGCCGCGCCGCCCACTTATGCAATCGCGCAAACAGATTGGGACCGCTGGGCACGGCTCACTCCCATTCAATCGTCGCCGGCGGTTTGCTGGTTATATCGTAAACAACGCGGTTCACCCCCGCCACGGAATTGACAATACGCGCGGCGATCTTGCCCAGCAATTCATACGGCAATTTCGACCAATCCGCCGTCATGAAATCGTCGGTCTGCACCACGCGCAGGGCAATGGCGTTTTCGTAAGTGCGGCCATCGCCCATGACGCCGACCGACTGCACCGGCAGCAGCACCGCGAACGCCTGCGAGGTTTTGCGATACCACCCCGATTGCTTCAGTTCCTCCAATAAAATCGCATCCGCCTGCCGCAGCACGACGAGACGCTCGGCCGTGATTGGTCCCAGACAGCGCACCGCCAAACCGGGGCCAGGGAATGGATGACGATAGACCAGCGTCTCCGGCAACCCCAGTTCGACGCCCAGCCGCCGCACTTCGTCCTTGAACAGATCCTTGAGCGGTTCAATCAGCTCGAAGCCAAGTTCCTTGGGCAGTCCGCCGACGTTGTGGTGCGTCTTGATGTTGGCCGCCGGGCCATCTCGCGCGCCGCCGCTTTCGATTACATCGGGGTATAGTGTGCCCTGAGCGAGAAAGTGCGCGTTCTCAATGTGACGGGCCTCGTCCTTGAACACGTCGATGAATACATGGCCGATGCGCCGGCGTTTCTCTTGCGGATCGCTAATGTCTTTTAAGGCGGCGAGAAAGCGCTCACCGGCATCGACGATGCGCAGATCGGCCTGAAAATGGCCGGAAAACATGCGTTTCACCGACTCGACCTCGCCCTGACGCAGCAGTCCATTATCGACGAAAATGCAACACACCTGCCGGCCAACGGCTCGCAACAACAAAGCGGCCGTCACCGACGAATCGACGCCGCCGGACAGCCCGCAAATGACGCGCTTATCGCCGATGCGCTCGACAAGTTCCGCCACGGTCTGCGTCAGAAACGAGCCGATTTGCCACAATCCCCGACAGCCGCACACGTCGAAGAGGAAGTTGCGCAGGATGCGCCCACCTTCAGGCGTGTGGCTGACTTCGGGATGAAATTGCAAGCCATACACCGGGCGCGTGCGATGACGAGTCGCGGCCATCGGACAGGTATCCGTGGTCGCCAGCGAGACGAAATCGCCCTGCACCATCTGCACCTGATCGCCGTGGCTCATCCACACGACGGTTTCGCTCGCCACTCCCGCAAACAGGCCGTTAGCGTCCTGAATATGACAGAGGGCCGGCCCGAACTCGCGGCTGAGGGCCGGCAATACCTTGCCGCCTAACAGATGACAGGCTAGCTGCATGCCATAGCAGATGCCCAGCACGGGGATATTGAGATCGAACAAACGCGG
Source organism: Gemmataceae bacterium (assembly GCA_035553375.1). Lineage (GTDB taxonomy): Bacteria > Planctomycetota > Planctomycetia > Gemmatales > Gemmataceae > JAJPHU01. The sequence goes on from DATNCY010000250.1 coordinate 2,334, forward strand.
ATCGCAGCGCGGCGCATTGGCCGCGTAGACGCTGGCCGGTCCACCGGAGAAAATCAGGCCGCGCGGCTTCAACTCGGCGACGCGCTCGGCCGAGATGTCGTGGCGCACAATCTGACAAAAGACGTTCAGCTCGCGGATGCGCCGGGCGATAAGCTGGCCATACTGCGAACCGAAGTCGAGGATGAGGATGCGTTCATTTTCGGGCAAAGCTGTCATGATTCATTATTTCGATTGACCCAGTTCCATCGCTCGGCGCGTGGCCGCCTCAACAGCGTCCATGAGCGCGCCGCGTACACCGCCGCGTTCCAGTGCATGCAGTCCGGCGATGGTGGTGCCGCCGGGGCTGGCCACCATATCCTTGAGCATGCCCGGATGTGTCTGCGTTTCCAGCACCATCTTCGCCGCGCCTAGCACCGTCTGCGCCGCCAGCGCCGTGGCCACGTCGCGCGGCAAACCCACACGCACGCCGCCATCGGATAGGGCTTCGATCATCAGGTAAACGAAGGCCGGCCCGCTGCCGGATAAGCCGGTGACGGCGTCGAGCAAATGCTCCGGCAGCCGAAATGCCACACCGACGGCATTAAGCAGGCGATCGACCTGGGCAATGTCTTCCGGCGTGGCATTCTCACCGGGACTGTATCCCGATGCACTGGCACCAAGCAAGCAGGGCGTGTTCGGCATGACACGCACCAATCGGCAGCCGGCACCGAGTCCCGCAGTCAGTTGCCGTAATGTGATGCCGGCCGCGATGGAGATGACAAGCCGCGTCTTGAGCAGCGGCCGAATTTCTTCCATGAGCGCGGCCATCGATTGCGGTTTGACGGCCAACACGAGTACATCGCTGCCGGAAACCACTTCGCGATTGTCGAGCATGGCCGGACAGCCGGTTTCGCTCGTGAATGCCTGCCGAGCCTGGGGTAAGGGATCGCTCGCTTGGCAACCCTCCGCGCGAATCAGGCCGGCACGCAGCCAGCCGCGCGCCAGGGCCGTCGCCATGCGTCCGGCACCGAGGAAGCCGACCGAAAGAGTCGCCGCATCCGCCATGTCTCGCCCATCCTTCCCACGAAGAGAAGGAATCATCATACAGAAAGAGGGCGGCTTGCGTAAATCCTGACAATCTTCGTGGTAGGTCCGGCGAGCCGAGCCGGACATTTTCATAGTGCCGCTCGGCTGTAGGTCCGGCGAGCCGAGCCGGACTTTGACTTTATAGTGCCGCTCGGCTCGCGGCACCTACTCAAACCGTGCCGCTCGGCTCGCGGCACCTACCCTTTTTGCCTGGTCGCTCTATTCTCCCAACGCGCGGCGATAGCACCAATCGAAGAGCAATTCCCACTCGTGTTTCTGGATTCGCCGGCACAGTTCGGCGCACGGCACCTGCCCTACCAGCGCGGCGGCGCACAGATCGACGAACGCGCATGCATCCCAAACAGTCTGCGTGCGCAGGAAGGCGGCGGCCGGCGGCGCATTCGCCACTAACTCCGCGGCGGCGAAGCGCAGCGATTCGTAAACCGGATGCTCGCCGACTTGACGGAACCAATACTTGGCGTTGTCGAAGTCCGGTTCGCGGCGGTGCAAGATCGCGTGCCAGTAACTGCCGGTCGGCGTATGCAACTCCTGGCTGATCGCGTGGGATTCATCGAGAAAATTGAAATACAGCCATAGTCCCGCCCGGCAGGCGTCGGCCATGATCCGATCGCGCACCGGATGCGGCGCGAAGATGTTGTTGGCGTTCAGGACTTCGAGATGAGCGCGAGTGATCTTGCTGGCATGGCCGGTGTCCAGCGGTGGCACCCACGGCTCACGCAACAACTCGGCGATGGCGGGGGCGTAGACGGTTGGATTGAAGGTTGTCATGCGGCACGTACTCCTTGCGGAGCGTCCTGCTGCGCGGTTGGCGCGATCGTGTACTCTAAGGATTCTTCTACGGTTAGGGTGCGAAAACGACAACAGGCCCTCTCGGATCGCGACCGCTTGCGATTTACCCACAACCGGCTGTGTTGGTAGAGTTCCATTCCGAAAGGTCAGGAGGACTCGCGCCGCATGAGCCGTTCTTGTCGATACCGAATTATCTTGCTTTCGCTTCTGGCGCTAGGGGTCGCGCTTCGCGTCCGGCAATATGCCGCCTGTCCCTCGTATTGGTATGACGAAGCCTATCTGCTGCTGAACATTTTTCATCTGTCGTTCCTCGAATTGCTTGGTCCTCTGCGCGAGAATCAGGCCGCTCCGCCGTTGTTTTTGTGGATCTTGCGCGGGTTGTATCCGATTGTGGGAGGCAGCGAATGGGCGATGCGTCTGCCGGCCCTGGCGGCGAGCGTGGCGGGGTTGTTCGTCATGGTTCCCTTAGCTCGGCGCGTGGCGGGTCGGCGAGGCGGATTGTGGGCAGTTGCCTTCTGCGCCCTCGGCCATCATGCCGCCGCACATGCTGGCGAGGTTAAACCATACACGCTCGATTTCCTGATGACGGAGTTGATCTTGCTGGCCGCGCTTCGCTGTCTACGGCCTGTCCGTACCCTGCGATCCCGCGTTGTCGTATGTCTTCTGGCGGTGCTTGCGCCGTGGGCGTCATATCCGGCCGTGTTCGTCCTCGGCGCGGCGTGCCTGGCTCTGCTGATTCGCGCATTCCATTGCCAGCCCGCAGCGCAAGCAAGGGGAACGAAAATGTTTGCTTGCGTCTCGGGCGGGTTGTTCTCGCTATCCAGTCTGATCCTGTGGCAGACCGTCGCCCGCCATCAGGCGACACCCGCCTTACGAGTGTTCTGGGCGTCGTCTTTTCTCGATCTCGCATCACCGGGCGCGGCATTGGTGTGGATAGTTCGCTGTCTCATCGAGATTGGCAATTACGGCACGCGCGAGATGGGCCTGCCGTTGCTCGTCCTGGCCCTCATCGGTGCCGTTTCTCTCTGGCGTCGTTCACCGTCGTGCGTCGTCTTGTTGATCGGGCCGTTTACGCTGGCGCTGATCGCCTCGGCGCTGCATCGCTATCCCCTCGGTGGCCGGCTGGTGTTTTTCCTGGTGCCGTGTATGTGGCTGCTGGCAGCGCGAGGCATCGGCACATTAGTCCGGTATCTCCCCGCGCATCGGATGCGGCTCGCCTGGGCGTTGCCGGTCGTGCTGCTGATTCCCGCCGCACTATGGGCCGGTCGTCTTTTCCTTGTAGTGACACCGCGTTGTCAGTTCCGCGAAGCGTTCGCCTACGTCGAGCAGCATCGTGGCGCAGCGGATCGCGTGTGGGTGTCGCATCCGCAGGTTTATGAGGTTTACTATGGTGAGAAGCCTATCCTGAGTCCTTATTCCTCGCCGCGGATGGTCGAACAGGCGGCGTATACCGGGCGATTGTGGATGATCTGCGCCGTCGCCGGCTCACGCGAACGGCTCACCGCTCCCGAAATGGTGGCCCGCGTGCGCGCGGCTACGTGCAAGGTTCTGGACCGCAGACGGTTTAAGGGGCTGGAGGTGACCCTCTATGCACCTTGGGCTGGCGACGGCGAAGAATGTAATGTGAAAGATGGTGCCGCTGAACCTATGCGGTAGTAATCTCCTTGCCATCATCTTGGCAAACGGACATACTTTAAAAATCTATTCGTGGCTCCTTCGCGGAGGAATCGAGCGATGAGACATCGACAAAATCAGCGGGCGTCTTCGCTGCTCGCGGTGCTGGTGATCGGTACGGTCTTTTGGCTTGCCGGAATCAACTCCATCCACGCCGCGCCTAAACCGCCGGCCAAACGACCGCATCTGAAGTTTTGCATTCTCGCCAACGAAAGAGATGACGCCAAGGCGTTGGCAGCGGCGAAAAAACACTTCGCCGCTGCTGCGGAAGACGCCAAGCTCAAGGCGGAACTCAAACGACGTGCCGAGGATGGCAAGCCGCCTGCTGCCGTGAAAGTGGCTACCGATAAGGCTCCGGGTTACACATGGGTCGAGATCGCTCCCGCCTGCCTACGTTACTTGCGGCTCGATAATGCGTCGGCCGAAGATGCGAAACCTCTCGATCCTGGCCTCGACACGCCACGCGACACTACGCCACACAATGCTTTCTGGAAAGAAGTCGCCACCGCGCGCGACAAGGGCACACCGTTGCTCATGGCGAGGTCTTTGCCGGCATGTCTGCTTTACAGCCGTTCTTGTCAGAACAGGAAACTATCGAAGGAAGCACGCGAGCGGAAGAAATTTGAGTATTTTCTGCTAACCCGCGACCCGCAACCGGGCAAAGCACTGACGGGCAAACATTTGGCCTCAGCGCGAGCGGGAATGGATTCGAGAGGGACTCCGTGTATCAACTTTGAATTGACCACGAAGGGCGGCGAACTCATGGCTGAGCTCTCGTCCCATAATCTGCCTTCCAGGGACGAAGAGTTTTTCGTGCGTTATCTGGCGATCATTCTCGACGAGCAAATCGTGACGGCCCCCAGCTTACGTTCCAAGATCGGCACCCAAGGGCAGATCGGCGGTTCATTCACCCGCCCGGAGATAGACGCGATCGTCACCGTGCTACGCGGCGACCTCCCGCCGGAGAAAAAGTAACCTGAGGGTGCCTCAAAGAATAAGTTCCGTTTAGCGGCGGTTCTGCGAACCGTCGTTAAACGGAACTTATTCTTTCCGATCATGGTCTTACTGCTTCTTCTTGTCGTCCTTTTTCGGCTCTGGCTTCTTATCGTCCTTTTTCGGCTCCGGTTTCTTGTCATCTTTCTTGGGCGCGGGTTTCTTGTCATCCTTCTTGGGCGCGGGTTTCTTGTCATCTTTCTTCGGTTCGGGCTTCTTGCCCTTCTTGTCATCCTTCTTCGGTTCCGGCTTCTTGTCGTCTTTCTTGGGGACGGGTTCCTCCTTGAAGCCGAGGTTGACATCCACGCTGGGAATCGCCTTCTTCAACTTCGCCGCGCCGGCGTCCGTCACCTTGGTTTGCCATACATAAAGATGTTTAAGCTTCTTCATTCCTTCAAGGTTGAGCAGTCCGGCGTCGCTAACGGCGGTGCCGTACAGGTTCAGATATTCGAGGTTGACCAATCCCTTGAGGTTTTCCAGTCCCTTGTCGGTGATCTTCGTTTTCTCCAGGTGTAACTCCGTCAAGTCCGTCAGCGGCTTGAGGTAAACAAGCTGAGCGTCCGTCACCGGCTGGCCGCGCAGATTCAGGCGGACGAGACCCTTCAAGTCCTTGAGCAACGCAAGATGTTCGTCACCGAATTTGCCGTCGGTCTGGAGATAGGACACTTCCAGATGTTGATCGTTCTGCGCTAGTTCCAGAGCCAGGCCGCCGGACTGACGGATTTTCGTCAGCGCCTTCTTGCCGGCCTCGGTTTGCGCGATGGGAGCCGGCCCATCGGCCGCGATCATGCCGATCGCCAAGGCGAGCAGCAACGCGGTTGTTGTTAGCTTGTACATGGAAAAATATCTCCACTTGATCCAGGATGGAAAACCAACGCCTCAATAGCCTCCACCTCGCCGCTGCGCATCAGGTGGATGCCGGTCAACAGGACGCGCTAAACGTAGAGCAGCGGCTTGATGCGGCGCGGCCGTTCCTTGTCGAACAGCCGCCACTGCGTCTCGGCAAAGCCCAGGTAATGATGGCTATGATAGCGCGTGATGCAGCCGGCCGCCAGACTTTTTAGTCCCTCATGCGCCGATGTCGTGTGAACGACCAACGGTGAAAGCAATTGTTCGAGGACGTAGCCGTTCTTCTTCAGTCGAGTCGTCGTGAGAGGACGGATCGGGCGTAGCTGGGTATTCCGAAGACAGTGCAACCCTCTTGAAACCGGCTCGTAATTTGATTGCGTCCGTCAACTGCTGGGACGAGTAGCGATCACCAGTCGCGCGGCCGACCATGCTCCCATAAAGCCCATCTCCCGTACCTCTACTTGCAGTCCCTGTTGCCGCAGTAGCGTCTCCACACGCGGCAGCAGGAACGTCAGATAATACATGATAAACGGCGGTTTGATGAGGAAGTTGCGAACGCGCATCACGCCGTTGAACAGCCGCGATGCCCAATAATGCGGCGAGGTCATCGGCGGTAGATAGGTAGTAATGAAGACGAATCGGCCTCCCGGCTTCAGCACGCGCGCGATCTCGGCGACAAAGTGCGGCTCATCTTTTTCCAGAATATGTCCGAAAGCGCCGAACGAAACAGCGAGGTCGAACACGGGACCAAACGGCATGGCGAGAACATCGCCGCGAACAAACTCCAGAGAGGCGCTGCCGGTCGTCGCGGCCACGAGTTGACGGCCCACCGTGAGCATGCCCTGGCTGAAATCGATGCCGACCACGCGCTCGCGGCAGTGCGGCCGCAGCATGGCCATTCCCGCACCGGTGCCGCAGCATACATCGAGGCCGCAGTCGAAGGGGCCAAGCGATTCGAGATGAATGCTCACCGCGTCGAGAAGCGGTTGCGGCGTGCGAAACGGAGTGTAATCGAATTTTGGCGCCAGCAGATCGTAACCGCGCTGCGTTGAGGACAGCGCTTGCACGGCCAACTCGCGGAAGGTCGGTCCATTGGGGTGAAACATTATCATCAATGCAGAAGTCAGAATGCAGAATGCAGAATGAAAACCAGATGGTCTTTCATTCTGCACTCTGCATTCTGCATTTCAAGAGCTATTTCTCTACCATAGCAAGGGAGGTAGATCCATGAAGACCATCCTCGGCATCAACGGTGCCGCCGGACGCATGGGGCAGCGTCTGGTGCATTTGACGTGTGAAGACAATGATTTGACCCTTGGCGCGGCGCTGGAAGCGGCCAACAGTCCGCAGCAAGGCTGCGACATCGGCGAACTGGCTGGACTCGGTTCTCTGGGCGTTCCTATCCGCGCTGAGTTACCGCATCAGCAGCGCCTCGACGCGCTCATCGATTTTTCGATGCCGGAAGGGACGATGACGGTGATACCGCTGTGCGTCGCGCGGCGCATCCCATTGGTGGTGGCGACCACCGGGCACACGGCGGCGCAGCGGCAAGAGATCGAGGCCGCCGCGCACCACACCGCCCTGCTGATGGCACCGAATATGAGTCTGTCCGTCAATGTCCTCTTTCAACTGGTGCGACAGGCGGCGACGCTGCTCAAGGATAAAGGCTTTGACGTAGAGATCGTCGAGCGGCATCATCGCTTCAAGAAGGATGCCCCTAGCGGCACGGCGCTGCACTTCGCGCGCATCGTGCAAGAGGTGATGGGGCAAACACAATTGCGTCACGGCCGCGAGGGACTGGTCGGCGAACGACCGCCGCATGAGATTGGCATGCACGCGCTGCGCACCGGCGATAATGTCGGCGAACACACCATTATTTTCAGCACTTTGGGCGAAACGCTGGAGTTGGTCCATCGCGGTCATACACGCGACAGCTATGCGCGCGGAGCGCTGCTGGCAGCGAAGTTTCTGGCCGGCAAGCCAGCGGGGCGCTACACGATGGAGGATGTACTGGGATTGTGAACGCGGGGCCAGATCACGATTCCCACGCCAGACACGCCGCATCGAAGATCGGGCCATCCACGCAGACGCGGCGATAGTCCCAGCCATCAGCGGTGCGGATGCGCGTCACGCAGCTAAAGCAGATGCCGACGCCGCACGCCATCGGCGTTTCCAGCGACAGATGACACGGCACACCCCAGCGCTGAGCCAACTTCGCCAGCGCACGCAGCATCGGTTCGGGACCGCAGCCGACGAGATGTTGCGGCGGTGCGTGCTGTTCGAGCAGTTGCGTCACGTAGCCATGATAACCGAGGCTGCCATCGTCGCTGGCCAGATGAACGGTCGCGCCGGCGGCGCGAAAATCCTCAACGCCCGCCGCCAAATCCGCTGTGCGTACTCCGTAATAGAGCGAAACCCGTTGAGCCGCGCGGCGCGGCTCTCGATCATCATAACCGCGTGTGCCCAGCAGATCGCGGACGTGAGCCAGAAACGGCGTTTGACCGATGCCTCCGGCGACGAGGGCGACGTGTTCGAGATCGTGCAGATCGGGGAAGCCGTTGCCGAGCGGCCCCCATACCTCGACGCGCTCACCGGGACGCAGCGCCGCCAGCAGGCCAGTCAGCTTGCCGACGACGAGATACACAACATCAACAGCGATGGGTTGATTCTGACTGTCGAGAACGGTGTCGTACAGGGCGAAAGGCCGGCCGAGCAGCGGATCGCTGTGGCCGGGCAGACGAATCATGAGGAATTGGCCGGGACGAATGGCACGAGCCAATTCCCGACTGTGCAGACGAATGCGATAAGTTTGGCGCGCCAGCGCGATGTTTTCGCGCACCTCGATGGAAGCGTGGACGATCGGCGTCATGTCGGTTTCTCGCCCCGGCGAACGGTCGGTGCCGGCCGGTTGGTGGAGTCCTTACCAGCCGATTTCCGCCGCGGCTCCGAGGCGAGGCGAAGGCGTTCGAGTTCCTCGACCTTCAGACGCCGCGCCTTGCCACGCGGCAGACGATCGAGCCGAACGGAGCCGATGGCCGTGCGGCGCAGGACCATGACCTTGTGACCCAGCCGCGCCAGCATACGGCGAATCTCGCGGTTCTTGCCTTCGTTGAGGACAATTTCCAGCCAGGTGCTATCGCCCTGAGATTTCAAACGCTTGACGCGGCGAGCCTGGACGTGGCCATCGCTGAGCCACACGCCCTTGAGCAATTGCAGCTGATCTTCGCGGTCGGGGTGGCCGGCAACCTGCACCATGTACGTCTTCTCGACGCCGAAACGCGGGTGCATGAGACGATTGGCCAAGTCGCCATCGTTGGTCAACAGCAACAACCCTTCGCTGTCTTCATCGAGCCGGCCGACGGTGTAGACGCGCTGGCTGACGTGCGGCACCAGATCGATGGCACGCGGCCGACCGGCCGGATCGAAATTGGTGCAGAGGTAGCCGCGCGGCTTGTTGACCAGCCAATAAACGAGTTTTTCGACGTGCAACGGTTGGCCGTCCACGCACACGGCATCGCCGTCTTCGACCTTCGTGCCCAGCTCGCGCACAGCGCGGCCATTCACGGTGACGCGGCCGCGGACGATCAATTCTTCGCAGTGGCGGCGCGAACCGACGCCCGCGTGAGCCAGAAATTTGTTGAGACGTTCCATAGCGGTCATTGTAACGAACGCCGGCCCGCTTGACGAGTCGGCTGTCTGTCACCTTGACATCGGCGGATAATAGAGGAAGATGGTGGAGATTTGCCAGAGAACGAAGGAGGAATCCCTTGAGTTCCACGACGCCTTCGCTCACGCCGCAAACCCGATCGCAGCTGCTGTCTCGCCTGCATGCCGACCAGTCTCAGCGCTGGCGGCAGGGCGAGGAAGCGCGCATCGAGGATTATCTGGCGCAATACCCCAACCTGATCGGCGATGCCGAGGGTGTTCTCGATCTGATCGGCTTCGAGCTATTACATCGCCTGGAGAACGGCGATTCTCCTTCTCTCGATGAATATCTGCGGCGTTTCCCCCAACATGCCGACACGCTGCGTCACTCCTGGGCGCGGTTGCGGATGGGGCGTCCGCAAGGACAACCCCAGAGTGAGGGACTCAACAGCACGGCCGTTGAAGACACGGCCAGCAGTTCCTCCTCTCCGCGCTTGGTACCCACCTTCACGCTGCCGGGCTTCGAGTTGTACGAGAAACTGGGCGAAGGCGGCATGGGCGTCGTCTACCGGGCGCGAGACATTCGCCTGGACCAACCGCGGGCCATCAAGGTAATCCGCGCGGGAATCTTCGCCGAGGAACACGTCCGCGATCGCTTTCTCCGTGAGGCGAAGGCGGTGGCGCGACTGGACCATCCGGGCGTCGTGCGGATCTTCTCGCTCGGCGAACACGCCGACATCCTCTACATCTGCATGGAGTTCCTGGAGGGCGGCAGCCTTCGCACGCGCTTGCGTCAAGGGCGGCTGGACATCCGCGAGGCTGCCGACCTCGTGCGTCAACTGGCCTTGGGAACGCAGCACGCTCACGAGAACAAAGTCCTCCATCGGGATCTCAAGCCGGCCAATGTGCTGCTGGCCGCAGATGGCACTCCCAAGGTGGCCGACTTCGGCCTGGCCAAGTTGCTCGACGAAGACGACGACTTGACATACACCGGCGCGGTCATGGGAACGCCGCCGTACATGGCGCCGGAACAGGCCGAGGGACGGCAAACGACGATTGGAGAGCGGACGGACATTTATGCGCTGGGCGTAATTCTCTACGAGTGCCTCGCGGGTCGGCCGCCGTTCCGCGGGGAGGGCCGGAGTGAGACGCTGGAACTGGTGAAGAACCAATCGCCAGCCCCTCCGCGCCGCTTCCGCGCCGAGGTGTCGGCCGAACTGGAGGCCATTTGTCTGAAATGCCTGGAGAAACGGCCTGAAGATCGCTATGCCACGGCGGGGGAACTGGCCGCCGACTTGCAAGACTGGCTGGACGGCAAACCACTGCGCATTCGATCGCGGCGCAGACGACGGCGTTGGCTCGTCGCGCTGCTCGCGTTTGTTCTGCTCGCTGGGTTGGGGGCGGGGGCATTTCTGCTGCTTCCGCGTCATCAACCCGAAGACGATCCTCCTCCCCTTCGCGCGGTCGCGGACACGCAACCGATCGCCGAGGTCTGGCAACCGCTTCTCACTCGCGAGCCGGCGGCGCTGCGCTGGCCCGATCCAGGCAAGAATAGTCACAAACTGTTTAAGCCTGGCTCCCGAGAATTGGTGGTATCTTGTGAGGAACTCGGCCTGCTTGCTCTCGGTGAGACGGCCTCGCCTCGCTATGAGTTCATCGTCACCCTGCAACAGAATCCCTGGGTCGGCAATATCGGCCTGTTCTTCGGCTATAAGGAGGGCGTGGACAAGGCTGGCCCGACCCAGAGCTATCATGCCCTCGTGATAATTTCCGAACGGCAGGCAAATCAGGGGCAGTTCATGCGGCTGGAGTGGAAGACTGTGTTGCATAAGGGGGGGATTAACGGCGTTCAACAACACAGCTGGACGAACGCATCTTCGTCTCTCTTTCAACTCGCTCCGAAAGAACACCGTCTGGGGCTGAAAGTCGGCTCGGCGGGTCTGGAGTCGGTGACCCTCGATGGTATGGTGTTAAAGGGACTGAGTTCGGCGACCGCCAAGAACTTCCCCTCGTCCGTGGGCTACAAGGGTAAGTTTGGCGTTTATGTTTATACCGGCAATGGTGCCTTTCGTGACGCCCGTTATTTCTTCCATGAGGAACCGTAATGTCATCGTCCAGCGACCGCAAAGTGACCGTGCGCGTTGAAGTCGTGATTGAGGGAGGCGGCGAGGCGCCGAAGGTGACAACCTTTGGCCCGTCAACTACTCCTTTGATGGTTGGAAGTTTCGTCAAGCCGTACCAAATCATCTATCCCAAGCCTTCGATGACCGATACGACGGTATATGTCCTTGGGGGGCAAAACTATATCGAGGCCAACGGAATCAGTCCGGCGATGGGCGGCAGTTATGCTCAGAAGGTGTGGGCGAAGGCGTATCCCAGGCCCGACGCCAGTCCGGACCAGTCCGGGTTGGGGATGCCGCCTATGGATGCCGTCTCGGACACTCCCGCCGGGGACGGTTCGTGGTCGTTCACGCGCGCCAAAAATAATCCGGTATCCGCATGTGCCGCGGATAACAAGCCGGGCGGCCCCGATAACAGCACGCTGATTGTGTGGTATCAGTTTGGCGGTTCGTATCCCAATGTGGAATACACCCCTTTCCACGGCTACCTGGCCGTCTCCGGCGGCAGCGGATCGGGGGCGGGGAGCGGTCTGTTAGTCCGCGCCGCCGGATTGACGGTTTTGCACGCCAGCTTCACCGACGCCTTGGCGTCGCTGGGCACGGTCGCCCTTACCTGGAATGGAGCGAGTTGGGTCGGCGGTTCGTCCGCCGCCGGCGGCTGCACCTTGTCATTAGTCCTCATTGAAGATAGCTGTTATCTGATTTCTAACGGCCCTGGCACCGTTTTCGTCGTCAGGGGAGTACCCGGTTCTTCCGGCCTCTCGCCCTGTAGCGCCACCGGAGTGGCGAACGGCGTCTGTGCCGGCTCGTTCGGCGTCACCATCACGGAGTAAGACCGTGCCTCGCCCCTGTCTTCAAGATCATCCGCTCAGCCCGCACACCTGCCGCGTCTGTCACTGGTGTGCCGACCTCTCGGAAAAAGGTGCTTTCCACCGTCGTCTATGGGGCGAGCCGGAACCGGACACCATCTCGCGCTGCGGAGCGCTCGTCGTTCCGCCGCGCGAGATTGTGCCGGGATTGCCCGATCCCATTCCCCAAGCCGAACTTCATCCGCTGCCACCGAGTTGGCCGCGCCTCCCGGAAGTTATGCGAAAGCATGGCGTCGCCCTCGCCCGTCTGGCGCGGGCGGAGATCCCTCCTCCTGGTCCACGGCAGGGGGCTGGCGTTTTGTTGATTGGTGGCGGCCGTTTCTGGCCGGGCATCGTCGTGGCCGTGAAGATGTTGCGCGACACCGGGAGCCGTTTGCCCGTGCAAATATGGCACCGCGGCAGCGAGGAACCAGTACGCCTCCAGGATCTCGATGGCGTGGACAATATACAAATCCACGATCTGACGACTCTCACGCCGCGGCCGCGTGTCCTGCGCGGCTGGGAGGCGAAGACGGTCGCGCTGTTGGCCTGCGGCTGGGAGCGCATCTTTTTCCTCGACGCCGACGCCTACTGTCTCGCCGACCCTGCCCCCTTATTGGAATGCTTGACGGTGGAACGGCCATTCCTTTTCTGGGAGGACATGCCCAGCGCCTGGAACGCGGTAAACTGGTCCGCGTGGGGGCTTGGAAACAGTACGGTGCCGCCGATCCAGGGTGGGCAGTTCGTCCTCCACGTGGGCCATTTTTGGCGTGAACTTGTTCTCGCCCACTGGATTAACCAGCACAGTGATTTCAGCTATTCCCATCAGTTCGGCGATCAGGATGCCTGGCGGGTGGCCCTTACCGTGACGGGCGGCGCTTCCCATCGATTGGGGCCGGCGCGGTGGGACGGTGTCGCATTTGTCTGCGAGGCGAACGGCCGTCCGCTCGTCGTCCACCGTTGCCAGGCGAAGATGTTCTACCCGGAGGATACGTTGCCCGGCGATGGCGCGAGCAACCGCCGGCTGCCACGCTTGCCCGGTGAGACGCGAGCATGGGCGCACTGGGAGAATCTGCTTGCCTCACGCCGCGCTGCGGATGTATTCGGCCGCGTCTATTCCTCCGGGGTATGGGGGCCGGGCGAAACTTCGGGAGCCGGTTCTTCGCCACAACAAGCCCAACCGTACCTCGACCTTGTCAATGGATTGCTGAAAGTGAGCGGCTGGCGTCGTGTGATTGACCTGGGTTGTGGTGATGGCTATGTGGCAACGCGCTTGCAAGCGCCCGAAGTGGTGGGCGTGGATTGTCACGCTCCCCATATCCATCGTTTAGGCAGAGAGTCGCCGCAGGGCGAGTGGTTGCATCTCGATCTCGACCGCGATCGGGATAAACTTCCCGCCGGCGATGTGGCCTTCCTGAAGGATGTGCTGCATCACTGGCCCAACCGCTTGATCCACGACTGGCTGACATGGGCGCGGCATTGCGGCAAATGGCGCTGGCTGATCTGCACTCAGGATCGGCATCAAGACGCGGACAACCGCGATTGTCCGCTAGGAGGTTATCGCGCGCTCGATCTCTCGATGGAACCTCTCCGTAGCCTGGACCTCGTTCCGCTGTGCCATTATCTTCATAAGAGTGTGCTGCTGCTGGAGCGAAATGGTACCCGTGGATAATACGTGGGAGAGTATTCGGAGGGGTAAACGATGCAATTGCTTGAATGCGATGATGCCCATGTCGTGCTGGAATTGACTCACAACGAATTGATCGTCCTCAACAATGCTCTCAAGGAAGTATGTCACGGCATCGATCTGCCGGACTTTTCCACTCGCCTGGGGGCGCAACGAGGCGAGATTGAAGCATTGCTCCGGCAAATCAGCGATGTATTTCAGGCCATGACGAAAGGAAAAGACGAAGGTTGAATTTAGGGGTGCCTCCGCCATGTGGCGAAATTGCAATGGCAGAATAGTGGTTAGGAGTCGAACGAAGGAGCCTGGGCTATACTGTGCGAGAGGGATGCGACCAAATGCGGATGAACCTTGCGATGAAAGGTCTGCTCGATGATCTGGAGAGCAATTCGCCGCCATCTCTGCCTGTTGCATTATCGGATCTCATCAATGCCGGCTTCGTGACTCAAGGGGCGTGTTCCTTTCTGCGGGGTCTTTGCGCGCATCGAGGAAATGCAATCCCTTCTATGTTTCCTGACGAGACTGGCTATGAGTGCTTCATCAACCACATTCACATAGACACTCACTCCGCCAAACCATTGCCGTTAGCGATGGTATTTGCCGACAAGATTGGCGAGGCGTGGGTGTCATTGGGGTCGAGGAACAGTTTGAGGGTCATTGTTTCTTGCAATGATACAGGCTCCGTAGTGCGATGCCATGTCGTTCGTCCTCACCAATCCTGGCTTGATGAGAACCTCGAAGCCTATCAGGATGATGCCGTATGGGTCAACGACTACCATCCAACAGAGTAATGTTGCTGGTCTACGGAAGGACATTCACAGTATACTCTGGGTATAGACGTGGCGTTTTCGGGAGCGGAAGTCCTTTCCTTTGGCGAGGGGGCAGATGATCGGTTTCGAGAAGAAGGGCCAAGTGTCCCTCTGGGCGTTCTTAAAGGAGCCAGCAGAAGACGTTGATCTGATGCGGGAACTTTGCGGGGTTGATTATTACGACCTTGATGACCAAGAAGGCAACTTTTCCGAAGACGGCAAACTGACGCCGCTGCGGCAACTCATCAGTCCGTTGTCTTACGCTAATTCGTTTATAGATGAGGCAGAACGAGCAGCAAAGGACTTACGAATAACCGAATCCATAGGAGTGATGGCACAATACGACTTCGCATATGATCCAACAAAGATCACAAGACAGATGGCTCCTGATCCCATCTTCCTTGGCTCGTTCCCGTGGCATGAGTAGGAGGGGATTTGTCTTGTTAGAACAAGACAAGAAGAGGACCACTCCTCTATGGAACCACACACCTACTCCCCGACACGCCGTATCTGCAAGCTCTCCTGACCCAGCGCTTTCTGTAACTGCATCGGCCATTCCCAGGCCTTAGCCTCGGCATCATCCTTGACATACAGACGAACCTTGCGTGGACCACTCAACGCCACCGCCTGCGGCATATCGAGGACGCGCAACACATTGAGGAAGATCGGTCCCTGCCGATGCGAGGCGGGCGGATGCCACAAATCGAGACGCGCCACGTCCGGCTCGAACAATGCCGCATACAGCGCGATGCCGGCCATGTCGTTTTTGCCTTGCAGCCAGAGAGGAACGCCCTTCAACTCAGGCAGCGCGCGCAGGCAAGCCAGGGCGCGGCGCACGTCCCAGACACGCTGACCGTCGAGCGTTTGGCCGAGCAGCGCGAAGCGGCGGCGAATCTGATGGCCGGCTGGTTTGCCGTCGAAGGAGCTAACTTCCGACCAGCGCGTTGGGCCGATGCCGCGCGGCGTCACGGCGGCGAAAGCCCACTTATGGAATTGCAGGGTCTTCACCGTCTGCGCGATGCGAGCCGCGTCCACCATCGGAACGCCGGCTTGTTTCAGCAATTCAGGAGGCAAGCCGATGTCCGCGAGCCAATCCTTCCAACCCGCTTCATCCAGCGCATTAAGGACAACAAGAGTCGGTTTATCGATCTTATCGGCCGTTGCCACCCACAGCCGTAATTCAACCCCTTCCTCGCTGACGAAGTCATAGCCGCGGAGGTGCAGACCGTTGGCTTTCGTATCCTGGGCGAGCCGCGCGTTCAGCGGCGGTGGATTGTCCGGCCAACCGTGAAAGACCCGGCTACGCAGTTGCTCCAGCAATTCGGGAGCGCGGCCCTTCCACCATTCGCGCGTCACGGCCGGCGCGTGCGGTAATTCGATCCGCGCCGGCTTGTGGAACGACTCGTGGATCGTGGCGTTGATCGCATCGGCGGGCAGACGATCGAACACCTTGAGTTGTTGCGCCTTCAGGCGCGGCACCTCGCGCTCGCTGACCTCGCCGGTATCGTTCTTCAACCAGCGGTTCATCCAGCGATAGGCACCCAGACGCAATTCCGGCGTGTCCTTGTGCGGCCCCTTCGTCTCCATCAGCGCGAAATGGTCGGCCGCGCCGTACAGTTCATAAATGTGTTTCGCCTTGGCAGCGGGACACCGATAACCGGCCACAGGGAAAATGTCGTCGATGTCGCTATTGCCCAGCAGCAACGGACGCGGGGCGCACAAGGCCATGACGCGGCCGAAGTCCCATCGATAGGTGTTCACGAAATACATGCAATCGCAATGGCCGGAGATGACGCCCTGGCGGAAACGCGGAGCGACACCCTCAACGACATGCGCATACAAATCGGCGATACCGGCCACGGGAACGATGCACTGTGGCCGATCGTCCGCCGCAGCGATCCACCATGAAGTTGCGCCGCCGCCGGAACGCCCGGTGACACCGATGCGCTTGGCATCCACTTCCTTGCGCGTCTCCAGATAATCCAGCGCCCGCATGGCGTTCCAGCACTCGATACCGGCCGGCGTGTAGCCGAGTGCTTGCCACCACCACATGCCGCGCCGAAACGTGCCGTGATGGTCGCCGGGAATCTCGCCGAGTTCCAGCGTGTCGAGGATCAGACAAACGTAGCCGTGTTCCGCGAACCATGCCGGATGATGTTGGTAGTTGACCTTGCTGCCGTAGGATACCTTGTCGATCACCGTATTGGCGTGACCGCAGACGTACAGAATTGCCGGCGCGGGCAGCTTGGCCCGCTTGGGAACATAAAGATTCGCGGTCACGTACAGGCCGGGACTCGACTGAAAATGCAGCTTTTCAACCGTGAACAGGTCGGTTTCGACCTTGCCGGTGATGGTGGCATGCAGATCGGTGCGCGGCGGCAGCGGCCACAAGCCGAGCATATCGAGAAATTGCCGGCGATATTCCGGACGCTTTTTCTCCCAATCGGCGCGTGTCTTGATGTCGGCGAGATCGGCGTCGGCGATGTGTTTCACTTGCGCGCGAAAATAGGTGTCGCGCAGACGATCACCGCGCGCGGTTTCGGTAGGTGCCTCGGCCGCGTGGAGGCGAAGCGCGGTGACAGATAGCAAGATCGCAAGGAGAATGAAACGACGTAGCATGGTGGCGGCTCCGGTAGGCGAGAGCGGATAGATGGCCTGATAGTATCGCCCAGGGCGAAAAGTGCAAGAGAATGGACGAGAAAAGCTAGGACCGGCGAGCAAGGGAAGTATAATCCAGGCAGTCTTTGTTACGAACTCTATTCGCCGATCTTTGATTTCTTCGTTTGAGATGCTTTCCATGAACCCGCACTATGCCATCCGCGACACGTCGCGCATTTACAGCCCCGCCTTGCTGTTTTACAAGGATCTGATTCGCAACAATATCGCTCGCGCCATCGAGTTGGCCGGCGATCCGGCGCTTCTGCGGCCGCACGTCAAGACGCACAAAACACGCGAGATTGTCCGTATGGAACTGGAAGCGGGCATCCGCAAACACAAATGCGCCACCCTTGCCGAGGCGGAAATGGTCGCCTCGTGCGATGCTCCCGATGTGATGATCGCTTATCCGCTCGTCGGCCCCAACTGCGGCCGATTGGCTCGACTCATTCATGCCTATCCGCGGTCGCGCTTCTCTGTTATTGCCGATCATCCGGCCGGCATCATGGCCTTGTCGCAGGCGATGACGACGGAGAATCAGGAAGTGGATGTGCTGCTCGACATCGACGTGGGCCAGCATCGCACCGGCGTTGCTCCGGGGGGCGAGGCCATCGAACTGTACGAAATGATCCACCGTTCGCCGGGCCTGCATGCGGGCGGACTGCACGTTTACGACGGACACAATCATCAAGAAAGTTTTGTCGAGCGTCAAAACGCGGTTCGCATGCAGTTTGAACCCGTCTTCAAACTGCGGGCGGCCCTCGATCAAAAGGGTTTGCCGGTGCCGCGTTTCGTGGCGGGAGGGACACCGACCTTCCCCGTCCACGCTCGGCTCGACGTGCCCGGATTGGAGTGTTCGCCGGGCACGCTCATCCTGCACGATCATGGCTACGGCTCACGTTTCGCCGATCTCGCTGCCTTCACGCCGGCCGCCTTGCTGTTGACGCGCGTCATCAGCCGGCCCACGCCAACCCGCTTGACGCTCGACCTCGGCTACAAGGCAATCGCCAGCGATCCGCCCGCCGGCAAGCGTTGCGTATTGCTCGATGTGCCCGACTACGAGGCGATTTTGCAGAACGAGGAACACTTCGTCATTGAGACACCCGCCGCGGATCGCTATCGTCCCGGCGACGAAATCTTCGCCGTGCCGACGCATATTTGCCCGACCTGCGCCCTGCACCGCTCGGCGTATGTGATCGAGAATGGCGAGTTCACCGAGATGTGGGACATCGTGGGACGCGATCGGGTGCTGAGCGTCTAGAGTAAATAACATTAAAAAGCACGAACAGAATGACCTACTAGCCCGGAGCGCCAGCGACGGGAAAGCGTACCCCGTCGCTGGCGCTCCGGGCCAGTCGTCAACAAATTAGCGATTCTTAGGATTACCACCCGGTCTCGGCATCGGATTCGGTTTCGGATTTGGGCCGGCTCCCAGCGGAGCCGAGGGACTGGACAGGATCTGAAATGAGTTGAAGAACTTGGCCCCTGGACCACTGGTTGTTTCCATTTTCGGACCCGAGGCCAAGAGTTCGTACACCCGCGATTTCCCGGCTTGCGGCACAAAATAAAAGCGGATGAATGCTTTTCTGCCACCTGCCAACTCCAAGACGCCCTCTCGTCCCTGATGCGAGCCAAGTTTGATGGGCTGCTGTGATACTAATTTCGCGCTTAGTTTGCTTTGTAAATTTTTGCTCTCTTCCTTGAGCATCTCCTCCAGAATGTTCGGCGGCGCGGCCCCGAAAGGGAGATCGTAGTAGAGCAGCAGGAATTCCGAATGCGCTAAGGTTTTCTCCACGAGGTATTTGTGAAGTTGAATTCCGGCCTGCGGTTCGACCGAAACGACGGGGTTCCCCGGCATGGAAATACTGCACTGCGCTTCGGGGATGGAGACGGTTTGCCAATCGCTGTCCGCAATGGAGCCGTTCAGGAAGCGATAACCGACGAAGCCGACCCCGCCGCAGCCCAGCAGAAGCACACCGAGACATCCTCCCAAACAACCAAGGAGCAGCTTTTTCGATTTTTTCTTCCGCGCTGGCGTCTTACCCTCTGGCTCCGATTCGCCTTCCTCCTCGGCAACCTCCGGTTCCTCGGCGTCTAGCCGAGCGGGCTTCTTCCCCTTGCTGGCCTCTGTCGGAGCCTGCATCTCCTCGGCATCGGCCTCGTCAACGACTTCTACATCCTCCTCCTCGACGATGGCCTCCTCGCTAACTAGCTCTTCAAAGATCGCCTCGTCAGCCACTTCCACAGGTGCCTCGTCCTCGACTGCTTCATCAATGACTTCCATCGCGGCCTCGTCCTCAACCATCACCGGCTCCCGCGGTTCGCTCGCCGATTTCGCCTTCATCGGCGGCGCTTCCAACTCAAGATCCGCAAACGAAGTGAGGGGAGTAGAGCCGGTTGCCGGCGGTTCGGAAGCGATGGTTTCATCCAACAGAGGAGACGTCATCTCGGCGAACACCGAGTCCACGAGTGGCGCATCGGCCAGCGAAATGGCCGGAGTGGGCGTTTCCGCCGGCAGTTCCCCAAGTGGTTTTTCGGCCAGTCCGTTTGGTGCGGCTGGCGGCGTAGCCTCCATTCGTCCGATGAAGCGTGCGCCGCATACAGGGCACTGGACTTTGTGACCGAGTGCCTCATCCGGCACTTTCAACTTCCGTTTGCACTCCGCGCAATGAAGGCGAATCGTCATGGCAACCCCGTTCGATGCGAGTCGTGGTGCGAAAAGTAGCTACCTGCTGATTGAAGACGATTTTCCATTCTAACAAAGCTAGGTGGGTTGGGAAGATAGGGAGGGCGCGAAGGGATCAGAACCTTGGTTTTCTCGTCAACACGATCCGAACAACCCGTGCGATAGTTTTTTTCGCGACGCAGCGGACGACTCGGGGGACGAACGCGCGGCCTACCCCTTTCCTCCTGTGCCTACAAATCCCACAATACCGTCACGGACCCACAACACCCAACACCATGAGCCACGCGACATGAGTAAGGAAACGCAGCTTCGCCAGATCCTCGATTGCGGCATCGTCGCCGTTGTCCGCTCGCCGGACAGCGCGCAGCTGGTTGAGGTAGTGCGGGCGCTCGCCGATGGCGGCGTCACGGTCGCGGAAATCACCATGACGGTGCCCGGCGCTCTTGATGTGCTGCGGCAGGTTCGTCAGGCACTCGGCGACCGCATCGTGTTGGGGGCCGGTACGATCCTCGATGCGGAGACGGCTCGCGCCGCTCTCCTTGCAGGAGCCGAATATCTGGTCGCTCCCACGGTCAATCTCGATGTGATCCGTCTGTGTCAGCGTTACAGTAAATTGATCATGCCCGGCGCGTTCACGCCGACCGAGATTTTGACGGCGTGGGAGGCAGGAGCCGACATCGTGAAGGTGTTCCCGGCCGAGGTGCTGGGGCCGTCGTTCTTCAAGGCGATGCGTGGTCCGCTGCCGCAGATTCGTCTGATGCCGACCGGCGGCGTGGACCTGAACACGGCGGCCGAGTTTCTGCGTGCCGGTGCCTGTTGCCTCGGCCTGGGCAGCCAACTCGTCGAGCCGCGCGCCGTTGCCGAACGCAATTTCGACCGTATCCGCGATCTCGCCCGCCAATACGTCGCCATCGTGCAATCGGTGCGCGGCAAACCTTGAACTGCTTACGGCCTCACGTTCTTTCGCGAGGCCATCAGCGACAACACCACGGACTTTCTGCCATGCCTCATGATGTAATCACTTTCGGCGAGGCGATGATCCGCCTCACGCCGCCGAGTTTCCGCCGCCTGGAGCAAGCGCGCAGTTTGGACGTGCAAGTCGGCGGGGCCGAACTGAACACGGCTGTCGCCCTCGCGCGTCTGGGTCGCTCGACAGCCTGGGTATCGCGGCTGACGGATAATCCCTTGGGCCGGCTCATCACCAATCAGGCGCGTGAGGCCGGTGTATCTACCGAGCATGTCGTGTGGACGCCGGAGGATCGGGTTGGAGTGTACTTTCTCGAATTTGGCGCTGCCCCGCGCGCCAGCAGCGTCCTGTACGATCGCAAGGCCACGGCGATCGCGGCGATTCGTCCCGGTATGGTGCCGTGGGCCACGGTGTTCGCCGGGGTCAAGTGGTTCCACGTTACCGGCATCACGCCGGCGCTCAGCGCGACCGCCGCCGAGACGACGCGCGAGGCGCTGCAAGCCGCCCGCGCCGCCGGCGTGCAGACGAGCATGGATCTCAATTACCGCGTGAAGCTATGGAACCAGGCCGACGCCGGCCGTTGCATGACCGACCTCATGCAATTCTGCGATGTTCTCGTCACCACCGAGGAGGACATCGAGCGCGTCTTCGGCATCACCGGCAAGGATTACGAGGATGCCGCCGCGCAAGTCGCGCGCCGCTTTCCCGTGCGTGTTGTGGCCATCACCCTGCGCGAGAATCCGCTGGTGTGGAAGAACAACTGGACGGCCATCGCTTATCAGGAGGGCCGCGTCTTGCGGACGCGCGCTTTTGAGGTGGAGATTGTTGATCGTCTCGGTGCCGGCGATTCGTTCGCGGCCGGTCTCATTCACGGTCTGCTCGATGGCGATTTGCAGAAGGGACTCGATTACGGCGTCGCCGCCAGCGCCATCAAGCACACGATTCCCGGCGATTTCGCCTGGATCACCCGCGCCGAGGTCGAGACGCTGCTGAAAGGTCCGGGACTGCGCATCAGCCGATAACGAGCGCCGGAGCGCAAGCGACGGATCGCATAAGGAGAGCCATGATCCTCTCACGAGAGCAAAGCCGTGAACTGGATCGCCGCGCCATCGAAGAGTTCGGCGTGCCAGGCGTCGTCCTGATGGAGAACGCCGGCCGCGGCATGGCGGAACTGCTCCGCACTCTTGGGATTAACGGCCTTGTCGTCATCTGCTGCGGCAAGGGCAACAATGGCGGCGATGGCTTCGTCATCGCGCGCCACCTCGACAACGCTCGCATCCCCGTCCGCGTCCTGCTGTTCGCCGATCCGGTGTCGCTGAGCGGTGATGCCGCGATCAATTACCGTATCCTCGCCGCCAGTGGTATCCGGCGCGAAGTCTTCGCCGACTCGATTCTCGATGAAGAAAAACTGCGCCATGAGTTGGCGAATGCGGATTGGATCGTGGATGCCGTGTTCGGCAGCGGTCTGCGCGGAGCGGTGCAGTCTCCCTACGATCGTGTGATCGCGGCCATCAACAGCGCCGGTGCGCGCGTCTTTGCCGCCGATATTCCCAGTGGTCTCGATAGTGACACGGGGTTGGCACTGGGGATCGCGGTGAAGGCGCGGCACACGGCCACCGTCGCCGCCCTGAAGCGAGGATTTACTCAGCCTGCCGCCATCGAGTGGTTGGGCCAGGTCCACATCATCGACATGGGCGTGCCGCGCACCTTACTGGACGCGGTGGGAAACTGAATCGCAATTCGTCGCTCCTGTCGTCGTCCGTCAAAAAGCAAAAACGCGACAACGGCTATGGATTGAGAGTTCGATTGACGGGAAGGTATGGCGGGGTTGCAATAGCCAAACCCGGCACGTCGGCGATGGATTTGGGGACAAATGTTGTCTCCTTAAGACCAAACCCTCCCATCACGCATGCGAATGAGGCGCTCGGCGCGTTCGGCTACCTCCTGCCCGTGTGTCACCATGACGATGGTCATGCCCTTGTCGCGATGCAGATGCGCGAACAGATCGAGTACCTCGCCTGCCGTGCGCGAGTCGAGGTTGCCGGTTGGTTCGTCGGCTAACAGCAGAACCGGATCGTTCGCCAAGGCGCGCGCGATGGCGATGCGTTGCCGTTCGCCAACGGACAATTGACCGGGGCGATGGTTCACGCGATGACTCATGCCGACCAAGCCGAGCAATTCGCGTGCTTTCGCTTCGCGCTGCCGGACGGCCAGCGGTCCCTCGAACATGGGAATCTGCACGTTCTCAACCGCCGTCAATGTCGGCAGCAAGAAAAACGACTGAAACACGAAGCCGAGTTTCCGAGCGCGGAATCGATCCAAATCGGGGATGACCGATAGCGATTGGTTCTCGAAGAACACCGCGCCGCTCGTCGGCTGATCGAGCGCTCCGAGCAGGTTGAGCAGTGTCGATTTGCCGCTGCCGCTGCTGCCCATGATGGCCACATATTCCCCTTGGCGGATGCTCACGGTGACATCGACCAGCGCATGGACTTGGCCATCGGGATAGGTCTTGCCTAGGCGTTCGGTGCGCAGCAACGGAACATTACTCATGGCGAAGCGCCTCGGTTGGCAGCAGGTGTGCGCCGCGATAGGCGGGATAGGCACCGCCGAGGAGACCGACCGCCAGCGCGATGAAAAAGCCCTGGACCATGACGATCGGCGCGACATCGCCCTTGATGAATCCGCTGACCAATGGCCACCACGTAAGAGCGCGCGTCAAGACGACGGCGGCACCGATGCCGACCACCGCGCCGATGATGCTGAGCAACAGCGATTCATAGAGAATCAGGCGGACGACGCGCGATTTGCGCCAGCCGATCGCGCGCAGAATACCGATTTCGCGCGTGCGCTCGAACACCGACATAATCATCGTGTTGAGTACGCCGACCGCGCCGATGACAAGGGCGATGGCCGAAGTCGTCCAGGCCATCGCCTGCGCCATGCGGATTTGCGAGGTGCTGTTGACATAATCCGCCGTCGGCATCGCCTCGATGCCCCACGGCTGACCGCTGGACGAACGCAGTCCGTTAATCTCCCGGCGTACTCGTTCGATCAATTCCTTCTTGTTGGGAGCATCATCCAGCACGACCTGAAAGCCCGTCACCTGATTGGGCCGATCCATGAGTGTTTGCAGCGAATGAATCAGCATGACGGCCGAGCCGTTTTCAAAGGTATTAAAGCTCTCGTAAATACCAATAATGGCGAACTCACGGTTGGCGATCTCCAATGTGTCGCCGGACTTCTTGCCGAGATTCTTGGCCAGCACCATGCCCAGCATGACGCCACGGTCATCGTCGGCTTCCAGCCTGCGCCCGCTGAGTATCTTCAAACCTTGGAAGAGAAAACTGTCGGCGGCCCAGCCCTGCAACGGCACGCTCGTGAGGTTGGCCTCTTCAAAGGAAACCACATCCATCAAGCCCGGCGAGACGGCGCGGACGCCGGGTAAACCACGAATCTGTTCGCCGACCTGCTGCGGGATGGAACTGGAGAGACGTTCCGACGAGCCGGCACGCACGACCAACAAATCCACGCCGCGATTCTCGTACAGTTCGCGGAACGAGCGCTGGAAGCCATCGGCAATGCCGACCAGCGCGACTACCGCCGTCACGGCGATGGCCACACCAATCATCGTCAAGGCCGAGCGCGCCTTGCGCTGCAAGACGTTTTTCAGGATGAACTGGTAAAAACGCATCATTGCACCTTGGGCCGGCCGACGATGCAATAGCCTACCGTGAACCACAGCGAATGAATCTGCCAATCCGTCAGCGCCTCGCGGACAATAGGTTCGAGTTGAAGATGACGATGTTTGTCCACCATGTCGGTAAACTCGGGGCCGAGGTTGAGGAAGCGCGACATGATCCAGCGATCGAGTTTGGGCAGACCGATCCAGTGGCCGATCATCCGATTGGGCAGATTGGGCACTTCATCGGAGACAACCACCAATCCGCCGGGTTTGACCACGCGGGCCATCTCACGCAACGACTTAAGAGGGTCGCTGAAGTAGTTGAATGCGCCGACGCTCAACACATTGTCGAAGCTATGATCGCGGAATGGCAGATTTTCCGCTTCGCTCAGGAACAATCGCAAATCGCGGCCGGGGTGTTGACGACGACAATTGCTCAATTGCACGGTCGAGATGTCGTTGCCATACAGTTCGCAGTCCGCCGGGATGAGCGACACATTGGCACCGTCGCCGATGGCCACTTCCAACAGGCGCGTACCGGACAGATTCGGTAGATATTTCATAATCTGCCGGCGGGCGCGGCGTTCGCCGCCGTTGCAGAGGAAGGTGAACCACTCCCAGAAACGAAAACGCGGCCAGAGAGGACCATTGTAGAAATCGGCGGCAATCTTGTTATTGCCGTCCAGCGGCTTGAGCATGTCGAGCATACCGTCGCGGATGGGGAAACCTCGTTGGCAGGCGAGGCAGACCAATCCTTCTTGCGTGCAGGTGGAAACCACTTCGAGCGAGCTGCCGCAATCGGGGCACTGCATCAACTCACAATCGTTGATCCACGGCTGAGAGAGCGTTCGCGTCGCGTTCATGGGGAGAGTCTCCGTATCTCGATGGTTCGTTTCATACTCTTACAGCGGCGTGCCGACGATGCAATACCCGAGGCCGCGCCAGATCGTATGGATTTCCGGTCGTCGCAGCGCGGCGCGGGCGACCGCCGGCACATCAAGACGATTGCCCACAACCATATCGGTGAATTCGGGGCCGAGCCAAACGCGCTTCATTAACCAGGTATCCAGCTTCGGGCATCCGATCAAATGTCCCCAGCCCCACTCGAACAGGTCGGGGCGTTCGTCGGCGACAACGACCCGACCGCCGGGGCGTGTGACGCGCGCCATTTCTTTCAAGGCACTTTCCGGATCGCTATAGAAGTTGAAGCCGCCGACACTGAGTACCGCGTCAAACGAATGGTCCGCGAAGGGGATGCGCTCACCTTCGGCCAGGGCGAGAAATAACCGCCGGTCAGGGTAACGATCGCGGCACGCGGCCAGCGGTCGCTCGGCGATGTCGATGCCGGTGATGCGCATACTGCGCGGCAGCAGCGCGACGTTTTCGCCATCGCCGATGCCGACCTCCAACAGAGAGCCATCATGCAGGTCGCGCAGGTGGCGAAGAATCTGCCTCCGTGCGCCGGGCAATCCGCCGAGTGTTTTGAGAAACAGTTGCTCCCACGGACGAAAGCGCGGCCAGCGTTCGCTGTTGTAGAAGGCGGCGGCAATACGGTTCTTGCCGGTGAGTTCACCTTGGGCAATCAACAACCCGTCAAGCATGGGGTAGCCGCGCCCGCATACGTCGCAGGTGGTCCCGCTCTCGTTCGCGGGGGCGAGCGGTTCACCACAGTCCACGCAGGCGAGCGGGGGAGTTGCTCTCTCCAATTCGCTGAGTACCGCCGAAGGGATCATATAATCTCGCCTCCATTCAATACTTCACATTGCGGATATGGGCCGCGCCGCGCGCCATGCTCCAGTCATACAACCATGCCGGCAAACAGCGCAACACGCCGAGCAGAAGGCTCGTACTCCAGGGAAAAGCGTAGACCCGGCTGCGATGGCGAATCGCTCGCAGAATGTGCCGGGCGGCTTTTTCCGGCTCCATCATCGCCATCGGCGGCTGCACCAGGGCATTCGTCATCAAGGGCGTGCGCACGAAACCCGGTAGCACCGTGGTGACGGCAATGCCGCGACGACGCAGCGGCGGACGCAGACTTTCGAGATAGTTCATCAGCGCGGCCTTGCTGGCGCTATAAGCCGCGGCGAACGGCATTCCACGACAACCCGCCAGACTCGATAATGCGACAATTTGTCCCCTTCCGCGAGCCAGCATATCCGGTAAAACCGCATCAATGGCGTACACCACGCCGAACAGATTCACTCGCACGATCGCCTCGGTCTGCTCGATGGCCAAGTCATCGACGAGCGTCGCTCCCGTGATGCCGGCGCAGGCGATGAGGAGATCCACCGCGCCCAACTCGCTCGTCACGGCCTTGATCGCGCCGCGCACCGCCTGGCGATCTCCCACGTCTACCGTTGCTTGAGAGCAGACAGTCCCGCTCGCTCGCAACGCATCGGCCAGCGTCGTCAGCCCCTCGGTGTCGCGGTCGAGTAGTCCTAGACGTACTCCCTCGCGGGCAAGCTCACGGCAGAGCGCTCGACCCATGCCGCTGGCTGCGCCCGTCACCACGGCGATCTGACCGTGCAACGTCATGCCGCGCCTCCCGTGTAGCCGGCGCGCTCCGCGAATCGCAACTCACGCAAGAGCTGCTGGACCAAGGCGACATATGCGGCTGGGTTTTCCTCGTGCGCGCGATGCTTGGCATCGGGCACCAGCGCCACCCGGCAATTTGCCAGGTTCGCTTCGAGATAGCGACACGTCGCCAGGAAGGGCGAGTGTTCGCCGTACAGGGCGATTGTCGGATGGCGCACGGAGGAAATACGTTCCGCCGTCAATCCGGCGACCGCTTTCACGTCGTCGCCGCAGGTCGTGGCGGCTAAGCGCGTGAGCCGATCCATCGCGGCCAAGCCCAATTCTTTGCGGAACATCTCGTGACGCTCCGGCGGCAGATTGGCCGTCTGCGCAAACAGTTGGCCCACATCAAACCAATCTTCTTCCGACACCTGCAAGCCGGCTCGCCCGGCTTGCTCCTTATATTCCTGCCAACCGCTCCACGCGCTCAGACTCGTCTCCAGGTGGCGCAGGCCGGGAAAATACGGATCGGACAGAATCAGCCCGGCGATGGCCTCGGGATAAAGAACGGCGGCGTGCAGCGCGATGACGCCGCCGTAGCTGTGACCGAGAACGTACATTGGTCCGAGGCCGAGCGCCTGCTGGATCTTCACGAGATCGCCGGCCATGTCGGCGGAGGTATAGCCGGACGGCGGCGTTTCGCTGTAGCCGTGGCCGCGCAGATCGTAGGCGGTGACGCGAAAATCGGCGGCTAACGTCGGCAGCATGTTAATCAGCGGCCAAACGGCCATATTGCCCGTGACGCCGTGCAGCAGCACGACATCCTGGCCCTCGCCGGCCTGCTGATAATAAAACCTCATCCCCTCGACGGAAACGCGCGGCATGATTCAACCTGCGATTATGCGCTCAAATGTTGATGCAAGAATGCAACCAGTTCCCCGAGCTTGATGTCCCGCACGGCCCGGCGGCCCAGGTCGGCCATGAACAGGTGAAAGGGAATCTTGCGCCCATAGTGTTCTTCGAGAGTCTCGCCGAGAACAACGGCATCGATGGAAGCCAGCCCCAGGTCGGCGAAGAAACACGTCTCCGGGCCGATGTCGCCGGAATACTCGCGGCCATTGAAATTACGAAGAATCCCGGCCACATCGCTGTGGATTTGTTCGGTGGTGATCGTCATGGCTGCGTTGCTCCTCCCAGGGTGACATCGGGCACCACGTCGTCGCCGTGGCGACGCAACGTGAGATGAACCTCTTGTCCGAAGGCCGCGAACGCGAACGAGACGCCGGGCAGACTGGCGAAGGCGACACGCGGCAGATCCTCGACGAGATTCCCGCCGCGATAGCGAGCGGTCGCCCGGCCGCTATCCTCCGCGTCCAATTCGATGTCGGCCGGGAAGAGACGTTGGCCGTGGCGCTCCCGCCACAGCGAACGAATGGCATCCTTGGCGACGATGCGGCCAAACAGCCAGTCGGTAAGTTGTTCATCAGGTAGTTTAAGGAGTCGGAATATACTCCATTCTGGGCGGCTCAGCGTGACTCGCGCTAAAGCCATGCGATGCACCGGCTGACATAGATCGGCGGGCGGGACGAGGCGCATACAGCGCACCTTAGGATTCCCTGCGCCAGCGAGTGGCACCGGCCAGTTCGCGGCCAACAGGAAACGCTCCTTGAAACGCAGAAAATCCACGTATTCCAGCGGCCAATAAAACCGCCAGTATTCCGCCGGCGCTAGACGGCACCAGAGTCGGTCATCGGGGCCGAGCAAGTCGATGCGATGGCTGACTTGCCGAGGCGAATCGCGCTCCACGCGCACGCGACACTTGATGCGCGTATCGATTGTCGGCCGGGGACCATAAAGGGTGACGCTGCCCAACTCGTAGGGCAAAACGACGCGGCCGTTTTGATCGGGCTGGCCGAGATGCCAACTGCCCAGCAAATGTGTCGAGGCATCGATCAACAAGGGGTCGAGAAGCAAGTCCGGGTTCGGTGTCGAGCGGAACAGGCCGGAGTGCGGTAAGGTCCGCAGATGGCCCTCAATGCCCTCGTCGCCCTGCCGATCCGTCGAAGCGAGCGCCTCAAACAAGGGACCGTGAAAGAGTCGGCGTTCGCCGGCGTAAAGCTGGTGGGGGGTGAATCGACATGGCCCCTCATGGGTCAGCGGGAACGCTTCCGAAGGCGGCGCTTCCGGGTAGTGCGAACCGAGCAGGACTGTCCCGACCACGGCCGGGGTATCGGCATGGCCCGGCCGGATCGCGTTGCCCAGATCGCGTATTTCGATGGCCACGGCATCCGGCTCTTCGGGCCGAACCCTCGCGGTCAGTTCCAGAGTGATGGGTTCGTCGTCGAAAGGAATCCAGCGTTGCAGGCGGACACGCCTCAGACCGATAACGAGCTGACCGGGCAGAAGCAAAGCAGCGGCCTCGGCCATCATCTCCAGACTAAACGCCATCGGCATGAACGGCAGACCGTGCTGCGTCGGATCGACCGCGCTGGCGTCGCGCGCGCCGAGCGTGTGGTCGGAAGCATACAAGTCTTCGCTCAGGTCCATGCGGCGGCGCATCACCATTTCGCGGCCAGGTTCGAGATGAACCATATCGCCGAGCAATGGCCGGGCGAGCGGGGTCGCGTTAGCGCTCCGCGTTCCTTGCCGGCGGGCAAGAAAATGCTCCATCACCTCGCGCTGCGTATCTAAAAACTGCTCCATGACGCCGAGATATTGCTGCATGACAGATCCGCTGTCCGCTGTCCGCTGTCCGCTGTCCGCCCGATCATTGGCGGATTGCGGATAGCGGACAGCGGACAGCGGTTTGGGATCGCGCCGGCTGTAGAGATGCTCGAAGCGCAACGGCACATGATGCGCCGCCAACAACGCGGCCATGTGGTTGAGCTGCGTCAAACCGGAACGATGCGGCTGGTTGACGGCGACGGCCTCGAAGGAGCGGCCACGCAAAATATCTTGCAGAAACGAAGTCAGATTGCCGCGCGGCCCGCACTCGACGAATAGACGGACACCACCGGCATACATGGTTTCGGCGAGACGAATAAACTCAACCGGCGACGCCCAATGCGACACGGCCAAGCGACGGATAGCGTCCGCGTCGGTCGGAAAGAGTTGCCCGGTGGTACACGAGTATAGCGGCAAGCGCGGTGGGCGAACCGTCAGACGCTCGTACATTCGCGCGATCGGTCCCAGGAACGGCTCGAACAGCGGCGTGTGATAAGGACGACGAAACGGCAAACGCTCGCACACGATGCCGCGCCCGCTCAATTGTTCCTCGATCGTGGACGACGCGCCGAGCGGGCAGGCTACCACCGTCTGATGCGGGCAGTTGTCCATAGCGACGAAGACGCCCGCTTCCGCGCCGAGAACTTCCGTCACGGTCGCACGTCCGGCCGCCACGGCCAGCAGCGCGATCTCGGCCAATCGTCCGTCATCTTCCTGCTGCTGCAAAACATTACTCAGAGCGAACAGCTGCTCGATAAAGAAATCGTCCGGCTCAACGCAGCCCGCCGCGAGCAAAGCGGAGAACTCGCCGGCGCTGTGACCGCCGATGGCGTCGGGTTGCAGCCCCAACTCGCGCAACAACAGATAGAGCGCCCACTCCGAAATAAGGATGCTGGACACGGCGTTGCCCAGCCGCCATAGGTTCTTCTCGGCGGCCGCGCGCTCGACATCCGAGAGAGACGACGGAACGAAGATATGCCGGCTGATCGGTTCCTCACGCCGGCCGGCGCGCTGCGAAATCCCATCGCAACGCTCGAAATGCTGCCGCACTTCGGGAAAGTGCGGCAGCAAATCGCCCAGCATGTTGAGATACTGGCTGCCCTCTCCTGGAAAGAACAAAGCGATTTTGCCCTGCGGATGCAATGGCTGCTCGAAGTAATAGCACCCGCGCGAGTCCTTGATTTGCCGACAACCCGAATCGGCCAGGCGCTCGGCGGCGCGGCTGAGGCGCGATTGCAAATCGGCAACGGATTCGGCCACCACCGCCAAGCGGCTGCCGCCGGGCGCAAGCGACGTGTTGAGACTGAACGCGAGATCCTTCAGTTCGACGGTAGGCGTGCGCTCCAGGAACGCGGCCAATGCTTGCACGCGCTGGCGCAGTTCGGCGCGATCATCGCCACGAAGGACAAAGACCTCGCTCTCCCAGCGAAACATCGAAGGAGAAGAGAGAATCTCCTCGCGGTGTCCGTTGAGTCGATTCGTGTACGTGCCTGAAACCGTCGGGATCATGGCTACTTCACCCAGAAGGTATTACCCTCGCTCGCCCAAAATCTAGCGTGAGAGTTCGATAGCCTTTTCTTGGGCCGCGCGGCGCGGGCACGCGAGTTGCCCCACATCGCCGGCTATAACCACCTCACACGCTCCCTTATGTCCGAGACGCAGTTCGTCATCGAGAAACAACGGTCCCACTTCCGGCGGAATCATCTGCAAGCCGCGCTCACCGAGAAGCTGTTCCAATTCCGAAACCATGCCGATAGTGGACCACGGACCCCAGGCGATGGACACGACCCGGCCGGGCCAATCGCGATCGAGATGCACGGCGAGCTTGGCCAGCACCTCATTGGCGGCGGCGTAATCGGATTGGCCTCGGTTGCCGAATCGACCCGCGACCGAAGTGAAAAACACGCAGAATTGAAGCTGCTCGAACTTCAGACGGCGGCTCAAAATCAGGGCGCTCTCGACCTTGGTTCCGAAAACGCGATCGTAAGATTCCGGCGTTTTATCGCCAATCAGCTTGTCCTGAATGACGCCGGCACCGTGGATGACGCCGTCGATGGTCCCAAAACGGCGATACACGTCGTCAAGCACGGCGCTCAGCGGTGCCTCGTCGCGGACATCCGCCTGATAGTAGTGAACGCGAGCGCCGGCGTCCTTGAGCCGTTCGATGTTGCCGCGAATCTCGCGGTCGTGGAGCAGCCGTTGGTAGGCGGCTTCGACGATGGCCGGGGAAGCGGGCCGACCCTCACGCCGCAACCTCGCAATCAGCGCCGCCTTTAACTCGGCCGCGCCCGTCACGTTCGCCGTATCGGGCGCCTCCGTGTCTTCGGGCAGCGGCGAACGGCCGACAAGTACGAGGTTCGGCTGATAGCGTCGGGCCAGTTCCAGGGCGACGGCGGCCGTGATGCCGCGTGCGCCGCCCGTCAACAATACCGTCGAATCGTGGCCGAGCGCTAGCGGCGACTTCGACGATTCTTCCAGCGGAGCCGGCACGCAATGCAAGGTGAGGCGGCGTTCGCCCCGATAGCCGATCTCAATTGGTCCCGTCGTATCGCTCAGTTCGGCGAGCAGATTGTCCGCGAGTTTATCGGAAGCCGCCCGGCAATCGAGATCGACGACGCGAACGAGAACGTGCGGCCATTCGTGAGCCAGGCTCTTGATGAGACCGGCAACCCCGCCTTGGCTGGGCGAGAAGTCTGCCGGAAGCGTCGCGGTGGTATCGCTCCCGAATGCGCCGCCCATCGACGTGGCAGCGAGGAGCAGAGCGCTACCATTGTCGGCGGCCCGCTGGAGTTCGTTCGCCATGCCGCGCGCCAGTAAAAACAGCGATTTCACATCGCGCAGCAAGCGATCCGCCCACGATTGACCCTGACGCGAGGGAGACAGCGGCAGCAGGTGAATAAGACCGCTTATCGGTCCGCATTGCTGGTGAATACGAACGAGCAGTTCTTCGACCGCTTGCGGGTTCGTCAGGTCGGCGTGGAAGCCATCGGTTCCCGGTTCAGCGCTCACGAGAGCAACCTGTTGGCCGAGATCGCGCAATCGCTGGGCCAGGTTCGCGGCGATGCCCGTACCGTCATCGGTTAACAGAACGGTGCCGCCGGGGAGAACCGGCGCGACATCGGGAAGCGGCGGCGCATCCGTCACGGCAACGAGCATGCGCTGGATACCAGCCCGGAACGCTGGCGATGGATTCTTGTCACCCGTCGCGGGCGCTTCGGCCTGGCCGTTGGAAGTTGAGACGGCCACGCAGTCGATAATGCCCCGCAACGTCTTGATATTGGTCAGTTTCTCCATCGCCACATTGGGCATCTGACCGCCGTTGACCTCGGCGAGCATACCGAGAATCTCGACGCGCTTGATGGAGTCGATGCCGAGATCGGCTTCCAGATCGAGGTCGAGGCCGAGCATGTCGGTCGGATAGCCGGTGCGTTTGCAAACAATGTCGAGCAATCGTGCGGTGACAATGTCGCGGTCCACTCCCAGGGCAGACGGCGAAATCGGAGCAGCGGTTACCGTGTTTGCAACCGCCGGAATTGGCGGTGGCGGTGGCGGCGGCGCGGGCGCGACAGGTGCCGGTTGCGTTGGGAGAACCGCACTCGTCGCCGGTGGCGGTAATACGTGACCATTGGCACCGTGGCCGTTGGTGCCGTGGCCGTTGCTGCCATGCCCATTCGTGACAGGATGGGCGGGCGCGGGCAGAGTCGGAACGCTCACCGCTGGCGTGCCCCCTTGCAGGTAGCTGAGCATAACGCTGCGCTGCGTGTCCAGGAAACGGGCCATCAATTCCTGATAGCGGAGCATCACTTGCGCGGTCTCGTCACTGGATGCGGATGCAACGGGAACGACCGGCGTAGTCTGCACAGGCGGATGATGCATTCCATTCGTGTGCGCTGCGCCATTGGTAGGAGGGCCGGGTTTGGGCGGCTGTGTCATGGTCGGTTTCATAGTTTGCGCGGAAGAAGCCTTGGGTTTATCAAGGATTGTCGGAGTCGGCGATGTTTCGTCGGAACGGGCTTGGCCGAGAAGTTTCGGTTCCGGCCCGTTCAAAGGGCGAACGCGGACACTGTTGACGAGCCAGGTGTTGGGCGAGAGCTTGGCCGGAGCGCTATCACGTTCCAGGTTTTTCAGATCGAGCCGGCGCAAGTCGCGTCCTTCGTGAAGTCGTTCGAGTTGAACCGACACGCCCGCGACCAGCAATTGGCCAAGAAGATGCTGCAATTGCACCAACCCGGGCCGGTTCTTCAGATCGGAAGCGATGGCGAGATGCGGCCGGTCGGCGAGAGTTTGAGCAACCAGTCCCGTCAAAATGCCTTGCGGACCAACCTCGATAAAAATGCGTGCCCCGGCGGCGTACATGGTCTCGATTTCATCTCGAAAGCGCACCGGCGAGACGAGATGCCGGGCCAGCACTTCTACCAGCGCATCCGGCTGGGCCGGATACGGCTCGGCTGTCGTGTTGGCGTACACAGGATATTGAGGAGCCTTAAAATCGCACGAAGCGAGTGCGCGGGCGAATGGTTCGCTGGCGGGCGCAACCAGGGGCGAATGGAAAGCACAGGCTACCGGAATACGCTGACCACGGATGCCCTGGTTTTTCATACGTTCGAGAGCGGTTTGAATACCTTCTTCGGTCCCGGAAACGACCGTCTGGTTTGGACTGTTGAGGTTGGCGGCGCTAACGCTATCGATGCCGAGGAGCGCCGCGGCGACCGTGTCCGCATCGGCCTCGATAGCGGCCATCGCGCCCGCCATGCGATCCGTGGCCTCAAGAATGATCCGGCCGCGTTCGTGCGAGAGGCGGATGAGGTTCTGGGGCGAGAGCGCGCCGGCGGCGCACAAGGCGACGTAATCGCCGTAGCTGTGCCCGGCCAGCATGTCGGGCCGCACGCCGAATCGCGCCAGCAGATGCATCATGGCGAGACTGGCCGCGCCGATGGCCGGTTGAGCGACATCGGTTCGCATCAACTCCTGCTTGGCCTGCTGTTCCTGCTCCGGCGTGAACGACGAGGGCGGATAGATAAACTTGCCGAGCGGTTTTTCCAGATGGCCCGCCAGCGTCGCCTCGGCTTCATCGAAAGCCTGACGAACTTCGGGGAAAACCATCGCCAACTGCGCAAGCATATTTGGATACTGCGATCCCTGGCCGGGGAAGAGGAAGGCGATACGGCCTGAGCGGGGGGCGTCAGCCCCCTGAGTTTCTTCCGTCGAGTTAAGCCCGAAGAAAATGCCGCGTGGATCGTGGCCGCGTTCCTGGCCGGAACGCAGAAGGGTAAGCGATTGATCGAGCTTTTGTTTCAGATCGTTCAAGGATGTGGCCACCACCGCGAGCGCCGGCAGCGCTGCCTCATCGGGATTGTCCATGCACAGCGAATAGGCGAGGTCGGCGAGGTCGGGGGCGGCACCGTGCGCCAGGGCGTCACGGGTCGCCTCGACCGCTGACAAGAGGGTGTCACGAGTTGACCGTCGCCAGACGAACAGTTCCGCCGGCCAGCGTGTGAGGGCCGGATGCGCTTCGGTGAGATAGTCGCCGGTGTATTCCTCAAGGACCGCATGGAAATTGGTGCCGCCGAAGCCGAAGGCGCTGACGCCGGCGATGCGCGGCTCCGCACCGCCGTGAATCCACGGCCGCGCCTCGGTGTTGAGAAAGAACGGGCTATCCTCGAAGTTCGCCTTGCTATTGGGACGATCGACGAGCAACGGCGGCAGAACCTTGTGATGCAGCGCCAGCGTCGCGTTGATAAGTCCGGCGAGGCCGGCGGCGCATTTGGTGTGGCCAATCATCGACTTTACGGAGCCGATAACGCAGGATCTCGCCAGCGCACCGGATTGGCGGAAAATCTGTCCGAGCGAGGTCACTTCCGTCTGATCGCCGACCACCGTGCCGGTGCCGTGCGCCTCGACAAACTCGACGCGGGCCGGTGACACATTGGCCTTGGCGTAGGCGCGCTGCAACGCGCGCAGCTGACCTTCGGGACGCGGCGCGGTCAGTCCCTTGTCCTTGCCGTCGCTGGAAGCGCCGACGCCCTTGATGACGGCGTAAATGCGATCGCCGTCGCGCTCGGCGTCAGCCAATCGCTTGAGAATCACCGCCGCCACGCCCTCGCTGATGACGATGCCGTCGGCGGCCTCGTCGAAGGTGCCGCAGCGACCGCGCGCCGAGAAAGCGTGCGTTTTACTGAAGGCCATGTACGTGTACGGATTCTGCACGGTGTCCGCGCCCATGACCACGGCCACATCGCTCGTCCCCATCTCCAGCTCGCGCACGCCGGCATGGAGAGCGGCCAACGACGAACCGCACGCCGCATCAATCGAGTAGTTGGGACCGCCGAAATTGAAGCGATTGGCCACGCGGCCGGCGATGACGTTGATGAGGATGCCGGGGAAGGAATCCTCCGTCCACTCCGGCAACAGCGAGTCGGCCTGGCGCAGCATCTCGGCCGCGCTGTCCTTTAGACCAGGCACCGCCGCCAGCATCGGCAGATACGAACGGAAACCGTAAGACAGGGCGAGCTGGGCCGCGCCGCCGCCCGCGCCGAGAATGACAGCCGTGCGTTCGCGGTCGAAGGGGCGATCGGCGTAGCCCGCATCGGCGAGCGCGCGGCGAACCGCTTCGAGCGCGTACAGCTGCACCGGCTCAATCGACGACAGACTGTTGGGCGGCATTCCGAAGGTCAGCGGATCGAACGGCATGTCGGCCAGGAAACCGCCCCATTTCGAGCATATTTTGTCGCGCGCTTTCGGATTGGCGTCGTAATACAAGCGCCAATCCCAATGATCGAGCGGCACTTCGGTGATGGCGTTGACGCGCCCCAGCACGTTCTCCCAATAGGTTCGCACATCGTCGGCACCGGGCAGGAAACAGGCCATGCCGATAATGGCGATATCGGACGGCCGTTCGCGCGGCTCAGGCCGCGCCACAGCAGGGACTTGTTGCCGCAGCGCCTGCACGATGCCGCCCACGGTGCGGTAGCGCTCCGCCAATGGTTTGGCAAACGCGGCGTCCTGTCCCATCAGCCCCAGGGTACGTTCGATGTCCTGTCCGACAGACAATAAGGATTCGCGCGTGAGCAGCAGCTGGCTATCGAGGACGACGCCGGCTGCGCCAGCCGTGACGCAGTCGGCGACCGTATCGAAATGGATACCTCCCTGCGCATACACGGGGAGATTCCGCACGCTGCCGGCACTGACAGCGGCTTGCCAGCGTTGCAGCAGAATCAAGGTCGTGTCTTCGCCGACTCGTCCAGCGGATTCGCGGCCCTTCAGAACCAGTCCATCGATGTCTTGTTCTGCGCCGCGCAGTGCCTCGGATATGCGGATCGCCTCGAAGAGTACGCGAATTCGCCGGCGGCGCAAGAGCGCAATCCACTCGGACAATGCAGAGTGTTCGCCTCCCGCGAAGAGAACCTCTCGACAGTGCGAGGACTCCTCAAGCAAGCGGGACAGCAGGGAACCACCGGATGGACCGAGTTTGACGCCAAAGCCGCCTGGGGCGTAGCGCGCGAGCCGATCCAGGGCAGCCTGGGCCATCGGCGATTCGGCGTCGGATTCCAGATCCAGAAAGCCGCGTGCGCCAGCCCGACAACCGGCAATGGCCAGTGCGGGATCGGCGGTCCCCGCCGGCGTCAACACGAGGATGTCAAGATTCCCCATTCAAGATCTCTCTTGTTCTCGGCACTCCCAAATGGGCGTGGGGTTAACAAAGTCAACCTTCCGTGGGTGGTCGTGGCTGCGGCACCCAAACCGCGCCAGGCTCGCATCCATGAGCAGGATAAAACCAACGCCAATAACCAACGCCCCGTGCTTACCATCCGCCCCTCTCGTTCCTGAGAGCGTGGCGAAGGAGCATAAGACAGGCAAATAGGGCAATCCCTCGCATCTGTCGTTCCAAACTAACCGGGGGTAGATAAATGTCAATATGGGCAATTGCGTCCGAAAT
Source organism: Gemmataceae bacterium (assembly GCA_035553375.1). Taxonomy (GTDB): domain Bacteria; phylum Planctomycetota; class Planctomycetia; order Gemmatales; family Gemmataceae; genus JAJPHU01. Next base: position 39,998 of record DATNCY010000250.1, read on the forward strand.
CAGACTGCCTCGGATTCGGCGTAGCGCAAAGCTCCCAGGTGGCTTTGCTTGTATAAACGATGTAAGTGGACGGGTTCCGAATGCTCCGAAAACGCGATATTCATCAGAGATTCCGGCCGCATGTTGACCAAGAGATGAAGTCGGGGCGTCCTCCTCCGATCCCAATGGGATGTGTTCCATCTTGCCTCCTATCTATCTTACGCATCTCCGCGCATCGAAGTTCTTTCTTTCGTCGGCGGAAAGACCATTTCCTACTTCTCCTACTGTCAAGTCCGAGCTTTGTGACAGGAGTGGATTAGCGGGAGGGAACAATTCGGTGTGAATCGATTACCGCGATTAGGGGGAGAGGGCCGAAAAAAATGCCGATAACGATAAGGGCGCGAAGCATGAATACCTGGGTGAAACCAGGAGTACAGCGAGGAGAGGGACCATGCGATCCTTCCGATGGGGATTGTTCGTGGTGATGGGTCTGACGGGATGCCATCACGTCTTCCACATCGCGACCGACTCAGTCGTGCGCACGGACACTCCGTTTCTGACACACAGCAAGGTCATCAGCGAATCGCCGCCGGTCAGCGATAGCGGGCCGGTCGTCGAGATGCCGCTGGGCGGTCCTTGCACCGGCAAGGAGCCGAAGGTCGCCGTCGTGGATGTGGACGGCTTGCTTCTGAACATGGATATGACCGGCATGTATTCCGTCGGCGAAAATCCAGTGAGCATCTTCCGCGAGAAACTCGACGCCATTGCCACCGATCCTGGCGTGTGCGCCGTGGTCGTGCGCATCAACAGTCCGGGCGGCGGCGTCACGGCGACGGACATCATGTGGCGCGATTTGATCGCCTTCCGGGCCAAAACGCATCGGCCGGTCGTCGCCTGCTTGATGGATCTGGGTGCCGGCGGAGCCTACTATCTGGCGACGGCGTCTGATGTGATTGTGGCGCATCCGACGAGCATAACGGGTGGCATCGGCGTCATCCTCAACCGCTACAACCTCAACGGGCCGATGGGTTACTTCAGTCTCCAGGCACTGCCGATCAAGTCGGGCAAGAACATCGACTTGGGCAACGAGATCGTGCAGGAACCCGCCCCCGAGCGCAAGCAGTTGTTGCAAGCGATGGCCGACGAATTCCACCAGCGTTTCCGGCAGATCGTCGAGCATGCTCGCCCCAACGTCGATCGCGCGGATGCCACGATGTTTGACGGCCGCGTCTTCACCGCTCCGCAAGCGCTGGCTCATCATCTCATTGATCGCATCGGTTACCTGGACGATGCCATTGCGATGGCGCGCGAACTGGCACACGTCGAGCAAAGCCCAGTGGTCCTTTATCACCGCTGCAACGATCGAGTGCATTCGCCTTACGCCATCACGCCGAACATACCCCTGCAAAACACGCTGCTACCTATCAGTGTGCCGGGCCTGGATCGTAGCCGGTTGCCGACGTTCCTGTACATGTGGCAATCCGACCCGACGATGGAAAAGATGGGCGGGCGATGAAGAAAAAATTCACCACGGAACACACGGAATCCACGGAAAAAAGACAAAAGAACAAACGACTACGGAAGAACATCCGTTTGAAACGGAGCGACGCGTGCGCCGACTGAGTCCGTTTTACCCGCTCGTCTTTTGTCTTTTTTCCGTGAATTCCGTGTATTCCGTGGTGAATAGTTTTTGTGGTTGCAAGAGCCTGAACGCTAGTCGAGGATCTCCGTGATCGTGCCCGAGCCAACCGTTCGGCCACCCTCACGAATGGCGAAGCGCAGCCCCTCATCCATCGCGATGGGCATATCTGCCTGTAACTCTACCGTCAGCGTGGCGAGATCGCCGGGCATGCACATATCCACGCCATCGGCCAGCGTGACGCTGCCGGTCACGTCGGTGGTGCGGAAGTAGAATTGCGGACGATAGCCGCCGAAGAACGGCGTATGCCGTCCCCCTTCCTCCTTCCTCAACACATAGACGCTGGCCGTGAAGCGCGTACGCGGCTTAATCGAACCAGGCCGGGCCAAGACCTGACCGCGCTCGATCTCGTCGTGTTTGACATTGCGCAGCAGCACGCCGACATTGTCGCCGGCCACGCCTTCATCCAGCACACGATGGAACATCTCGATGCTGGTGACAACCGTGCGCCGCGCCTCCTGCCTCAGGCCGAGGATCTCCACGTCGTCACCGGGCCGAACGCGGCCACGGTCGATCTTGCCCGTGGCCACCGTACCACGTCCTTCAATGTGATGCACGTCCTCGACGCTCATCAAGAACGGACGATCGATCGACCGCTCCGGCATTGGAATATAGCCATCGAGCGCGGCCATCAAGTCATCGATACAGCCGCATGCCTCATCCTCCGTGCCTCCCGAACGCAGAGCTGCCAAGGCGCTGCCGCGCACGATAGGAATGTCCTCGCCGGGGAACTCGAACTTGTGCAGCAGCTCGCGCAACTCCATCTCAACAAGCTCAAGCAGTTCGGGATCGTCCACCGTATCCACCTTATTCAGGAAGACGACGAGATACGGTACACCGACCTGACGAGCGAGCAAAATATGCTCGCGCGTCTGCGGCATGGCTCCATCGTTGGCTGCGACGACGAGGATAGCACCGTCCATCTGGGCAGCACCGCTAATCATGTTCTTGATGTAATCCGCGTGTCCGGGACAGTCGATGTGGGCGTAATGCCGATACTTCGTCTCGTACTCAAGGTGCGAGGCGATGATGGTGACGATCTTCGACTTGTCCCGAACCACGCCGCCGCGCGCAATCCCTTCGTAGGTCATCGCCGTGCCGCCGAATAAATGCGCCTGGCGGGCGCTGATGGCGGCGGTGAGCGTGGTCTTGCCGTGGTCGATGTGGCCGATGGTGCCCACATTGACGTTCGGCTTGGTTCGCAGGAAAACATCTTTGACCATGACAACTCCGGAGTAATACTCCTCCACAATGCAGCCAGCATCCCGGCGAGCAACGCCTCGCAAGGACAACCGGCGAAACAGGTATGAGGGAGGACACGTCAAAGGCGTGCGGAGTTCAAGGGATTGGCGACGGCAGTTGCCAGGAGCAGCAACTCCTACTTGGAGATGGCTGTGCCAACCTCCCAGTCAAATGGCTTGTGGTTAGCCCCTGCTTCTGCATTGAGATTGTGAGAAAAAACGACTGCGGGTACTATGCCCGCGCAATTCTTGTCGCCCTGCCTTACGGGGGGATTATCCCTCGGGAGATGTCTTCCATGTCCTCAGCACTCCGGTTGGCTAGCTTCTTCCTCGCTTCCGCGCTGCTTGCCGGCATCGGTTGTCTCGGCGGCGAGTCGCTTCGGCATGAGGATGCGCTGCCGCCCGTCCTCGACTGCTTCAAGATCTCTACCGATGGTGGACCGCTGCTGCTGCCGGTGGAGATTCAGGGGAAGAGCTACCCTTTTATGCTTAAAACGGGAGCGTCCAGGACCATCTACGCGTCTCTCCTTCGCCCGCTCCTTGGAAAGACAATTCAGTCGAATCAGATGCGGATGTCCGACCGCGACATTACGGTAACTTTTTGCCAGCCTCCGGCCGCGAAGTTGGGCCATCTCGATCTGCCAAAGAAATCTCCCGTCGTCTGTATGGATCTGGGGAAAATGCGCGAGGTGAGCGGCGAGAAGATTTCTGGCCTCCTCGGCATGGACTTCCTGAGCAAGCACGTCTTTCGCATTGATTTCGACCGTGGTGAAGTGACTTTTCCGCCCTCGGCCGGACCCGATGCGGGGCAACGACTGCCGATCGTGTTTGTCAATCATCTTCCTCATGTGATGGTAGAGATTCCAGGGTTGCCCGCACGAGAGAACTTCGTTGTGGACACGGGCATGGCTGGCTACGTCAGTGGTGACTTGCGAAGGGAGGCATTCACCGCTCTCGCCAAGCAAGGGAAGCTGGCAATCGCTGGCCAAACGCTGACGGAGACGCCGGCCGGGACAGGGACAGAGCAAATTGGGCGGATTGAGGCGATCTCCCTGGCAGACTATCGCCACGAGAAACTGCTGTTTTCCAAGTCCCACCAGAACGCCCTCGGACTCAACTACCTATCCCGTTTCGTGGTGACATTCGATTTCCCCAATGGGGCGATCTACTTGAAGAAAGGCCGTCAATATGATCGACCGGATGCACGCGACCTGAGCGGCCTGCACATCCTCCGCCGGGATGGACGGACGCTGGTATATTCGGTGGCGGAGAGTAGTCCGGCCGCAGAGGTCGGCGTCAAGCCGCAAGACGTGTTACTGAAGATTGACGATAGGAAGATAGATGAGATGTCGCTGTACACCATTCGCCGTCTCTTCTGCGCCGAGGGCAAGAAATGCCGGCTGCTGATTCGACGGGGCGAAAAAGAGCGGGAGGAAGTGATCGTTCTGCGGGATCAACAATCATGATGCGCGAAGATCGCCTGATGTAATGCTATCGGCCCGTATCCCAAGGAGCCTGAAATGTCACTGCTGGACCACTTCAATCCGCCTTTGAATCCGTTGGGAAGGAAACCCATCCCATGACCTCACCCAACAGCGATCCTGTCGCCCACCCTCAGCTGGATTTGCCCCAGATTCCGCCCCACGCGGGCAGCAACGGCAGTCCACCCTATGACTCTGAACAGGACGAAAACACCGAAGAATTTAACTACGATCCAGTCCCGCCCAAGAAGACCATAACCGTTTCGGTACGTTATCGCATCGGTGGCCTGGGCCAGCCATTACCCTACCCTCTGGACGAAGGTGACGGCGAATGAGCGCGGAACCGTTTTGGGTCGAAATCAACGAAACGGCGCTGCGGCAAGGGGATCATCTGCCACAATGCCTGGTGCCTGTGTTCGGTAGCTGAACCGAACACACGAGAGACTTCAGCCAGGTACAATGAGGATATCGACCCGTTACCCTCAGGAGCCTGACATGCCGCTGCTGGACCACTTCAATCCACCGCTGAGTCGGACCCACCCTTGGCGCAGTTTTCACGGTGCCTGGGCTGCTGCGATGGCCCGGTTGCTCAACCAGGGCGTCTTGCCTGCCGGCTCTTACGCCGTCCCTCTTGTTGACCACGATCGCCCCGTCGAAATCGATGTGGCCGCACTGCGCGAGTCAGGGACATCCGTACCTGTGGGCGGTGATGTCACGCCCCAGACGTGGACACCGCCAGCCCCTAGTGTAGCTGTCGCCGTCGAGTTGCCTGTGGCCGATGGGGTTGAAGTCCAGGTGTTCGCCGACGACGGCGATCCGCGCCTGACGGCCGCCATCGAATTACTCAGCCCGCGCAACAAGGATCGTTCCCAGGCTAGGCAGGCGTTCGCCATCAAGTGCGTGGGCTATCTGCAACAGGGCAGCAGCGTCGTAGTCGTGGACACCGTCACCACACGACGAGCCGACCTGAATGCAACGATTCTGTCCCTCCTTGGAGTCGATGCCGGCACCCTCGCGCTGTCGTCGAGCCTCTCCGCAGTGGCTTACCGAGCCGTCGGCCGCGAAGAGGAAACGCAAGAGCTTCTGCTCTGGCCTGCGCCGCTCGCCTTGGGGCAGCCGCTGCCGACTCTCCCCCTGTGGATCGCCGCCGATTTCTCGGTGCCACTCGACCTGGAAGCCAGCTATCAGGCAACCTGCGTGGACCTGCGCATCCGTCAAGCGGGCTAATGCTTGCTCTCGTCTTGACCTCCCTTTATCGCGCCAGCAAGCCCGAATATGAAGATCGGGGCAGATAGGACGAATTGGACATTTGCGGAAGGCGGGCATATCTTGACCGAGTTGTCAGCCTGTTTCCACAACCAAAATGAGAGGAACTCCCATGCAGAAACGGCAGAACGCGGTCACGTTCAAGGGCAATCCACTGACCCTCGTTGGCCCCCAGCTGAAGGCGGGCGATAAGGCACCGAACTTCGCCTGTCTGAGCGGGTTGGACCTCGTCACCCTCGACAAGACACCGGCCAAGGCGCGGCTGTTCAGCGTGGTTCCCTCCTTGGATACGCCCGTGTGCAATCAACAAACGCACAAGTTCGATGAAACGCTCAACACCTTGAAGGATAAGTTGGCCTTCTACACCGTCAGCCTCGATCTCCCTTTCGCGCAGAAACGCTTTTGCACGGCCGAAAATATCAGCAACGCCCAAACCCTGTCGGATGTACACGACCATTCGTTCGGCCAAAATTACGGCGTCCTCATTGAAGGGTTGCCGCTGGCGCTGTTGAGTCGGGCTGTTTTCGTCGTCGATAAAACCGGCACGATCACCTATGCCGAGTATGTGCCGGAAGTTGGCTCGCATCCCAATTACGATGCCGCCCTGGCCGCCGCCAAGGCCGTCGCGGGCTGAGCAGCTGCATAGAAGCCTTCCAACCCCTCGCTCGTTGCCAATAATCATCGAAAAGCAACCTTACAACCCTCGGGGTGATGCCTCGGGGGTTGTTGAGTTTGCCGAACCTGTCAACTTTAACAGCTACGATAGGAAATTCCCATTCTGAATGCGCCGCTCTCCCTTGATTGGCGGATTCGTTCAATTAAGGATAAAGGTGTAGTCGGCGTGTACCGAGGGTGCGCCGAAGCAATCGAGAGGTTCCGTGGTACTCGAAGTTTGTACTGGAGCAGACTAGAGGCCCAGAAACCCGATCACGGTAAGGAGAATGTACCATGAGACCCTATCGGGGTTTGTTGTGGTGCTGCGCGCTGGCGACCCTAACAATGGCCAACGGAAGCACTGAGGCGGCCTGGAGCAATGTCTTCCAGGTTTGCTGTCACAATTGTCGCAGTTCCAATTATGTCGCCGCCCCTGCCCCCGCTCCGGTGCCGGCTCCGGCATGCGGCAGCTGCCCACAGCAGCAATGCACAACGCGTTATGTGCAGCGCTGCTACTACAAGCCGGTTACGACATACCGGCAAAGTTGTTACATGGAGCCGGTGACAACCTATCGGACCAGCTACTACTACGAGCCATGCACCAGTTATCGCTACAGTTGCTATTATGATCCGTGTTCGTGCGGCTATCAGCAAGTCGCTCAGCCGGTGACGACTTATCGGTTGCGCTCGCGCTGCTGTCCCGTGACGAGCTACCTGCAACGCTGCTGCTTGCAGCCGGTGACGAGCTATCAGCAAGCCTTCTACTATGAGCCGCAAACGACCTGCTGCCAAACCACGATCGGGGCACCCGTCGCGGTGCCTGGAGGAGCGGCGGTGCCCTATTCGCCACCGCCGGGCGTAGCGTCTCAACCTACCGCTCCGCCGCCGGGCATTTCGTCCGCGCCGGCATCGCCTCCGCCGGGTGTTTCGTCCCAGCCGGCCGTTCCGCCCCCCGGCGTGTCGAGTCAACCGTATGGTCCTCCACCGGCCGGCGGTAGCACCGAGGCACCGCCTTCGGGACAAAACATGAAATACAACTCGCAATTCAGCAAACCCGTTCCGCGGATGCCGTTCACGCCGGATAGCTCGTCGTCGCGGCAACCGCAGTTGCAAGCGCCGATCTCCGCTCAACCCGTTGCGCCGGCACGCACGCCGCAACCCCGCTTCGAGCGCATCACCTCCGCGCCACGACATAAGGCCGAAGGACAGGTTCTCCGAACCGACCGCATGCCGCAGAGCCGAACGCAAGTGCTGTTCGTCAGCGCCGACCGTAAAGGGGGACGACAGGCGATCACCACCGACGAACGCGGTCGCTTTCAAACGACCCTGGCCTCGGGAACCTGGCTCATCTACACTCAGGATGGTTCCGGCCAGCTCATGTATCAGCAAAAAGTGCAAATTGGCGAAGATCAGCCGCGGCGACCGATCACTCTGGTCAGTCGCTGATTATCGGGGGACGGAGTAAACGAGGCAGTCCCGGCGACTCTCTTAGGAGCCGCCGGGACTGCCTCGTTTACCAGGGTGCGTTGAGATTTGTTTTTCCCATGCAGGCGAGCGCAATCTCGAACCGATAATCCTAATGTGCGGATTCCGCGAATTGCGCCGGTAAGGAGAGCCTCGCATGAGGGCGACCATGCTCGGCGCCCGATGGGCGGCAAGCTTATTAGCCTGGGTGGGCATGGCTTTGACCGTGGGGGCGCAGTCGGTTGCCGATCCATTCGTTCCCGTGATCGTGCGTGAAGGGGAAGTGGATACCTCCGAGGAAGCGCAAGCACCCGATGTCAGCGGTCGCGATACCAATCGATCGGTGCCAGGGCCCATTTTGGTTCCTCTGCCCTCCGCAGGGCCGCCGGCCGCACAACCGCCTCCCGTGACACTGCGTTTACCACCGCCGCAGCGTTGGCCGCTCATGCGCTGGCTACAAGGTACCTGGGCCGGCACCGAATTGGAGGATCAGCGAACGCAAGTCTATGGGTGGACGCAAGGAAATTTCACGGCCAGTACGGATCGAGACAGTAATCTTCCGCTTGGCATGAATTATAAGGCCAATCAATTTCTACTCGAACAAAATTGGCTACGTATCGATCGCACGGTTGTCAACACAGGCACAAGCGAGCCGACATTTGGTTTTCGTTCCGACTGGATCTTGCCCGGTTCAGATTATTTTTTCACCCTGCCGCGCGGTCTCTTCAACGGCCAGTTGACAGCCAATAAGGGACAGCCCAATCTTTATGGAATCGATCCCGTCCAGTTTTACGCGGAAGCATATTTTCCCACGGTGGCTCAAGGGATGGACGTGAAAGTGGGACGTTTTTTCACCCAGTACGGTGTCGAGCAAATCTCGGCTCCCGACAATGCTCTTGTTTCTCACGCCTATGCCTTCATTTACGATCCCTTCACGCAAACCGGCGTCTTGACGACGACCAAGCTGAACAACAGCGTGTCCGTGCAAGCGGGGCTTGTCGTGGGCAACGACAACTTCAGCGGCCCAACGCTCAATCCCACTTTCATCGGCAGTGTCAAATGGGTGCGTTTCGATCAACGTGATAGTCTCCTGTTCAACGTAATTGCCGACAAGGGACGTTTCGACCAAAAAAACAATTTCCACAATCCGGAGATTCTCGATCTGGTGGCGACACACAAAATCACTACCAATCTGCTTTACTCTTTCGAGGGTTTATATGGTTTCACCGATAATGTGCCGGACATTGGCACGGCGAACTGGATGAGTATTCTTCATTACCTCACTTACAATTTCACGGAACAATGCAACGGCGCAACGCGGCTGGAGTTCTTCGACGATTTCCAGGGACAGCGCACGGGTTTCAAGGGGCTTTACACGGCGCTGGCGGCGATGCTGGCGTATCGTCCGGTCAAATGGCTGCAACTGAGGCAAGAACTACGCTACGACTATCACACCGAAACCGCGCCGTTCGAGGGCAAACACGGTTTGTTCACCGCTGCCAGCGATTTCATCGTGCGCTGGTAACCAGGGGACACACACGCCCCGCAACTCGGAAAAATCCGTGCCACGGTTTTCCTCCATCCACCTTGCCGGCATAACCGATACTTCTGGAATCTCGCGCCTTGCCAGGAGAATCGGTGCGCCGACTCTCGGAGGTTACTCGGAAAGTCAACGGTATTGCAGAAAGCAGCACGATGAGACGATCGCACCATCTTGGCATTTTAGCCATCGGGCTCCTGTTACTGTCGCTGACAGCTTTCGCCCCAAAACAGGCCGTGGGCGCGGATCAGGAGCCGGCCTACGGTATGGCTTTGGAAGCGGCCATCGACCACCTCGTTACGTCCAATTACCGGCTGCGCACGCAATTTCAGGAGATCCCGCAGGCGCGGGCGGACGAACTGACCGCCAGCCTTCGCAACGCTCCGGCCATTTTTGTCGATGGCAATCAACTTCCCTATGGCAGCTATTCCGAGCGTCGGCCGGGCGTCGCCACTTATGAAGTGTCGCCGGCCCTGAACGTGGACTATAGCGGCAAACGTCGAAGCCATATGCGACAAACGAGGTTCGCCACGCGGCAAGTGGAAGCGCTATACCAGAACGCGGTTCGCGAGGAGATCGATCACCTTTACGATGCTTACGTCGATGTCCTGCAAAACCACGAGATGGTTCGGATGTCACACGCCAACCTCGCCTCTCTCACCGAAATTGCCGGCGAAGCACAGAAACGGATCCGGCAGGGAAAACCGGCGGAATTGGAGATGACGGACCTTTCCGTGCAGCAATTCAAGGCTACGAGTGCCGTGGGCGATGCCGAAATGCAACAGCTGGAGGCGAATCGCAAATTGGCCGACCTGCTCGCTTTACCGGCTAACGGGGCCGACGGTCTGCAAGTGCATGGTTCGCTCCACGATCGGTCGGCGTCGCCACCGTCTGCCAAGGAGTTGCTTTGCCTTGCCCTGGAATCAAGGCCCGATCTGATGGCTGAGCGTCTGGGTGTCGAATATGACCGGGCGACAATGCAAGTGGTCCAAGCCGAGCGTTTCGATGATGCGATCGTGTTTTATGCGCCTTTTCAGGCCGACAATAATAGACCCCAGGGCAAACAGGTATCCACCAGTTGGGGCGCGGGCGCGGGAACCACTATGCCGCTTCTCGATCGCAGTCAGGGAAACATCCGTCGCGCCCGGATCATCCTGACGCAGAGACAGATTGAGTTGCAGGGATTGGAACGCCGTATAGCCAACGAGGTGCAGCGTGCCCAAACGGAGTACGAAGCCTCGCGTGAAGTCGTGCGTCATTATGAACAAGACGGACTTCCCGCCATTACTCGCCTCCGAGATGAATCGCATCGCCGATTCGCGGCGGGTGAGGAGGCACTCGCTTCCCTTCTCGATTCTCAAAAGAACTATCACGAAGAGAGCCGGCGCTATCTGGAGGCGCTCGGACGCCACCGCCGCGCCATGCTCAAGCTCAATACCATTGTTGGACAGCGCATCCTGCCCTGAAACGTATCAATGAAGGCGTCTTTTGGGAGTTTGGAGGAGGTTTGATGCGACGTTGGTCTCGCCTGGAAGCCTTGACGCTCTTCATCCTGTTCCTGATGGGAACGCGCCCCTGTCGCGCCCAGGTCATCGTCATTGATGACGTGATCCTCTTATCCAGATCGGCGAGCGATCGACAACAAAAACGAAATCGCGGACACCTCACGCCCATAGGCACGGAAAGCGCATTGCCGCCTTCGCCCGGTGGGGAAGAGCCACTGTTGGCTAGTCCTTCTCGCGTCGGTCCTCGACTTAGCACGCGCCCGCAACCCAGACAGGCGGAGCAACGCCCCCAACCGGGCGGCCTGGGACCGATCGTGGCGTCGAGCCACCGAGGGAACGAACGCACGCTCCCCTCGGAGGGGCTGCTGGAACTACCCGAAGGAGAGGACGAAGGGCCGCCGGATGGTCTGCATCTGGATGCGGCCATCGATCATCTGCTCACCACTAACTACGACTTGCGCATTCGCTTCCAGGAATTGCCCAAGGCCCAGGCCGATATTCTTTCCGCGGGACTGCGTAACAACCCGTTCCTTTTCGTGAGCGCCGACTCGATCCCTTACGGGAACTTCTCGCCCCAGCGCCCAGGTGCCACCACCTACGACATCACGCTTATCCAGCCCATTGATGTAAGCGGCAAGCACCGCAACCGAATCTTGGTGGCTCAGCAGGCCAAGCATGTACTGGAGGCCCAGTATCAAAACTCAGTGCGGCGTGAGATCGACCGGCTCTACACGATCCACGTCGATGTCCTGGAGGCGCGTGAAGCGGTTCGCGCCGCCCGAGCCAGCGTCGCCCACGTCGGCGAGCTTTCGCGGCTTATCCACGAACAGGCTCGACAGGGGCAGCGGACGCAATCCGAGGCGGATCAAACGCAGGTGCAGAAGTTCCACGCGGGGGTCGCCTTGCAGACGGCCGAGGTGGCGCTCGTGCAGGCGAAGCGCAACTTGGCCACCTTACTGGCCGTCCCCGCGGACAAGGCCGATTGCATCGAGATCGCCGATTCCCTCCACGATCACTCTCCGCCGCCGCCCTGCACGGAAGCCCTGATTCAACTGGCCGTGCGCGTACGCCCCGACCTGGCGGCCTACCAATTGGGCATCGAGCGCGCCAAAGCGGAGGTTCGGTTAGAGCGATCCGAGGGACTCGAGGACGTGTTTTTGTTCTACACGCCTTTGACGGCCGCGGACTATACGGCGCAGGGCAAACAGGCGGCCAGCGGTTGGGGGCTGGGATTGCTGATGCCCATCCCGATCTTTAACCGTAACCAAGGGAATGTCGAACGCGCGCGGATGAATGTCATCCAGGTTCAGATCGGTCTAGAGAACCTGGAACGTCAGGTGGCCAACGACGTGCAGCGCGCGCGAACCGAGTACGAGGCATCCCGCGAGGCCGTGCGCCGCTACGAGCAGGAGGGACTCCCGGCCATTCGCCGCCTCCGCGATGAAAAGCGACGGCTGTATATTGAGGGGAAAGAGAACATCGAGTCTTTCCTTAAAACCCAGCAAGAGTACAGCGAAATGGTTCGGCATTATCTGGAGGCGCTGGTGCGTCATCGCCGCGGCATGTTCGCACTCAACACCGCCGTCGGACAGCGCATCTTACCCTGAAACACTCCATGCTAAGGGGCTGTTGGGATAGGCCGGTAGAGCATTTCACAGTCGCGGATCGACCGGCTCGCTCTCCAGGGCCAGGATACCGAAACAGCATTCATGGACGCGCCGCAACGGTTCGCGGCGCACGAAGCGTTCGAGCGCTTCAATGCCGAGAGCGAACTCGCGCATCGCCAAGGTACGCTTGAAGCCCAGCCCGCGCGAACGCAGACGCTCCAGGTGTTCGGGTGCGGTGTATTCTGGTCCGTAGATGATCCGCAAATACTCCGAACCGCGACACTTCACGGCCGGCTGCACAAGGCCGCGCTTGCCGCGCACCACGAAATCAATCGGCTTGACTACCATGCCCTCACTGCCGCCCGCCGTGCGTTCCTCCCACCAGCGCACTCCCTGCGCGACGCTGCTCTCGTCGCGCACCTCGACGAGTTGATACGCCGTGGAATGCAGCAATCCCGCGGCGATTCGACACAAGGCCGCCAACTGTTCCATGTGCCAGAGGTGGTCCTTGTCGCTATGCACCGTGCCCTCGGTCGCCAGCAGGTGAAATGGCGCCAGCTTGAAATCGGCCACGGAACGCACCGGCCAGCAGTAACGCCGATACGCGGTCGTGAATAACTCCGCCGCCTCGGCGCGATAGCGATGACGCTGCCCCAAAGCGGCCGCCTCCGCCGTCTGCCCGGCCGCCTGACGCAGCATGGTCTCGACCTCGGCCAACGCCGCCCGCGCTGCCGAGCCAACCGCGGCGTACTGCTGGCGCAGCAATTCCTGAGCCTTCGCCGACCAGGGCATCAATTCGCAGTCGAGACAAACCCAACTCGTTTGGAAACGCTCCCAGAAGCCGGCCGCATCGAGGGCCGCGCGCACGTACGCCAGCAACTCGCTCTCCAAAGCGGCGTCCTCGAAGAAACGCCGGCCCGTACGGGTGTAGATAATGCCGCTTTCGCCGCCCGCGACGCCGAACGTCCGCCGCGCCGCCTCTGCATCGGGGCAGACGATAACGACGGCGCGACTACCCATGTGTTTTTCCTGACAAATCACGCGCTCGACGCCGCTGTTGCGGTAGTAGGCGAACGCCTCGGCGGGATGTTCGAGCAATCCCGGTTCGCGGCTCGTCTCGCACGGCGACATGGTCGGCGGCAGATAGATCAACCAGCGCGGATCGGTGGCGAAGCGACTCATAACCTCCAGCGCCGCCGTGCTGTTCTCGGCGCGAATCGTCACTTCGCCGAGCAGACGAGTGGTAAGGACGCGCTTGCCACTTACATCGGCGAGGTCGAGCATATCGTCGGCTTGCTGCTGCGCTGTCAACGGCGTCGTATCCACGGAGGGCAGGAAGGCCCGACCGGGCGGACAATACTCGCGGATCGCCGGCACCGAGACGAGTTCGTTCTCTGGATAGCGCAGGGCCGTCAGCCGTCCACCGAAGACGCAGCCGGTGTCGATGTTGATAGTGTGATTGAGCCATTCCGGCTGAAAAACCGGCGTATGACCGTAGACAACCATCGTCTTGCCGCGATAATCGGCCGCCCAGTTGAGCCGCACCGGCAAACCGTCCGCGTCTTTCTCGCCGGTCGTTTCCCCGTACAGGGCGAACGCGCGCACTCGCCCCGACGCCCGACCTTGCAGCGACTCCTTCAATCCCGCGTGAGCCACAACCAACTTCCCGTCATCAAGGAGATAATGACTGCGCAGTCCATCAAGGAACGTCCGCACGCGCTCGGTAAATGCCTCGGGTTCCGCTTCGAGCTGAGCCAGCGTCTCGGCGAGTCCGTGATTAATCTTCACGTCGTTGCCTTTGAGCTTGCGCAGCAGCTTGTCGTCGTGATTGCCGGCGACGCACAGAGCATCGCCGGCCGCGATCATGCCCATGACCAGGCGTAGTACGCCGGGCACGTTCGGCCCGCGATCGACGAGATCGCCCACAAAAATGACCTTGCGTCCCTCCGGCGGCTTCACCATGAAGTCCGGGCGTCCGTCCGCATCAGTGACAGGCGTAACCCGATAACCCAACTGACACAGGAGTGTCACCAATTCATCACCGCATCCATGCACATCGCCGATCAGGTCGAACGGCCCATGCTCATCGCGGCGATCAATCCACAGCCGCTGCCGTTCGATGATCGCCGACTCGACTTCCTCCGGCGAGGACAGGATGTAGACGTGGTGAAAGCCTTCCTTGCCGAGATTGTGGAGCGATTGGCGCAGTTGCTGCGCATGGCTGCGGACGACATGCGGTCCGACGTGCCGACCGCTGCGCTGCTGATCGTAGGCCAGGCAGATTTCTTCGGACAGATTGAAGACGATGGCCACGGTCAAATAGTGATAGCGTCGCGCCAGGTCGAGAACCTGCTTCCGCGCCTCGCGTTTGACGTTGGTGGCATCGATGACGGTCAGGCGTCGGCGGGCCAGCCGCTTCGCCGCCGCGAAGTGCAACAACTCGAAAGCGTCCTTGCTGGCCGCTTGATTCTCCTGATCGTCGCAGACCATGCCGCGAAAGAAGTCCGAGGACAGAATCTCCGTGGGCTGGAAGTGCTTGTGCGCGAACGTGGACTTGCCGCAGCCGGAGGGGCCGACGAGGGCGACGACCGACAGATCGGGAATGGTTAATTTCATGGAAAATTACACAGTGATCCGCACTCATAGCCAGTGCATCAAATGGCCTCTTCACCCCGGCAGCGCTGAATAATCTCCTCGATCGCTCAAACATGGCGGGCATCTCCAGACAGCTGCGGTGGGCGAGCAATCGTAAGTTTAACGCCAGGGATGGCAAAGGCAAATAAGCACAGCCTCAGAGCTTGGCAACGAGGGGACAAACTCAATCTATTCCTGCCTTCTGCCAAGTTTCCTCGAAGCAAACGGTGGACAATGCTCCTCGGCCAGACGATAATAGCCACTGCTTTCACCCCTGCCTGCTTCGACTCATTACCCGGAATCGGCGATGAATCCACTCCGGCCCACCTTCGCTCTCCGCATCGTGTTGTTCGCGACCGTGGCTTGCGCGCCGCGTCCAGCGATTGTCGCCGGCGAGAAAATCACGTTCGAGCAACACGTTCGCCCCATCCTCAAGGTTTACTGTCTCGACTGTCACGGCGGCGGCGAGAAGTTGAAGGGCAAGCTCGATCTGCGTCTGCGTCGTTTCGCCGTTCACGGCGGCAAGAGCGGGGCGGCCCTTGTTCCCGGCGATGCGGCGAACAGTTTGCTCCTGGCGCGATTGAAGGCCGGTGAGATGCCGCCGGGCGAAAAGAAAGTTCCCACGGAGCAAATCGCCGTCATCGAGCGATGGATTGCCGCCGGCGCTCCAGCGCAGCGTAGCGAACCGGCGAAACTGCCGCCTGGCATCGACATCACACCGCAAGAGCGAGCCTACTGGTGCTTCCAGCCCATTCGCCACGTCGAACCGCCGAAGTTTTCGGCTGCCGACCGTGTGCGAACCGCGATTGATGCGTTCGTGCTGGCGAAACTGCGCGAGAAGGGATTGTCGTTCAATCCCGACGCCGATCGGCGAACGCTCCTTCGCCGCGCCAGCCTCGATCTGACCGGATTGCCGCCGACGCAATCGGAAATAGATCAATTCCTCTCCGATAAATCTGCAAATGCGTATGAACAGATGATCGATCGCTTGCTGGCCTCGCCACACTACGGCGAGCGCTGGGGCCGACACTGGCTCGATGTCGCCGGCTACGCCGATTCCGAAGGCGACGGAACCAAGGATACGCCGCGGCCCTATGCCTGGAAATACCGCGATTACGTCATCCGTGCCCTGAACGCCGACAAGCCGCTCGATCGCTTCATCATCGAACAATTGGCCGGCGACGAGCTGGTGCCGCCACCGTGGAATAACTTGAAACCGGAGCAGATTGAGTTGTTGACCGCCACCGGCTTTCTGCGCACGGCCCCCGACGGCACCACCGGCGGCGGCACGGTTGAAGCGCAGCAAGTCGTGATCGATACGCTGAAAATTGTCAGTTCCTCGCTGCTGGGCGTCACGGTCGGCTGCGCTCAGTGTCACGATCATAAGTACGATCCAATCCCGCAGGCCGATTATTATCGGCTGCGCGCGGTGTTTGAACCGGCGTTCGATCCGCTGCGCTTGCGCCGGCCGGCGCAGCGATTGGTATCGTTATACACCGACGCCGACCGCAAGCGCGCCGCCGTCGTCGAGGCCGAAGCCGCGAAGATGCAGGCGGAATTCAATGCCAAGCAGCAGAAAGACGTTCGCGCGGCCTTCGAGAAGGAACTGATGAAGTTCCCCGCCGATCAGCGCGACAAGCTCCGCGCCGCTTTCGATGCGCCGGCCGGCAAACGCACCGCCGAGCAGAAAAAACTCGTCGCCATCAATCCCAAGCTCAAGCTAACTCCGGGCGTACTGTACCAGTACAACAAAGCGGCGGCCGACGAATTGAAGAAACGACAAGCCCAAATTAAGGCCAAGCGCGCGGAGAAGCCGGCCGAAGACTTTCTCGCCGTTCTCAGCGAAGTACCAGGACAGATTCCAACTACGAGGATCTTTTATCGCGGCGATGCGCGGCAGCCGAAGACGCAGGTGCAACCCGGCGATTTGACTATTGCCGCTCCGGACGGCGAACGGCTGGAGATTGCGAGCAAAGACGGCAAGCGTTTCACCTCCGGTCGCCGCTTGGCGTATGCCAACCACCTGACGAACGGCCGGCATCCGTTGGTTGGCCGTGTGCTGGCGAACCGTCTCTGGCTGCATCATTTCGGCCGTGGCATCGTCGATACGCCTGGCGACTTCGGCATCCTCGGCCAACGGCCCACGCATCCCGAATTGCTCGATTACCTCGCCGGCGAACTGGTCCGCCAGGGCTGGAGCCTCAAGCGGATGCACAAATTGCTGATGACCTCCACGGTTTATCGGCAAGCGTCGCGCCGCGATCCGGCGAAAGACGCGGTCGATTCCGGCAATACGCTGTATGGACGCTATGCCGTGCGCCGCCTGGAGGCGGAGACGTTACGCGATCGTATGTTGGCCACGTCCGGCCAGCTCGACCGCAGCCCATTTGGTCCGCCCGTGCCGGTGGTCGAAGACGCCGTCGGTCAGGTACGTGTGCCGGATGATAAGCCGCGTCGCGCCATCTATCTGCAAGTTCGCCGCAGTAAACCCGTGGCGTTTCTCAGCGCGTTTGACGCGCCCGGCAGTGAACTGAATTGCGACCGGCGTATCTCCAGCACGGCCGCTCCGCAAGCGCTCATGCTGATGAATAGCGATTTCGTGCTTCAGCAATCCAACCACTTCGCCGGCCGGATATTGGCTGAGACATCGGTCAGCAGTAGGTCCGGCGAGCCGAGCCGGACTACAAGTGCCGCTCGGCTCGCGGCACCTACCCCAATGCGTGCTGCTCGGCTCGCGGCACCTACCGGCGAACCAGCGTTGCGCGATCGACGCATCGCGCTGGCTTGGCAACTCGCCTATCAGCGACCCATCGAACCGGATGAACTCGAAGCGGCTCGACGATTTCTCGATCGTCAACGCGCCTTGCAGCCGTCGGCCAAAGGCAAGATTTCTCCCGAACTGGCGGCATGGACGAATCTATGCCAGCAGCTTCTTTCCTCAAACGAGTTCCTCTATGTGGATTGATCCTTGCATTCCGAGTCGCCGCCAATTTCTTTGCCGTTCCGCCTTCGGCATCGGTGCATTTGCCCTGGCGCATCTCCTTCAGCGCGATAATGCGCTCGCCGAAATTCCCAGCAAGCCGGGCGAAAACCTGCCGATGGATTTGAAGGCGCGCCAGCCGCATTTCGCGCCGAAGGCGAGGGCCATGATCTCGCTCTTCATGCACGGCGGCCCATCGCATGTGGATTTGCTCGATCCGAAGCCGGAATTGAGCAAGCACCACGGCAAGGACTACTCCGGCGATGTCGTTTTCAGCTTTGTTAACCGAGCCAGCAAGAAGCTCTTCGGCAGTCCGTGGAAGTTCGCCAAGCACGGTCGCTGCGGTACCGAGGTTTCGGAACTGCTGCCGCAGACGGCGGGCATCGTCGATGACCTCGCCGTCCTTCGTTCGATGCACACCGGCCACAACGGCCATGAAGTGTCGATCCGCTTTTTCCACGGCGGCATCGCCGGCGTCACCGGCCGGCCGACGATGGGCAGCTGGATCACCTACGGTCTCGGCAGTGCTTCGCAGGAATTGCCGGCCTACATGGTGTTATCCGATCCCGGCGGCCATCCCGTCGATGGCACCTCGAATTGGTCCAGCGGGTTCATGCCGCCGCTCTACCAGGGCACGGTCCTTCGACCGCAAGAACCGCGCATCCTCAACCTCGATCCGCCGCCTCACCTGCGCGGCGAACCGCAGCGTCAGAACCTCGATTTGCTCGCCCAACTGAATCGCCGGCATTTGCGCATGCACCCCGGTGAGGCGGATCTGGAAGCACGCATCGGCAGCTACGAACTGGCCGCTTCCATGCAAACCGCCGCCAAGGAAGCCCTCGATATTTCCAACGAGCCGGCTCACATTCATCGGCTCTACGGGATCGACCAGGAGGCGACTCGCCCATATGGAACGCGCTGTCTCATCGCCCGGCGTCTGGTCGAACGCGGCGTCCGTTTCGTGCAGTTGTTCCTTGGCGGTCAACCGTGGGACACGCACAACAATATCCGCACGAGCCTGCCCGCCATCTGCAAGCGAACCGATCGTCCCGCCGCTGCGCTGGTGAAGGATCTGAAGCAGCGTGGCCTGCTGGATACGACGATTGTTCATTGGGGTGGCGAGATTGGTCGATTGCCGGTGTCCGAGGGTGAGTTGAGCAACGCGGCCGGCCGCGATCACAACGGCCAGGGTTTCTCGATCTGGCTGGCCGGCGGCGGCATCAAGGGCGGCACCGTCTACGGCGCAACCGATGAAGTTGGCCACAAGGCCGCCGTCAACGTCGTCACGCCCAACGATTACCAGGCTACTATTCTGCATCTGCTCGGCCTGGATCACACGAAACTCGTCTATCACAGCAACGGCCGCGAGCAGCGCTTGATCGATGGCAGGCCGGCGCGCGTGGTGAAAGAGATTCTGGCCTAATTTATTCAGCCCGCAGCGCAAGCAAGGGAACGAATTACCCTTGCTTGCGCTGCGGGCTGGCAAGGTTTGGAGAAATCCACCATGAACGAACCCTTGCCTCGCACGATTTCGCGGCCGATTCAGTTTCGCAACGGCTGCGCGATTGGCATCAGCAACCGCTGGCACAAGGGGCAATATTGTGTATTGCTGACTGAGGCCGGGCTGGTCGGCTGCGGCATCTACGACGTGAAAACGGCGGGCGAATTTGGGCAAGCGATCGCCATCGCGCGCGGCACGCCCGAAAAACCGCTGGTCAATCCGGAAGATTTGTTTGAGGCGAAAATCGTCGATGCCACGCCGCACGCCAAGCAATTGGGGATTCAACTCGGCATGACCGGCCGCGAGGCCGTCGAGATCCTTCTCGCAGCTTCGTCGAAGCTCGAAACCGGCGCGCAATAAGCTCCATCCCGTTTACGTTTCGCGGAAGTTCCAATGTTATCCTCCGCGAAACGTAAACGGGATGGAGCTTATTGCGCTCCCAAATACTCGAAACGCTGGCGGAATTGCTCGGGAGCCATGTCCGCCGCGCTGGCGATGCGTGCCAGCCGTTGGGGATTCTCGAAATCACGGCGTTCGAGGCGGATCATGTAACGGCGAGCGCATTCGTAGCCCTCGCCCTTGACATCCACTCGGCGCGTCTGCATGCGACCCGTATCCGGATTAATCATCTGCGTGAACGGCAGCGGTTCGAGATGACCGCCCACCAAACTGATGATGGCGCCGAACTTACTCGCCGCCTCCGAGCGCAGGAACTTGACGGCCCCATAGCCGAGATCGCGCGTGTATTCGGCGTCGAACGGAATTGGATCGGCGCAGCGCAATTCGTAGCCGAGATCCTTGTCGATCAGCGTGACCGGCAGATTGATCTCTTGGAGCCGCGACGAAAGACGGTCCTTAATCATGCGGCCAAACTCAATTTCGCCCAGACGAAGATGGCCGTGCGGATCGCGAATGATTTCCCCATAGCGGCCGAGCTGGGCCGTACTCATGCACTCCAATAAACCCGTTTCGCCGATTGCCTCCAGCAGTCCTTCCGCGAGAACGGCGACGCCGTAGTTGGCGTGCATGCTCCGCCGTTTGATAATGCTGCCCATGAGGATGTCGCACACCTCGTCCAGTGTGGCACGCCGTCCGCCGAACTCTTCCGGGATGATGGTCAGCGCCGCGGCTGCGGCCTTGCCGATGCCCAGCGCCAGGTGGCCGGCTGCTCGTCCCATGCTGACGATGATGTACCAGCGCGAGGTCGTCCGCGCATCCTCCGCCAGATTGCGAATGATGCCGACGCCGACTTGCCGAGCCGTCTCGAAGCCGAACGTCGGCGTCGAGCCAGGCAGCGGCAAATCGTTATCAATAGTCTTGGGCACATGGGCGACGCGCACGGCCCCGCCCCCCTTCAAATAAACCTGACTGCCCGAATAGGCAGTGTCGTCGCCGCCGATTGTCGCCAACATCGTCACGTTGAGCCGGCGGAACACGTCCAGCACATTCTGCATGTGCTTTTCGGACTTGGTCGGATTGGTGCGTGACGTGCCGAGGATAGAGCCGCCGCGCAGGTGAATGGCCTTGACATCCTCAATCGTCAGCTTGCGATAGTGGTCGGCATCGCCCTTGGCCAGCCATTGAAATCCGTCGAGAAAGCCAAGCACTTCAATGCCTTGCTCGATGGCTTCGATGGCCACGGAACTGATCACGCCATTGATCCCTGGAGCCGGACCGCCGCCGACCAATAAGGCCAATTTTCCGGGGATCGGTGCAGGGTTCATGTGCGTACCTCACGAACGGGACAGGATGAAGTCAACCCACTTGTTCATTATTTAGTTTATGGGTTCATCCCGTAGCGACCAACGGGCGAGCGAGCTTGCGTAAGAGGCACTAACTTTTTGCCTACGAGCGCCGGAGCGCCAGCGACGGGCAACAAGAACTCGTCGCTGGCGCTCCGGCGCTTGTAATTCATTCTCATTCGTGCCTTTAAGCGCCCCGAGAACCTTACACACCTCCGTTCGCCGAAATCATTCTCGGTCGAGAATCGCCGGTTTCAGCGTCCAGGCTTGTTTGCGGGCCAACTCCATCAGGCCGGGCGCTCGGAAACCCGGCGGAAAAATCACCCAGCCCCACAGTTTCTTGGGATCATCGTCCGACACGTAGCGTCCCACGGCCAACTTCGCCGGCTTGATCTCGATTGTTTCCGGCATCGCCTTGCTATCGAGCAATGTCCGCGCAATCCGCGCGAGCGCGGCCAGGTACGCCTCCGGCGGCACGGGCCGGCTGCCGAGCCAAACCGCGCTGGGAATGCGTCCGTGCTTGCGAAAATAGTCGGCGACATCAATGCTGGTCCGCCGAAACTGGCTGGCGTCGGTCGTCACGGTGGCGCTGAGAAGAGGAACGCGGCCGGTTGGACCCAGAGGTGTCGTCTTCAACTCGACGTTTTCAGGAGTATGGCCGGCGCTGTGCCCAGCCACATATTCATTAAGGAGGGCGAAGACCTCACTGGCCGAGAGCGTGTGATCCTTGCCCATTTGAAACGATACGTCCTCACCGACGCCGGCGGCAAGGGCCTTGATCTCGGCGGCGCTGAAGCGATGGCCGCGCGCGTGATCGCGATAGAGCTTGGCCGCCTCGGAAGCGGTGATGAAACGCACTTCCGGGAAGCGCTTGATGAAGCGCACATAATCCTCGAAGACGCGATAGGAAGAGCGTGTTTCTTCCGGCGTCTTGGCCGGTGGTGCTTTCCACTTCTCGCGCGGCGGATTCTCGCCGCGTGAGAAGTTGACGCCGTCCCAGAATTGTTTGTGAACGAACTCGCAGGGATGATAGTAAATGCTGACCACGCCGCCGCCCTCGGCCAGCAGTTCCTTGCGAGCCTGGACGAAACGCTCCTCGGCTTGCGGCAGATCCTTCGGTTTATTCAGGTCGGCCCGCAGCGTGTGCGCCAGCTTGTACAGGTTCAACGCGCCACAATAGTAACAGGGATGATCGTTCAGATTGATATGACTGCCGGCGTCGAGATAAACCTTCACGCCCCACTGATTCATGGCACCATAGCTCTGCGGTCCCCAGGAGCTACCGGGCTGACCATAACAGGTCGGCGCCTTGCCGAAGATGCGTTCCACATCGGCTCGCCCCGGTCCCTCACGCCGATCGAACTCGCGCACGCCTTCATCCCAACCGAGTTGCGACAGATACAACGCGGGACTCGGTTGCACGCTATGCCAGTTGGAGTGAAAGCCAATTTCGTGCTTTTTCAGGGCGGCAATCACATCGGCGCGCTTGCGCTGTTCCAGCGTGCGCGCTTTCTCGCCGACGACCTTGAAGGTGGCAGGCACTTTCTCGGCACTGAGGAAATCCGCCAAGTGCAAGGCGGCGTCATCGCTGGCCGGCAGGAGATAATCTTCGGTGTCAAACCAGAGAATGACGTAAACCTTCGCTGCTGGCTCCGCACCGAATGCAGCAGGGGACGCGAGCAGAAGGCTGGCCAACAGGATCAGCAACAGTCCTCGGTGGCGAGCAATTCGGATGTACACGAGTGTTTGTCTCCCACATAAGCACTAGGGGATGTTGGGTGAGCAATTCGCTGCCATCATCCCACAGTTGCCGGGAGACGTCAAATCGGCGGAAGGGATCGGAGAGAATCACCAGTCGGAATCGAGAAGATCGCCCTTGGCCGGGGTCAAAGCGGCCCATCAAGAGGTTGAATCTGAAAGTATGCCCCATCGCAGTAAGAAGTTAAAGCCGAGCGATGTCGATGGGCAACGGGCCACATAGAATACTTGCAGACAAGGGCAGTACCCGACCGGATGGCGGCTTAGTGGCCCGTCGCTGACGGTGGTTCCTACTTGAGGTAGTCATGAGAGTAGCTTTGACCGCAAGTCCGGTCGTGGTATTCGTGGTGATGAGTCTTGCCCACACGACTTGCTCAGCGCAGACGGTCATCAACGCCGACTTCTCCAGGGGAGACTTCGCGGCCCTCGGCTGGAAGGCGAAGGGCGACTGGGATGTGTTCCGCTATCCGAAAGATACGGCCAACAACCCAGGCTTGGTGGCCCGCTTTGCGGCTCGTAAGTCCGCCGGCTCCCTGACCAAGAACTTCCCTGAGGTAAAGAATCCCAAAAAGCTGACGCTCTCCCTGGGCTACGGCTGGGGCTGGGGGGACGCCAGCCAGGGCGCGGACTCCGTCTCGTTTATGCTCCTGGATGCCAGGGACAACGGCTATGTCTTCGAGGTCCACCGCTGCAAGGCGAAGTGGGCGGTGCAGTGGGCCAAGGTCGCCAACAACACTCCCGCCAAGGACAAGATCTGGGCATCTGAGGAGATTGACGCCACCCACTCCTCCCTTCGCAACGGCGGCGGCTTGAGTCACCTGACGCTCTGCCGTGAAGCCGATGGGACATGGAGTATCACCGGGAAGGACTGGAATAAGGGGGCGGGCGCGACGGTGCGGTTCCTCGATACCACGACCACCTCGTTCAGCCGACTGGTACTCCTGGGCACCCAGAACTTCGATGAACAGGTCTTCAACAAGATCGTCCTGGAACTCCAGCCAGGCGTCAAGGCAGCACCGACGACCGCCATTCCGCTGACGGCTTTCCTCAATAGCATCGGCGTTGTCAGCACCTTTCCCGATCGTGGGCAACCTCTCCCGAAGACGATCCAAATGGTCAAATACGGTGGGTTTCGTTGGGTAAGAGGTGGCATTGAGGGGCTTACGGACAAAGGCCCGACAACGATTCAGACCTATCTTGACCTGCACAAAGAAACAGGAGTCCGGTTCAGCTGGGGTCTGGTCAGTGGCGGCAGCGATCTCACGAAACTCATCGACACCGCCAGGCCGTTAGTGAAGGCCGATGCCCTGCTGGCCTTCGAGGGTAATAACGAGCCGAACAACTGGGGCGTCACCTACCAAGGTAAAAAAGGCGGCGGGCGTGCGCCCTCGTGGTTAGCCGTCGCGAAATTGCAACGCGATTTGTACGACACCGTCAAAGCCGATCCGAGCTTGAAGAAGTATCCCGTCTGGTCTATCAGCGAGAGCGGCGCGGAGGTGGATAATGTCGGGTTGCAGTTTCTGACCATCCCCAAGGGCGCCGGTTCCTTGATGCCTGCGGGAACCAAATATGCCGACTACGCCAATGTTCATAACTACATTTATCACCCCGGCTCACCGGACTTGAAGGACAATAAGACATGGAATGCGGCAGCCCCTACTTCCCTGTGCAAGGTCGATGGCCTGTACGGTAATCATGGCGTCACCTGGGCGAAGCATTTTCGTGGCTATTCGGAAGACGAACTCTCAACTTTGCCGCGGGTCACCACGGAAACCGGCTGTACCATCGCTGGACCCATCACGGAGAACATCCAGGCGTTGAATCTGCTAAGCATGTATCTGGATCAGTTCAAGCGGGGCTGGAGTCACACCGCTGTCTACCTTCTGCGTGACCGTACGGATGAGGGTGGCAATCAAATTTTCGGGTTTTTCAAGCGGGACTACACGCCGCGCAAAGCCGCCGTCTACCTGCACAATCTCACGACGATCCTGGCCGATAAGGGGTCACTCGTCAAGCCCGGCCAACTCAATTATTCCATCCCGGAGCAACCGGCCACTGTGCATGAGATGCTGCTGCAAAGGAGCGACGGCACGTTTGTGTTGGTGGTTTGGAACGAGCGGTTGAAGGGTGCTGATGAGGTGACGGTGCGTTTGGGCCGCAAGCACCCAACGGTGAATGTTTATGATCCGACGATTGGGACGCATGCCATCCAAACCCATGACAAGGTCGATGTACTCAAATTAACCTTGAGTGATCATCCGCTTATTGTTGCCATTACCCGGAAGTAGTTCGATCCGGAATTGGCCCATCTGACCTTGAAGAACAGCAGGTGGGGACGAGCGAAAGGCCAAAGCTTCCTCTGGAAAGCGGCCCCGGCAGTCTCGACGCAGAGCCACGGCGAGATGCACGACCTGACCGAGCAAGTCGCCGTCCCCGTTGCGCGTTCGCAGGTGCGCACTGGCCTGGTTCACATCAGCGCGTCCACACGCTGCGGTTGGACCAGCGGATGACATCGCCGTCGATTCGGGCTCCCAGATTCCAGCGCGGGACCGTGATGCGGTTGCCGCGAATAAATCCTTCGGCCCGACCGCCGTTCTCATTGATGAACAAGGCTCGGTCTCCGATCCGCGACGGTAGGATCTGGCACGGTTGGTCCTCGTGACCGGACATGAACCAGGTTCCGCCCAGGTTCTGAGCGCTCGGCCCTGGCTGGTACGGATTGTAGGGTGGCTGGTAAGGCGAGGACTGTGACACCGGCGGATAAACGCCGTATTGCGCCGCGGCCTTCTGCGGAACGGCGAAGGCCAGCAAGGTCGCCATCCCGGCAGTAAGACTAAACATGAATGAGCGTATCATCGGGTTGTCTCCAGTCTCTTATTCAAGCATTTGAGGTGCCGGCTCGCCTTTCCGGGCTGACCGCGAAAGGGTATCAAACCGGTAGAAGGGACGCCTGATCCTCACCTCCACGGCAAGAACCTCCGGCCCTCTTGTTATTAATGCACTTTGTGTACCAACCGACTACTGAGTGGTCATGGCGCTGCGCTTCACCCGAAACCATGAAAATAGGGCCGGGATCTGTATAAGACCTCAGTAGTTCGGCCATTTTCAGAATAGTCGGGGGCGAGCGACTCTGCCGCCCCTGGCAATTGGCGAAACTTGAACTAAGGCGTTAGGGAGCGCGGGTGCCCGCGCTCCCTAACGGTCGCGGCTTGGCACGAAAGCGCAACTTCCCTGTCCTTTGCGGGTTCCGGCGAGTAGGATCGACCGTATGGACGAACCAGGCCACACCTCGCTGTTCGATGCTCTGGCCACCAAGATCGCGCGTCTGGTCGAGGAACGCGGCTGGAACCAGGAAGAGTTCGCGCGCATCACCCGCCTGAATCGCCACACCGTTCGCCAGATCCTCTTACCGGGCGAGCATCGCCGTCTGCGCAACGCCACCATCAGCGCCTGCGCTCGCGCCCTCGGCTTGACTGTCAACGAATTACGCACGCTGCCGCTGGAGCGACTGCTGCCGCGCATGAACGAGGGGCATCCGGCCAACGGCGTCGCGCCGCTGCGCCGTCTCTATGAACGCGCCACGCGCGCGGAGCTTGTCTCGTGGATGGAACGCAATGCCGAGCGCGCTCAGCAACTATCTGACGAGGAGGTCGATGAGTTACTGTCGCTGCAAGAGGCCGGCGATGCGCTGCCGGCGTTCGGCGTCGAAGGTTTCGTGGAGCGCCTCGAGCGCCGCCGTCGCCTGATTCATCAGGTCCACGCCATCGCCGGCACCGAGTATCTCGATTTGCTCGAACAATTGGTGATCCTGCTGTACGAGAAAGTGCAACCCTCCCGCGATCGCCTGTAACTCGCCTTGACCCATCCGCGCGGCTGGGTAGTGTAATAATATGTCTCAGCACGTCATGCCTACCGCTCCCGTTCGTGATATTTCTCGTTCTTCTCACTCTCGACTATCGTCGCGCTGGTATCTCGACACCTTCCGTTCTCTGCGGCATCGCAACTATCGACTGTATTTTTGCGGCCAGTTCGTCTCTGTGACCGGCTCGTGGGCGCAGAGCGCGGCGCTGACCTGGCTGGCCTACGAATTGACGCACGAGTCGATTTGGCCATCGCTGGTTGGGGCCATGCAAGTGCTGCCCACATTCGTACTGGGTGTCTGGAGCGGCAGCTTAGCCGACCGCTGGCCGAAGCGACCGCTCATCTTTCTCGCGCAGGCGATCTTGTTGCTGCTGGCCGTGCTGCTGGGCGTCCTGGTGCTGAGTGGTCGGGTCACGTCGCCCTGGCCGTTGCTCGCCGTCGCCATCGCTGCCGGCATCGTCAACGCCATCGATCTTCCCGCTCGCCTCGCCTTCGTCATCGACATGGTTGGCCGCGACGATCTGCCCAACGCCATCGCCTTGAACTCGCTGTTGTTCAACACGGCGCGAGCGGTCGGGCCAGCCGTCAGCGCGGTGATGTTCTACCTGGCCGGTCGAGGCGAGACCGGCCAGACCGCCGCCGGCGTGTGCTTCTTGCTCAACGGGCTGAGTTTCGTGGCCGTGCTGCTGGCGCTGGCGTGGATGGATCTACCCGCTCCTCTCCAGCAGCCCACTCTCCCAAGGGGAGTGAGCCGCAGGGGAGGAAGTGGTTCGTTGTGGGCCGGCTTTCGCTATTTGGGCCAGCATCCGCCTTTGATTTTGCTGTTGGTGCTGTCGGGCGCGATGTCGCTGTTTGGTTGGCCGATCCTGTCGCTGTTGCCGGCCGTGGCGGATCAGCGTTTGGGGGCGAGTACGGGCGGTTATGCCTGGATGCTCAGCGCCATCGGCGGCGGAGCGCTGATTGCCTCGCTGCTGGTCGCCTCGTTCAACGCGCTGGTGCGCAATCGCTGGTTCCTCGCCGGCGGCGTCAGTCTGTCGGCAACGGCATTGGTAGGTTTGGCCACGGCGCGTTCGCTGCCGTTGGCGGTGGGTTGCTGCGTGGTCGTGGGCTGCGGCTTGATCCTGTTTTTTCCTACCAGCCAGGCGATCATGCAGTTGAGTTCCGACGATCACATCCGTGGCCGTGTCATGGGCATTTGGTCGATGATCCTCAGTGGCGCGCATCCGTTGGGCCATTTGCTGGCCGGCCGAGCCGCCGATCGCTGGCTCGATCAATGTTCACTCGACGATATGTTGATGCGTTTGCTGGCCGTGCAGCCCGGCGAGCGCTGCGGCGTACCGCTGGTGCTGGCCCTGATGGGTTTAGGCATCGCCGGCGCTGCCGCCGTGGTTCTCGTGCTGGCGCTGACCTGGCGAGGGCGGCGGAAGGCCAGATAAAATGTCTTTTGTCGCTTGCGGCTTCGCGTGGAACTGTCAGCGGCTGAACCCGAAATGAATCCACCGCTCGCCGGGGACCGTGACAAGCTCCCGCGCCGAAGCGCCTCCAATAAACCTCGACCTTGCGAGGAAGTTTCTACAGCAGAGATTGATTATGTCACGTCGCCATCGGCCCGTTGTGAGCTGTTCGGAACTACAGCCCTTTTACGATGCGATCGTGGACGCGGGCAGCGACGTTTCGATGCGTCTGATTCTGTCGGATTGGCTGGAGGAACACGATCAGCCGCAGGAGGCCGAATTGCTCCGTTTGCATGTGGGGCTGTTGGCAACCTGCTGCGAACCTGAAAAGCACTCCGAGCGTGTGCAGCAACAGGCACGCTTGGTCGAGTTGCTTGCCGCTGGCGTGCGTCCGTGCGTGCCGCGCTGGATGGTTACGCTCGTTGAGGGGGTGGACATGACGTTCGCCTGGATTCCGCCTGGGACGTTCCTGATGGGCAGCCCGGCGAGCGAGGCCGACCGGCACGACGATGAGACGCCGCATCGCGTCACGCTGACGCGCGGCTTTCGCCTGGGCATCCACGCGGTGACGCAGGGGCAGTGGCAGGCGGTGATGGGCGACAATCCCAGCCATTTCAAGGGCGACGACCGCCCTGTGGAGCAGGTTTCGTGGGATGACTCCCAGGCGTTCTGCACCAAGCTAGGCCAACTCGTGGGTAAGCGTTTCCGCTTGCCCACGGAGGCTGAGTGGGAATACGCTTGCCGCGCCGGCACGACGACGCCGTTCTTTTTCGGCGAGACGATCGGCACGGACCAGGCCAACTACGACGGCAACTATACCTACGGTCGGGGCAAGAAGGGGGGCTACCGCCGAAAGACGACGGCGGTGGGCCGTTTTCCGTCCAACGCCTGGGGGCTATTCGACATGCACGGCAATGTTTGGGAATGGTGTCAGGATGGGTATGGCGCGTATCCACAAAATGATATTAAAGATCCCCAAAGTAGCAATAACGGCGACGCTCGCGTGCTGCGCGGCGGCTCCTGGTACGACGGCTATCCGGACTGGTGCCGCGCCGCCTGCCGCGGCTGGAACGCGCCTGGCGACCGCGACTACATCCTCGGCTGTCGGGTGGTCTTGTGCCTGGACTGATTTACCCTTTGCCCTTTGTTCTTTTACCCTTTTCCCTTTCCGAGCGAAGCGAGGGCGGCGCGGGAAATAATTTAATATAATCATATATTTATATGTTTTATTATGATCGCCATATCGGGAATTTACCCTGTGCTGGCGCTGACGTGGCGAGGGCGGCGGGAGGTCGGATAAAATGTCCTGTGCCGCCGGCGGCTTCACGCGAAGCCGCCGGCGGTTGAACGCAAGCCAAGGAGCGAACCATGCCCTCGCCGTTCCCAGGAATGAATCCGTATCTGGAGCAGGACGATGTCTGGCACGATTTTCACGATAGCTTCCTACCGTTGGCCCGCGACCTTCTCAACGCCCAGGTTGGCGCGGATTATATCGTGAAAATTGATGAACATGTCTATATCCATGATCTGGCGGAGGATCAACGTACTTTATTGGGGAGGGCGGATGTCGCCGTGGCAGAGTTATCGAGTTCGACTCCCTCACACGCTGCTGTGGGAGTGCTGGCGGCTCCCGTGAAGGTGCGATTGCCTGTCGTCGATATCGAACGCGAGTGTTTTCTTGAGATCCGCGATCGGCGCAATCGGCAACTCGTCACGGTGCTGGAACTGCTCAGCCCCGCGAACAAAACACCGGGACGAGACCGCGATCAGTACATCAACAAGCGCAACCAACTCCTGGCAACCACGGTGCATTTGGTGGAAATCGACCTGCTGCGCGGTGGGCCACGCATGCCGTTTGACAATTTGCCGGCTTGTGATTACTACGCGATGGTTAGCCGGGTCGAGCAGCGTCATGACGCTGAATTGTGGCCTCTGACACTCCGCGATCGCCTGCCTGAAATTCCCATCCCCCTGCGCAAACCGGATGCCGATCTGCGTTTGAATCTGCAAGAAGTCCTGGATCGAATTTACGATAAGGCGGGTTACGCCAAGTTCATCTACGAGGGCGCACCCGTACCGCCCCTCACGGCTGAAGACGCTGCCTGGGCGCGGACGCTTCTTCCCACGCCCGCTTGATGTCCTCATTTCGCCAGCAATCCCAGACTGCGGCGATAATCCGCCGTGTGCGCTTCAACACCTTGCTCGCGATCCAACTTCGTCCAGGCTTCGGCCACCCGATGCAGCGTCTTGTCGGCGTCGCTGTTTTTGAGCAGAGCGTCGCGGACTGCCTGGACGAGAACGGCGCGGTGCGCCGCCTGGTGGGGTGTACGTAGGCAGAGTGCGGGATTTTTCAGACCGCGATGCAGCAGCGTTTCCTGGAGCGTCTGGCGGAGCATCAACTCGGTTTTCTCCTCCAAATCGAAGGAATCCCAGCGTTCGCGATACAACTGCTCGGTGCGGATGGGACCGCCATGTCCGTTAGCCCCTAAAAATATCTGCATACTCGTTTTTGGTCCGCTCAGTTCCGCCAGCAAATCGAAGGCGGCGGTCGTGTGTTCGCTGGAGCGCGGCACTACGGCCAGCCAGCCGGCGCCGCCCAGG
This sequence comes from Gemmataceae bacterium, assembly GCA_035553375.1. Classification (GTDB taxonomy): domain Bacteria; phylum Planctomycetota; class Planctomycetia; order Gemmatales; family Gemmataceae; genus JAJPHU01. The sequence continues at coordinate 70,965 of DATNCY010000250.1, forward strand.
TAGGGCACGCGATTGCCCTCCGGCGTTGGTTGCGGCTTGCCCGTGTTGAAGTCGAAATAGTGATCGCCGCCCGGCACCCGACACACGCCGACCTTATCGTGTAGCGCCGGCGTCTTCTGGAACACCTTTAACCATGGCGCATCGGTCAGACACAACACGGCTCGGCCGGCGCGAAATGCCTCCTCGGGAGTGTCGGCCGGCTCGACCGGACGGCATGCTTGCCAGCGCTGCAATTGTTTCAACGCATCCACAAATCCGGGAGTGGCAATGCGCGGTCGGCCGGTCTTCAGATCGTAGTGGAAGGAGAACATGTCGTCCTGATGATCGGCGCGGCGAGCCTCGTCCGCGGGGACGGCCCGCCGAGCGAAGCCGGCGGCGACGGTGTAGAAGAGGCGATCGAGATCGGCGACGTCACGCGGCAGCGGCGGCAAACTCGGCTCAGACTGCCCCTTTGCTTTCTGCTGAAAATACTCGGCGATTTGCGCGAATTGCTCCCAGGTGGCCGGAGCGGTGAGTTCCCGGCCGAACTTCTCACGGAAGGCCGTTTTGTGTGCCGGGTTCTCCAGCAAGTCGCGGCGGTAGCAGCACAGAGGCGATTCGCCGACCAGAGGCAGTCCATAGGGCGTACTCTCCCACAGAACCAGTTGCTCACGATAAATCGGCAGCAGATCGGTCCAGGCATAGGGGTTGTCGCGCGCGGTGCGGTCCGCGGGTATCATCGCCAACTGGTCAACCGCCGCCCAGCGCGGCAACTCGGCCGGAGCGATAATCCACACATCGGCCGCTCCCGCAGTTTGTGGCCCCTTCTCCTTCGCGAAATCGTAGCGGAGAATCTTGAGGATCACGCCTTGCCGCAGTGCCCACGATTGTCCGGGACCGCGCAGCAGGGACGCCGTCGCCTCGGTCGGGCAGGCGATTCGCAACTCCACTCCCTGATGAGGAGACACGGGAACATCGATCGAAGTGGATGCGGGCCGGCAACCGCTGATCTCGATAATGATGAGAAGAGAGCAAAAAAGAAGCCACACACGCCCGCTTTTCCGTTGCATGGGTGCCGCCTTGGTCCTTACAATGATGTTATCTCACCCTTCGTATCCACTCATTGTACAGTGCTTGGGTCAAGGATCGACATCCTCAAAGGTGGCGATGAAGGTGTGAGGTATACGAGGGTTGGCGCTCGCGTGCAAACGGCGCTGCCTTTCGCATGAACTATCCCGAGTCTTCGCGAGGAGGATGCGGGTCTATCCAGCGCTCTCGGAGGTTGGACGGACTCACCTGGCAGCGACGTTGTGGATTCGCCCTATCTCGGACCAGCGAGGGATGGACGCTGTTTGTCCACCCATTCCTTGTAGGCCGCCTGATCCGACGCAATGAGGCGCAGTCGGGCCTTCCGAGAAGGCGTGTCTCGACATAAGGAACGAGGTCGTTTCATGAAGCTAAGCCTGGTCGTACTAACTCCTGGCCCCAACCAAGGCAAGTTGCTGGAGATCAAGCTATCCCAATTCGTCGTGGGACGCGATCCGCAGTGCCACCTTCGTCCAGCCAGTGCGATGATCAGCAAACGCCACTGTGCCGTGCTGCAACGTGAAGGCAAAGCCTTCGTGCGCGACTTCGATAGCACCAATGGCACCTTCGTCAACAACGAGCCGGTCAAAGGGGAAATCGAACTGCATCAGGGCGACCAGCTAAAGATGGGGCCGCTGCTTTTCGAGGTGCGCATCGAGGGCAGTGCGCCGGTGAATCGTCCGACGCCGCCGCCGCCGACCAAACCGCTCACCAAGACGGTTGCCGCCGACAAGTCCAAGACGCCGATACCCGTCTCGGCGGCCAAAGCGACTGCTCCCGCCAAGCCGCCCGCGAACGCCAAAGCGAACCCTCCCGCGGAACCGGCCGCCGCATCTGCCGAGAAGTCGGAGGACACGGCTGCCAGCGATGACGACGATATTGCCGCCATGCTGCTGTCGCTCCACGACGATGGTTCCCCCACCTTCTCAAGTAGTCCTGAGGTTCCCGAAGGCAGCACCGTCCACGAGATGCCGCTGCCGCCGGAGGTCGCCGCCCAGATGGCCAAGAACGAGAAGGAGAAGGAAAAAGAGAAGCCCAAGTCACCCGGCAACACCTCTAGTGCCGCCAAGAGCATTCTGGAGAAGTACATGAAACGGCCGCGTACCTGATGCGGTGTATCTCTCGACGACCAACTCGCGGCCCGAGCAAAGGATTTCCTTGCTCGCGCCGCGGGCTGGTAGATGCCGTCCCCTTCGGAACGCGAGACTGATTCGTGACGCCGCGCCGTCGTTCTCTCCCACCCGCTACGGATTCTCCTGATCCCGCCGATTGGCGTTCCTGGCTCGTTCGCCGTCTGCGTCCGTGGTTTTTGCGCCATCAGCGCGATTTACCCTGGCGTCACAATCGCGATCCCTATCGCATTTGGGTTAGCGAGGTCATGCTTCAGCAGACCCAGGTTGCCACCGTCATCCCCTATTTCGAGCGATTCCTTCACGCCTTCCCCACACTGGCCGATCTCGCTGCGGCGGAGGAACAGGACGTACTGCGTTTGTGGGAGGGGCTGGGCTACTATCGGCGGGCGCGCGATCTGCATCGCGCCGCTCGCGCAATCATCGCCCACCATGACGGACGCTTCCCCGACGACCTCGCCGCGCTAAGCGATCTGCCGGGATTGGGCCGCTACACCTGCAACGCGGTCCTCTCGCAAGCTTTTGATCGCCGTTTGCCGATCCTCGAAGCCAACAGCCAGCGCGTGCTGAGCCGGCTATTTGGCCGCGCTGAGGATCCACGCCAGGGACCAGCTCGCCGTTGGCTGTGGCAAGCCGCCGAGGACATCCTGCCCCAGCGCGACATCGGTACGTTCAATCAAGCGCTCATGGAATTGGGCGCCCTCGTCTGCACGCCCACCGCGCCGCGCTGCTCCGGCTGTCCGCTGGCCGCGCGCTGCGTGGCCCGACAACTCGGTCAGCAAGAGACGATTCCCGCCCGCACACCTCCCCCAGAGACCACGCGTATTCAGGAAGCCGCTGTGGTCGTCCGGCGTGGCTCGACGGTGTTGCTGGCGCAGCGCCCGCCAAGCGGCCGTTGGGCCGGCTTGTGGGAATTTCCGCATGGCCCATTGATGGACGGCGAAACGCACGAAACGGCTGCCGCGCGGCTGCCGCATGACTTGACCGGATTGCAAACGCGGCTGGGGCCGGAATTGCTCACCATCCGCCACGGTGTCACGCGCTATCACATCACGCTGACCTGTTTCGAGTCCGCATATATCGCCGGCGAATTCCGCTCCGATTTCTATGTCCAGGGCCGTTGGTTGCCTGTCGCCGACCTCGCCGCTTACCCCGTCAGCGCTCCGCAGCGCCGCCTCGCGCGCTTCCTCACTTCTCCCAGTCGGCAACCCCGTCTATTCTGATCGACGCTGACAGCGAATCGACCGGATGGTATTATAATCGACAAGTACGGAACAAAATCCCAATCGAGGATGTGTTATGCGGACTTTGGCTCGCATGCTATCGATGCTGCTGCTGGGCGTGGCCTTGATCGGCTGCATTTCGACCAGCACCAACACCGGCCTGAGCAAAGGCAAGACGGCCCAGGCGATTCGCGGTATCGACGCCGACGGCGAATCGTTCCAGCTCAGCGATTACCGCGGCAAGGTGGTGCTGCTCGACTTCTGGGCCTCCTACTGAGGCCCGTGCCGCAGCATGTTTGCACACGAGCGGTCGCTCGTGCAAAAGTATGAGGGCCAGCCGTTCGCCCTCCTCGGCGTCAATTGCGATGACTCGCGCGAGAAACTTCAGAAGGCGCAGAAGAAATATAATCTGAATTGGCGTTCGTGGTGGGACGGCAACGGCCGGATCAGTACGCAATGGAAGGTGGACGGTCTACCGACGCTCTTCCTCATCGATCACAAGGGCATGATCCGCTGGGACAGCCAGGGCGTTCCCGATCTCAAACGCATGGACGCCTTGATCGAGCAACTCGTTCAGGAAGCGAAATCGGCTCGCGAAGCGTCTTGAGCGAAAGCGGAGCATTTATCTTCACCAGCCCGCAGCGCCAGCAAGGAATTCCCTTGCTGGCGCTGCGGGCTGGTAAGGTCTTGTCCTTACGGGCCGATGTTTGTCGCCAAATGGACGTTCGGCGCGGACATCTCCGGAATCGTCAGGATCTTGTTCAGCAACTGCCGCTCGGTGCGGGCGTTGGCCACCTTCACCTTGACCAGCACGCTGCCATCACGCTGCCTTTCGACCAGCACGTCGCTAGCCTTTCTTCCACACACGGCCATGACCTGACGCTTGAGATTCTCCGGCACGATAGGGCGTAACACTCCCGTCGCGGCCGCCTGGGCCGCAGGCTTCGGCGCAGGTTCGTCTTCAAAGACGATGACGCCTGGTTGTCCCTTGTCGGTTTCGTTTGATTGCGTCGCGTAAGCGGGCGGCCAGCGACGCACCGGCCGAATAGCGGAGCCGTCGATCGGCTTCGAGGGCGTGGGCGTGGTCGGCCGCTTGACGCTCGTATTATTGTGTCCCGCAGTCGAACCGAGGACGGCGTGCTGAACGGTCGGCGTGGGCGGAACAACCGGAGCCGCCTTCATGGGAATTGGCGTTGGCAGAGCAACCGGAATCGCCTTCACGGGAGTCGGCGTGGGTTTTGCCGCAGGCTTCGCCGGAGCCTCGAACGGTCGCGGAGTAGGTTGGCTCCATTTCTTCGGCGGCGTCGGTGTCAGGAGGGCATCCGCCGAGGCGGGCGTGGAACCGTGGTACGACGTGGGATCCGATGCGAAGACATCCGGTTTGCTCACGCGCGCGGGCTTGCTCGTCTTTTGCTTGGCCGGAGCGGTCGGAGTCGGCGGCGGGACCTGAATCATCGTTTTCGCTTTGGGCTTCGCTTTGGTCTCGGACTCCCAGGAGATGGCGGAGCGGTTCTGGCTGGTGGAGGTCTTCGGCAATGTCAGAACATCCGCGGAGTCGGCCTTGACGGTCTTGATCTTTGGATAGACCGTTTGGTCCGTGGTTGCGATGGCCGAGGCAGATTGGGTGCTGATCGGCTTCGCCGGCAGGATCTTGGGCAATTGCAATTTCTCATTCCGAGCGTCTGATCCGCGTGGCGGCAGGGCGGTCGGCAACGGTAGTATCGTCCGTGGCATAGACAGCTTGGCTGGTTGCTTCTGCGGCGGCGCGATCGGTGCCGGCGTAACATTTTCCGCGGTGGTCTCCTCGAACTCGATCGTCGCCATCGGCGTCCGCTGGTCGCGGACAAGGTCGGACGAGGGCTGCGCCAACGCCGGGCGTGCCAGCCCCACCACGCCGGTCGCCAGGAGAATTCCGACGGCACGTTGCAGTGCCCTACGCATGGTTGGGTCTCCAAAAAAGTCAGAATGCAGAATGTAGAATGCAGAATGCAGAATCGAAACTGTTCCGTTCTTCCATTCTGCATTCTTCATTCTGCATTCCGCGTTGGGGTTGTTACTGATTGAGTAGATCGCGTGTGATATCGCGTTGCACGGCTGGGTTGGGGCAGGGATACAGATGCAGGTGATCGAGATCGATGTAAATGACCTCGACGCGCGGCCGCACGCAGCGGAACGGGAATGGGTAGCCCGACTCGATGGTTTCGGTGTAGTAGATCGTACACTTCCAATGGCAATGGTGCAGCTGAGCCGGCCCGATGAGCGGGAAGAAACGCGGTGGATCGATCTTGTCCACGATGCGCTCGGACACGACCTGGATATTGTCGCGGAACTCCTCGCAGATGTAGGGGATGCCGCGTTTGACGTGCGGCATGGCGCGGAGGACGCGGGCCTCATCGGGCGGATCCTCGCACAACGGCGGCGGAACTCCCTCAACAATCGGCGGCAGAATCGGCGTGCGGAAGTCATTCTTCCAGCAGTATTTTTCCTCCATACGCTCTGTCACCCAGGGCGGTACGGGGATGGGCGTGGCCAAGCCCATCGAGAAGGGCCAGCATCCGCTCAGCCCCAACGGCGCCAGCGCCAGGACGGCCAGCACCAGGGTACGCACCTTTTTCATGCCCCTCCCCCTTATTTGCTCAAGACCTGTCTTGCGCCCCAAACCCTGAGCGCGACCCGATCACTGGCCGCCTGCGCTCGCAGGGAGCCTCTGTTGTCGATGTCTACCAATTCGCCCACTGTGATGTAGGAAGTATCGGACTCGGCCGCGCAATGACTTTAAGGGTTCGCCCGATTGCAGCGAAAGAAGCAGAAAAACGGGCGAGCCGTTGCCACGCCGCCCGGCACCTGTTACAAGCAGAGGGATGGCATTTTGCGCAATTACGGTGAGAAAGGAAGCATATGAGCATGCGGAGATGTGCTGGCCTATTTTTAGGATTCTTCGTGGTGTTGAACGCCGCCGCGTTTGGGCAAGATAAGACGGCGGATCAGGCTCGTTACAGCATCGCCCCTGACTTGAAAATGTATCCTCAAGGGACCGCGAAGGAGACGCTCGGCTCGATCCTCAAGGCGATTGAGTCCAAGCGGATCGATTACCTGACGGCCCAACTCGCCGATCCGTCTTTCGTGGATGAGCGCGTCAAGCGTCTGTATGGTGGACGCTTCGCGGAGCAGGTCGAAGACACCCGCGCCCGTCTCGATTCGCTGACGGTTCGGCTCTTGCAACGCTTCCTCAAGGATGGCGACTGGCAGGAAGACAAAAACCGCGTCAGTGTACGACTGAAGGACAACGGGCGCCGGTTATCCTTCAGGAAGGAAAATGGCCGCTGGTTCATGGAACATGCCAGCAAGTGACAAATGCGGAAGGATGGAACGATCTCATGCCGGAACCACTGATCGATCTGCGCAGCGACACCGTAACCCGGCCGACGCCGGGCATGCGCGCGGCCATGCACGCGGCCGAACTTGGCGACGACGTTTTCCACGAAGACCCCTGCGTCAACCGTTTGGAAGAACGCCTCGCCGATTTGCTCGGTAAGGAAGCGTCTCTCTTTGTGCCGTCGGGCACCATGTCGAACCAGATTTGCATCAAGGCACACACGCGGCCAGGCGATGAGTTGCTGTGCGATGTCAACTGCCATATTTACAACTACGAAGCGGGTGGCCCCGCCGTTCTCAGCGGCGTCACCTGCCGGACCCTCGACGGCGACAACGGCATCCTCGATGTGACTCAGTTGGAAGATAAGATTCGGCCGGAGGATGCGCATCTGGTGCGGACGCGGTTGGTGTGTCTGGAAAACACGCACAATCGCGGCGGCGGACGCATCTATCCGTTCGAGATGATTCAGGCCATCCACGCCTGGACGCGCAAGCATGCGTTGATTCTGCACCTCGACGGGGCGCGGTTATGGAACGCCGTCGTCGCCACCGGCATCGCCGCGAAGCAGTGGGCCGGCTTGTTCGATAGCGTGTCGGTGTGCTTCAGCAAGGGGCTGGGTGCGCCGGTCGGCTCGGCGCTGGCGGGATCAAAGGAGTTTGTGGCGCAAGCGCGGCGCATCCGCAAATTGTTTGGTGGCGGTATGCGGCAGGCCGGCGTTCTGGCGTCGGCGGCGCTGTACGCGCTCGATCACCACATCGAACGATTGGCCGACGACCATCGCAACGCGCAGGTCATCGCGCGAGCCATCGCCGCAACGCCGGGTCTGCGGCTGACACCGGCGGACGTGGAGACGAACTTGATTTGGTTTCAGGTCGAACGCGAATTGGGCACGGCGAAGGAGGTGGCCGCGGCGCTGAAGGAACGCGGCGTGTTGGTGCATGCGGCGGGGCCGCAAACGATGCGAGCCTGCACCCATCTCGATGTGTCGGCGGCGCAGGCCGAGCGCGCCGCGGACGTGATTCATCGCACGCGGTCGCTACATTTTTGACCAGCCCGCAGCGCCAGCAAGGGTTATTCGTTCCCTTGCTGGCGCTGCGGGCTGGCAATTCAGCGGATTAGTGGGTGAGCCAGGGCTGGAGCATCTCACGGCCGAGGCGAAGCGTGAAGGGGGCTGCGGCCGGCGGAGCCATATGCGTCAGATCGTGAAACGCCTCGTCGGGCACCCAATCGCGCGTGTCCATAACGGGAACGTGATAATCGGCGCTCAGCCGGCTCAGGTAAGCGTTGAGCTGTTCGTGAACCGCCGGCGTGTACCAGCTGCGCAATTCGCTGTGTTCGGGCATCAGAATCAGGGCGGCCTTCGTGTTGTGGCGGCGGCATTCCTCCAGAATCTCACGCAAGGCACGGTCGGCGGTTTCGCTGATAAAGAAATTGTCCAGACACGGCTTGGTCTGTCGTTTCACGCTCTCAATGCGTCCTTGAAATTCTTCCGGCGAACCGCGCTCCAGCCACGGACGCCAACCCGTTGCTTCGCCGCCATGCCAGAACTGAAAACGCTTCGCACGCCACTGTTGGTCGGGAGAAAGCAGGCAAGCGGCGCAACGGGCGAGGATGTTGGAACGCAGACCGATGATCGGAACCAATCCCTCCGTGGCGAGCTTGCCGAGAGCCGATTGGCGATCCGCGAAATAGCGGGCGACGATGGGCAGATCGACCCAGCGTAGATCCTGCTGCATGATGTGCCCCTCATCGAGCCAGTATCCCTTCTGGGGCAGATAAGGCGGCCAGACCTCCACGAGCAAGTAGTCGGGCCGATAGCCGGCCGCGAGCAGGCGGCGCAGGGTCATCAACTCACGCACCGGCCCGGCACCCAGCAGCGAGTAATTGAAGACACGCGGTTGAGGGCCGGCCTCGGTCGGCCAGTCAGGCAGCGCGGGCGGACAGATTCCGCTCAAAGTGCGGGAACTGCCAAGGATGAGAAAAAAAGGGCGATCCGGGTCGGCTGCCGTTTGCTCGCGCAATCGTGTAAGACGATAGCCATATTCCGGATCGCGTATCTCTGGATTGACGCGACCAACGACATAGACCAATACGCCTTGGGCGGCGATGAACGCCAGCGCACTCCATAGCACGGCGATTTTGGCGCGGGCATTGGCCTGGGATTGGGTGTCCGGCCGGCTTCGATGATCCGCGTTCACATGCTGCTCCCTCGGTAGGTGCCGCGAGCCGAGCGGCACTTCGTAAAAAGCCCGGCTCGCCGGACCTACGGTAGGTGCCGCGAGCCGAGCGGCACTTTTTACTGTCCGGCTCGGCTCGCCAGACCTACGGTAGGTGCCGCGAGCCGAGCGGCACTTCTTACTGTCCGGCTCGGCTCGCCGGACCTACGGTAGGTGCCGCGAGCCGAGCGGCACGGATTGAGTAGGCCCCGCGAGCCGAGCGGCACTATCTGTTCCGCCCCGCTCGGCTCGCGGGGCCTACTACTCAAAACTGGAAGTAGATGAACGCTTTGCCGCCATGCGGAGCCAGCACCAAGGCGGCCATCAGCACGGCCGCATAGCTCACGCCTAACACCGACGCCGGCAGGCGCCAGTTCCAACGCTGCCACAAGCCGAAATGCCGCACCAAATGACAGACCACGACCACGGCGATCGTCAACCAGAAACCCACGACCGGCAACGGCGAACCGTGCAAGCCGACCATTGGCTGAAACAAACGCTGGAACATCTGGCCTGCGGTGGCAAAGTCCGCCGAGCGAAAAACGACCAAACTCAGGCAAAACGTCGAAAAGGTCAGCGCCACACGCAGCAAGGTGCCCGGCACCGAGCGCAGCAATCCATCGAGTTGCGGCTGAGTGCGGCAAAAACCGTGGAAAAGACGGTGGATAATCATGTACATGCCCTGGATGGCACCGAAGCCGATGTAGGTCCAACTCGCCCCGTGCCATAGCCCACACACAGTCATGGTGATGAACAAATTACGGTTGGTCTTCCATGCTCCGCCGCGACTACCGCCCAGCGGGATGAACAAATAATCGCGCAGCCAACTCGACAGCGACATATGCCAGCGCCGCCAGAAATCGCCGACATTGACCGCCAGAAACGGCATGTCGAAGTTCTGCGCCAGCTTGTAGCCGAGCATGTGCGCCGTGCCGATGGCCATGTCCGTGTAGCCGGAGAAATCGCAGTACACTTGCAGCGCGTAAGCCACCACCGCCATCCAGGCGACGCCGGTTTGATAGTGCCCCGGATCGGCGTAAACGGGATCGACGAACCACGCCATGCGGTCGGCAATGACGATCTTTTTGAACAGACCCATGAGGACGAATTGCAGTCCCAGGTGCATGCGATACCAGTTCCAGCGCTTGGGCTGGCGTATCTGTGGTAAGAAGTCCCGTGCGCGCACGATCGGTCCGGCAACCAAATGGGGGAAGAACAGGATGAACAACATGAAATGCCCGAGGTTGCGCTCTGCCGGCGCACGCCGTCGATATACGTCCACCGTGTAATTGATGGCTTCGAACGTGTAAAACGAAATGCCGATGGGCAGCATCACGCGCAGCGTGCGAAACCATGTCGGCGAGCCGGCCGCGATCAGCGCTTCATCGAGAGAAAGGAGAAAGAAATTGGCGTACTTGAAATAGCACAGTAGTCCCACGTTGGCGATTAGGCTGGCACCCAGCAGCAACTTGCGCCAGCGCGGCGACGCACTGCGGTCCATGCCCAAAGCGAGCAGGTAATCGAGGATCGTAGAGACCGTGATGAGCAGGGCCAGCTTCTTGTTCCAGCAGGCGTAAAAGAAAAAGCTGGCGACCAACAGCAGCCAGACGCGTCCCTGACGCCAGGGCATCGCCCAGTACGCCACAAAAATGACCGTGAAGAACAGCAGAAACTCCGGCGAGCAGAAAAGCACGAACACCCCCATCGACGGACGGCACGGTTGTTCGCCCCCGATCGCGATGCCGCGCGAGGGAGGCTTTTAGCGAATAGATCGGATTTGCCGTCGGGGTGTGATGAGGAAAAACTCCGGAGCGCCGGCGATAGTTGAGAACTTCCGTTTAGAAGCGCGAACGGCATGCAGTAGGTCCCGCTTGCCGAGCGGGACCTGTTGGCCCAAGATCCCGCTCGGCAAGCGGGACCTAGTGTATGCGGAACTTCTTCGGCCAAGGTCCCGCTCGGCAAGCGGGACCTACTGCATGCGGTTATAGTCCCTTAGCGGCGGTTCGCAGGTCATGCCATCGCTGCGGCCTTGGGGTTGATGGCTCGCTCGGCCAAGCCGGTCAATTTTTTGTCTGTCTCGGCCTCTTCATTGAGCGTCTCCTGGAGCAAGCGAGCCGCTTCCGACTTGCCCAGTCGTTGAGCGAAGGTGCGGACGGTGCCGTAGCCGGCGATCTCATAATGCTCGACGCGCTGCGCCGCCGCAATCAGGGCTGCATCTTTGACATTCGGGTCGCCGTTGGCGCTGATGACCTCGGAGCCTTCCTCGACAAGCCCCTTCATCGCCGCGCAGGTTTTCGATTGGGCGCTTTGGCCGATACTCTTGAAGACCTGTTCCAGACGAGTGACGTGATTGTGGGTCTGGCGAAGGTGTTCCTCAAAGGCGGATTTCAGGGCGGGACTGTGCGCCGCTTCCGCCATCTTCGGCAGTGCCTTGGTCAAACGCTGCTCGGCGTCGTACAAGTCCTGGAGTTGCTCGACGAACAATTCGTCGAATGTGTTCAATGCCGCGCTACTGGTGAAAAGACCCATGCGCTTACTCCTTCTTGCGGGGTTGGGTCCGGTCGGCCTCATCCACACGACATGGCCGGAGCCGGCAGGGACGCAAGCTTTTAACCAGCAAACGTAGTGCCGGAGCCTCGTCGTTTTATCCAGCCGGACGCGGTCGAGATGGAGGTTATTCCACGCGGTTGTTAAGACAACCTATACCTGTTATGTCGATGGCGATCGCGTCGCCGTGCGCCAGGGTGAAGTCATCGGGCGGCACGATGCCGGTGCCGGTCAGCAAAAGGATGCCGCCGGGGAAATCGTTGTCGCGCCCTAACCACGAGACAAGATCCTCAAATGATCGTTTCATCGCCGCCAGGCTGGTCGAACCATCGAACGCCACGCTGCCGCCGCGTGTGATGGTCAGCCGGATGATGACCTGCTCCGCCGCAGGCAATCCGCCGGCCAGCGTGATGGCCGGACCGAGTGCGCAGGAGCCGTTGTAGAGTTTCGCCTGCGGCAAATACAGCGGGTTCTCGCCTTCGATGTCGCGCGAACTCATGTCGTTGCCGATGGTGTAGCCGACGATCTTCATCCGCGGTGACACGACAAGGGTCAGTTCCGGCTCCGGTACATTCCAGCGACTATCCTGGCGAATGCGCACCGCCGAGCCAGGTGCAACGACACGCCGCGGCGTGGCCTTGAAAAACAGTTCGGGACGTTCGGCGTTGTAAACGAGATCATAAAAGCGTGCCGCCCCGGCCGACTCGCGTTCGCGCGCTTCGCGGCTGCGCTTGTAGGTGACGCCCGCCGCCCATACTTCCTGTTCGTCCAATGGCGGCAAGAGTTGCACGTTATCGAAGGGCACACCGGGACGGCTCGCATCGAGATGCGCCGCGATCAGCGCCGCCGGATCATCGGCGTGCAGGAAATCGCTGAGCGTGTTCGGTCCGCTCGTTCCTCCACGGCGCAGAAAGCGCACCTGCCCCTCGCTGACGACACCAACCTCGGCTTCACCCGTCGCTCGCCGTAGTTTACACAATTGCATACTTATTCCTCGGAAACTTGGATCGCGCGATTGTTTGTTTTTTCCTGAACCCACCCCCGCATCATTTCCAATCTGGCACTCGGATTAAACGGAACCAGACCCAAATGGAGGGAAACCAGTCATTCATCGCTCTCTGACGGTGCCTCGTTAGCTTGCTGTTCTGGTGAAGGATCTGGGGGCGTTGTCGTCTCCAGATCAAGAATGATTTGGCGGATCTCCTCTGGAGCAATATCAGCTTGTTCGGTCTTCGAGTAGACGGTGACGAGAACCACCTCCGACTCCGTCTTGACGTAATAGATGAGCCGATAGCCGCTGCTTTTCCCCTTCAACGCATCCGAATTTTTAGCGCGAACCTTAAAGACTTCGTAGCGCACCCGAGGCACCTGATCACCTGGCTTAGTTCCGCTTGCCAATTGGTCGAGGATCGGCTGCAAGTCCGACTTGATGCGGCGATATTTCTTTGCCAATTGACGAAGGTTGCGCTTGAATTCGGGCGTAAAAGTGACCTGAAGAGGCAAAGCCGAATCACTCGACATCGATCCCCTCCCAGAGTCGATCAACAGGCAAGGTTGCACCGCCTTGAACCTCTTCCCAACCTCGTCGAAAGCTGTCGGCCGCTGGCTGGAGAAGCACGCTCTCGCGATAGGTGCGAATCATCTGGAGCAGCAATGGAAAGTATTCCTCCGGCAAACCGTCCAACTCGGCAAGTAATTGTTGCTTTTTATCGGATAACAAGCCACTCATAAGCCCCTCCTGTCACGCCGGCAGGCAAGGAAAGGTTTAGCGGATTTTGTCCGCGCAATTCCGCCCATGCCCACTATCCTATCGCCGAGGCGAACGGGTACAACCGGAAATGTTTCAATCCTCTACCAAATCCATTGTACCTCAACCCGTCGCCGAACGCCCAAAACGGAACCCACGTTGTTATCGAGTTCGCCGTTTCAGCAATCGGCGAACCCGACGACGCCAATCCATTTCGATCCAGTCTTCGCCAAGAGGGGGAACGCGATAGTAACGCCAACCGCCCAATTCAAACTCGCCACACATCCACGTTCCTCGCTCCCCGTTGCTCGTGTGGATGATGACGGGACAAACCGGAGGAAGCGCGGCCAGAACCTTCGTCAAATCCCAGCCCGTCCCAGGATCATCGGTTCGCCCTTCTTCGGGATCGAGATCGTGATCCAGCGAGATAAGACGAGCCGCCGGTAAGTACAGGCCCATTTCCTCGATCATCGTCCAGGCATTCCTCCACACTCGCAACGGTAGGTCCGGGGCGATTTGTCGGAGCGTCGCGGTAAAACGCCGCAAGCGATCCGCATTATCTTCCAGCATCAGCAACATTGTGGTCTCGCTTATCTCGTCTCTGCCAATGGTGGTCGAGATTGATGCATCCAATACAAGATCGCCTTAATCTCAAATGGTTTCATGCTCGGTCGCAGGGACAGAATGCGAGCGGCGATACCGGCGAGATGCGGTGCGGCCCAACTCGTCGCCGGCTCGGCCGCGAACGGGCCGAGATAGCCGTGACTGTGCGCCCGAAACTCGATGGGTTCGCTAAGGTGATAGGCAAAATCGAGCGGATCGGCGAACAATCCCTTGTCCACGGACAACAACGGCGGAGCAAACGCGGCGGGATAGCTGCGCATTAACGGATGCTCGTTGTGAGCCGCCGCGACAATGAGTACATCCTTGTAATACGCCTCCTCGATGGCGCGCAGCAATTGCTGGCGGCGCTGCATCTGTTGCAAACGCTGCTCCGGCACACCCAGCGAAAGATTGATGATTTTGCAGTGCCATACATCCATCGCCCAGCGCAGAGCGCGGATGACGACTTCGACCTCGCAATTGCCTTGCGGCCCGAACACGTCAGCGGAATACAAGCGAATGCGCGGGGCGATGGTCAGCAGGATGTCCGCGACGGTGGTGCCATGCGGCGTGCTTTGATGGCCCTCGTAGGGCAAGGGTTCCGGTTGCTCGGCGGTGAAGATGCCGCCCTCAATGGGATGGAGGATCGATCCGCGCTGGCGGAACTTTTCTTCGAGAAGATTGCGCTCGACGCCGCTGTCAAGGACGCACACGGAGACGCCTTCGCCGGTAGCCTGCGGATGATGCAGCAGGCGCTGCGGCGTCAGCAGGGCGAATACGTCCGCGAAGACATCGCCCGAGGCGTTGTCGGCCGGTGGATCGGTCACGGCCGCGTCTCCCCGGTCATTTCATCGAGCAATTGACGCAGGCTCTCCACCAATTGGATGCAATGAGCCACGGCTGGCGGTCCATGCCGCACGGCCAACACGCGAATCGCCTCGGCCAACCGCAGCGTCGCGCCGGCGTCCATCGGATCGGCCCCCGCATCCAGTCCCTCGCGCAAACGCTGGAGGACGGCGGCCGGCGGCGGATCTTCCGGGCGCGGCGAAGAACCATCCAGCGTTTCCGCCATCGAAGCGCTGACGCCCAGAGCCGCTTCGACCGCGTCGAACAGTACGAGATGCATCTGCCGTTCGGCCAGCGCCTGACGTAACATCTCCGTGCCGAAGTCGGCGGCGGCCGATGCCAGCCGGCGATCCGATTCGGTGAAGCCGCCGTCGCGCTCCATTCCCGACTGTTTATCGAACAGTTCCAGCACCGCTTGCAAACCAGGGGCGACACTCAGCGGAGCCGCCAGTAAGGAGCGCCGGCCACGCTCGAACGATTGCAGTTCCAGATTGCCCGCGCTCGCCGCCTGATCGAGCCGTTCCATGATGCACGGCTTTTGCATACTGGCGGCACTGCCGGCCACGGAACGCGCGAAGGGCACCAGCGGGACATCGAGAAGTTGGCCATTCGTATCGTAGGCACGGCAAACCTCGGCGGGTTGCCGGTCGGCGTCGTAGCTGCGCACCAGCAGAACGCCCTCGCTCGCGCCAGTGGTCCGCAGCAGGAAGCGAAACAGATTGCACACCGCCGCCGGCAGCGGTACGGGATCGTGCAGGGCGGCGGCCGCTTGAACCAACGGCAGGACTTTCTCGACAGCGGATCGAAACGCGACAAGCCCCTGATGTAGTCGTCGCGCCCGCCGGGCCGGACGAATGCGGTCCAGCTGGCGGCGCACCGCCTTCAAGAACGTGGTTCGATTCAAATCCTGATTCTTGTCCAGGTAATCGCGCACGCCCATGCGCATGGCCTGCAACGGCGTCGCCTGGTGCGCGAAGCCGGTTATCATGATGGCCACCACGTCGGCGTTGAACAGCGTCAGGTCTTCGAGCAACCGCAGACCATCGTTGCCGGCTCCCAGATTCCAATCGAGGATGGCGAGATCGATGGCTTGCTGATTGGCCTGCAGGAGGGCGGACTCGGCATCGGCGGCCGTCAAAATCCGGCAGCCGAGGCTGGCTCCGTCGAGCCATTCGCGGAAGGTCTTGCGAACCGGTTCCTCATCATCGACGATCAGAATGGTTTCGGCCGATTCATTGCCGGTCGGCATGATGGAACATACTCCCTACAAACCCCACCCTCTCTCGTTATAACACGACGGCGCAACCGTCACCAGCGGAGAGCGGCCACCCCCTCTTGCCTGGAGTGCCTGCCTCGCCCGTCATTCTCTCCGTTGCCCGTTTGATTTCATTGAATGTTCGGACACTGATGGGCCGACACATTCCGATGGGGATGCTCAGGGCGGGGCCGCATCGTGTGTAGATCTTGCGAAAATGATCAAACCCTGCTTGACGATCCCGCGCTATTTGCGACATCTTAAGTAAGGGGCGGACACTCTTGGTCGCGTGGGATTCCTCATGCCAACCTCTTCGAGCCTTATTCGGCAAGCCGGTGCGATCCCTATCCGCGATGGACGCATCTGCGTGGTGTCTTCCCGCAGTGGCAAGCGTTGGGTAGTGCCCAAGGGATGTATGGAGCCAGGTAAGACCGCCGCCGAAATTGCCTTACAAGAAGCCTGGGAAGAGGCCGGCCTCGTGGGAGTGCTGCAACCGGACCCGGTCGGCAGTTATTTCTACGAAAAGGCCGGCTTCACCTGTCATGTCACGGTTTTTCTCATGAACGTGACCGATATGGCCGGCGATTGGCCGGAGAATCATTTCCGCCAGCGCTGCTGGTTGAATGTCTCGCAGGCGCTCGCGCGCATCGACGATGCCGGTTTGCGCGAGTTGATCCGCGAAGCGACGGCGTGTAAGACGGGATGATTGCATTGCCAGCCCGCAGCGCCAGCAAGGGAACCCTTGCTGGCGCTGCGGGCTGGCAATGCACTTACCGCGCGATACGCGGCCGCACATTCTTCTCGATGCCCGCTTCATCCGTGAACGCCGGCACCTCCTTGAAAAGCTCCCATTCCTCGATCATTTCCACTTTCGCGCCGGGAGCCAGCCGAACGAGCGGTCCCAAACTCTCCATCTCCAACATGTCCTCATTGGTGAAGGTCTCGAAATTGCAGCCGCCGTCGGGATACGGTTTGCCTTTCTCGTAGTGGAACCGCTTGACGAACAGAGTGCCGCCGTTGAGATAACCGACCCAGCCCAGACGATGCGCCAGGCCCACTTTCGTCGGTCCGCGTTTGTCCTGCCGCAACGTCAAATAATGGCTGCCGAAGGTCCAGCGTGGATCCTTGAAGTCGAAATAGGGCCAGAGAACCATCGTTTGATTCGGCCCAAAGTCTTCCGGGGTGCGGGCGTTTTTCGTGCTGCCCGGATGCGATTTCTTCGCCGGCAAGGGAATAATCTCGATGCCGCCCGGAGCCATGACTGAGATGGGCCACGGAGAAAGACGAGCCGGTTTGTCGCCGATGTTGGTCAACCGATGTACGACGCGCACCCGACTGCCACGCGGCGACAACTTCACGTCGATCTCCTTCTGAATACCGTAAGCCGTATCCGCTCCCGGCGTCAGACGCAGCAAACCCGGTTCGATCTTCTTGAACTGGACCGGGCCGTTGTCCAGGGCGTAGGTGCGTGTCAGATCTTCCGGGCCGATCCACAAGCGATGCCCGCCGCGAATCTGCCAATCCTTTTCCCCGCTCTTGCCGAGTTGGTCGGCGTACTCCTTGAAGACGTTCTTGCCGTCTTTGAGGCGGTAACTGATGATGCGCGGTCCCACGTCCAGAGTGGCGATTAGCTCAACCTCGTCGTTGCTCAGACGAATGTTGTTCTTCCACCCCTTGTACTCGATCCGGTCCACACGGAAGGCGTCCTTGCCCTCCTGAGCCGAGCCGGAAGAGGAACCAATCAGCAGAGCGGCGACGGCAGCGAGCCGCAGCGCCGCACGAAATGAGAGATGAGTGCGAGGCACAGGTGAACCCTCATAGAAGACGAAGCGAACAGAACCGATTACGACTCGCCGCCGGTCGCCGCCGAGGCGTCATCGGCCGGTTTATCGCTGGGCAGTTCTTTGCTGCCGACGATGACCAAACTGGCGTTGATGAGTACGGGCACATGCTGGCCCTCGATTTCGAGCGTAATGCGGCTATTGAGATACCAGCCGAGTGAGCCGGTCGAGAACTCCTTGACCTCGGCCATTTGCTGATTGCTGCCGATGGTCACGGTGACGGGTTTGGCCTTCGCTCGGAAGTCGGCCCGGCTGATGGGACAGGTGGTTTTCTTGGCCACGACAATTCTCCTGAGATCGGGGTACGTTCCTTTCACACAGTCAAGCGGAGGAATCATACCACGCCCCGGTAGGGAGGCGGCAAGCGCGATTATTCGATGAGCACGATTTTTTCGCCGCGCCTCGTAAACCGTGCAAACGCGAAGGCCTATCGATTCGCCAAGGTTCGCCATGCTTCTCGCCCTCTCGCTTCCTCGATCAACCTCCGAAGCCGCAAGAACTGCGGTTTGCGGGCATTCGCGCGGTCAGAGTGGGGTGAGCGGTTCATTTTCACGATTCCGCGACGATTTTTCTTCGAGATCGACCGATGTAAAGAAAGTGCGGCGAGTTCTGGCCCAGTCCGCGCCGTCCAACGACGAGGATCGATTTCAACCAAGGCTGACTTCCATGACGCAGCTCCTGCTCCAGTGTAAAGCCGAAGCGACGAACGAACCGTGTGGCTTGTGCGGACAGCCGGCGACGCCCGCCGCCGGCACGCAACTCGTTCTCGCCCACACGACCGCCCCCGTCTGTCAGGACTGCGGCCGTATCCATGCTCCGTCGTTGGTCGCCCTCGTCAACCTCGCCGACGCGGCCACGCGCATCGGCCGCATTGGCCGTCATTCCGTCTTTCCGCCACTCACGGCCCTGCTCGACCTGGCTCATGCCGCCGAGAAGTTTACGCAAAGCTCCTCCCACGCCGCAGCCTGACGCTCTCTTTTCCTCGTCATGGAAAGATGCGTGCCCTCGGCCGCCGAGCGCTTTACAATTGCATCGGCTAGCGGACACGATGCGCCCAGCCGTCTTTCCTTTACGGGGGATCTCATGCTTGAAACCA
This sequence comes from Gemmataceae bacterium, assembly GCA_035553375.1. Lineage (GTDB taxonomy): Bacteria > Planctomycetota > Planctomycetia > Gemmatales > Gemmataceae > JAJPHU01. The sequence goes on from DATNCY010000250.1 coordinate 89,910, forward strand.
CGCGCCTTCTCCGCGATCTCGTCGCTCTGCCCAGCGTCAATCCAATGGGCCGGCCTCTTCAGGGGCCGGACATTTACGAACATCGCGTCACGGATTACCTGGAGAGCCTGTTTCGCTCTCTCGGCGTCGGTTACGAACGGCAAGCCATTGCGCCGCTGCGCGAGAACATCATCGCCTGGACGGATGCGCCGGCAGCGGCTTCGACGCTGATCTTCGAGGCGCATCAGGATACCGTGCCGACGGACAACATGACGATTGAGCCGTTCGCGGCGCGGATCGAAAACGGCCGGCTCTACGGCCGCGGCGCCTGCGACATCAAAGGCGGCATGGCTGCGATGCTGGCCGCTTTCGCTCGCCTGGCCCGCGACAAACCCGCCGGCGCCGCGCGGGTCGTCATGGCCTGCACGATCGATGAAGAGTTCACCTTTCTCGGTGTACAGCGTCTGGCCCAGAGCGATTTACGCGGCCGTTTCGCCGGTCTGCTTGGCGCGATCGTCGCCGAGCCGACGCAGTTGCACATCGTCGATATGCACAAGGGCACCGTGCGCTGGGATCTGACGACGACTGGCCGATCGTGCCATAGTTCGCGGCCGGAAATGGGTATCAACGCCATCTATCGCATGGCCGTGCTGCTGCCGCACATCGAGCGCTACGCGGAAGAGTTGCGCACTTCGCGCAGCGATCCGCGTCTGGGACCGCCGACGCTCAGCGTCGGCCGCATCGACGGCGGCACCAGCGTCAACACGGTGCCGGACCAGTGCCGTATCGAGATTGATCGCCGTCTCTTGCCCGGCGAAAAAGCGCCGGCGGCCCTGGATCACTTGCACGATTACTTACGGCGACACCTCGATCCGACCCTGGCGTTCTCCTTCTCTTCGCCGTGGCTATCGGCTCCCGCGCTGAGTCCGGTCGGTTCCGAACCGTTGATCGCGCGTTTGGGATCGGCCATCGATCAGGTGACGGGCACGCATCAGGTGTTGGCCGTGCCTTACGGCACCGACGCGGCTCCGTTGGCAGAGTCCGGCATCCCCGCCGTGGTGTTCGGTCCCGGCGACATCGCGCGCGCTCATACCTGCGATGAGTGGGTTCCGTTAGACGAAGTCGAGCAGGCCAGCGAGATTCTCTATCGGTTGGCGTGCGCGTGTATGCGTCAAGCTGCTTGCTGAACAAACGGTTCGGAGAACTGCTGATCCCAGAAAGCCTGCCACTGGCCTTTCTCACTACGATACAGGGTGCGGACGTGGCATAGCGCGTGCGCACCCTCTTCGCCCCAAGCCGGGCCACGCGGGGCACCCGCCCCGTAGGCAACGCCGGCTTCTCCGCTCCCGGATGCAAGGCCTTGCGGCCGCAGCGGCCAACGGGCTGAAACGGCACCGGCACCTCAATCGTCATCGTCAAACTCATGCTCTTTGCTCCTCGCTATCGCGGCCCAGAATTTCGCCAGTCAGCGTTTTCAGACCCAACGGCTGGAAGGTAATCGAGGCTTTGCCCTGCTGGCCATCGTAATCCACCCGTGATACCAACAAGCGAACGACCCGCCCTTGTTCGTCAGGCGTCATCGCCTCCCAGGCCGGAACCAAGCCCGATAACGCTTGCGTCGCGGCGGCTTCGTCCAGACGCTCTTGTTGCCATGGTGTGGGCAGAGATCCTGCTTTGGCTACAGGCGGAGCCGGAAGCGACGGCGAAGTCGCTGCTGGGATAACTGCGGGAGAGATATGTTGTGCCGCAACACGGTGGCCTCCCTTCTGGCCGATCGTTTCACGAATCGTGCCGAGCGAACCAGTCCAGCAGCCGGCGCAGCACGTCTTCCCGATGCCGGGGCTGGCGAATCCCGTGTCCCTCGTTCGGATAGATCACCATCTGCGTCGGCACTTTGCGAGCGCGCAGGGCTTGATGAAAGGCTCGCCCCATCGGTAACGGACATCGTCGGTCGTCGCGCGCATGGAGGATCAAGGTCGGAGTACGCACCTTGTTCGCGTTGGTCAACGGGCTGTGTTCACGCATCTTCTTAGGCTCTTCCCAAGGCCGACCGCCGAATTCCCACTCCGTCCAACTCTGTAGGTCGCTGAGACACCACATCATCGTCAGATCGGTCACGGCGTTCTGCGCCACCGCGGCCCGAAACCGCTCGGTCTGCCCCACGAGCCAGCAAGTCATGTAGCCACCGTAGCTCACCCCGTACACGAACAAGCGCGTGCGGTCGGCCATGCCCTTTCGCACCAGGTCATCGACCCCGCTGAGGATGTCGCGCATGTCGCCGCCGCCGAAGTCGCCGCGGTCGGCGTCGAGGAACTTCTGCCCGTAGCCGGCGCTGCCGCGAAAGTTGGGCTGGAAGACAGCGTAACCCTGTGCCGCCAGCACCTGCACCGTGAAATCGAACCCCAGCGTCACGCGGCTGTGCGGACCGCCGTGCGGGTAGACCACCAGCCGGTACGGAGCCTTCGCCACTCCGTCGGGAGGCGTCGTCAGCACGCCCTCGATCGTGCTGCCCTCGTCGTTCTTCCAGCGGATCACCCGTGGCTCAGCGAGCCGACGTTCCTTCAAGAAGAGGTTGCCCGGGGGAGTCAATTGCTCCCGACGCCGCAGGCGCTGTACCAGCAATTTCGCCTCCGTTCCTGGTTGATCTTTCTCGTCGGCGAGGTTCAGGGCACTCCCCTTGCCGCTGGACACGTCGATACGGACCAGGCGCGTGCCTGTCCCAGCCTCGGTGTTGTAAAGCAGGTGTCGCTCGTCCTGCCAGCAGTCCCGCGGTAGGGGAAAAGCGGATGCTGGGTGCTGGGCTTCGGCCGCGTCCTTGCCGTGATGATCGAACAACACCCGCAGTTTGGGTTCCTTCTCCTCCAGGTTGAGGATGGCCAAGTTGAACACGTCGTGGTGCGAGCCCTTGCGAGGGATGCTCAGGCAGGCGAGCCGTTTGCCATCCGGAGAGAAACGCGGCGACACCTCCGGGCCGGCCCCGCGCGTGAGCTGCCGGATCTTGCCTGACGCGACGTCGATGGCCCAGAGATCGAAATTGTGGTTGATGCTGTAGCGCACCGATTCCTGTTCGCCGGTGCGGTTGGCATGCACGACGAGAGTCCGGCCGTCGGGCGACCACTGCGGATCGCCGTACCAATACTCGTCGCGGGTGAGTCGCCGGATGCGCCGCGCCGCCGACTGGCCCGGCTTGTCATCCAGTTCCGCGACCCAGACCTGGGCTGCTCCGTAGCCGGTGTAGCCCTCGCCCTGATCGGGGCGGACGACGATCACGTCGCGTTCGATCTCCTCGGCGGTGCGTGGGTCCCTGCCGTCGTCCGCCACGAAGACCAGGCTCCGGCCATCGGGCGCGAATGACAGCCGGCCGTAGAAGCCGTCGTTGAAGACTCGGCCATACGGCTTGTCCGGCCCTGCCAGGGGGATCGCGGTGCCCCCACCGATCGGCAGGAGCCAGACGTCGGTGGCCGCGTCGGATCCCGGCGCGGTGGGCGGCGTTTGCTTCCAGCCTTTGGGGCGTGGTCGGGTGGAAAGGAAGGCAATCCAGCAGCCATCGGGAGAGACGACCGGGGCACGGCCATCGGGTTCTTCCTTCTCCAGAGGCTGCACCTTGTCGCGGCTGCCTTTGGCCAGCCACAACGCCTGGCGCTCGACCTTGTCCTGGGCGTCGATCCAATGGCGGACGTACACCGCCTGCTTGCCGTCCGGCGTCAGGGCGAGGGAGTGCGGCGCGTCGAAGCGGTACAGATCCTTGACTACCAGCAGTTTCTTCTCCGTCTCGCGTTCCTGGGCGGGCAAGGCCGCGATCGGCACGAGTACGGCAAGAAGGGACGGGACGAATATGAACCCGACAGAGAGACGCGGCATGACGCTCATTCCTCCACGGCAGAATGTCTGAAAACCTTCTTTATTCGTGGTAGCCGCAATAGGGCGTGGCCCGCGCGGCGACGGGCAGCGCCGCGCCTTCTTCTCCTCCCACTTGCGTGCGGTCACGTCAAAGACTCAGGTATCGGAAACGAACGGGTCGAGTTGATCGCCGCCGAAGAGAACCACTTTGGCTCAGCCGAACACGCCGAGGAACGGCTTGCCCGCGCTGATGGGGAAAGGCCGTTGACTGAGATCGTGGTAGTGCGATCTTGGATCGACACCCAGTGCATGGAACATGGTCGCCGCCACGTCCCACGGGCCGACCGGATGGGCGCGCGGAGAGGCGGCATGGCGGTCGGACTCGCCAAAGGTCGCGCCGCGCCGGACGCCGGCACCGGCCAGCACGATCGAGTAGCACGAAGGCCAGTGCTTGCGGCCGGGAGAACTCCCGGCGAACGTGGCCTCGCGGGCGACCTGCGGATGCCGGCCAAACTCCCCCATGCAGACCACCAGGGTCTGATCGAGCAGACCGCGCTGATTCAGATCGTTCAAAAGCGCCGAGAAGCTCTGGTCGAAGCGTGGCAGCAAGTGGTGCTGAAGGGCGTCAAAGATATCGTTGTGGGTGTCCCAGCCGTAGATGTCGGTCGGTGCCCCGTCCTGGTCCTGGCCGCGAATCATGTGATTCCACATAACCGTGATCCACGGCACGCCGGCCTCGACGAGCCGCCGCGCCAGCAGACAGGCCTGTCCGGAACGATGGCGTCCATAACGATCACGCACGCGGCCCGGTTCGTGATCGAGATCGAACGCTAGCCTTCCCTGGCGCGAGGAGAGGAAGTCGTACGCCTTGCGATACTGGGCGTCCATCTCCATCAGGGCGCGGTTCCGCGGCAGCGACGCGGCATAGCGGTCGATCGCGTGCAGGAGGGAGCGACGGCCTTCCTGGCGCACGGGAGGCAACTCGGCCCGTGGCTCCATGGCCAAAACGGTGTTCTCTCGGTCCGTCGGATCGCCGACGACACACGGCTCGCAACCGGCACCCAACCGTCCGGCAAACTGTCCGGGCGCCGGTTTCAGCGGTGCCAGCACGGGCGCGTTGACGTGGACGGCGGAGAAGGGCAAACGCCGTTCGGGCCGAACGCGATGGAGGATGGCGCCCAAGGTGGGCAAGTCCTCGGCCAAGTTGACGGGCGGGTTGCCGGACCGCCGGGCGTGATAGTTTCCGGTCAGGCTCAAGTAGGTGGCTGAGCCGTGGTCGCTGTCCTCGTGGCTGACGCTCCGAACGATGGTGAACAGCTTCGCCGCCTGGGCCACGCGCGGCAGATGTTCGCAGAGGCGGATGCCAGGGACCGCCGTCACCATGGACTGAAACGCGCCGCGAATCTCGCGCGGCGCGGCGGGCTTGGGATCCCAGGTATCGAGCTGACTCTGACCGCCACCGGTGTAGATAAGGATAATCGACTTCGCCTTGCCGAAGCCAGTTTCTGGAGCAGCCGATGGTTTTCCCAGTACTCGCGCGGAGAAGGCACCCGTCAACCCCAGGCCGGTCAATCCTCCAAGGCGAAGCCATTCTCGCCGGGTGAGCAGCCCGCTGGATGACCGCTCCTGGGTGAGAAAACGCAGCATCGACCAAATCTCCCGCATGCTCACGCCTCAGCCTTCGGCGTCTCTTTCTCGATTGTATCCTTGTGGGCCAGGTCGTCGTAGAGGTTTTTTTCAGTTCGCCCGGATCTTTCTGAAGGTCGTACCGCTCCCGCTGGGTGGAAATACACGACCACCCACATTGATGCGTCAATGGTTGAAGAGGAACTCCTTGGTGTTGACGAGCGCCCACAGGATGTCTTCATAGGCGGCATGGGGATCGCCTTTCTTTTTGAGGTGGGCGAGCAAGGCATCCATCTCTTCCTTCGTTGGCTTGCGCGATAGAGCGATCAGGTAGAGATCCTCGATCTTTTCCCGATCGGAGCGATTGTCGGCCATTAACTCCCGGATGCGCCCGCCGACCGGCCCACTGCTGCCGCCCGACGATTTCTCTTGGCCCTTCTTGCCTTTGTCGTTTTTTTCCTCTTTCTTGGCCTTCGGCTCAGGTGCCGGCGATAGAGGGCTGACTTTCCGGCCACTAATTTTCTCCAGCAGCTCCTCGGAGTTGAACAGATGGAGAGCTTGGGCCAGGCTGGCATCGCTACTGCGCTCGCATTCGCAGGCGCTGGCTGCATCGGGACGGCCGAAAGTGCTGAGGAAATACGACTCGAACTGGTTGTCCGGCAGCTGCACGGCCCGGGTCGAGGGTGGCACACCCTTGAACACCGTCTTCGACCCGGTGACCGTGTCGATGGCGTCGAGCAACACTTCCGCAGGGAGA
>DATNCY010000251.1:0-59279 GCA_035553375.1 Gemmataceae bacterium
TTCGCCACGAGTTTCTCGGCCTTGACGAAAACTTGCGCCTTCGTGAACAGCTGACGCACGCGTTCGAGAGTGGGTCCGGCGAGCCGAGCCGGATTCTCCGTGCCGCCCGGCTCGCGGTAACTATCAGTAGGTCCGGCGAGCCGAGCCGGACTCTCCGTGACGCTCGGCTCGCGGCACCTACCATTCGACGCGCTGGCGTCCTTGTCCGTGCCGCGTTGCAACAGCGCCAACAATTCCTCGCGTTCGGCGGGCGTCGATCCTTCCAGGGCCAGCGCCAAAAGCAACGTCGGCCGCGCCGCCAGCACATCCTGACCGGCGATCAGCTTATTATCGCTATCGCCATCCCAATCCTTCAAGTCATTGAGAATCTGGAAGGCGACGCCGAGATTCTTGCTGAAATCGGCGACGGTTTTTTCGTAAGCATCGGCCGGCCCTGCCAAACGCAATCCGGCGTACAGTGCCGCCTCGAAAGCGGGTGCCGTCTTGAGGGCGTAAATCTTCAGCGCATCAAGGGCGGTCAGCGTTTTATCGCCGGCGTCGCGCCAGAGCAATTCGGCTCCCTGGCCCTCCGATAATTTCAGATGAGCATCCGACATTCGGTTCAGAATGTCGGCGGCGCAATCACCGCCTAACTCTTTGCGATCGCGGCTGACCAGGCGATAGCCCAGACCAAGGAGGTAATCGCCGATGTTGATTGCCGTCCCGACACCGTACTGGCGATGCAGGGTAGTGCGGCCATAGCGGAAGGTATCGTCATCCTCAATGTCGTCGTGAACGAGCGATGCCTTGTGGAACGCTTCGATGGCCAGCGCCGTGCGTCGTACACCGTCAGGCGGCGCGCAGCCCTCAACAGAGAGCGTGCCGGCTCCGCCCTTGAGGGCGTCATACGCGGCGAGCGTGATGAACGGCCGCGAACGCTTACCACCTTGCCCCAACCAGTCGTAGGCGATGGCCTCATGCTGCGCCAGCGGATCACCGCGCGTTTCTCCCCTCTCCCCTGTACTCGGGGGAGAGGGGAGCGGAACTGCGGATGCGCGGAGCCAAGCGACTCAATTCCGGCTCCTCACATATCTGATGCGCCAGGCGTAACAGATGCACGAATGTTTTCGTCCGTGTCGCCGGCGGCGGCGTCTTCAACTCGATTAGCTGCGAAACCCAATCGTCATCGACCGAGGTGCTTTTGCAATTGCTCGACAGAAGCGGTGCGGCCACGCAGGGAATGCCGGCCAGCAAAATCTTATCGATGGCCTTTTCCAGCACGTTCAGGCAAGCGACGCCGACGATTGCATCGACGTGACCGCTGACGATGATTTTGAGGACAATGGGCGTCCCTTCGGAGACAAGCACCTTGTAGCCGAGATCCTCCGCCTTGGTCTTGAAGTCGGCGACGGAGCAGGCTCCGCATTTGCGACAATCCAGACCGAATTCATCGTAATCGGCTGGACAGCCTTCGGCGTGCTTCAGACAGTGAGGCAGCAGCAGCAGGCGGCGCTTAAAATCGGTGGCCTGCACCTGTTCGCGCCAAAACTCGTTGGCGATACACACCATCGCGAAGCCGAGATATTGCTCGCCCAGGCCCATGCCGCGCAGCAAATCCTCGCTCATCTTCTGCAAATCTGGTTTGGCCAATGGCCGGGCGCGGTCGAGCGTCTGGCCAACGCGGGCCGCCTCGGCGCGCACGCGATCGCGCATCTCGCGCGTCTCCGGTACGAGCTTGAGATGGGCGGTGCTGGGCCGTTTGTCTTTTTTCTCGGCCTGGGGTTCGGTAGCGATGGCCACAGTGAGTCCTCAGGAGAGCCGGTCGGGGTGAGTCAACAAATCGCGGTGGGAGAGTTTCGCGCGGGCGGTCCCAGGAAGATTATCGGGGATAACGGCGTGAAAAACCAGAGCCAGGATCATTAAATCCAGATGATAGAGCCGCCAGCCCGTTGTCCCGTTTGAGATAGACGAAGCGTGCCGTCGCCTTATTCGCGCCCGATCCTCTGGTTAGCGACGCGCTCGGCCGAGGGCGGCCACGCTGAAAATGATCGGATACAGCTTCTCGAAATACCACAGTTTGGCGAAGTAGAAGCCAATCGGCGTCGGTTGTTGCAACCCGCCCGCTTCGATTCGCGCGACCAACCAGACCAGCCCTCGTTCAACAGCCGCCTTCGCTTGCGGCCCGGCATCGAGCAGCACTTCCACCGCCAGGGCGGTTTCTTCGATGCTCGATGGCGTGTTTGCTGCCCCGCCCCAACCACCGTCGGCATTCTGCACGGCGAGCAGCCAGCCGATACCACGCTGCGCGGGTTCACTGTCCATCATTTCCAAATCGCGGTAAGCGGCCAGCACGCGGGCGGTGCCGTAGGTGGGATTCTCGTCATCGGGGGCATGTTGATTGCCAAACCACAAGGGAAGCCAAGAGCCATCGACACGCTGGGAACGAGCAAGGTAGGCGAAACCACGAGAGACGGCCTTCCCGTAAAGTTGCTCGAAGGCGGCTCGGTTGTTTCCACCAAGCCGCCAGAAAGCTCGAATGGCATGGGCAGTCAGGTCGGTCCCGCTGCGATCAAACGGCAGTCTTCCCCAGCCGCGACAGAAAGTAGGCCAACCGCCATCTCCGTTCTGCAAACCGAGCAACCAATTGCGAGCGTGCCCCCACCGATGCCAAAGAGGTGAATGGGACAGCGCAAGGATCGCTCCTGGCGTGTCATCCGCATCTGGTACTCCCCCCGGCAACGGTGTCCACGCCCATCCTCCAGGAGCCGCTCCCGTATAGGGGTGCCGGTCGCTGAACTGCTGTTTCTGAAGCCACTCCTCCACCGACGACCAGCGATCAAGCTGCTCCAACTCGCCCGCCGTCGCCAGCGCGTTAATGGACAGCGTCGTCACCCACGTCGCCAGGTTCGTATCAATCGGCCAACTGCCATCGGGCCGCACGGAGTTGACCAAAAACTCGACACATTTGCCCACAACCGGATGATCGGCACGGCCAATGCTCGCCAGCCCCATCGTGACAAAGCTGGTCAGAGGCGCGGCTTCGAGAAAGCCGCCGCTGGATGGCTGAATCTTCTGCAATACCCGCAAACTCTTGCCGATCGCCATGCGCCGTCCGAAGCGCGTCAATGGATTCCACGGTGGCCGATGATGATACACCGCTTGCCCAATCGCGATGAGCGCCGGCAGAGCATAACTGACCACGGGGATGCGCAGGAAGCGAAACCACGATTGCGGAAAGCACGCCAACTCGAACGGCAGCGATGGCACTTCACGCCATGAAACAAGTCCGGCCAGCGCGCTCGTCATCAGAATCGGCACGGAGAAAGTGCGGTCCTTGCCATAGCGTGCGCGCACCGCTTCCGCCAATTCCTCCGGCGTCTTGCCGTGATGGGCATGCAACCATTCCTCGCAACGCCGCAGCGTGGCATCGTGTGCCGCAGCCGATGCGGTCAGATGAAACGCGGCGCGGCAAAGCATGGTTGTCGAAATGTTACTGAAACTCTTGACCGTATCGCCCCAGCCGCCATCGGCATTTTGGTTCATGGCGAGCCAGTTCAACCCGCCGGCGATAAGGGTATCGAACGAACCGTGTGCCTTGGTCGCTTTCTGGACCAGAGCCAAGGCGCTAACGGTGGTGGCGGTGGACAATGCGGAGGTAGACAGTTCGCCAACCCAATGGCCTTCGGACGTGCGTTCGGCGAGGAGGGCGGCGAGGGCGGTTTGGTAGGCCGTTTCCAGACGACTCATATCAGCGTGGTTCATCAGCCGGAGTCTCTCCCAAGACAGTAGCCGCACTCATTTCCGGCAAATACCCATACCGCTACACCCCTCAGCTTACCAAGTTTGTACTTTGGCTCCCCCGGCCTGCTGGGTATAATACCCAGGTTGGGCCTATAAATCACAAACCGTTAAAACGAGAAGGAGCGGTGTTCGCGATGAGTCTCATCCAAGCCCCTCTCGAACTTGTTGAAGCTATCGCCGCTCTTCGCCTTCCGTCGAAGACTGATCGGCGTTTACAGAAACTTATGGATCGTAACACGAACGGCCTACTGACCGAAACCGAGCGTGAGGATCTGGAAGCGTTGGTTGAGATGAGCGAAAGTATCTCGCTTCTGCGTGCCAAGGCGCTTCACTTGTTGGGACGGAACCCCACATGACATGGACAGAGACTGTCAGGCTGGTGAAAGCTCGTGCCGGACAAAGGTGCGAATATTGCCGGATGCACCAGTCACTTCAAGGAGCAACCTTTCACATCGAACACACCCTTCCCGCTTCGCGGGGTGGGGCGGATGATCTGGACAATTTGGCTCTGGCTTGTCCAAACTGTAATCTCCATAAGGCGGATCGAATAGAGACGGCCGACCCCGATTCCAATGTAGAGGTGCGGCTGTTTAACCCGCGTATCGATTGCTGGCTTGAGCATTTCCGTTGGGACGGCTATCGAATCATCGGCTTAACGGCGATCGGGCGTGGGACTATATTCGCTCTCCAGTTCAATCATCCGCGTCGGCTACTTATCCGCCAGGCAGAAGAACTGTTTGGGATGTTTCCTCCCGCCGACACATTCGGTGAACGAGAGACTTAAATCTCCAAATCATCCAGCGCGTCCATCAGCTTATCGAGATCGTCCTTCGGCTCTTGCGGCTTCTCGGCCTGCCGTTTGGGAATACCCACCAGCATCCCAACGGCTCCCCGACCGTCGGCCACCAATTCACGGTCGCGCTCCTGCGCGGCGATGGCCAACGCATCGCCGCCGCCGAATAGCTTGCTCAGGTCGATCTTCAATCCACTGATGTTGCCGACCGGCGCGCCGGCGATGGCCGGCGTCTTGTAATCGGGAAACATGATGGCCTGCTCCGGACAAACGCGGCTGCACGCCGGACAACCGCGTTTGCAGTTGTCCTGATTCTCGACAAGCAGACGATCGAGCTTGTCCACGCCGTAGACGCCGAACAGACAGAAATCGAGGCACTCCATGCAATTCGTGCAGCGACTGTAATCAATCACCGGATACCAACGGCGATCCGGCTGCTTCAGCAATTGCTCGGACGGAAACGCCGGCTGTGGTTTCGCCGGCTCTTCGTCGCGGAGATAACGGCCCAGTTGTACCACGGTCGGATTGCCTTGCACCCAGGTCTTCAGCTGCGCCTCACGCCGTTCGCGGCACTCGGCCGCAATGCGGCGCACTTCCGCCACATAGGTTTCGTAATTATTGTGATCGCGCAGATCCAAACAGTAGATATGCCGATCCGGGACATCGACGGCACCAATGCCCTTGGGCGGTTCCGGTTCGCCACCTTCCTCGTCTTCATCGATTTCCGCCGGCGCGGTGATCTTGTTTTCGCCGTAAAGCCCTTTGATGCCGTCGCGATCGAGCAGCCAGAAGGCGGCACGCGGAAACATCCACGCCAGTACTACCATGTCGCCCTGGATCGATTCGAGAAACATCCGGCCGGTGTGTTCCTTATCGAGATCGTACAGATAGGGCACGATGGACACATCGAGTCCCGGCTCCATGATGAGCGCGGCCACGATGCTCTCTTCCAGGGCGCGGCGCGTGGGGTTTTTGCCCTGCGACTGCGACAGAACGACCGTCAAGCGTTGGCGGCTCATGATGGCAACTCATTCCTCAGTGTTGATCTTGCCCTTGATCAGACGTTGGGTTTTTTCCCAATTGTCCGATAGAAATTGTTCGTATTCTTCCACGCTCCACAGCGTCTCACCGGCGCATTCCATGTCAAAAAGCCAGCCGGCCCCGTATCCATCCACGTTGATCCCCGAAGGATCTTTCAGTAACTCCGGGTTGAACGCAACGATGGTCCCGGCCAAGGGTGCGAACAGGTCCGAGACGGCCTTGGAGGTTTCAATGTGGCCGATCTGCTGAAGCAACTCGATACGATCGCCGGCGTTCACCTGCCAGTCGAGAAAATACACATCCTGCATTAGCCGGATGGCGTAGGACGTGAAACCAAAGCGTCCGCGGCCTCCGTCGGGACGGCACCACATATGATTGCGCGCGTAGCGCAAGCCGCCCGGCAGGACGGCCGGGAACTTGCCCATCAAGAAAGTGCGTTCATCGGGCATGGTACACTCCAGAAACTAACCACAGAGGCACAGAGACACAGAGAAGACTGAAGATAGAAGGAGAAGAATCATAATGGCGATTCCGCTCAACGAGCGTGAATTTTCTCCTTCATTCTTCCTTGCTTTCCTCTTCTCTGTGCCTCTGTGGTTAGATCTTTTTTCACTCAAGTGTAGCGTGTGCCGCGATGTTGGGGATCGAAGAACACCGGCAACAGACGATCCGCCTGCAATAGCCCATCGCGCGTCAACTCAACTCCATCGGCCGTGCGTGTCAGGAAGCCGTCCCGCTCTAGCTGCGCGAAGCCATCCTTGAAGGTGTCCAGAATATCCGCTCCGAACTTGCGTTGGAAGTAGCCTTTTTCCAGCCGTCCGGTTTTGAATTGCAAGATCATCTCGCGGATGAGGCGGTAACGCGGCTCGACCGGCAGCGCTCGGCCCAGCGGCAATTCATCGCGCTGGAGCATTTCAACGTATTGCTCCCAGGTATCGACGTTCTGCAAATGTACGCCGTGAACGTGGCCGAACGAAGCGACGCCGGTGCCGAACATGTCGGCCCCATGCCACAGAGCATCACGATAGACGAAATGCGTGCGGCTGCGATCCTTGACCAGTGTATACGCGCTCGATACCTCGTAGCCGGCCGCGATCATCGTATCGAAGGCGTAGCTGACCCAGTCGCGTTTCGTCGGCCAATCGGCGATGCTCATCGGCTCATCCTGCCCGATCAACTTCAGTTCCTTCGAGAACGTCGTGTTATAGGGCAGTTCCATCTGATAGATGGTGACGCTATCCGGCGACAGGGCGAGCGTCTTGGCCACACACTGCTTCCAGTTATCCCAACTTTCGCCGACCATGCCGGCGATGAGGTCGATGTTGATTTGCTCGAAACCGAGATCGCGCGCCCAACCGTAGGCGCGATGAATCTCCTCTTCGAGATGCGCCCGGCCATTGAATTCGAGAATCTTGGCGTCGAAATTCTCGACGCCGAGGCTCAGCCGCGTCACACCGAGTTCGCGCAGCGCTTCGAGCTTGTGCTGCTGCAACGTGCCCGGCTCGCATTCGAATGTCACTTCTTCGGCACCCGTCCAGGGCAGCACTTCTTGCAGTCGTTGCATGAGACTGCGTAGCTGCGCCGCGCTCAGATACGAAGGTGTGCCGCCGCCAAAATAGACGTAGTTGAGTGGCCGGCCGCCGATGAGCGGCACCCGGCTGTAGAGAGAGACTTCCTTGACCAGGGCATCGATGTAGGTTTCGACATCACGGGCGTTCTTGTCGGTGTAGACGCGAAAATAGCAGAATTTGCAGCGTTTGCGACAAAACGGAATGTGCAAATACAATCCCAGCGGCGTACCCGGTTCAGGCGTCGCGTTCAGAGCTGCGTGCGCGGCGGGCAGGTGAGTGGGTTTCCAAAAGGAGAACGGCGGGTAATTGGCGACGAAGTAATTGCCGAGACCGGTCTTTTCTTGCTGTGCTGCTTCAGTCATGGAGATCCCCGAGGCAAGGCGGGCGGATGGCGGGCATCGCGAGCTATGCTATTCATCGTACCTGCTGCATTCGAGGAAGCAAGCCTGCGATTGTCCGCTCGTCAACCTCCCATCGCGGCACGACCACCGGTCGCCATTTCAGATGCGCCAGCGCTCAAAAACCTTTCACCACGGAAAGCACGGAAAACACGGAAAAATACAAAAACAATAACACAACTACGGATGCCAATATAATTGTCGTAATGCACCATTTCTTATCTTGTCTTCTTTGTATTTTTTCCGTGTTTTCCGTGCTTTCCGTGGTGAAAGGTTTTTCTTTATTGTAGCCGAGCGCGTCAGTTGATGCTTGGCTGCGGGATGCGCGGCGGGACGAGCCGATCCCACAATTCCTCAATCGGCGTATCAAACAAAAGGGCACCCGTGGCCGGGGCCACGAACCAACCGCCGGCCACCAGTTCGCTTTCCAGCTGTCCACCGCCCCAGCCGGCGTAGCCGCTGAACACGCGGAAGCGTGTCATGGTGTCGTCTTCGCTCTGCGTGGCGCGGTCCAGGCAAGCCGCGTCTCCGGAGTAGATGCCGGGAGCGACTTCATGTTCCTTTTCCGCTTCCGGCGCGTCGGCCGGCGGCTCCGCCCATTCGGGATGGCCGTGCAGCATGATAAGGCCCGGCGACGGACAGGGACCGCCGACAAACAGCGGCCAGGGCAGTCCTTCCGCCTCGGCCAGACGATTGACGATCAGACCGAACGCGCCTTCGGCGTTGTGGGCCAAAAGGAAGACCACCGTTTGCTTGAAATTGGGGTCCTGGAGGACGGGCTTGGCGATCAGAAAGCAGCCGGCGTAAAACATGACGGTGCCACCCGTATTAGAGATCGATGGTCAATCAGTTCCTACTATTCTAGCAAGAATAATGCCGGTGCGTTGTGCGTTACCGCGACCGGAGGGAAGAGTACGGCTGATTCGCGGTTGTCTCGCCGTGGCCTTCGCGGTTATTGGGATGAGTCGATAGCCCGTTGCACGAGATTTCAGAGCGCTTTGAAAAAGCGAAACTCGCCCTATAATGCGGCTGACACAGCAGACAGCGTGTGAAGGCCGAGGAGATACGGTCATGGAGCATCCCATTCGCGTCGGTGCGGTGAATTACCTGAATACCAAGCCGCTCATTTGCGACCTGGAGCGACTGACGTCGCAAGTGGAATTAAGCCTTGAGGTGCCGAGTCGTTTGGCCGATCTACTGGCGGACGGTAAGCTCGATGTGGCCCTCATCCCCGTCATCGAGTATTTTCGGGCCGGCCGTTACTCGGTGGTGCCGAACATCGCCATTGCCTCGCGCGGGCCGGTGCTAAGTGTGACGCTGTTCAGCCGGGTTCCGTGGGCGGACATTCGCCGTGTCGCCCTTGATGCCGGCTCGCGCACCAGCGCCGCGCTGACGCAGATTCTACTTGGCAAGCGTTATAGCGTGTCGGCTGAAGTGGTATCGCTGCCCCTGGATCGCGCGGCGGAGGACGTGGACGCCGACGCTGTGCTGCTGATTGGCGATCGCGCCATGCGAGCCTGTTTGCCCGGTTTCGCTCACGCTTTCGATCTCGGTCAGGAATGGTTTGACTGGACGGGCTTGCCGTTTGTCTATGCCGTGTGGGCGGTGCGCGAGGGCGTCGATTTGCATGGCGTGGAGGAGGCGCTACATCAAGCGAAGCAACGCGGGCTAGACCGCGCTGGTCCCATCGCTCACGCGGAAGCGCCGCGTCTGGGACTCGACGCCGGCTTTTGTCGCCGCTATTTATCGAACATTCTGCATTTTGATCTGGGGCCGCGCGAGCAGGCCGGGTTGCATCACTATTACATGCTGGCTTGTGAACTCGGACTGGCACGGCGAGGAGTGAATCTTGACTACTACCATCCCGCGCATTTTGCGGAAAGCCGTTGATGGCGAGCGCTTGACATTCGATGAAGGCGTGGCCCTGTTCGATTGCCGCGATCTGCCGGCGCTGGGACGTGCCGCCGATGCCGTGTGTCGCCGGCTGCATCCGGAGCCGTATCGCACGTACAACATCGACCGCAATATCAACTACACAAACATTTGCGCCGCCGTCTGCGACTTTTGCGCGTTCTATCGCAAAAGCGGTGATGCCGACGCCTACGTCCTACCGCGCGAGGAGATTTACCAGAAAATCGAGGAAACCATTGCGCTGGGCGGCGATCAAACGCTTATGCAAGGCGGCATGCATCCGAGCCTGAAATTGGAGTGGTACGAGGATCTGTTGCGCGATTTGAAGACACGCTATCCGAAGTTCAACTTGCACGCTTTCAGTCCGCCGGAGATTTGGCATTTCCACAAGATCAACAAGCTGCCGCTGCGGGAAGTGTTACGCCGTCTCAAGGAGGCGGGTCTCGGCAGTCTGCCGGGCGGCGGTGGCGAAATCCTCGTCGATCGCGTTCGCAAGGCCATGACCGTCAACAAGTGTCTGACCGACGAATGGCTCGACGTGCATCGCGTTTGGCATGAACTGGGCGGCAAATCGACCTGCACGATGATGTTCGGCCACATTGAGACGCTGGCCGAGCGCATCGAGACCCTGGAGCGTCTGCGCCGGTTGCAGGACGAAACCGGCGGTTTCACCGCCTTTATCTGCTGGACGTTCCAACCGGAACACACGGCCATGGCCGACGTGCCGCCCGTCGGTGCCTACGAGTATCTCAAAACGCAGGCGATTGCCCGGCTCTATCTCGACAACATTCCCAACATTCAATCGTCGTGGGTGACGCAAGGTTTGAAGATTGGCCAGCTGGCATTGTTCTTCGGGGCCAATGACATGGGCAGCTTGATGATCGAGGAAAACGTCGTCGCCTCGGCCGGCACCGTGCATTACCTGACGCTGGAGCAGATCAAGAGCGCCATCCGCGAGGCTGGCTATGTTCCGCGGCAGCGCAATGTGTTTTACGAATATCTGGATGAGGCACGGCAGGATCAGCCCGGAGCGCTAGCGATTGGGTAAGGGAACCCATCGTTCGCGCTCCGGGCCGATCGAAGTCGTCACTTTGCTTTCGTCTCTGCGTTGGCGGACTTGAGTTTTTTCACGGCGGCCAGCGTCTTGTCGGGATCTTTTCGCGCTGACTTCTCGCAGTGCCCGCAGCACAAGAACACCGGCTGATCCTTAATCATCACCTTGACCGGCTTGCCCATCGAGCCGAGCCGTCCATCTGTCTGAACGGCGCAAAACTTTTGCTCCACGGCCAGTTTGCGGTCGGCCGGATCGAGTTGATCCAACTCCGACTGGATTCCAAATTCCTCGACTTGTGCCAGCGTTTTTTTCGGGTTTTTGCGCGCCGCCTCCTCGCAATGCTCGCAGCAGACGAACACGGCATCCTCCTTGGTGAGCATCACCTTGATCGGTTTGCCCATCGAACCGAGCCGATTTTTCGTCTCGACGGCGCAGAACTTCTGTTCCTTGGCCTGTTTGCGATCGTCGGGATCGAGTTTATCCAATCCAGCCTGGATCTTGGCTTCTTTATCCACGGGTGGTGACGGTGGTGCGCTGTTGTTGGCGCAGCCGAGCGTCATCAGGGGCAGAATGAGAAGTAAAAGCGCTCCGCAGTGAGAGGTTTTCATAATGGTTTCTCCTTAAAGGCAACCGAGCCAACGAGCCGTATAATCGACGGATGGATACCAGCCGAGGAATGGCGGGCGAGTCCCTATCGTTCCCACATAACCTATGCTTGTCCTGTCCGGCATCAAGCTGAGAGTCCCAAACCGAGGACCGTAATGATCCAGGTCGAGAACCTCATGAAGTCGTTCCGGGACTTGCGTCGCGGCCTCGTGCATGCCGTCGATGGCGTCAGTTTCGAGGCGCGGCCGGGCGAAATCTTCGGCCTCCTTGGTCCCAACGGTGCCGGCAAAACCACCACCATGCGTATCCTCTGTACGGTACTACGGCCGACCGGCGGACTGGCGCGGGTGGCCGGCTACGACGTGGCCACGCAGCCGGCTCTGGTGCGACAACACATTGGCTTCATGTCGGCCAATACCGCCATTTACGATCGCATGTCCGCCCGCGAAATGGTCGAATACTTCGGCCGGCTTTATGGCATGAGCGAGGAACATCTGCGCGAACGGTTGGAAATCGTGTTCAGCACCCTGCGCATGAACGATTTCCGCGATCTTCTTGGCGCGAAAATGAGTACCGGCATGCGACAAAAAGTATCGATCGCGCGCGCCATCATCCACGATCCGCCGGTGCTGATTTTCGATGAGCCGACCGCCGGCCTTGATGTGCTGGTTGGCCGAGCCGTTTTAGAAGCCATCCAGCAACTGCGGGCGATGGGCAAGTGCATCCTGTTTTCGACTCACATCATGCGCGAGGTGGAGCGGTTATGCGACCGAGTGGCCATTGTCAGCCGAGGGCGAGTGCAGGGCTGCGGGACGCTGGCGGAATTGCGCGAACGCTATCAGCAGAACGACCTTGAGGAATTGTTCTTCCAGCTGGTGTCGTGAGGGAGCGGTTGTAAAAAAATGCCGCTTGCGGCTTAGCGTTAGGACACGCTAAGCCGCAAGCGGCTCATTGGTTTCGTGCCTCTACAGAGCCTTTTTGCCGTTGAATCCGCCCATGCCTTTTCCGGCAAAGCCACCCATGCCCATACCGCCCATCATCATGCCGCCCATGCCCATCATGCCGCCAAAGCCCCCCATACCCATCATGCCGCCACGCATGCCCATCATGCCGCCCATCATGCCGCCCATCATGGACATACCGCCCATACCCATCATCGACATACCACCCATCATGGACATGCCGCCCATGCCCATCATGGACATTCCACCCATGCCCATCATCCCCATGCCGCCCATCATCATGCCGCCACCCATCATCATACCGCCGCCCATCATCATGCCGCCGCCCATGCCCATGCCGCCCATCATCATGCCGCCCATGCCCATCATGCCGCCTCGCATGCCCATCATGCCGCCACCCATTCCCATCATGCCACCGCCCATACCCATCATGCCGCCCATGCCTCCCATGCCCATCATGCCGCCGCCCATGCCTCCCATCATGCCCATGCTCATAGCGCCACCCGTGCTGTCGGTAACCATGTTGTTCATCGGCAGCGCTAACGAGGGGCCAGGCATGGCACCGCGGAAGTGCTGCGCCTTCGACGAACTGGGACGAACCAGAAAGCAGACGGTCAGACATAGGGCGAGAATGTAACCAATCTTCGCAATGCGGGTGAAGGAAAACATGACGACTCCCCTAAAGGATTCCCATTGAGTCCCGAAGGATGGCGTTCCATCCATCAAGGCTCGGCACCATATAGATCTCCCCCGGCAGGAGTCGCCACCCCCAGGGATTCTGAAGAGACGGCCTCTGCTACGAATAATTCTCGATTTCGTCAAGCCTCGCGTCAAGTGATTTTCAAAAAAAAGTTCGCGTGTCAGCCTGCTCACACACCAAAGCGCGGCCGCGTGTATTTCTGGGGGAGTTTCCTTGAAGACATGAATTCGAGAAGAGGGTGAGGGATTCTCTCATTCAAAAAAACAACGGGATCCGCGATCGAGAGACCGCGAACCCCGTTGATCTTCTGGCGACAAAAGTTTTAGAAAGCTTTTCGGCCGTTGAATCCGCCCATGCCCTTGCCGGCGAATCCGCCCATGCCCATACCGCCCATGCCGCCCATGCCCATGCCACCCATCATCATGCCGCCCATGCCGCCCATGCCGCCCATGCCCATCATGCCGCCGCGCATGCCCATGCCACCCATCATGGACATACCACCCATGCCACCCATCATGGACATGCCGCCCATACCACCCATCATGGACATGCCGCCCATACCCATGCCACCCATCATGGACATGCCGCCGCCCATCATTCCCATACCGCCGCCCATCATGCCCATGCCACCGCCCATACCTCCACCCATCATCCCACCGCCCATACCTCCACCCATCATCCCACCGCCGCCCATGCCTCCACCCATACCATTGAAACTGCCTGTTGAGTCAGTCAGCCCATTATTTATCGGCAACATCATCGGCGGGAGAGGCATGGAACCGCGCATGACGTGCACTTGCCCCTTGGAAGTTGTGGGCCACAGCAGCAGCGAGAGAAAGAAGGATAGACCAAGTACGTACCCTACTCGCGTGAGGCGAGACAGTGAAAGCATGACAACTCCTGATAAGATCGCTTGAAGGACCGGGATGCCGAACGGCTTCTCCACCGGACGCTCAGGCGAAGATTGCGCCTTCCCCTGGCAGGAGTCGCCAATCCAAGAAAGAGATGAATGGAAACTACTGCTTGTTTGATTGTCGAACCTGCTTCGTCGCGCGTCAAGCGCATATTTCAGAAAAAAGTTCGTTTTTCTCCGAAATGTCTCTTTGGGAAACAAAGTCCTTCCTTCTCGAAGTTGCTCGCGGAAGCGACAGGCGAACGGCCGGCGTCAGCCGGCTGGAGCCTGGACCAGCCGGCTGACGCCGGCCGTTCGCCAAAATCCAGAGGGACACTCGACGAGATGTAACGCCTTGCCAGATGGCGACGCCTCGCTATACTAGCGTTTTCCTCATGATGCTGGAACGAGGATGGGAGATCGATCATGGGCATGCAATGTGAGGTGTGCGGCAAAAAGCCGACGATGGGCAATCACTATTCCCATCGCGGCAAGGCCAAGTACCTCGGCGGTGTCGGCCGCAAGGTTACGGGCATCAGCCGGCGCGCCTTCAACCCTAATTTGCAGAGTATCCAGTGCCAGGTCGGCGGCTCCGTGAAACGCATGCGCGTCTGCGTGCAGTGCATCCGCAGCGGCCGTATCCAGCGCCCGCAGCGTCGCCGACCATTCCAGATGCCGACCAATCTGTAATTACCGCTATCCGCTATCCGCTATCCGCTTTTGTCTTCGGCGGATAGCGGACGGCGGATAGCGGATAGCGGATAGAGGTTTCCATGTCGCTGACGGCCCAGGAAGTCCAGTGGGTTGCACATCTGGCGCGCTTGCAGTTGACCGATGCGGAACTGGAGACGATGACCCGGCAGTTGAGCGCCATTGTGGACTACGTCGATCAGTTGAAGCAGGTCAACACGGATGGCATCGAGCCGATGGCGCACGCACTGGCAGTGCAGAATGTCTTCCGCGACGATGAGCCATCGGCTTCTCTGCCCGTCGCCGACGCCCTGGCCAATGCGCCTCAACGCCGGGGCGATTTCTACAGCGTTCCGGCCGTGCTTGACTGAAATCCGAAATCTTAAATCCGAAATCCGAAAGAAATCCGAAATCTTAAATCCGAAATCTCAAACAACCGTTTGAATTTGCGATTTCAGATTTTGAATTTCTTTCGGATTTGGTACTTCGGATTTCGGATTTCTTTCGGATTTCGGATTTAAGATTTCGGATTTTTTATGCTCGATCGCACCGCCTCCGAACTGCTGGCTCTCCTGTCCCACCGCGAAATTTCCGCCGAGGAACTGACGAACCAGTTCCTACAGACCATTCGCCAGCGCGATCCCCAAGTGCGCGCATTCCTGCATGTCGATGAAGAGGACGCGCTCCAGCAGGCGCGAAATGTCGATGCCCGTCGTCAGCGTGGTGAAGCGCTCGGTCCCTTGGCTGGCGTGCCCGTGGCGATCAAGGATGTGCTTTGCACACGCGGGCTGCCAACCACCTGCGGCAGCAAAATGCTGCAAAACTATCGGCCGCCCTACGATGCCCACGTCATTAGCCGGTTGCGCGAGGCTGATGCCGTGCTGATCGGCCGCACCAACATGGACGAGTTCGCGATGGGTTCGTCCACGGAGAACAGCGCCTATCAGATCACGCGCAATCCGTGGGACTTGGAGCGCATCCCCGGCGGTTCGAGCGGCGGTTCGGCTGCCGCCGTCGCCGCCGGCGAGACACCGTTGGCACTCGGCTCCGACACCGGCGGCTCCATCCGCCAGCCCGCCAGTCTGTGCGGCATCGTCGGTCTGAAACCGTCTTACGGCCGGGTGTCGCGCTTTGGACTCGTCGCCTTCGCCAGCTCGCTCGATCAAATCGGCCCGTTCAGCCATGACGTGACCGATGCGGCCCTGCTCCTCGATGCGATCGCCGGCCACGATCCGCGCGACAGCACCAGCGTTGATCGACCGGCGCCGGCCTGCGCGCAAAACGTCGAGAAGCCCTTCACGCCGCTGACTCTCGGCATCGCCCGCGAGCATTTCGAGAAAGGACTCGATCCAGAGGTGGAGCGGAGCGTGCGCGCGGCGCTGAAAGTCTACGAAGGGCTGGGCGCGAAGATCGAGGAAGTGTCGCTGCCGCACAGTCCGTACGCTGTTGCCGCGTATTATCTGGTGGCCACGGCGGAGGCATCGAGCAATCTGGCACGCTATGACGGCGTCCACTTCGGCCATCGCGCGACCGGCCACACGGATCTGATCGACATGGTTTGCCGTTCGCGCGGCGAAGGCTTCGGCGCCGAAGTCAAGCGCCGCATCATGCTTGGCACCTATGCTCTGTCCAGTGGCTACAAGGATGCCTATTATCTGAAAGCGCTCAAGGTTCGCCGATTGATCCACGACGATTTCGCCAAGGTGTTCGCGCGCTGCGATGCATTGGTGGGACCGACTTCGCCGACGCCGGCTTTTCGCATCGGCGAACGCAGCACCGATCCGCTGGCGATGTATCTGGCTGACATCTACACCATCAGCGCCAACCTTGCCGGTCTGCCCGGCATCAGCATTCCATGCGGATTCACCAGCGCCGGCCTGCCGATTGGTCTGCAAATCCTCGCCGCGCCGTTTGAGGAAGAGAAAATGCTGCGCATCGCGCGCATGCACGAACGGGCCACCGACTGGCACATGCGGCGGCCGAAGCTTTCCGTTTAGCCGCGCGGCTTGGCGTTTCGCGCGAAACGTGAACCCCGCTCCGCTGCGCGTCGCGGCTATACGAAGATTTCTCTGCAATCTCTTGTTGTCATCGTCAGGAGCGATATAGTCATCACGTTGTCAGTGATCTTCCCTGAGTTTCCGGAAAGGATGGCAAGCGTGGGCTACAAACAAACCGCACAGCATCGTTTCGGCAAGGCATCGTATCATCAGATTGGCCTGGTGCGCGGGCAGTTCGGTAATGCGCCGATGGAACCGTGGATCAAGTTCCTGCAAGACAGCGGCTTCGATGGCTGGGAGGAAGCGAGTTGGGAACTCGACCTGAATCGCTGCGCCACCGATGCCGGAGCTGAGGCGTATGCCAAAGAGCGCGTCGAATTGGCGCGCAAGCATGGTCTGGAAATTTTCACCATCGCCTCGCACTTGCAAGGCCAAGCCCTGGGCGATGAGCCGAGCGCCAAGACCCTGCAATTCGTCAAGGGCGCGCCGATTGAGGCGTACAAGGCCTGGCGTGCCAAGGGCAACAAACCGCCGCGTACCAATCCTTATTTCGTGCCCGAAGATATTGGCAAGCTAATCCACGAGGCGGCCACACGCGATCTGCTCGCCATCGTTCGCCTGGCTCATTATCTCGGCAAACTGCAAGATCGCAAAGTTCCCGTTCCCGGCTTCGTCGGTTCGCCGGCTCACTGCTGGAGCCATTTCTTCCTCTTCCCGCCCTTGCCCACCGCCATCGGCGAGCATTCCATCGCCGACGTGCGCGATGTCAGTCTGGAATTGCTCGTCGAACGCTTTGGTCCGGTCCTCGACGCCTGCAAGAAATACGGTGTGACGTTCGATCTCGAATGCCATCCCAGCGAACGCGCGATGGGCGATCTGGAGTCGGCCAACGATTACCTGAAGACGATGGACAAGGCGGGTTACAGCAGCGTCGTCGGCTTCAATCTCGACGGTTCGCACATGGAATGGCAGGGCGTATCGGTGATCGAATTCATCCGCGAGTTTGGCGAGCGCATCCATTGTGCGCACGTCAAGGGCGTGCAGGTGATGCGCGAACATTCCCGCGCCGGACGGCTCGGCGGTCATCGGCCGATGGGCCATTGGACCAACGGCTGGAATTTCGTTACCGCCGGCACGGCCCGCGATGCCAACAGTCTCGAAGAAATTTTCATCGAATTGAACCGCGTCGGTTTTGATGGCGCGGTCAGTATCGAGTGGGAAGACAACGACGCCGAGCAGCACGCCGGCGCCCGCACGGCGTTAGCCAACTGCCACAAGGCAGATAATCCGCCCAGCGGGATGCGCCATGACGCCATGCTCAAGGCGTGACGATATCGGCGAGCCGGGACACATTCTCGGCTCGCCGTTATGGGGATTCGGGCGTATCGCCCATAGGAACCGGGGGTGGCGGCGTGGGTTGCGTGTGGGCGAGCGGGCTGGCGTGGGCGGCGTGAGGGCGTCCTTCGACCGGAGGTTTCGTCACCAGCAACGGATCGGGAGGTTCCTTGTGCTGGACGGCCGACTTGTGACAGCCAAGCAAGGTGCCGCTGAAGAGCAAGATGCCCCAACCGATGCGTCGGAGTTTCCACCCCATATCTCGCCTCATTCCGCGCTGAGGTCCATCGTAGAGTTGTTTGGCTATGCAACTCTACCCTCTCGGTTGTTCTTTCGGTGAGAGTCTGCGCGGTTCTTGAAGGGAAAATAACCCAGCGAAGATCGTGAAGTTGATTCGGCCGGCAAAAACGACAAGGCAGGGAGATTCAGCCGCTTGCGGCTTAGCGGTCTGCTCGCTAAGCCGCAAGCGGCTAATTATGTCGATAGTTCATATCTTCACACAGACGTTCGAGCGCCTCACGAGCATGGTGGGCCACATCGCCATCTTCGGCGTCGGCCAGGCGATCGAGGTCGGGCCACAGGAGGGTTAGATTCTCTCCCGCGACGGTCTGAATCGTATCGTGGACGCGCTGCGGATCTTCGCTGGTCAAGGTTTGACGGAACCATTGGAGCGCCTGGCGCTCGCCGAGGCGGGCCAAGGCCGCTCGCGCCGCCTGCCGGACTTCGGGGTTGGGATCGCGGCGGGGATCTTGAAGCGTCAGCAGCACCTCATGACGCTGAAGGGGTTCCCACCAGCCGAGACTGCCGACGGCGCTGAGACGAATGGCCGGATCCCAATCGCGCGCAGCCAAGAGCAGGAACGCCTCGGTCTGAGCAGAGGGATGGCCGCGCAGGGTGCGCAGGATGGCGCGATAAGGCAAGTCCGATGGAAGGGAAGACCGGCGAGGCGAGGTTGCTCGGCGGCGACGCTGGGCGCGGCGAACCATCGGAATGCGTTCGAGTACCCAGTCGCGCAGCAGCGGCGCGATGCGCGGATGCGATGACCAGTTAAGAACTTCCAGAGCTAATTCCGCATGCGGATAGTGCGGTGTGGACAACAGCGGCAACACGGCCTCGCCTGCCTCCGCCCGCAATTCGATCAGGGCCAGGAGAATATCGCGCTGCTCCTCGACGGACGCCTCCGGCAGACGCTGACAGAGCAGCGACGACGCCTCTTGCAAGAAATCGGTCAGAGCCGGTTCGAGAGCCGTCAGGCGCGACATCTGCCAGCCGAACGCCTCCACCTCGGACGCATCGCCGGATAACATCGCCTCGGCATGGGGCGCACGCCGTAATACCCGCAACGCTTCCAGATAAACACGCACGGTCAGCGGATCGATTTTCTCCGTCCGATTGTCCCACAATGTTTCGATCAGTTCGCCGACCCGCGCCTCGGCGACGACGTTGGAGGGCACTCCAAAGCGCAAACCCTCCAGGGCGCGGTGAAAGACGCGGAGGGCGGAGCGTCCCAGGGGCGTCTCGAACTGACGCAGATAGCCGGAAAAACCCAGGAAACAAATCGTCTCGGCGGCGAAGAACTGTCCCAAGGGCGGATCGCTGGCCGCTTCGGCGCAGCGCAGCAAATGCGGCAAACTCTGCGCGCGATTGAGGCTGCGCAGACCGTTGGCCAGGTCGATCCAATACCACGCTTGCTCAATCTGGTCTTCGGTCAGACGACGGTGCAACTGGCGTTCGAGAATGCGGCCGGCGTCGTCAGTGCCCAATTCGGCCAGGGCGCGAACTTGGACGACATACTGCATGCCGGCGCGCAAGCTGGACTCGATAGCGGTTACTTCGCCGCGCTCCAGCAGATCGCGGAAATGAGCCTTGGTCGATTCGATGGCCGACTCGCTGAGTTGGCCGCCCTGGAACAGGTCGATATGCTGGCGGCTGATCGGCGACAGTTCGTCGCGCAGATACTGCGGGCGATGCCGGCGCACCCAGAGCAGGGCCGCCGCCA
Organism: Gemmataceae bacterium; assembly: GCA_035553375.1. Taxonomy (GTDB): domain Bacteria; phylum Planctomycetota; class Planctomycetia; order Gemmatales; family Gemmataceae; genus JAJPHU01. The sequence goes on from DATNCY010000251.1 coordinate 19,730, forward strand.
GCAGCACGGGCAGTAACACAATCAGGATCATTATGGCGTGCATCACCCGCTCCGCGGAAAATCCGAAACTCGAAATCCGAAATCCGAAATCCGAAAAAATCCAAAAATTCAATCGCCAAATCCCAAACAGATTGGGACGGTAGTTTCTGATTTTTCTTCTTTCGTCATTTCGATTTCTTTCGGATTTCGGATTTCGGATTTTCCTCACTCGCCTCGCACTTGACCATCCCCATAGACAATATACTTATAGCTGGTCAGTTCAAGCAAACCACAAGGCCCGCGCGCGTGGACTTTATCCGTGCTGATGCCGATTTCCGCTCCCAAACCCAACTCCTGTCCATCGTGAAATCGCGTGCTGGCGTTGACCATTACCGCCGCTGAATCGACTGCGGCGGTGAAACGCCGAACGGCGGTTAGGTCATTACTCACGATCGCATCCGTGTGCCCTGAACCGTGACGGCTGATGTGGGCGATCGCTTCTTCCAACCCCGCCACTACCTTGACGGATAACACAAGATCGAGGAATTCGGTATCAAAATCTTCCGCCCCGGCCGGAATTGCTTCGGGTACCAGCCGGCATGTCGCCGGACAGCCGCGCAGTTCGACGCCGCGACGACGGAGGCCGACGGCCACACGCGGCAGGAACGATGCGGCCACGGTCTCATCGATAAGTAGACATTCCATGGCATTGCAAACGCCAGGCCGCTGACATTTGGCGTTCAGCACGATGCGCTCGGCTCGATCCAGGTCGGCGCTCTTCTCCACGAAAACATGGCAGATGCCCTTGTAATGCTTGAGTACCGGCATACAGGCCTCTTCGGCAACGCGACGAATTAGACTCTCGCCGCCGCGCGGAATAACCAGATCGATCAAGTCATTCAGCTTGAGCAGATGACCGACGGCCGCGCGATCAGGCGTCTCGACGAGTTGCACGGCATCCTCCGGCAATTCACAAGAACGTAGGCAATCGCGCAGAACGCGATGCAGGGCCGTGTTGGAGTGCAGCGCTTCCCGTCCGCCACGCAGCAGGATAGCGTTGCCGCTCTTGATGCTCAGCGCCGCCGCATCAATGGTGACGTTGGGCCGCGATTCGTAGATGAACAACAACACGCCCAGCGGTACACCGACCTTGTGGATTTCCAGCCCGTTGGGACGCACGCCACTACCGCGAACTTGGCCGACCGGATCGGGCAGGGCCGCAACCTCGCGCATTCCAGCGGCGGCATCGCGCAGACGTTGCGGCGTAAGCCGCAAGCGATCGATCTCGGCTGCGGTCAAACCAAGTTCGCCGGCCCCGGCCACGTCTTTCTCGTTGGCACGGAGGATCTCGGCGCTCCGCTGTTCGAGCGCATCCGCCGCGCGGACCAACCAGGCGTTCTTGCGGGCGCCGCTGGCTGTGGCCAGAAGCCGAGCAGCGGCGCGGGCGCGGCGTGCCAGGTCCACGCAATAGGCGGACAGGTCCGAATCGGTTGGCGAGGATACGATGGTCATGTTGACTCTCTCAAGGTGCGGGGATCGTGGCGTCCAACCCGCGGGAAACACCATCCGACGGCACGAGTTGGAAGGACACGCCGCGCGGCGGGTCTTGCGCCAACTCGAAATCCTTTGGTAATTGTAGCTGAATCGGCTCATGATATCTGCCCGCCGACGCGCAGTGCCCTTGGATCAAATCGACGAAAGCGTACACCTTGGGCAGTTCCTCACACACCGGCCCTTGCACGCGCAGACGGATGCGGCCAGCGCGTTCACCGAAGAACTTGGGCCGTAGAGGGAAGTCCACCGGACAGAGAAAATGAACCGGCACCTCCGGTAGTTCATAGATTTTCCGTGCCTCCGCCGGCATCCGCACGGTGACACGGTTGGGCGTCACCTCCACGGGTCGGCCTTCCAGCTCCAGCACCAGCGGCACACGAGCGGCCGCGCCGGTCAGGGCCGAGCGCGTGGGCAGTTCGGAGGGCTGCGTGGAGATGGCGCGCGCACGCTCAAGTACATCCTGCGGCCCGCGCACTACCACGGTCGCCGGCTCAATCACCACCGGCCCGATCGCTTCTTCGCTGACTGAATCGAAGCGCACGGGCAGACGCCGCTCGATCAGCCGATGCAGAGTCAGGGAAATGTGGTTGCGTCCCTCGACCATCACCGCCGTGACGCCCGGCGGCGTGTGCAGGTCGGTACTCTCCACGAGAATCGAATCGATGTAGCGGCTCTCGTTCAAATGCTCGGCCGGTACGGTGAAGGTCAGGGGGATCTGCAACTCATTGTGCTGGAGCATGCCCTGCAATTCCCGAATGCGCAAGGGTGATCCGGTGAAGGATACCATGACATGCGTTGAACCCGTCAGTTCAAGGCGATAATGCTCGGCCTGGTCGGGAGCAAGCGTCACCTGCACCGGGACCGGCACATTATCGAGTACCTCCTGATCGCGACTGCGGGCGTACAGCCAGACCAAAAGCGCCAGGCTTAGCGCAACGACCAGAGAGAGCATGCGATCAAACATCTTTCCGCCTTCCGCTTTCCGCTTTCCGCCTTCCGCTCTCCGCTTTCCGCTTTCCGCTATCCGCTTTCCGCTATCCGCTTTCCGCTTTCCGCTTTCCGCTTTCCGATATCGATTCTGCCGGATAGCGGGCGGCGGATAGCGGATAGCGGATAGCGGATAGCGGTCAGGCGGCAGAACGCTGATGGGCAGTCCCCGTCGTTCCATTGGGCGGGCTGTTATCGCGGCTGCTCAGCAGGGCCGCGAGGCGGCGCGATAGGTTCTCGCGCGGCACCGGCTCAAGACGACCGGCGACGGCCAACGAAATGCGACCGGTCTCCTCGCTGACCACCAGCAGGACGGCGTCGGTTTCCTCGCTCATGCACAGGGCGGATCGATGGCGCATGCCCATGTGCATACTGGCACCCTCGGGCGGTTGGCCGAGTGGCAGTTGACAGGCGGCCGCGGCGATGTGGCCGCCGCACAGGATGACAGCACCATCATGCAGCGGACTGCGTTTGGAGAAGATCGCGCGTAACAGGTTGGCCGATACCTCGCCATCAATCAACTCGCCTGTCTCGACGTACATGGCCAACGTCATTTCGCGCTCGATGGCGATGAGGGCGCCGATGCAGTCACGCGACATCGCCTCGGCAGCGTCGGCCAGTTTGTCGGCGACCGGTTGCTGAGGCGTGCGGACGAAGTAACGCAGAATGCGATAACGTCCCAGTACCATAAGGCCGCGGCGCAACTCCGGCTGAAAGATGACCAGCAACCCAAGCAACACCGTGGTTAGCAGGTAATCGAGAACCCGGCCGAGGACGGTCAAATCGAAACTGGCAATCACAACCTGGGCGACGAGGAACAAGCCGACGACCACCAGACCCAGACCGCGCACGATGCCCGCTCCGCGCGTCTTGCCGAGCAGACGCAGAATTAAGTAGATAGTCACGGCGAGGATGGCGATTTCCACTCCGTCGCGTGTGCCCACCGATTCATAAAGTTGGGCCAGGCGTTCTCTCAATGATCCTCTCCCCAAAAATCCGAAATCCGAAATCCGAAATCCGAAAGAAACTCAAAATCCAAATCATCAAATCCCAAACGCAACGATTTTATGGTTTCCGATTTTCTTTTTCATCCTTTGGATTTCTTTCGGATTTCGGATTTCGGATTTCGGATTTCAGCACTTTTATAAGAGTCACCAGATCGCGAGTCTCGGCTACATCATGCACGCGAACGATTTGGGCGCTCTGGCGAACGAGGGCGAAACAGGCGGCGGCGAGTGAACCGGCGAGCCGTTGCTCCAACGGGCGTCCCAGCACTTGACCGAGGAAACCTTTGCGCGATATGCCCAGGCACACCGGCCGGCCCAAACGCTGTAGTTCCTCCAGATGGGCGAGCAATTGCATGTTGTGGGCGGTGGTCTTGCCGAAGCCGATACCCGGATCGAACACGACCTGCGATGCTGCTATACCCAGATCGACGACGGCCTGCAACCTCGTCTCTAGAAACGCGGCTACCTCCGCGACCACGTCGTCATAGTGCGGCCGTACCTGCATCGTGGCCGGTGTGCCGCGCATGTGCATGAGGAGGACTCCGGCCCGATAGGTTCGCGCGACTTCGGGCATGGCCGGATCGCCCTGTAACGCGGTGATGTCGTTGAGGATGTGCGCTCCCGCCTCCAGCGCCTGGCGGGCAACCTCGGCCTTGCAGGTATCTACGGAGAGAGGGATCGGGGTTTGGGCGGCGAGACGGCGAATCACGGGAACCACGCGCGACAATTCTTCGTCCAGCGAGACCGGCTGCGCGCCGGGCCGGCTCGATTCGCCGCCGATGTCGAGCAGATCCGCGCCTTGCTCGACCAACCGCAAACCCTGGGCAACGGCTGCATCCATAGCGAGGAAGCGGCCGCCGTCGGAGAAACTGTCCGGCGTGACATTGACAATGCCCATGACCAGCGGCGGGTCGCCGGGCGTTAGAATGCGGTCGCGCAGTTGCCAGGTCCAAGGTGCGGGCATCGGCTCACCAGGGCTTTTCCATCATCGAGATAATCTGCGTCGCCATTTGGTTGACGTTGTCCTGCTGAGCCGTCGAGATCGATTGTCCAATCTCAGGCCGATAGGATGCCACCGAGCGCACGATAACGCCGAAATTGGGCAGCACACCTGGACCGCCAAGTCCCGGAGGACCACCCAGTCCCGGAGGACCACCGGGCGCGCCCGGAATGCTGGTGCCACCCGGGGCCGGATTACCCGGCGATGGCGAGGTATTGGCCATCGTGGCCTGCTGGCCGCCCGGGGAAATCGGCGCGGTGAGGAGAGGAACCTGCTGGACGCCTGGTATCGCCGCTGTCGAATTCAAAGGGTCGAGTTGGCCGGGCAGTAGTCCGGCCGGCGGCGGCGGCTCGGCGGCGCGCTGCGCCGGCGTCGAGAGAATCTCGCCGGTGCGCAGATCCTTCCACAGAACCTCGACCATCAGCGTCGTCTCAACATCGCGCTGTTCGTTGAGTTGGTTGTAGTTCAAGGCCACTTTGGTGAAACTGCGGATAGAGCCGGAGAGTTCCGTATCGGCGTCGCCTTGAACGATCTTATAAGGCGTCTTCTGCTCGATCTCGCGGACCAACGCCTGCGTCAATTCCATCTCCAGCCCCGGCACCGGCACGACCGCCCAGAACGTCGGGTTTTTGAATATCTTCAGGCGAACGGTTTTGAATCGCCGATCGTAGTTCGGCGTTGTCCCGTAGCCGAAGAACACGAAATTGCCGCCGTTCCAACTGAAGAGTTTGTTCATCTCGCAAGCGGGTATTGTCAAAACCAGGCCGGCCATCGCCAGCAACACCGAGCGACGCGACCATCGTTTCGGCTCGTTCCGCCCAGCAAGCGTGTCCATGATCTCCTCCGTTTTACCAGCCCGCAGCGCTAGCTAGGGACAACCCTTGCTGGCGCTGCGGGCTGGCGGCAAAACATTTCTCAGCCGCCGCCGAGGCCCGCTGGCAGTTGACGCGGCGGTGGAGCGTTCGGCGTTCCTCCGGGCACCTTCTGCGGCATGGGAGCCGTCTCCGGGGCGCCCGGCAGAGGACGCGGCGCTCCGATCGATTCGGGCTGATTGATCACCTTACGCGGCTGGAGCAATTGTTCGATCGGTCGGCCCTCGTCCTGCGGCGGCGGTCCCAGCCGGTCCTGCTGCTCCTTGGCCATCTTGGCGCGGATCTCCTGCATCCGCTGAAGCGCTCGGCTGGCGGCGGACCCAGGCTTCGGGTTCGGATAACGCCGGCGCACCACCTCAAACATGAAATAGGCCGACCCTGGATGTCCGGTTCGCCGATAGAAGTCGGCCATCTGGAAATCCTTCTCGGCCTGCTGGGCGCTGATGCTCATTAACAGACCGCGCAACTCGTTCTTTCTTTCATCGCTCATTTGCGAGGGCGGCAGCCGCAAGGCTTCGTCCACCATTTTCCGCGCCTCGGCCACCTTGCGGCCATCGTAGAGTTCGCCGCCGGTACTCGCCAGCTTGGACTTGATCGCCAATTCGAGAGCGGAAGGGGCATACGGACTTTCCGGATGCAACTCGTGCAACTGCGTGAAGTGATAGTCGGCGTCGTGGTAATCCTCATTGAAGTAGTTGACGTGGCCGCACAAATACAGCGCCTTGTCCGCCAGCACCCCACCCTTGCCCTCGTAGGTATAGACGTTCTTGAGCCGCTCGATGGCCCGCCCTTCGCGATCGATCAACGGCTTGCGTTTGTCGAAACTGACGAAGCGCGGCCAAACCATCCAGCGTTTACCCTGACGCTTCTCCTCCGTCTCGCGCACTTCGTCCCAGGTTTCTTGAAGCCAAAAACGCGAGATATCGTACAGGTGTTGGATGGCCAAATCGCGGTACGGGTTCATCGGAAATTTTTCGAGCAGACTGGCGTACACGTCGGAAGCCTTGGGCAGATCGCCCTGCAAGCGCAGACATTCAGCCCGATAATACGTGGCTTCTTCCCGGATCGCGGCCGCGTTTTTTTCATTGTCGTCGAGGTAGTGATACAACTTCTCCGCCTTGACGTAATCCTCGCGGCGGAAGAACTCGCGTGCGCCGACCAATTGGGCTTCGGCCCCCTTGTCTTTCGGCGTCGTATCGGCGACGAGGGTGCCATTGCGCAATACGAAACTCTCGACGGGCGGCGGCGGCGGAATCGGCGGTTTGAACGGATTCAACTGATCCCAGGTACAGCCAATGCAGAATGCGGAGTGCAGAATGCAGAATGCAGAATGAAAGACAAGACGGATTATCTTTCTGCATTCTGCATTCTGCATTCTGCATTCTGCATTCTGCATTGTTTTAACTCCCCAGGTAAGACAGCAACCGTGGGCGGCGACCCAGCAGGTAGGTCACGTACTGCCCAAGCAACTGCCGAACTTCCGCGCGCGCCTCCTCACCCCAGGGGCGGCGCCAGACCTCGCTCGGGTCGGCCAACTCTTGCAGTACCCGCCAGGTCCGCGGCGATAACGGCCGGCTGTCCCGCTGTCCGCTTCGGCAATTCCGGCACAGCACACCGTTGGCCGCAGCGCTGAAGGTCAACTCCGTTTCCGCGATCGGTCCGCCGCAGCCGGCACAATGATCGAGGACGGGGCTATAACCAAGTTCGCGTAGCAACACCATCTCAAAACGCGCGATGCGCGGACCACATTCGATTGCGGCCTGGCCCTCCTCGGCACCGCCCAGCGCTCGCAGCGTGTCGAGCGCCTCGTCGAACAGCGACGGATGCGGATCGTAATCTTGCGTCCAGTCCGCGAGCAACTCGGCGACGTAATAGGCGGCATACAGGGCGGTGAGATCCGTCCGCAGCCGCGGAAAACGCTGAACGACCTGCGCCTCCGTCAATAGATCCAGACCACCCGATGATTTGCGGAGGAAGACAATACTGCACACCGTCAGCAAGTCAAGAGCATTCTCGAAGTTGGACTTGAGCCGTCGGCCACCCTTGGCCAAAGCGCGCACCTTGCCGAACTCGCGCGTCCACAGGGTGGCGATGCGGCTGCTCTCGCTCCAATCGGTGGTTCGCAGCACGAGCGCAATGGCTTTTTCGGCAGACATATCCACTCTCCAACGCCAGCCCGCAGCGCAAGCAAGGGAAACTCATTCCCTTGCTTGCGCTGCGGGCTGGCACCGAACACGATTTACTCCGCGATGTCGGGCAGACCGAGTTGCCGCAGATAATGTCGTTCGCGCTCACGCATGGCGGCGCGATCGGCGTCGTCGTGATCGTCGTAGCCGCACAGGTGCAGCAGACCATGAATGACGTAGAGGAGAAGTTCGATCTGCACGTCATGGCCGCGACTCGCCGCCTGTTCGATGGCGATCTCGACACCAAGGACCAGTTCACCCGCCAAGCGCGCGGCGTTCGCGTCGCTGAGAGGAAAACTCAGCACATCGGTCGGCTCATCGTGCTGGAGATAGCGTTGATTGAGACGATGAATGGTGGGGTTATCGACGAAGGCTAAACTGATCTCGTAATCGGCCACATCTTCGCCAGCGAGGACGGCACGCACCGCTTCACGCATACGGCCGCGATCAATGGGCACAATCTCCTGAGGAGTAGCGATGGAAATACTCATATCCGCTTTCCGCCTTCCGCATTCCGCTTTCCGCTCTCCTCCATCTTATACGGCGGATAGCGGATAGCGGATAGCGGATAGCGGATAGCGGTTACGCCGGCACCGCTGGTTCCGTCTGCTTCTGGCGTTCGACGCTGAGGACGGTCGTTTGACCGCGTTCGTCCAGTTCGACGCGTGCCGACATCACGGTCGGCGTCTCGCCGAGGACTTCGCGCGCCAGGGCGGCGTAGTCTTCGGCACCGTGGCAATTGGGTGCATAGCCGAAGATGGATTGGCCGAAACTGGGGCACTCCGCCAGCTTGATGTTTCGGCGAATGCGCGTGCTGAAGATGCGGGCCTTGGCCCACGGCGCGTTGGTGCCGCGGCTCTTATCGAGATAATCCTGCAAGTCCTGCACGACTTCCGACGCCAGCCGCGTACTCGATTCGTACAGCGACAGCACGATACCCGTCACCTTCAAGGAGGGGTTGATGCGCTTGGCGACGAGGGCGGTCGTCTCGAACAGTTTACCCATGCCGTGCAGGGCGAGGAAATGCGGCTGCAAGGGGATGAAAACTTCGTTGGCCGCCGCGAGAGCGTTGAGCGTGAGTACGCCCAGCGAAGGGGCGCAGTCCATGAAGACGTAATCGAACGCGCCTTCATCCTGCAACAGCAAATCGCGGAGAATGACTTCACGGCCGACGACGCCGGCCAGTTCGACCTCGGCGGCGGCGAGATTGATGTCGGAAGCGGCCACCCACAAATTGTCTTCGACCTTGCGGCGCACCTCGGCCAACGGCCGGCAGTTGACCAACACATCGTACATGGAGGACGATTTGCCATCGGGTTCGATGCCGAGATGCGTGGTGGCGTGGGCCTGCGGGTCGAGGTCGAGAACGCAGACGCGCTGACCGCACTCGGCCAGCGCCGCCGCCAGATTGACCGCCGTGGTCGTCTTGCCCACACCGCCCTTTTGATTGATGATCGCGATCCGTCGCATGGGTATTCCTCGGGTTGGAGCCTTCCGTGGTCTTTTCCAATCGCGGGATTATACGTCGAACGGGCAAAGGCGCGAACCCCAAGACGAGGGCGCGTGCTATCATAAGCATGACCGCTTGCGGTTAAGCGTCCCTACAACGAGGTTCTCGCATGAGCGCGCTGAAACTGGACATTCGCGCGGAAGTGGCCGCCGCGCTGGAGGCGCATCGGCCGGTGGTCGCCCTGGAATCGACACTGATCGCGCATGGGCTGCCGTGGCCGACGAACCTGGAGACGGCGCAAGCGGTCGAGGCTGCGGTGCGCGACGAAGGCGCGGTGCCGGCGACCGTGGCCGTGTGGCAGGGCCGCCCCGTCGTCGGACTCAATGCGGCACAGATGGAACATCTGGCACGCGAACCCGGTGTGCGCAAAGCCAGCAGCCGTGATCTCGCCGCCGCGATGGTGCAAGGTGCCTGCGCCGCCACCACGGTGGCCGCGACCATGGTGCTAGCTCACCGGGCCGGCTTACGTGTCTTCGCCACGGGCGGCATCGGCGGCGTTCACCCCACTAGCGGCGCTGCGTTCGACGTATCCGCCGACCTGCACGAATTGGCGCGCACGCCGGTCGCCGTCGTCTGTGCCGGCGCCAAGGGCATCCTCGATCTCGCCGCCACGCTGGAAATGCTGGAAACGATGAGCGTGCCGGTGGTCGGCTACGAGACCGACGAGTTCCCGGCGTTTCTACTGCGATCGAGTGGTTTACCCGTCAGCGCTCGCGTTAATTCGCCGGCCGAGGCCGCAGCGCTGCTCGACACCCACTGGCAACTCGGCGGGGCGGGTGTCGTGCTGGCTCAACCCTTGCCGGCGGAGACCGCACTCGATCCGGCGGACTTTCACAAGGCGCTGGTGCGAGCCGAAAGCCAGGCCCGCGCGGACAGCGTGCGTGGACCAGCTCTGACTCCTTACTTGCTCGCTCGCCTGGCCGAGTTGACCGATGGCCGGACGCTGCGCGTCAATCAGGCGTTGATTGTGGCGAACGCTCGGCTGGCGGCGCGGGTAGCCATTGCTTTGGGTGGGAGAGATTGACATGCGGCTTCTGGCCATCGGCGACATTCACGGCTGTTTGCGCGCCTTCACCACCCTGCTCGACGCGGTCGAACCCCAGTCGGAGGATCGGATCATCACGCTCGGCGATTACGTCGATCGCGGTCCCGATTCGCGCGGCGTCCTCGATCGACTCATCGCCCTGCATGCCACCGGCCGGTTAATCGCCCTGCGCGGCAACCATGACGTGATGATGCTCGAAGCTCGCAACGGTCCCGGAATGATGTGGCTGGAGTGTGGCGGCAAACAGGCGCTGGCCTCTTATGGCATCGCGGACTGGCAAATCAACGCACTCCGTCAGGGCGAAGGCTGGTTCGGCGTTCCCGACGAGTTTCTGGGCAAGATACCGGCACGACACTGGAAGTTTCTCGAAGAAGACTGCCTCCCTTATTACGAAACAGATAAACATATTTTCGTTCACGCCAATGTTTATCCCGATCTGGCACTCGATGAGCAGCCGGATTACATGCTGTATTGGGAGAAGCTCATCGAGCCGTGCGACCATATTTCCGGCAAGATTCTGATCTGCGGCCATACGCGGCAGAAGAGCGGCTTGCCCCTCGACCTCGGCACAAGCATTTGCATCGACACGGGCGCCTACGACGAAGGTTGGCTGACGTGTCTCGATGTACTCACCGGCCGTATCTGGCAGGCGAACGAACTGGGCAAGGCACGCACCGGCTGGTTGGATCAATGCACGGAATAACGTGAGCAAGTCCATGACCGCATCGATTTTGTTGGAAATCGCCATTGCCTCGGTCGAGGACGCCTTGACCGCGCACGCGGGCGGCGCGGATCGTTTGGAATTGAACGCCGCCCTCGCGCTCGGCGGTCTAACTCCGTCGCTGGGCACCCTGATCGAGGTCAAGCAAGCGGTCGCACGGCCCGTCATGGTTATGATCCGTCCGCGCCGCGGCGGATTCTGCTACAGCGCGGCCGACTTCCGTGTCATGCAGCGTGACATCGACTTGTCACTCGCGCACGGCGCGGATGGCATCGTGTTGGGCGTATTGACTGCGGAAGGACGGATTGATCTTGTTCGCTGCGAGCAACTCATCCGGCAGACCGGCAGTTATCCCATCGTCTTTCATCGCGCTTTCGATGTGACACCCGATCCGTTCGTCGCCCTGGAACAACTGATCGACTTGGGCGTGCGCCGCGTGATGACGAGCGGACAGGAAGTGAGCGCGTACAACGGCACGGCACTGATCGCCGAGTTGATTCGCCGTGCGGCGGGCCGTATCGAGGTGCTGCCGGCTGCCGGCATTAATCGCTTCACGGTGGCGGATGTCGTGGCGCGAACGGGTTGCAATCAGGTCCATGCCTCACTGCGCGGCCGCCGCACGGATCGTTCCACGGTGACGCGACCACACGTTTCGTTCAGCGCTAGCAGTATCGTCAGCGAAGAACAATATAGCGCAACCGATGCCGCTGCCATCGCCGAGATGCGGATGCTGCTGGGGAATGACGTCTCTTGAGGCGGTCCAAACGATGTACGATAGTGCGAATCACTCGATTTTCCCCGCTCGAACGGATACGATGATGAAGGCAACTCCCCTTGTTTTGGAGAGGATCTCCCATGTCCGAGAATGATAGCGAGTTGGGTTGGAAGGTTGCCTCGTGGCTCTGGGAGCGGAAGGAAGAAATTGCCCGGAAACTCGTCGATTTGTATGCTTGGTTCCGTGGCAAAAGCTCCGAAGGGGAGCAGAAAGGTAGCATCCTAATCCTGGGGCCAGGCGGCGTTGGCAAAACGACTCTTGCGAAGCTGCTCGGCGGCGAATACGACCTGTTGCTCGACCCGCCGGGACAGTATGAGGAGAGCATCGATATTGAGCATTATTCGTTACCGGGGCCGCCTGAAGTTGAGATCGTCGTTCCACCCGGTCAACAACATCGTCGAGAGGCGACGTGGAATGACCTCTTCGCCGACATCGTGGCCGGGAAGTTTCGTGGGATCATCCTGCTCGCCGCGTATGGGTATCATACGCTTGGGCGGACAAGCTACAAAGACAATCCATTGTATGCTGGCAACAAGGATGAGTTCGTCAAGGCGTTCCTCGCCGAGAGACGCGCGGAGGAGTTAGCGGTGCTGCGTCAACTCGCACCGCATATGAAGCTCAATCGAAATCGTTTATGGTTTCTGACCTTGGTTGCCAAGCAAGACCTGTGGTGGCCCAAAAGGGGCGAGGTCGAAAAACACTACCGGGACGGTGAATACGGAGCCGAGATTCGGCAGATATTGCCTCAGCAAGACCAACAGCGGTTCCGTCACGAATTCGTTTTCGCATCTCTCGTCATTCGGAACTTCGTCACCGGCAGGGGCGAGAAGCTGAGACCGAACGCGGAAGGTTATGACCACGCCTTGCAGGTCGAGTCCCTGCGACGGCTAATCGAAACGATTGATGCGCTGAGAACCTGGGAGGCAAGCTTATGAACGAAACGACTCCCTTGGATCCTTCCAAGCAATTTGTTGCCGCCGTGATTCCGCTCCTGAAGGAATACCTCGAAAAGCTCCGCTCCATCGCCGAAGAGGCTCAAAGGATTCGGGAAGTATTCGCGAAGGAGCGACTGGACAAGGAAAAGAAACGTATTCTGACCCTCAAATATGATCTTCTGACTCAGCTTTTCAAACGGCTCAGCCCACCCGCGACCCAGTTGGCTCAAGAAGTGTCCCAAAGAATCGAGCATGGAAAGCTCGATGAGTTGGATCGAGTGGAGTTAATGTTGCGATTGGCGGAATACGAGCATGCTCTGCTGTCGCTCCCGCGCGTTTTCTCGATGGGTCCGTTGGCGGCCTGACGACCGCCGGGCGGAAAGGACCGTTCATGCCTGCCTCTGTCTCCCGCCGTCCCGCGAGCTTTCGCGGATTCTGCTTGCACACCGGCTCGCGTCCGGCTACATTCAAATTACCTGCCTGAATTCGTCTCGCCCGCGGATCTTACCAGCCGCGCCCGTGAAACCGATGTTCGAGTCATCCGCTGCCATGCTCCCTACCAAAACTACCCTGTTGTTTGCCGTGGCTGCCCTCCTCGGACTCAGTCCCGTTCCGCTGCACGCGGACGGACCTAGCGCGGCCGACGTGGAATTCTTCGAGAAAAAAGTGCGGCCCGTTTTCGTCGCGCACTGTTTTAAGTGTCATGGCAACGGCAAAGCGAAAGGTGGGCTGAGCCTGGCATCGCGAGACGCCATGATGAAGGGCGGCGATTCCGGGCCGGTCATTGTGCCGGGACAACCCGCGAAAAGTCCGATTATTCAAGCCATTCGCTACGAGGGGGAAACCCAGATGCCCCCCAAAAAGAAACTCACCGAGCGTGACATCGCCGAGTTGACCGCCTGGGTCCAGCGCGGAGCGCCCTGGCCCGCTGAGCCTGTTGTCGAAGGGGCAATCCGCGCGCCGGGTCTGCCGATCACCGCCGCCGACCGCGCGTTTTGGTCGTTTCGACCCATTGCCGATCCACCGCTGCCCGCGATCAAGGACAAAGCATGGCCGCGAAAACCCCTCGATCATTTTATCCTGGCGAAACTGGAAGGACGCGGTTTGCATCCGGTGCGTCCCGCCGACAAGCACGCCTTGCTACGGCGTGTCACGTTGGATCTGACAGGTTTGCCGCCCACGCCGGAGGAAGTCCATGCGTTTGTCCGCGATTCATCGCCGAATGCCTTCGCCAAGGTGGTTGATCGGCTGCTAGCCTCGCCGCACTACGGCGAACGCTGGGGACGGCACTGGCTCGATGTGGCCCGTTATGGCGAAGATCAGGCGCACACCTTCGCGGCTCGCCTTTTCCCCGGTGGCTACCGCTATCGCGATTGGGTGGTCAAGGCGCTCAACGACGATATACCCTATGATCATTTCATCATCGAGCAGATTGCCGGCGATCTACTGAAAAGCGGCGAGGCTGCCGAGCATTTGCCGGCGCTCGGTTTCTTCGCGCTGGGGCCGCATTACTACGAAGACGGTGCGGCGCGAAAGCTCGTACAAGCGACGGAACTGGATGATCGCATTGACACGCTGACGCGAGGCTTTCTCGGTCTGACCGTGTCGTGCGCGCGTTGCCACGATCACAAGTTCGATCCCATCTCGCAGAGCGATTACTACTCGCTGGCCGGCGTCTTCCAGAGTACGAAGTATCAGGAAGTCCCGGTGGGGCCGGCCTCCGTGATTGAGAAATACAAGGCGAGCCAGGCCAAAATCCGCGAGCAGGATACGAAGATCAAGCAGTTCGTCAAAGCGGAAGGCAAGGGGCAGGGCGAGAAGAAGCTCAACGACGCGGCCAAGAAGAAATTGAAGGATCTGCGCCGCGAATTGGATCAGTTAAAAAAGACCGCTCCGCCGGCACCGCCGATTGTGCATACGCTCAGCGAGGGACAGCCGGCCGACATGCGTATCTATCTGCGCGGCAATCCCGACAAGGAAGGCGATGTCGCTCCGCGGCGCTTCCTGCGGATCGTTGCCGGTGAACAACCGCCGCCCTTCAAACAGGGCAGTGGCCGGCTCGAATTGGCGCAGGCCATCGCCAGTCCGAAGAACCCGCTGACGGCGCGCGTTCTGGTCAATCGCATCTGGCAGTATCATTTCGGCAAGGGGCTGGTCGGCACGCCCAGCAATTTCGGCAAGCTCGGCGAACGACCGACGCATCCGGAGTTGCTCGACCACTTGGCCACGCGATTCATCGCCTCCGGCTGGTCGATGAAGGCATTGCACCGCGAGATTTTGCTGTCGGCCACGTATCAGTTGAGTTGCCAACACGAGGAGCGGAACAACGCGGTCGATCCGGGGAATCAACTGTTGGGACGCATGAATCGTCAGCGACTCGATGTGGAAGCGTGGCGCGATGCGCTGCTGGCCGTATCCGGCGAATTGGATGATCGCATCGGCGGTTCGCCTGCGGACCTCGGCGATGGCGGCAACAAGCGGCGCACGCTCTATGCCAAGGTCAGCCGGCACAACCTCAGCAATCTGCTGCGTTTGTTCGATTTTCCCGATCCCAATATCACCAGCGGCTCGCGGCCCGTGACCATCGTGCCGTTGCAACAGCTATTCGTCCTCAACAGCGAGTTCATGATCGCCCGCGCCCGCGCTCTGGCCGGACGGTTGGCAGCCGAAGACAAGGATGATGCCGGCCGCATTCGCAAGGCGTTCGTGCGGGTATATGGCCGAGACGCCAGTGAGCGCGAGATGCAAGTGGGACTGGCGTTTCTCCACGCCTCAGAAGAACAGGCGCGGCCCGGCGAACCGAAAATCACGCTTAGCCGCTGGGAACAATATGCTCAGGTATTGCTGAGCGCCAATGAATTTACTTTTGTCGATTAATAGATCCTCCCCTCTCCCCTGTACTCGGGGAGAGGGGTTGGGGGTGAGGGGGCAGCGTTTCCCCCTCACCCCCAACCCCTCTCCCCCGAGTACAGGGGAGAGGGGAGAAAGACCACGGAGCATCGGTCATGCAACCTCGGATGAACCGCCGGCAAATGCTGTGCAGTCTGGGCAACGGCTTCGGCGCTCTTGGCTTGGCGAGCGTGCTGGCCGGCGAGGGATTGCTCGGCTCCTCGCTACAAGCCGCGACCAGCGGCGCGAGCAATCCGCTGGCACCCAAGGCACCCCACTTCACGCCGCGTGCCAAGCGCGTCATTTTTCTGTTTATGAATGGCGGTCCCTCGCAGGTCGATACGTTCGATCCCAAGCCGGCACTGGCGAAGTACAAAGGGGAGACGAAAGAGGGAACCAAACGCGGCAAAGGCGGCGGCAAACTGCTGCCCTCGCCGTTCAAGTTCGCCAAGTACGGCAAGAGCGGTATCGACGTAAGCGAACTATTTCCGCATGTGGCCCGCTGTGTCGATGACCTCTGCGTCATCCGCTCGATGCACACGAACACGCCCAATCACGAGCCATCGCTGCTCATCATGAACTCCGGCGAATCGCAACCGACGCGACCGAGCATGGGATCGTGGCTGAGCTATGGATTGGGTTCGGAGAACCAGAACCTGCCCGGCTATGTCGTCCTTTGTCCCGGCAAGCCGGTCGTCGGCCCGCAGCTGTGGAGCAACAGTTTCCTGCCGGGTATCTACCAGGGCACGCACATCAACAATTCGCGCATCGATCCGAAGAACATCATTCAGAATGTGGCCAACAGCCATCTGCCGCGCGGCGCCCAGCGCCGCCAGCTCGATCTCTTGCAGCAGATGAACGAGTCCCATTTGCAGCAGCGCGGCCAAGACGCTCAACTCGAAGCCCGTATCGCTTCGCTGGAAATGGCCTACCGTATGCAGACCGAGGCGCAGGAAGCGTTCGATCTGACGCGCGAGACGGCACCCACACGCAAGCAATACGGTGACGGCGCGTTCGCCAATGCCTGTCTCATCGCGCGGCGCTTGGCCGAGCGCGGCGTGCGCATGACGCAGATTTACTACGGCAACGGCCAACCGTGGGACGATCACGGCGACATCCTCAACCATCGCAATCACGCCCGGCAATCGGATCAACCGATCGCGGCGCTGTTGCACGATCTGAAAGCGCGTGGATTGCTCGACGAAACGCTTGTCTTGTGGGGCGGCGAATTCGGTCGCACACCGGCATCGGAAGGCAGCAAGGGCCGCGATCACAATAGCAAGGGCTTCACGATGTGGCTGGCCGGCGGCGGCATCAAGGGCGGTATCATCCACGGCGCGACTGACGAATTCGGCGGCACCGCCGTCGAGAAGAAAGTGCATGTCCACGACCTGCACGCCACCATTCTGCATCTGCTCGGCATCGATCACGAACGACTCACTTTCCGCTACAGCGGCCGCGATTTCCGCCTCACCGATGTGCATGGCGAAGTCGTCCGCGAGATTCTGGCGTGATAAATCTCACAAGCGTGTCGGGCGCGCGTAGGGCGTAAGCCTCTGTTGTTTTCAACAGGGGGCTTACGCCCCACGCGGCGATGGCTTTGCACGGTACGAAAGTTGCCTTAAAAACGACTGCCAGCCCGCAGCGCAAGCAAAGGAAGGAATGCCTTTGCGCCGCAGGCTAAGAGGCCGCGCGTCGAGACCGCACATCCATCGATCTTTCAGGAGGTTCCCATGCAAGCAACCGCAACGGCTCCTTCACGAATGCGCCATCCGTCGTTACGACAACACACTCGGCCGGCACCAAGCGTCAATGTCGGTGAGAAAGAACGTATGCTGTCCGTCCTCAGCGGCGGCGTTCTGGGGCTATTGGGCCTGGCGCGCGGCTCGCTGGGTGGATTGACTCTCGCGGCTGTGGGTGGTTCGCTGCTCTACCGCGGGATAACCGGCCATTGCTACCTTTATCAATCCCTTGATGTCAGCACCGCGACGCCGCGCGGCCCGTCCGCTAGTATCGCCGCCGGCCACGGGGTCAAGGTGGACGAGAGCATCATTATCAACCGCGATCCCAGCGTGCTGTACAGTTTCTGGCGCAACTTTGAGAACCTAGGCCGCTTCATGCAGCACTTGGAGAGCGTCGAGGTGCGGTCCGATGGGCGTTCGCATTGGAGGGCACGCGGTCCAATGGGCATGACTTTCGCCTGGGACGCGGAGGTCATCAACGAGAAAGAAAACGAATTGATCGCCTGGCGTTCCGTGGATGGCAGCGAAGTGGATACGGCCGGCTCCGTCCATTTTCGCGTTCTGCCGAACGGTCGAGGGACCGAGATGCGCGTTGTACTCAAGTACGATGGCCATGCGGCCCAGCTCGCGGCACCGCTCGCTCGTCTTTTGGGCGCATCGCCGCGCCAGCAGATTCACGACGATTTGCGGCGATTCAAGCAAGTCATGGAGTCCGGCGAACTCGCCACGATCGAAGGTCAACCGAGAGGCCAATGCCGCTAAGACTTTATTTCCACTAGCCCGGAGCGCCAGCGACGGGGTGAAGAAACCCGTGGCTGGCGCTCCGGGCTAGTGAGAGAATGCTCCCCAGAACAAGGAAACCTTACGATGAAAGCAGTTTGTTGGTGCGGCACGGGAAGCATGCACGTCGAGCAAGTCCCGCAACCGCGCATTCTCAATCCTCATGATGCCATCGTGCGCATCACGCTAACGGCCATCTGCGGTTCGGACCTTCATCTGTATGACGGATTCATTCCGACCATGCAGAAGGGCGATATTGTCGGCCACGAGTTCATGGGCGAAGTGATCGAGGTCGGCAAGGAGGTCAAGAACCTCCATCCGGGCGATCGCGTCGTGGTGCCGTTCACTATTTCCTGCGGGCGATGTTTCTTCTGTCAGCGACAGATGTTTTCCGCCTGCGACAACACCAATCCCAACGCCACCATTGCCGAGACGCTGTACGGCTACTCCGGTGCCGCCCTGTTCGGCTATTCGCACATGATGGGCGGATACGCCGGCGGCCAAGCCGAGTTCGTTCGCGTGCCCTTTGCCGATGTGGGGCCGATCAAGGTGCCCGAACATCTCAGCGATGAACAAGTGCTGTTTCTGTCCGACATTTTCCCCACGGCCTACCAAGCCGCGGAGAATTGCGGCATTGTGCCCGGCGACACCGTCGCCATCTGGGGCTGCGGGCCGGTTGGCCTGCTCACGATCAAATGTGCTTACCTGCTCGGTGCCGCGCGCGTCATCGCCATCGACCGCTTCCCCGAGCGGCTGCGCATGGCGCGCGACAAGGCCGGCGCAGAGATCCTCAACTACGAACACACCGATGTTCGCGAGGAATTGCACGAAAGGACGGGCGGACGCGGTCCCGACGCCTGCATCGACGCCGTCGGCCTGGAGGCGCACGGCCCTGGAATCTTTGGCCTGTATGACCGTGTGAAAACCATCACGATGCAGGAAACGGATCGCGCCTATGTGCTGCGGCAAGCAATTCAGGCCTGCCGTAAGGAGGGTACTGTGTCGATCCCCGGCGTCTATGGCGGCGTGATTGACAAGATGCCGATGGGAGCGGCCTTCGGCAAAGGGTTGACCTTGCGTATGGGGCAGACGCATGTTCAGCATTACATGCCCATTCTGCTCAATTTGATCGAGAAGGGAGCGATCGACCCCTCCTTCATCATCACGCACCGCGCCCGCCTCGCTGATGCTCCCCAACTGTATGAGACGTTCAAGCGCAAGCAGGACGAGTGCATCAAGGTGGTACTCAAGCCCTGACTCGCGGAACTTGTTTCTCCATTCTGAAAACGATCCAGACAACTCCGGGATAATCTCCCGGAGTTGTTTTCGCTCTGCCTCATCAGCCATTTCCTCTCGTCTTGTCACTTGCCTTCTCAAGGATGCGCAATGCCGGTGTCACTCTCTTCTCCACCGGCTCATTTCCCGCGAAAAATGCTTGCGAAAGCCTGGTGAAATCGCGGGAAGATTGGCGTGCCTTCATTCTCTGCGGTGGCACATATTTTGCCCAGATTCTTCAGACTCCCGAAGCGCGGCGAGTTTGTGGCGATTTACCTGAGTTTCGTTCAGAGGAGGTTCTCGCATGTACAGCATGATCTTGATGGCGGCCATGACGACAGGAGCGGATATGCCGGACATGGGCCGTCGTGGTGGCGGCGGTGGCTGCTGTGGCTGTTATGGCGGCATGTCTTACGGTGGCTGCTACGGTGGCGGCTACGGCGGCGGCTGGAGCGGCGGCTGGGGCGGGTGCTACGGAGGAGGCTGGGGTGGCTGCTATGGCGGAGGTCGCGTCGGTTGGGGCGGCTGCATGGGCATGGGCATGAGTATGGGCTGCGGCGGGGGCTACGGTGGCCATGCCTGGGGCGGCGGCTATGGCTATGGCGGTGGGTATGCCTGGGGCGGCACGATGCCGTTGAATGGCTATGCCGCCAGTCCCATCCTCTACGGCTCCAACTTCGCCACTCCAATGGTTATGGGCAACCTTCCCTTCGGTCTCGGAACGACTCAATCGTTCTATTACAACCCAACCAGCAACTCGGGAAATGAGGCCACGATCATTGTGCATCTGCCTGCCAATGCTCGGTTGACCATTGACGGCCAAGCCACGCAATCCACATCGGGCACCCGCACGTTCGTGTCGCCTCCGCTGGAGGCGGGCAAGACCTACACCTATACGCTGCGCGGCGAACTCGATCGCAATGGCCGTATGGTGAACGCCAAGCAGACGGTCGATGTCCATGCCGGCGGCGTTTCTGAGATCACCCTGGATTTCCCGGCCGCCAATCAGGAGGCCGAGCAGATCAATACGCCTCCTCCCGCGGCGCGCAACGGCAATCCGGCGAACCCGGTTCGGACGCCGGCACGCGCTCCGCGCTCGTTACCCACGCCTCCCAATGACGAGTAACAGTCTGTAAAAGAATGCCGCTGACGGCTTAGCGTATCCACACGCTAAGCCGCCAGCGGCTCATTTCGTTATTCGAGTTGGTTCTCCAAAGGGACTAAACCTTTGTTGGCCGGACCAACGATTACTTCGCCGGTGCAAGCGAAGCGCGAACCATGACAGGGACAGTCCCACGTTTTTTCCGACGCATTCCAGGACACAATACAACCCAGATGCGGACACACGGCGGCAAGTGCATGAGCGTTGCCGGAGGCCGTGCGGTAGACGGCAGCCTTGATCAGACCGCGACGGACTATCGCGCCGCCGCCGGCAGGAACGTCCGCCAAGGAACCGACCTCACCAGGGGTCAGCCAATCCGCATATTGCCGGGCGACATTGAGGTTCTCACTGAGGAAATCCTTCATCGCGCCCAGCGTTTTACGCGAGGGATCGTACAGTTTCGCCCAAGAATTCTCACGGCCCAGAATGAGATCGGTTAGCAACATGCCCGCGATGGTGCCGTGCGTCATGCCCATGCCGGAGTCGCCGGTCGCCAGGTAGATATTCGCCTCATCGGCCGGATTGCGACCGATGAAGGCCAGACCGTCGATGGTCTCCATTACCTGACCCGACCAGCGGAACGCCACGGGACCCATACGCGGAAAGTGTTCGCGCGCCCATGTTTCCAAGCGGCGATAGCGATCGTCCTGATCGTTGGCCTGGCCGGTTTTATGATCCTCGCCGCCGACGATTAACAGTTCTTCCTTCGCCGGGTCAAAGGGGTCGCTTGCTGTTGTACCTGGAGAAGAGGCTTCCAGTTTTTGCAGGCGAACATAGTGATAGGGATCGAGCGTATCCCAGTACAAACCCTTCGTGACCCAGCCACGAGGCACGGGAGCGGCAACGACATAGCTCAGATAAGGCGCCTGCTTGGTGTGGATGGCGAGTCGATCATTGACGGGCGTATTGGTAGCGACGACGATGGCGGAGCAAGCCACTTCGGCCCCGTTCACCGTCTTGACGCGCGCCGACGAACCGCCGTCCATTTGCTCGGCATGGGTTCCAGTGAAGATACGGCCTCCTTGGCGCGTGAAGGCGAGTGTCAGGCCGGCTAAGTAGTGGAGCGGATGAAACTGGCCCTGTCCAGGGAAGCGCAAGCATGGACGTCCCGGCCACGGTGCCGGCAGTCGATCGAGCATTTCCACGGAAGTCAGACCGGCACGATGAGCCGCTTGCCGTTCCTGCTCCAAGAGATCCGCCGATTCACCAGGAGGAACGAACAGATAGCCATCGAGGCGCTCGAAATCACAATCGATTTGCTCCTTTTGGGCGATTTCGCCAATCTTCTCAATGGCGGCGGTGTGACTCTGCGCCGCCAGCCGCGCGCCCTCGGTGCCGTGCAAACGCTCCATCTCGGTGTAGCGATCATCGATGGCGTTCGACAGATGCGCCGTCGTCTTGCGGGTTTGGCCATCCGCGATGGGACCATCGTCCAGCACGACCACGGACTTGCCTGCTGAGGCCAGCATGTAGGCGGTGGAAAGCCCCGCGATGCCGGCGCCGACCACACAGACATCCGCCTCCGTGTTGTGCGTCAACGGAGCTTGACGCAAGCGCGATGTCGTTGCGGTCCAATAGGAAGGGTGCTGCGGAGCTTCTATTGGCATCGACGGATCCTTTTCCTTGGGGAGAGAATGGGAGGGGATGGTAAATAAAAGACCGTGCCCCTCCCCAATGATATTTAGGAATTGTTCGGCAGCGATTGCCGCGTCTCCCGGCAATTCACAATCAAGAAGAAGTGTGCAAACATCAGGCCAAAAGATTGGAAGGCTTTCTCTGTCGATCCGCGCTCGTTGAGGGAAGCGGGTATGCCGATTGCACAGAGAAAGCAGGTGGATATTCGAGACTCTTCTTCAGGAGACAACTCATGGATCAACCGAATGCTACCCGCGATGTCCCGGCGCGGACGGTCGATAAGGCAGAATCTCCCACGAACGAGAACGCGCAGCCGATCCCTTCGCCGGGAACAGACCCGACCAACCCCGTCACGCAGGAATCGACTGGCGCTTGGGTCGCTGCTGGACGCGCCTCCGATCGCAGAAACAATGAACCTGGCATGACGGATGGCGAGCGCGGCCGCCGTAAGTCCTGAACGACGACGCAAGGGGCGATTAAATGAGACAACGAACCCTTCGTGGTGTTATTATCTGCGGAGGTCTAACCCGGAGGTGTTTCCGGGTGGTTCTGTGTTGTCTCGAAGTGAATGCAACTGATGGAGGTGTGGGCATGCGTGGAATGTTCAAGCTCAGCCTGGTGATGGGTCTGGCCTTGGGGTTGGCAAGCGCCGTTCAGGCGCAGCGACAGGGCTTCTTCCCCGGTCCAGGCGGCATGCTGATGAATCCCGGCGTGCAGAAGGAATTGAAGCTAACCGACGATCAGGTCGGCAAACTCAAGGACTCTCTGGGCAAGGTCCGGGACAGCCACAAGGATGACTTCGCCAAGATCCGGGAAATGTCGGACGAGGATCGCCAAAAGTTGATGCAGAAGGTCGGCGACGAGAGCCAAAAGGCCATTGCGGGCGTCCTTGATGCCAAGCAGATGAAACGGTTCAAGCAGATTCAATGGCAACTCGGCGGCGCCCGCGCTCTGGGTGATCCCGAGGTGCAGAAAGCGTTGAAACTGAGCGACGATCAGAAAAAGAAGCTCAAGACGATTTTTGCCGACTCGCAAAAGAAAATGCAGGCCTTGTTCCAGGGCGGCAACGTCGAGGGAGCCAGGGAGAAGTTCCAGGATATTCGCAAACAGACACAGGAAAAGGCGACAGGCGTGCTGACTGATGACCAGAAGAAGAGTTGGAAGGAACTGAAAGGCCAGCCGTTCGAGTTCCAACGTCCCGGTCGCGGCTAAGGATCGACTTCAAAATAATGTCCCGTGTCGTTTACGTTTCGCGTGAAACGTAAAGCGGGTTTACGTTTCGCGAAACGTAAACCCGCATTGCGCTTATCCAGGCATCTCACGTCCGCCAGGTGTGCCAGGCAACAGCCACGCTGAGCAGAGGCCACAAGACGACCGGCACCAGCAGCCACATCGGACGATATTGGCGAAGGCGAACAGCGGCGAGCCAAACGGCCAAGGGAATCCACACGAAAACGCGCGTGTAACTCCAGGCATCCTCGTAGGAGGCAATGCCGGTGAGTATCGCCAGAGCCACGCCGCCCAGGGCTAACAGCGACACCACACGGTCAGGTGTACGCGCGGCCAAGTACAGAGCCAGGCCGCAATGGATGGTCAGCAAGAGCATGCGCGCGAAGTGCAACCCAGCGGACACACGCGAGCCGGATTGTCCTAGATGCGTCCAGCGAAACCACATGCCCTTGAATGGCGTGCCGAAGAAGTAATCGTCGCGCGGCAGCACCGGCCACGTTCCGTAGCCGACGCGCAGCAGACAAACCCAGGCCAGCCAAACACTCAACGCCGCAGTCAGACCAGCGGCAGCCCGGTAGCGCCGCGTCCACAAGGTTGCAGCGAGTACGACGAGGACGACGGCCACGTTCTGCTCGCGGCTGAACATCGCGACCGCCGCCCACAGAGTCAGGTGATAGCCTCTTCCGCCCATCAGCCAGGACGCCAGCAGACCGCAGATGGTGAAGGTGGCCAAGGGATCGGTGAGGTCACGCAGCAACGGCATGCCGTCGTTGACGGCCAGCGGCAGTACGAAACCCCACCAGATATTGACGCCGTAGTGCCCGGCCAGACGCACGCCCAGCCAGGCCAATCCGCCGATGGCCGCGAGATTGACCAGGGGCAAGACCCAGAACAGACGCCAGGCATCGCCGCCGCCGCTCAACGCCCAGGCCAAGGCCGGGTAGAGCAGACGCACATGGCGATAGGACGGCAAATCGATGGCCGCACCCTGCCGGCACCAGGGATTGCGCGCGATGACGTAATAGAACTGGCCATCAAAGCCGCCGGTCCAGAAACCCACGTTCACCGCTTCGTAGGGTGCCGTGCCGATCTGCTTTTGACCGACGCAGACCAGAGCCGAGGGATCGCCGTGGAAGGCCGCCAGATACACGGCGAGGAACGCCGCATGCAGGGCGACTGCGGCGACAATCGGCACGAAGGGTTTGGACATAGTATCACTCCGCGGATTCCCACAGGAGCAATCGTCCGGCCATCGCGTCGAACTTGAAGTTCATTGCGCCGCTTGGCGTTTCGCGCGAAACGCCAAGCGGCACGGCTCAAAAAGCGGGGCCGCTGGGCAGACGAATATCGAACTGGAAGACAGCCATTTCGTACTGCATGAAGGCATTGATCAGGTTGGGGATGACAAATTCTTGATGCGGAACCGGTCCCGTTAGTGAGGCAATGAAGAGCTTTTCCGCGCTGATGAGGTTGGTTAGCGAATTCTGGAGCATCAGAAACAGCGGGCCGAGCGGGCCGCCGTCGGCTTGGTACATCGGGATGAGTGGTGGAATGGCCGGGTTGTTGAGTACGTTCACCGTATCGTTCACCACGACCGAAGCGCCACCGACATCGCGGATTACCACCCGCACGGCGAATGTTCCGGCTGCGGCGTAACTGAAGGGACTGCTGCCGAAAACGGCGAAGGTGTTGTTGCCCAGGGCCGCGATGCGGCCGGTGGCGTTGACGAAAATGCCGCCCGGCTCAAAGAAGGAAACGATAGCCGCGTAGTTCGATGGATCCTCGGGAGACGAGTCGGTGTCGGTAAAGGTAGCCAGCAGGAAATCGGTGAGAAACGCCCCCACCTTGGTGTTGAGCGTCTGCGCCGGTCCCGCGATCAACGGTGCATCGGCCACGTTGACGATGCCGCTGACCGGGCCGAGGGTGGTTGATCCATTGGACACACTGACGGTTAGCGTGTACCCCCCTTCTTCGAGGTAGGTATGGCTGCCGAGTACCGTAAAGCTGCCGCTACCATTGGCGACGACCTGCCCGGCGGTAGTGCTGCCGTCGCCCCAGGAAATGGTGGCATTGTAACTGCTCAGCGGGGCGCCGGAGTTATCGATGAAGGTGGCCACGGGAACATTTATCAGCGGCACGCCCTCGGTGGCATTGGCGAGGACGATGGCGAGGGGAGCGGCGAGCGTAAAATTGGCAATCGTCGTTCCCCAGTTGGCATTCGGCTCCGTGTTGGCGAATTCGTTGCTGATCCAGAAACTGCCGTTGGCATCGACGTTGATGCCGCTCAGATCGCCTTCGCGCCCGCCGGCGAAGTCGGCGTAATTGGCCTGTCCCTGCTGGACGAGAACGGACGCCTCCATCGTCCCCGGCGCGTCGGCTGGAGTGCGGCCGGTGATGTACGTGGACATGAACTGGCCGGGGTGGGTTCCCGAGGCGATATAGCTCATGCCGATGTCGCCGGCGGGGTTGATGTCAATGCCGGGATACACGAAGTAAGTACCGGGGCCGCCCCCCACGTTGCCCTGCTGCTGCAAGGTGGGAGTGCCGCCGCTCGTGTTGAAGACGTACCACTGGACCTGATCGAGGTCGCCGGCCGCGTCGGACACCTGATGGGCGGCCACGAGCAGACCGTTCTGCATCGCCGCCTTCATAATGCGCGAGTCGGTGTTGGTGGTGATCGTCGTGCCATCCGGCTGCAACTCCGGGACCGCCGTCGAGTACGGCGTCACTCCGATGGTGGTCGTGGTGAAGACGGGAGCATTGGACAAAACATTGGTCATCTGGACTACATTGATGTCGGTGTTGGTTCCCGCCTCCGTGACGAACCACATGGGGTCGCCGGCCACCGAATCGTGCATGGTCGCCGGCCGCAGACTGAAGCCGGCGAAATCGTTGATGAACGCATTCGTGCCGAGGACCAGCGGCGTACCGCTGACCAGGGCGTTGATGTCGATGGAATCGATCTGGACCTGATTGGAGCCGCCTGTGGTGCTGAACGAGTTGAGCGTGTAGACGAAGGCGTCGTGGTTGAAGCCGAGGTTGCCGGGATAATCCTCGTCGAAACCTGCTTCGGTGGTGTTGACCTGGAAGAAGTTCCAATCCGCCGTCGTCAGCGTGGTCGGACTGTCCGATGTGGAAACGGCGATGTCGAAGGTGTTGACATGGTTGGTGAAATCGACATCCTGATCGGCGACGATGAAACGCTGGACCTGTTCATCCCAGAGGACGACGGGGTCGGAGAGATTTGAGGTAGGACTGGCATGCGCCAGACCGCCCTGGGTGAAATAGAAATCATCGAGGCCGTCGGTGACGACGGTCGATCCTGTGTTCTTGGGGCTAAAGATGGAGACCGCCTGATTGGTGGTTTCCACGTAGCTGTTCGGGCCAGCAGCGCCATTGGTGTCGGGAGGGACAAAGCCGCCGCTGGCACCGCCGAGGCTGCCGTTAAAGTCGATGCCGTTGTAGTGGCTGATGAGGGTGACGCTTGGGACGATGCGGTTCTCGAGTTGCTCCAACTCCAGGCGGCGATACGTCAACGGCTGGGGCCTGCGCCGCGTCCGCCGTTCGTCCCTCTGCCAAGCCCCGGACGCCCGCTTTAGCCAATTTCGCCAGTGAAAGATAAACATGGGTGTTATTGCTTCGCGCGGTGACCCCATCACGGGGATAGATGCACACTCCGCATTCTACCCTGATGCGGATGGCCTGCGAGGACCACTTGCGTTTAGTCTACCGACTGATCGGCGAACAGCATAGCGAAATGGCCCCGCTTCTCCATGTCTCCTTGAACAAAGAGACTTCCCGACCGGAAAAGCTCACCCGCTCGCGCGGGTTGACAGAAAAAGCACAAGTGTTAATCTCCCATCCATTCCGCTAACCGATCGCGTCATTGCCAGGGTGCGCCAATGGTTTCCGGCACTGAGGCGAACGAACGTAAACATTCTTTTACCTGTCTACGTTCATCGCATTTCGATCCCTGAACAACCGAGAGCTTGAACGCACGACTGGCCACGAACGATTTCGAGAAGTGCGATAATTAGGTTGAGTGCGACGGTAGTGAGGACAAGGCGTGTTCCCCCGGTTTTCGTTGAACTTCATTGTCTAGGGATTCCGATGGGTTTATGGAGGGTAGGACTCAGCGCTCGCCGAGCGGTCCCAACGAGGAATCCTAAACGGCGGGTGATGCCGGGTACGAGGGAGTGCGCGATGAACAAAGGCTTTCTGGTTGCGATTCTCACCGTCCTGGCCCTGACCGGCTCGGTCTCCGCTCAGGAACCGGATGGCAGTATGCGGACGTGGGTGAACGGCGAATACCTTCTGTACTTCCTGCGACCCGCCCAGTCCTCGCAACCCTTGCTGACGACAGGGCCATTGACCAGGCCGGGCGGAGGAAGTGCAGGCGCCCTCGGCAATCCCGACACCCAGATTCTTGCCGGCAACCAGAACTTCAACACCGGCATTTACAATGGCTTCCGCATTAACGCGGGCTGGATTAAATGCGACGATTCCTTCGGCGTGGAAGGCAGCTTTTTCTATTTGTCGCCGCACTCCACGAGCCAAACCTTCAACTCCGATTCCTCCGGTAATCCGTTGCTGGCCCGACCGGTCATTGATGCACGCACGGGCAACGAAACCGCACTGCTCGTATCGGCCCCTAATGCCTTCAGCGGATCGGTCAATATCGGCTCTCAAACCTCGCTGTTCGGCGGCGATGGTAATATCTTGTGGCCGGTGTGTCGCGGCTGCTGCGATGACGACGTTGTCCGTTACTTCTATTTTCTCTCGGGTTTCCGCTACCTTAACCTGCGCGACGATTTGACCATCAACCAGAACACCATGGTCCTGCCCACGGGCGTTAGCTTCTTCAACGGTCTGCCCGTACTGTCGCCCGGTCAGGTCGGCGTCAGCGATGACATTCGCACGCTCAATCAGTTTTACGGCGGGCAGATCGGCGTTCAGACAGGTCTGACCTGGTGGCGCTTCACCCTCAACGGTACCGCCAAGGTGGCGTTAGGTTCCATGCGTGAAGAGGCGTCGATCAACGGCACCACGTCGGTGAATTACCTCGGCCAGAACCTGACGACCCCAGGCGGTTTGCTGTCCGCCAGCAGCAACGGCGGCTCGCACACACGCAACATCCTAGCCGTCGTGCCGGAGGGCAAACTATCCGTCATTGTCGAAATCACCCCGCAAATCAAGCTCATGCTCGGTTACAGCATCCTCTACGCCAGCAACGTGGCCCGACCCGGCGAGCAGATCGATCGCAGCGTCAATCGCACGGCCGTACCGACTTCCGAGGCGTTCAATCCCTCCTTGGGAGGTCCGCAACATCCGGCTTTCAACTGGAACGGCACCGACTTCTGGGCGCAAGGCGTCAACATTGGCATCGGCTTGCGTTTTTAACGGACGCGTCCTTATTTTGCACGAACGTAAACGGTAGGGTGCTGACGCTTCCGGCTCGCGCCCTACTGTTTACGTTCGTGCAAGTCTCTCGATCCCATCTCAAGCCTGCAAATCCCTATTCCGGTAAGCGCCGGCAAATGTCGTGTGTCCGGCGGATTCCCTCTTTTTCCTTCCTCTTGAGCTTGAGGCATTATATTTGCTGTAATTTGCCTGATTTCACATTGCGGAGGGTTTCAAGAACGGATATACATAATAAATCCCCATGATGAGTGAACCTTGGTTCTACTCATTTCGTCTGCTCCCCAAAGGGACGTTCGACTACCACCAGCTACATAATGGATACTCTCCAATGATACGCTCCTTGTGGTTTCGTCGGCTGCGACGCTGGCTGTTTCTGCGCCCCGCGAAGTCTATCCGCATGCGACGCGAGACGCCGCGCACACGTCTCCAACTGGAACCGTTGGAAGATCGAACCCTGCTGACGGCCTACACGGTCACCAGTCTCACGGATACAGGCGTCGGTTCGGGCACGTCCGGCGACATCCGTTATTGCATCAACCAGGCGAACATCCCAACCAATAACAACAGCACCATCACTTTCAGCAGTAGTCTGTCCGGCAAGACCATCACGCTCACCCAGGGCGAGTTGCAGATCTCCGATAATATGACCATCACGGGACTGGGTGCCACGAAGTTGACTATCAGCGGCGGCCACGTCCCGTTCGGCAGTACGGGTTTCCGCGTCTTCGACATCACCTCCAATAATGCGACGGTAACCATCTCCGGCCTGACTATCACCGCCGGCAATGCCTCGCCCGCCGTCAATTTTTTGGGCAACCAGGGCGGCGATATTTTTAATGGCGGCAACCTGACTCTTTCCAATGACATCATCAGCAACGGTCAGGCCACTGGGTTCGTCGGAGGCCCCATCGGTCGCGGCGGCGGCATCTTCAATGCCCAGAGCGCTACGCTGCTTCTCGACAACACGGTCGTCAAGAGCAATCTGGCGGGTACGGCGTTCGCGGGGTTCGGAGGTCAGGCGGCGGGGGGCGGCATCTACAATGATGTGGGCGCTCTCGTGATTCTCCAGGGCGGCACCCAGGTCATCAACAATCAAGCCCAGGGAAGCAACGGCTTCTTTGGCTTCGGCGGCTTTACCCCGCCCAATAACACCAAAGGCCCTGGCGGCAGCGGCGGCAGCGGCGGTAATGGCAGCGGGGGCGGTTCGGCTCAGGGGGGCGGTCTCTACAGCAATGGCACCGTGACCATTCTCGGTACCGCTGCGAAACCGATTCTCTTCTCCGGCAATTTGGCTCAGGGCGGCATCGGCGGCGACGGTGGCACGGGCGGCAACGGTGCCAGCGGGTCTACCACGGGCGGTGACGGCGGAGATGGCGGTGACGGCGGAGCAGGCGGTCTCGCCGAGGGCGGCGCGATCGACAATCTGGGCGTGCTGACGGGCTTCTCCAACGCTCTTTTTTCCAACAACACCGCCTTGGGCGGCGCGGCCGGCAGCGCCGGTGCCGGCGGCAACGGCGGCAACGGTGCCGCCGGCAACGGCGGCAACGGCGGCAACTCCGGCACTGGCAACAATGGCGGCACGGCCACAGGGGGAGCCATCAATAATTTGGGCACAATGCAGACGATCAGTGCCCTTTCGTTTCAAACCGACATCGCTCAGGGTGGCGCGGCCGGCAACGGCGCGAAGGGAGGCAACGCTGGTACCGGCGGGATCGGCGCCAACGGCGGAACCGGCGGGGCCGGTGGGACGGGCGGCAGCGCCTTGGGCGGAGCGGTTACCAACAAACAGGGTTCGTTGAGCGTGAGCGGCAGCACCTTCACCAGCGATGCGGTGTTAGCTGGAGTTGGCGGGAACGCCGGCAACGGCGGTGTCGGTGCCGGAGCAGGTGCCGCCGGTGTCGGCGGTATCGGCGGCGGCGGCGGTGTTGCTCAAGGCGGTGGTTTGTACAACGCGGGAGATGCTGTCACACTGGACGGCAGTACGTTCAGCAAAGGAAGCGCGAAGAGCGGCGCGGGCGGCGCAGGTGGCATAGGCAGCGTCGGCACCGCCGGTTTGGTGGGAGGGCACGGCGGCGCGGGCGGCAACGGTGGTGCGGCCTACGGTGGTGCCGTGTTTAATCAGGGCGGCGACCTGACCATCGGGGCGAATGCCGCCAATACCTTCCTTGCCAATCAGGTGACGACTGGCACCGGCGGGGCAGGCGGGGCAGGCGGGGCGGGCGGCGCGAGTCCGGGACGCGGAGGCAATGGCGGCGTGGGCGCGCTCGGCGGGAGCGGCGGCGCGGGATATGGCGGCGCTATCGCCGTCATCACATCGAACCTGAGCGTGTCGTCCAGCGTCTTCGGAAAAGCCGGTAACGGCAACCAAGTAATCGGTGGAGCAGGTGGTATCGGCGGCGCGGCGGGCGCGGGAGGCGCGGGAACGGGAACTCTGGGGACCGGCGGCAATGGCGGCAACGGTGCCGCGGGTGGGATCGGCGCCTTCGTCTACGGCGGGGCCATCTCCGTCAGCCGCAACGCGACGAATGTCACCCTCGTGAACGATTCCTTCACGAACAATTCGATCACCGCTGGCACGGGCAACAACGGCGGAGCGGGCGGAGCGGGCGGAGCGGGCGCACGTCCTCCGCGCAACACCTCCGCCAATGGAGGCAACGGCGGCACCGGCGGTCTTGGGGGAGGAGCCTTTGGCGGCGGCCTCTCTTACGATAACATCAGCGGGGGCAACAACACGATTTTGTCCACCGCCACCCCCTTCACCAACAATACGGTCACGGGCGGTAATGGCGGCAATGGCGGAACCTTCGGAGCGGCGGGATTGGATGGAGGCTTCTTTGGATTCCACGGCGTGAGTGGAGCGGGGGGATCGGCGCAGAACAGCGGCGGCGGTGGTTTATCCATTGTTGAAGAGTTCGGCGCGATGACCACGACGCTGACCGCCGCCATGATCGCCAATACTCTCACCGGCGCGATCACCGGCAACACCGTACACGGTGGCGCGGGCGGCGCAGGGCTCACGGGTAGTTCCGCCGCGCTGGGGGGCAACGGTGGCTCGGTCCAGGGCGGCGGCATTTACACCGCCAATTCCAGTCTGATGCTTAACGCCGTCTCCGTAGATACCAATGTCAGCACGGGCGGCAACGGCGGCAGCGGCGGCCTGGGGTTTGGCGGCGGCAGTAACGGCGGCGCCGGTGGATCGGCGCAAGGGGGCGGAGTCTCCTTCAATAACACCAGCAGCACCACCCTGACGTTCGCTCTCAACAATGGCACGGCCTCGAAGAACCAATTGACGGGCGGCAACGGCGGGGCGGGCGGTGCCGGCGGCTTCGACGCGGATCGCCATATCCCTGGTCGTCCCTTCCAGCCGGCCGCTTACGTTCCCGGCGGTTCGGGCGGTGCCGGCGGACAGACGCTGGGCGGCGGGCTCTTTCTCCAAGCGGACGGGGTCAGCGTAAACAACAATAACATCACCAACTCCACACTCGCCAGCAACGTCGTCCTGGCTGGCTCGGGCGGCGCGGGTGGGGCGGGTTCTTCCTCCTTGTCGGGAGTCAATCCCGGGTTGTTTGCCGCCGGCGGCAACGGCGGCTTGGCGGCGGGCGGCGGGCTGTACAACAACAGTACCAACGCCGGCACGGCCTCCACCCTCCATATCACCGGCAGCACGCTGGCCAGCAATCGCGTCATGGGCGGTAACGGAAACGCCGGCGGCACGGGCACGACGGCCGATGGCGGACCCGGCGGCAACGGCGGCAACGGCGGCAACGCCGAGGGTGGCGGACTTTTCAACGGTGACGACACCAACCTGATCGTCGTCAACAGCACCTTCGGCGGTCCATCCGCCGACCCCACCAAGCCCACGACCAATGGCAATATCCTCAGCGGCGGCAACGGCGGTGCGGGCGGCAGCGCCGGCACTCCAGGCGGAGTTCCCAGCAATAACGGCGGCAACGGCGGCAACGGCGGGAGTGTCGAGGGCGGCGGGGTCTTCGTCAACAGCGGCACTGCCCAATTCATCAATGTCACCATCGTCAACAATCAGGCCGTGGCCTTCGGTGCGGGCGGAGCGTCCGGTTCCGGCGCGGGCATCGGCGGCATCGCCGGCACACCAGGCAATCCGGGCACCGGCCTCGCGGGTGGCTACTACGCCAATGGCGGCGCGAACGCGGTGGGCAACACAATCATCGACCTTAACGCGGCTGCCGCTTCTTTCGATGTCTTTGGCACCTTCACTAGTCTTGGCCACAATATCCTTGGCAGCACCACCGGCGCCACCGGCTTCGGCGCGAGCGATCAAACCAACATCAACGAGGCGCAGCTTCAGCTGGGGCCACTCCAGAACAACGGCGGACTGACCTCGACCGCTGCCCTGCTGCCCGGCAGCGTGGCCATCGACGCGGGCGACAACGGTCTCGTCACCAGTCCGCCCTTCGGCAACCCGGCCACCGACCAACGCGGCACGGGATTCGTCCGTATCTTCAACAACACCGTGGACATTGGCGCCTTCGAGTCTCAGGTGCCTCCCTCTCCTCCCGGACCTCCTCCCGGACCTCCTCCCGGACCGCCGCCGTCGCCGCCGCCCGGACCTCCCGGACCGCCGCCAGGCTTCCAGCCAACGAGTATTGTTATTACGAGCGTGCAGAATCAATATGCGGGGTTCACCCAACTTGAGACGGTCACCGCGCTGGTCTTCAATCCGGCCGGCATTCCGATCAATGAGGGGTTCGTGAGCCTACAAGTTAACGGCCAAACCCTCATCGTTCCGGTGCATAACAATTTTGTCACCGTTACGTTTGCCACGCCGGTATTTGATCTGGCTATCTTGCCGAATTTGTTCTTTGCCCATACCCTAACAGCTTCCTACACTGATCTCGGTGTACTGTTCGGTCCTTCCAGCACCGCTACCTCGGTGCCTGCCATCCTTTTTGACTTCATTTTCCACTTATTGGCCGTCCAAGAGGCCATGCTCATGCAGTTCCAGTTTGCTTAAGGAGTCCGCGTCCATGCACCGTTTTCTCTGGTTACGAACCATCCATCGTTGGCTGTTTTCTCGTCGCAATCCGCGCCGACGGACGGTTTCACCGCGATTTTACCGGCCGCTTATCCGGCCCCGGCTCGAGGCGCTGGAAGACCGCACGCTGCTGTCGGCGGCGGTCTACACGGTCAACATCGGCGGCGACGCGGGCATCGGGTCGGGGACATCCGGCGACATCCGCTATTGCATCAACCAGGCGGATATTCCGGCCAACGCCGGCAGTACGATCAAATTCAGCGGCATCATCGGCGGGAATATCTTCTTGCAACATGGCGAGTTGAAGATCACCGACGACATGACCATCCAGGGGCCAAGCGCCGTTGGTCTGAGCATTAGCGGTTTTGGCGAGAGCCGCGTCTTCGACATTACCTCGAACGAAGCGCATGTGACGATCTCCGGCCTGACCATCACCGATGGCAACGCTTCGCCCTTCGACTCTTTTGGAGCTTCGGGCAACCAGGGCGGCGATATTTTCAACGGCGGCAACTTGACCCTTACTAATGACATCGTTAGTAACGGCGTGGCCAGCGGCATCGTCGGCGGTCCTCCGGGCCGTGGGGGTGGTATCTTCAACGCCGAAGGCTCGAACGGGCCGGGTTCGGGTGCCACGCTGACTTTGAATAACACGACTGTCACCGGCAATACGGCGCAGGGCAATGCGGGCAATTTGGCACAGGGCGGAGGACTCGGCGCGGGCGGCGGCATCTACAACGATCTCAACGCCACCCTGATTATCGCAAGCGGCAGTCAGATTACCAACAACAAGGCACTGGGCGGCAACGGTGCCAACGGTATCGGTGGTCTTCAAGGCCTCCCCAACCCGGGCGGTAACGGCGGCACCGGCAGCCCCGGCGGTGCCGGTGGTAACGGTAGCAACGGTGGCAATGGCACGACGGGAGGCGATGCCGAGGGTGGCGGCGTCTTCAATCTGGGAACCATCACCATCAGCAGCACCACGTTCACCGATAATGTGGCTCAGGCTGGCACCGGCGGCAATGGCGGCAACGGTGGCAACGGCGGCGTGGGCGGCAACGGCGGCAACGGCGCCGATGCCGCTAATAAACAGCCCGGCGGCAAGGGCGGTGCCGGCGGCCTCGGCGGCAACGGCGGCGACGGCGGCTTCGGTGCAAACGGCGGGGCGGCCTTCGGAGGTGCCATCTACAACGCCAGCGTCCTCACCGACATCAATTCGGTTCAGTTTTTGGGCAATCTCGTCCAGGGCGGCGCGGGCGGCGCGGGCGGCAACGGCGGCGCGGGCGGCAACGGCGGCGCGAAAAGCAAAAGCGCCGGCAGCGGCAACGGCGGCAACGGCGGCAGCGGCGGCAACGCCGGCAGCGGCAAAAGGGGCGGCATTGGCGGCGCCGGTCAGGGTGGCGGGGTGTATTCCAATGTGGGTACGATGACCGTGACGAACAGCAAGTTCATCGCGGACAACCTCGGCATCGGCAATGGCGCGGCCAGCGGTGCTGGCGGCATCGGTGGCAGCGGCCTCAACGGCGGCAATGGCGGCAACGCCGGTACGGGCTCTTTTCCTGGTATCAACGGTGCCGGCGGCATCGGTGGTGCCAGCGGTGTCGGCGGCAACACCGGCATCGCCGCCGGCGGCTCCATATCCAATGACGGAGACGCCCTGACGGTAGCGGGTACGACCTTCACGTCCTCTCTGGTGACGAGCGGCAACGGCGGCGCGGGCGGGGCCGGCGGCAACGGCGGCAACGCCGGTGCCGGCGGTATTGGCTTCGTTAATGGTGCCAATGGCAACGGCTCCGTGGGGGGCACCGCAGGTGCCGCCTCGGGAGGCGCCATTAATGACACGGTGGCGGACCTGAACGTGTCCTCCAGCACCTTCGGCGGAGTTCTCCAGGGGGCTGGCAATAAGGTCGTCGGCGGTGCCGGCGGCAGAGGCGGCGATGGCGGCATCACCTTCTCGCCCAACGGGATCGGCGGTGCCGGCGGGGTCGGCGGTGCCGCCTCCGGCGGCGCCATCGCCGTCAGCAACAACATCGGAGATCTCACGATTAGCGGTAGCGCCTTCTCGCACAATGCGGCCAGTTCTGGTGCCGGCGGTTCGGGGAGTCGGGGCAGAACTCAGGGTAGCGGTTCCAATGGCGGCGTGGCCTCGGGCGGCGGCGTGTCCTATTCCATCGCCGACACCAGCGGCAACCTCGCGGCACACTCCATCACGATCCGCTCCACGCCGTTCACCGGCAACCAAGTGACGGCCGCCCAGGGTGGAACCAAGACTGGTCCCAACGGGTCGGGCGGCAACGCCCAGGGAGGCGGGTTATACGTTTTCGACCAGATAGGGGCTCTCTCCGTAAACGCCAGTTCCAGCAACTTCACCAACAACACACTGAAGAGCGATACGGTCATCCTCGCCGCCGGAATACCCCAAGGCGTCTTCGGGGGAGGCATCGCTGTGATGTCGGGGGGAACGAACACGGGAACCCTGACTCTGAACAACAGTCAGATCGCCAACAACACCATCACCGCCGGTACGAACGGGTCGGCCAATGGAGGAGGAATCTATAGCCACGATTACAGCCTGGCGCTGACGAACAGCCCGGTGAGCGGAAATAAGGCCAGCGGCACCAGCGGCACCGGCGGCGGCATTTCGGCCAACTCGGACAACGCCACCACGCCGGTTTCTTATGCGCTCACGGCCAGCAACGTGAACAAAAACCAGCTCCAACAGCTGGGCGGAACCTACTTCGCAACGACATCGGCCGGCATCCTTCAGAATGGCGTGCAAGGGGGTGGTCTGTACTTGATGAACGGCAGCACCACCATCACCAGTAGCGATATCGACTCCAATAGTGCTACAAGCGTCACCGGCCTCAACGGGGCCAACGGTGGTTTCTTCGGCGGTCCCGGCGGCAACGCCGAGAACGGTGGCTCCGCGATCGGCGGCGGCGTCTTTTACTTCAACGACCTGGGTACCACGCTGAACTTCACCTTCAACGGCGGCTCGGCGTCGAACAACATCTTGACGGGCGGCAACGGCGGCAAGGGTGGCAATGCCGGCACGGGTGGTGCGCCGCAAGGCGTCACGGGCGGAGTGGGCGGCAACGGCGGCTTGACGCTGGGCGGCGGCATCTTCTTGCAGACGGATTCCACCAGTGCCAATGTGAGCAACATCAGCAACGTCTCCCTCGTCGGCAACATCCTCACCGCCGGGATCGGCGGCGATGGCGGCGATGGTGCCTTTGGTATGGGAGGGAACGGCGGCAAGGCCCAAGGCGGCGGACTCTACAGCAACAGTCTCAACGGCGGCACCTTCTCCACGCTCAACATCACCGGCAGCACGACGGCCGCCAACACGGTCACCGGCGGCGCGGGCGGCAACGCCGGCACGGGCAATACCGCTAACGGCGGCACCGGCGGCGACGGCGGCGACGGCGGCGACGGCGAGGGCGGCGGCATGTACGATGGCGACAACACCACGCTGACCGTTGTCAACAGCACGTTCGGCGGCCTGTCCGCCAATCTCAGCACGCCCACCGCCAACAGCAATGTTCTCGCCGGCGGTCTCGGCGGTGCCGGCGGTGCCGCCGGCACACCCAATAATGTACCCTCCAACAACGGCGGCAACGGCGGCAACGGCGGCAACGTCGAGGGAGGCGGGGTCTACGTCGATAACGGCAGCGCCAGCTTCTACAACGTCACCATCGCCAACAACCAGGCGCTCGCCTCCGCCCTCGGCGGGGCACCCGGTTCGGGTGCCGGCAACGGAGGTTTGCCCGGCACGCGCGGCACCGCCGGCAGCGGCATCGGCGGCGGCTATTTCGCAGCCCCCGGCAATGTCAACGCCGGTCTCAACACCTTGGCCAACACCATCATCGACCTCAACGCCGCCGGCACTACGGGCAACAATGTGTTCGGCAACTTCAATAGCTTGGGGCACAATGTCCTCGGCGACACCACCGGCGCCACCGGCTTCATTAGCAGCGACCAAACCGGCATCACGAAGGCGCAGCTCAACTTGGGGCCGCTACAGAACAACGGCGGAACGACCGCCACCGACGCCCTGCTGACCGGCAGCGTCGCCGTCGATGCGGGTGACAACGCGCTCGTACCCGCCGGCGTCACCAACGACCAGCGCGGCCCCGGTTTCACCCGCTTCAATGGGACGGTGGACGTAGGCGCTTTTGAATTGCAGTCCGGCACCACGGGGGCACCGACCATCACCGGCCAGCCGTCGAACCAATCGGTGGTGGCGGGTGGAACGGCGACCTTCACGGCATCGGCTAGCGGCACGCCAACGCCCACCGTGCAGTGGCAAATCAGTACCGATGGCGGTACCAGTTTCAGCAATATCAGCGGAGCCACCAGCACGACGCTGACACTGACCAACGTGCAAACCAGCCAGAACAACAGTGAATATCGCGCTGTCTTCACGAACGGTTCCGGCAGCGCCACCACTACCGCCGCTACCCTCACGGTCAGCGCCGCGGCAGTGGCACCGACCATCACGGGCCAGCCAGCCAATCAAACCGTGACAGCAGGGCAGACAGCGACCTTCACGGCATCGGCCAGCGGCACGCCGACGCCGACCGTGCAGTGGCAAATCAGTACCGATGGCGGCGGCAGTTTCAGCAATATCGTCGGAGCCACCAGCACGACGCTGACGCTGACCAACACGCAGACCAGCCAGAACAACAGTGAATATCGTGCTGTCTTCACCAACAGCGCCGGCAGCGCTACTACCACTGCGGCTACTCTCACGGTCAACGCCGCGACGGTGGCACCGACCATCACCGGCCAGCCATCGAACCAATCGGTGCCGGTGGGCGGAACGGCGACCTTCACGGCATCGGCCAACGGTACGCCGGCACCGACCGTGCAATGGCAAGTCAGCACCGATGGCGGCGGCACTTTCACCGACATCGGCGGCGCCACCAGCACGACGCTGACGCTGACCAACGTGCAGGCCAGCCAGAACAACAATGAATATCGCGCTGTCTTCACCAACAGCGCCGGCAGCGCCATCACGGCCGCCGCCACCCTCACCGTCACGACGCCGGCGCCGACTATCACGGGCCAGCCGTCGAATCAATCGGCATTGGTGGGTGGATCAGCAACCTTCACGGCATCGGCCAGCGGCACGCCAACGCCCACCGTGCAATGGCAAGTCAGCACCGATGGCGGTACCAGCTTCAACAACATCGTTGGAGCCACCAATACGACGCTGACGCTGACCAATGTGCAACTCAGCCAGAACGGCAATGAGTATCGCGCTGTCTTCACCAACGGTTCCGGCAGCGCTACCACCAACGCCGCCACCCTCACGGTCAGCGCCACCGCAGTGGCACCGACCATCACGGGTCAGCCGACCAATCAAACCACGCCGGCGGGTCAGACGGCAACTTTCACGGCGTCGGCCAGCGGCACGCCGACGCCCACCGTGCAATGGCAAGTCAGCACCGATGGTGGCGGCACCTTCACCAACATCGTCGGAGCCACCAACACGACGCTGACGCTGAACAACGTGCAGATCAGCCAAAACAACAGTGAGTATCGCGCTGTCTTCACCAACGGTTCCGGCAGCGCTACCACCAACGCTGCCACCCTCACTGTTACCCCCGCAGCTGTGGCACCGACCATCACGGGCCAGCCATCGAATCAATCGACGCTGGTGGGTGGAACGGCGACCTTCACGGCATCGGCCAACGGTACGCCGACGCCGGCCGTACAGTGGCAAATCAGTACCAATGGCGGCGGCAGTTTCAGCAATATCAGCGGAGCCACCAGCACGACGCTGACGCTGACCAACGTGCAGGCCAGCCAGAACAACAATGAATATCGCGCTG